>NZ_LELA01000043.1 GCF_001677955.1 Chryseobacterium sp. BGARF1
ACATTTCAACAAAATTTTAACAACGACAACAAGAAATTATTAACCAAAAGCTCTACTTTTGAGTGTACTTAAGATGGGTGAGATTACATTTATTTTGAGAAAAATACGATGGAAAATTAGTCTTAAAATATTTCGATTCTAGTATCTTAGGAAGAATATTTGATAATTTTTGCTTAATTAATTTCCATTTGTTTTCTTGATTATCATAATAATAAATTTCAGCATTTGTTCTATCATCCAAATACACACTTTCACTAGAACACCCAGCATTCGATTTTAGAAATTTTGAAGGAACATAGTAACAGAAAATTGCATAATCCTTACTACTCTCATTTATTTTCTTTTCAATTATTTTGCTTTCCGTTTCAAAATTTATTTTATCAATATCTTTATTTTTGAAATATTGATTTCTCCAATAACCTTCTAATGTTTGAGTTTTTGGAATATAATGAATTGTGAAATAGCTATCTGTGCAATCTAAAAATATTTTTATAGGATGATCTGCAGGAGTAGATTCATCAACAATCATAGTGTATTGAGCTGCATATTTTTTATCAAAAAAATTAATACCTGCAGTGGTCACTGTCTGTTTAGTTTTTTTTGATACTACATAATTTTCTTGTGCATCTCCTTTACACGAAGAAAATAAGACTAAAATTATTAAGAAAAATTTATTTAATTGCATTCCCATTTTGATCAAATTTGTTTTCATGTAACCTCCTCCTGAAGTATATATTTCATTGACTTCACAATCTACACAAATATAAATTTGAGTTCCAGTTGGAGCGTATAAATCTATAGCAAAATGTATACTTTAGTCTCACATCTTTTCAAAAATATCACAAAGGCTTTTCTTCATAAAAAGTTTGCTTCCATTTATTAGAATTTTGTAAATGAACCTTGAAGTTAACTTGGCTGCAACAGCCACTCAAATGTAAAAATGTCAACGTTTTATTTTTAAAATCTATATTTCTTGGAAAAAATCTAACCTGGTCTGTCAAGTAATGATCAATTTTGAACTTTCCGTCTTTATCCTGAATAAAATATGCATATAGTGTTCCTGCATTTCCACCCACATAGTTTGCAATAACGAAATCTTCTAAGCCATCGAAATTGATATCCACAATTATAAATTCCGGTAAGTTTTGCTTATTGATCTTCTGATTTATACCTGGATCATTAAAAAAAGAAACCGCCTCTTCTGGTACAGAATAAATATATTCAGGATTAAAATTAATCAATTGATTTTGAGCACTTTTATTAATTATTTTTATTTGGAGAGCTCTCGGCTTCTTTTCTTCAGTAAAGGAAACTGTTTTAATAAAGTAAGTAAAATTAGCGGTTTTAAATAGCTGTTTATCATCAGTTATTGTACGAAGCTGATTCTCTTTTCCATTGACGCTATTTTTTTCATTTTTAGAATTCAACTTAAATGTCCATTTTTTTACAAGTTTTTCATCCAACAATAAGTTTAAAATTTTGTGATTAGAAAATTCTTCAATTTTCACATCAATATATTTTGATTTGAGATTAACGGTATCCATAATTCGATACTTTGCAACATCTGGATTTTGCAAAAACTTATGAACTGCAAATATATAATTCTCACTATTTGTTATATTATATAAACCATACCATATACTATCAATAGCAGTTTCTTTGAATTTTAAGGTTTTTACGTCAACAAGTTCTGTCATTTCGTTAAATTCTCTATTTATATAGATATCATTTTGTCCCTTTGTTCTTTTAAGCTGTTCTATTGAGTTAACTTTGGTTTTTTCGGAATCAGTTAATGTTTTGTTGGTATTTTTACCACAAGATGAAAAAGTTAATAAAACTGACAGTATATAGATATAGGTTACTTTTTTCATATTAAATTCCTGTTTGTGTGGTCTGATCGGGATTAATATTTATAGCCCTTATAAATGAGGTTTTTCTCATCACCAAAATATTTTATGACATTATTCATTTTGTTCTTAATTATTTCTTCTAATAAATCTTATTCACATTTTTCAAGAATTAAAGGTGTTTTACCTCCATTTTCTTTAATTAAAAGAAAATCATTCCCAACAAATTCTAATTTCTTCTTTTTAATGTTGTATAAACCTGACCAATAAAGTTCACCTTTTCCATCTTTTTTTATAACTAATTTACCTATAATATCATCTTTTGAAATGTCTTCATCTACAATCATTAGCATATTTTTATAGTAATCTCGTTGAGAAGATGTACTAGCAAATTTTAATACATATTCATCTTTTTTTGAAGATTTCTCTACTTTTAAATTAATATAAATGGCATTAAAATCATATAATGATAAAAATCCTTCGTTTTTATTAATATTTAACTCAGTTAATTCATTTTGACAATTTACCGCCCAAGATCCTTTTAAATTCGAAGGAAAACTTTTTTCTTCTTTTGTGACAACGCCCTGATTGGATAAATTTGTGAGCTGTTTTATAAATTTTGTTTTTATATTAACTTTTCCAATTCTAATGTTGAATAATTCATTTTCTTCATTTATAACAATATTTTTTTGCATTGAACTATTGTTGAAGACCGAGTAACTTATTGTATTTTCATAAAGTAAATTATTTTTCACTAAAAGTAATTGATAGGTATATTCATCATTTGAACCGAAAGTTGGGATGAAAATTAAAACATTCGATTTTCTATCTTCAAAAATTTTAATGTTAGACAATGCATTTTCCAAATTTGTATCATAGGTGAAATTTAAATTTAAAGGGTAGGTTTTATTATTAATTATAATTGTTGCCTTTTCGCTTTCGGAATTTAGAGCAATTTTATAATGATGCAATAAATACATCTCCGTATTATTTACGCTTTTTATTTTTTTTATATCAAACTTAGCTTCTTTATAAAAATCTTGATTATTATATAAACCAATATTATCTATTTTATCATTTTTCAGAATTGGCTTCTTTTGACAATTAATGAGTAAGAAAGAAAATAGTATTATTAGAATGGTAATTTTATTCATAATCTGTTTCATTTATATATATATCTGTTAGTCCTTCAAATTCAAATATTTTACCACCTTCTGCTCTATTTTTTTGCTCATTTTTTTCAATTTCGCTCATTGTGCTAAAATTTTTAAAATCTATAAAGAAACCTGGATTAATCCTATTTTTTGTATCTTTATTTCTAATTTCAAAATGTAAGTGTGGTGCTGCGGTTCCATCTCTCCTTCCTCCTTTCGTTACTCCAGACACTCCTGTTTCTCCTATTGGAATGTCAACATTGGAAATTACCCATCCTTTTTTCACATAAATTTTTCTTAAATGGGCGTAATGTAAAACAATATCATTTTCTTTAGAGAAAGCTCCAATATGATTATATTCGAGATTAGGGTATAATCTAGTATACTCTTTATAATGATTTAAAAAAGTTTCCTTATCCAGAACTTTAAGGAATAATTGCTTTCCATATCCTGCAGGAACATTACCATCAGTCTTTATATCATAAACTTCACATTTCACACATGCATAAATATGCGTTCCTGGATTTGCAAACAGATCCAAACCATGATGTTCTGATTCATTTCTTGTTTTCCCAAATAATCCCCAATGCTTTCCAAATTCATCACCTCCACCACTTTGCATATATAATGTACATTTCGGATTATCTACTGGATCATGCCATTTACCATCTGACTTCTTCTCTGTAGGACTACAATTATTAACCTCAAATACCTCTATTCCTTTTTCAAAATATTTTTTCGCATCTTTCCAACCAGCTGTTCCTCCATTAACAGTTCTTCTTATTCTTTTTATATTTTCTTCGTTGGAAATTTTTATTTCATCAGCAATTTCCCATATTTTATGTTTTTGCCAATAAGCCAATGCCGATAAAACAGCATATTTCGCTTCTTTTACCTTATCTGGATTAGCTTCTAAGTTTATATATTCATCAGGAAATATTTCCTGTAAAGTTTCTGAAGCGGTTTTATAATTACCTCTTCCTGTTAATTGTTTTAAACCTCTTCCTCTAAAAACATACCCATCCCCGCTTGCTTCATTTCCGTTTCCGTTTCCTTTACCATTTTCTTGAGCATACAAAAAGCTCAGTAATTTTTTTTGAGGTCTTTCAGCACAAAATATTTCTACTTGATGTCTTGCATCTAATTTCCCACTCCTATCACCAAATACTGCAGTATTTCGGACATTAGCAGGTGTATATGGCATAACATCAGTTTCAACAATCCAATCTGTATTTATTCCTAAAGTTTCCGCACCTACTTGAGCAAAAAAGTGAGCTTTCCGCAAACAAGTATCAATACGTATTGGTTTATCCGTATTTTTCCTTTGTTCAATATATTGATTTAAGTATTTAACAACTTCTACTCTGAAAGCTGTAGATCGAGAGTGTACTCCATATAAGTCCTCAATTAGTTTTAAAGTAATTTCTGCTTCGCACCTAGGACACTTATTTCCTACCTCAAAATAAGCCCCATCCGCTTTCAAAAATTCTTTATCATGTTGTTTTTCGCCTTGAGCTTTAGCTTGAAGATAAAGAAGTTCTTTTTCTTTTTTATAAAGTTTAAATTTAATTGTTTGGTCTTTCTGATATGTTTTTATCTCAAGAGCTTTTTCGATATCATCAATGTAAGCAGTTTTAGCATCAGCTATTTTTTCATTATTCGTATTTCCATTTTTTGCGTTTTTCAAAATGGCTTCAGCCACTCTTTTTTTAGAATTTTCATCGGTGACTTTATTTTCACCTCCAAATTTGTAAGTGTATTCCCCATCTTCTTTTCCTCTGGAAACCTTTTCCTTCCATTGCTTTAGTTCATCATCCGATTTCGGTCTCAGATGAACAGGAATTTTCACCAATCCGTTTTCTATTTTCCCTGTGAACTCACTTTTTTCGGTTCCCGGAACTTCTCCTGTGGTCCGAGTAGCCTGATCCATTTGTTCTTCACTAATTTCTAAGATGGGTAGAACAGCTCCTGCAGAACCTTTAATTAATCCATCTTTTTCTTTAATAATTATCGTAGCCTGTTTGTCACTTAAACCTGAACCTGCTGTTTTTGCTACCAAATATAATTTTGTGTCTAAAGGCGCTGAAGTAATTTTCTTTAATTCGGCTCCCAGTTTAAAGGTTTGGAAACTTACTTTTTCATCTTTATTATAAACCTCTTTGGAGAGAACCTGTTTAATGGCTTCCAGAATTGTATATTCTTTTTTGTCTGCCAATGCTTTTACAGCAGGCTTTCCTAAAATAATTTTTGCGATCTTTTCTTTTTCTGCATCAGTAGCCGTTTTATTTCCGTTGCTTCCAAATTGATATTCTAAAGTTCCGGCAGCTTCACCAGTTTGTTTAGTGTATTCTTTTTTAGCAAAATAAGCATCCAATAATTCTTCCACCGAAGAATCTTGTACAATACTTACTGTTTTCCCTTCATTAGCTTGAGGAGTTGATGGTTGTTCAGCGTCAATTGTTCCTTGAGCCTCCTGATAATCGTGCAATTCTCCTTCAGACGGGTTTGGATTCTGACCAGCAACTCCTCTTTATGGGAATATTTTTATTGCTTGATTATTTTACCATTATCTGAAATTTTATAAATATCAGATTTAAAAGAATCTAAAAACTTTGTCTCTACTTTAATATTGTAATTTTTATCAATTGAAAATGATGAAATTTCTTTATTTTCTTCATCATCTGGTTCATACCATTCTCCTTCTACATATAGATTTCCAATAACGTTATTGTTTTTTATAGTCAATAAATAAAAACGATAAGGAAAATCTCCACAATCTTGAGGAACAAGAATTACTTCAATGTCATCTTTTTGCGGAAGGGGTAAATATCTGGGATTATTTGGATCACAAATAAATTTTGTGATTCCTTTAAAATATCCAGAATCTAAAACATTATATTTTATTGTTTTTAAATTAATTGTCTTATTGTAAGGCAATTTTATACGATTCTCAACATACGCTGACGTTTTTGTTTCATTAGCATTCGATTTATTTTTTATCAAACCATTTCCGAAATTTACAAAAGATTCTCGTGCGTCGGGGTTCAAAGTGTCTAAATAATTTTTATTTTCTCCTTCAGATTTTACTTGGAGAAGGTTGTATTTATCATCATAGATAAAAGTATAAATTTCCTTGTAAGTGTCAGTCACTACTTCATCTTCATACATTTCTACATTGAATTTCACCTCTATTTTATGACCAAGCTGGTGAATATTTTCTGGTGAATAACTTATGGCACATCCAGAACCACAGCTAATAACAATAGATTCTTTGATAAAGCCATTCAGTTCATTAGAATTTGTTGAAGAATTGTCTGTTTTCTGAATTTTTGCCGTATCAATTCCAATACTTTTTTTTGTCTCTGTATTGTTTTCTTTACAACCAACAATGATTAATAAAAAAATGGATATTAAAATTTTATTTATTTTCATCTTTTGAGTTAATTAGTGCTGTTTTTATTTGTTCGGGAGTGATATGGGCATTATTAAGTCCATCACCGGCATAATAAGACTCTCCTCCTACTGCATATCTTTTTGTTATAACGGTTTTTCCGTCTATTTTAGTTTTTTTATCACTTATGCGTTTTCCTTTTTCTACACCTATACTTGCCCATTCTTGTGCTGAAGCATACATTGCATCCTCTACGGTTCCATCCTTTTCAAGGTACGCGATAATTTTAGGTCGTTTTACTGTGATTAGATATTCGTCAAAAATTTTATCCTGCATTTCTTCACTTAGTTTTTCATCAACATTAAGTCCTAAACTTACAATAGCAGCATTCAATGTCGCTGGAATTAATTGATATCTACCAACTGCAAAAAGATCTTTATTCTCTTGCTTTTTCTGGATTTCTTTAATTGTAGTTTCAATAACTTTTACGCTGTCAACCTCTTTTACAACACGTTTGTATTTTGTAATACCTTTAACTTTAACTGTCTTGTTACATTTGTTATAATTGTTATATGACTCTTTTTTCGCAATCATATTTCCAAATTCGCTATGTGACCATTTATATTTATTATCTTTTTTTGTTGTATCTTTCTCTTTAGCTTTAGCAGCCCCTCCCCCCATACAATTACAGGTATCGGTAAACCCTAATTCTAAAGCTAAAGTAACCATAGTTTTACAATTTAGAGAAGTAATATCTTTAACAAAAAATTTATCCTCTAAATAAACAGAATCAAATTCTCTTACATCATAATGTACCCATGTGGTTGCTCCAACTCTTGTAGATTCTAAATTAAAAATATTTCGTTCTTTCCAATCCCATTTTGCACCAAGATATTTATTAAAAATATCTTTTCTTATAACTTCCATATCAGAAACCTCTTTAGTCCTACCATTCTTATTATTGAAATGCAAGTCTAGTGCTTTTCCCATATGATTAGTGGTGGGTTTCTTTAAATATTCAGCATGAAATCTACATCTATATCCTGAACTTATTTTATTAAAACTATATCTTCCGTCTTTTGAAAGATAAAATTTCACACTTCTAAGGGACGATAGTAGGAATCTATGAATTCCGGGATATTCATATTTATGATAAGCTTCTATATTTCCTTTTAAATATTTTCCTTTATTACTCTCATCTCCAAAACCAGTACATTTACCGCATTTGCATTTTGCTTCCTTGAAATCAATAGTAAATTTGTTCTGAAATTCATCAATAGCTCTCAAAACATTTCCACAAACTTTACCGTTTTCAGGTACTTTCATATAATCTCTTTGGAACTGTTTAACCATATTCTCAGTTTTCTCTGTGAATTCATCTGTCGGTAAATTTCCTCCAAAGCCTGAAAGTCGAATATTTATTTCTCTTATTAGCTCATTTTTGTCTCCTTTTTTAATACAATATTTTTCACCACAATTAGCAGTTATTTGACTTGGTTGATCTTTAACAATACTCACACTTCTCCCATCAGGTTTTTGTATTGTAGGATTTTGTTCTTTTTTTACCGTTCCTTCATTTTCCCCCCAGTCCCAAAGATCAAAATCTTTCAACCAATCAGAGACCTGATCTAAGATTCCTTTTTCTTCTTTTTTAGATGCTGGCTTTTCTGCTGCAGGAGAATTTTCGGCTCTGGGAGTAGTTTTATCTTCTCTAATTTCTTTTCCCTCGCACATCCAACGATTCTTCTAGCTACTTTTATTCTATCATCTGTAAATCCAAATAAAAATAGACTATTTCACCCTATCATAAACCCGTTGAGGAATTTTTGATACATCTTTATGTTGAGATTTCATTAAACAAGTATATTTTTGATAAGCATTTTTTGCATATGATTTTTCGGCCAACATCCATAAGGCATCGCCATAATTCAGCCAGGCAACTATACGATTTGGATATTTTTGTGTTATTTTTTTTAACAAATAACAAGATTCCTTATATTGTTTATTTTGCTCAAGATAATAAGCTAAGTTATTATAATTATTTACAGAATTATCATCTAAAAAAGTTTTCTCTAAAAGAAATTCGAGTTCTATCGTGCTAAGATTTGAAGTACAATTATAATTTTGGTTTGTTTTGGTCACTATTTCAATTGCTTGATTTAAACTCATATCTCTAGTTAATGATTGTAAAAACTTTTTGTCAAAAAAATCCACTTCTGAAAAGTGGATTGTTTTATTTGGAAGATAAACATAACTGAGATTACATAAGTCATCATTTTCTATATAGGTTTCTTTTTTGAAATCAACTTTACTTAAAACGATAGAATTATTTGAATTTTGGAAGTAATATTTGTAACTAATAAAGTCATGCGGATTATTTTCTTCAATTTCTTTTTTAACGATTAAGCTATTGCTTTCAAAGTAAATTTTATTATTCGGATTTTTGAATGAATTTATTGTATTTTGATTAAAATTAATTTCAAAATTTTCTTTTGTTCCATCTGAATTAAGGTCTAATGAAATATTGTGAACTACCTTCTTCAAATTCTCATTTCTTAAAAGTATAATCTCATTTTTTTCACTTTGAGTTATATGCGCTTCATTATTTTCATTTTTTGAATAATCTGAAAGTAAAATTTCTTTTTGTCCGTCGAACGCCTTAATTCTTAAGCCTTCTTTTTGTTTTACAATTTGATATTTTATTTTATCAAATGTTGTATTTCCTAATTTTTCAAAATCAGCGAGACTGTACGTATATTCTCCATAATTTATAAATTCTTTGTTTTTGTTAATCCCAATCATTTGAAATGTTGGAAATTCTTCCGAAAATGTTGGAATAAGTATAATATGTTCTGTACTGTTTTTGAACAGTAGTACATTATTACTATTAATCGATTCATTTTGGATAGTGTAATCCCAATTGACATTAAAATAATACTCATTGATATTTAAAAAAGTTTTTTCTGATTCTTTAAAAAATATCAAGGATAAGGCAAACTCAGTTTCTGTAAAGTCAGCAATGGAAAGCGTTTCATTGCTTTTCACCTTGCTTTTGTTACTTATTTCTTCAAAATTATTGTTAATAGGTTGTGTTATTGTCTTGTTTGCAATAATTTCCTTTTTTTGCTCCTTATTAGAGCAATTTAATAGTATAATACTCAGTATAACTAAAAGTATTTTTTCCATAATTTTTAAATCTAATTTATTTTATAAAGCCGTCCATATCTGCATAAGGAAGTTTTTTAACACCATCATGTTGAACTGTTTTTCCTTTATTTTTTTCATCCTCTTGTTTCTTTTTCTCAGCAGCTGATTGCTCATTGTATCCTTTATAATCAACAAAAAATGCAGGATTTATTCTAGTTCTTATGCTTCTAGATCCCATTACATAATCAGATAATACTTCGAAATGGAGATGTGGTGCGCATGTTCCTTTCACAACACCTGATCTACCTGTTGTTCCCAACACCTCTCCACAAGTGATTTCTTGCCCAAATTTATTATCTATAACAGAATCTAAATGTCCATAAAATAAATAAATGTCTCCATCTTCACTCCAGCTACTCCCCTTGTTTATTTCTCCTTTACTTGCATATTGCAAACTGTAATTTTTTTTGAATTTCAAAAATTCTTGGGGATTTTTGACTTTTATTGTGATTGTATTTCCATAACCGCCATGCCATCTTCTGTTGTAAATGGTTCCATCAACACAAGCATAAATATTAGTTCCCTTTGTTGCAAATAAATCTAATCCGACGTGATCAGAACCATTTCTTGTTTGACCAAATAATCCCCAATGTTTTCCAGCTTCTCCGCCACCGCCGCTTTGCATGTAAAGAGTACAAATTGGATTATCTACTGGATCGTGCCACTTTCCTTCTGGAATTTCATATTTAGTTTCAAGAGGACAATCTCTGGCTTTTTCACTTAACATCGAATGAGCTGAACGAACATAATCATAACGCATATCTTTTTTCACTTGTTCTTCGCCTGAATTAATTGTATTGCTAATTTTTTGAACTGTTTCTTTTTCTACACCTACATCAGCAATTTCATTAAGTCCATTTTTCGTCCAAAAATATATCGCTGATAAAACAATATATTGTGGTTCAAAAACCAAGTCCGGAGTTGAAATAAAATCAGCATTTGGCAATTTAAGTTTTGTTTTATTTTCATTATACCATGATTGAAAATTGGTATAATTATTTCTTCCAGTCAATTGGATTAACCCCCTTCCTCTATATTTGTATCCATCTTGTTCAGGGTTTTCTACATCATTTTCTGGACAAATTCTATTTCCTAAATCTGATGCTTTATTTCCTCTTGCATATGCCCAATTTGCAATTTTAATTTCTCTTTCTTTAGTAATTTCAGATTTTTCTATATTATAACCCCATAAATCAGCATTCTTTTTTCCTTGTTCTGTTTTAAAATTACTAAACTTACTTTTCAAAACACTTGATTTATAAACAAAATCTTCTTTATAACTCCAAAATTTAGTTTCTTTTGCCACTTGCCCTAAAAAGTTAGCTCTTCTGTAACAGTTTTTATTTATTTCAAATTCTGTCATATATTGGTTGAGATAATAAATATAGGCCGGAATTCTAGAATTGTAAGGAGCCTTTTTTAAAATTGAGCCATGTGGTGTTGCACTCATAAAATTATCTAAATCATTAACGGTTAAGAATATTTGACATGGTCCACATTTCCCCTCCTCAGTATTCTCCACTTTCAGCTCTTCCACTATCGTTGTAGATTTACCTTCCGATTTCTGCACAGTAGGCGGTTGTTCTTTTTTTACTGTACCTCCACTTTCTCCCCAGTCCCAAAGATCAAAATCTTTCCACCAATCAGAGACTTGATCTAAGATTCCTTTTTCTTCTTTTTTAGATGCCGGTTTTTCTGCAGCAGGAGAACCTTCTGCTTTCGGAATTGTTTTACTTTCATCTTCTCTAATCTCACCTTTTATAGGAGGAAAAGGATTGTTGATGTTTACATTATCTGTTGCGTGTTTTTTGTGAGAAAAATATTCTACCGTTACATAAAACTCAAGTTGTTTAGGGTCTGTTTCTCCCTGCATCGCCTTTTGCATCAAAGCTCGGGTGAGTATAAACTCGGCTATAGCAACACCAGTTCTGTCTACGGTAGCTTCTTTAGTTTCAATTAAAAGGTTTTTTGCATCGTGTCCTTCGCCAGTTGCATCATCTTCCCAAAGAGTAAACTTTAATTTTTTACCATTCAAATTCACACATTGTGCACGAGCTCTCATTTTTTCTGTAAAACTGAACACCGTTCCCGGCGAATCGTCTACATACTGAAGCTCAACTTTTTCAATTTTCGGAACGGCTGCAGGTTGAGGATTGATTTCAATTGTTGATGCACCTCTTCCTTCAGATTCAAAAAGATAGGCTTCTAAACGATAGGTATGTTTTTGTGCAACCTCTCCGAATGTAAAATTCCCAACACCCGTTTTTTTGATGTTGGTGGATGTAAATCTTCCGTTGTTTCTTTTTTTAAATAACTCCCAAATAACATTTGCTGGATTCCTTTGGTTTTGAGGAGTGGAAGGATACCAATCTGTAACAGTATACGTAACAGCTTCCCCAACTTTTGGCGAAGGATTTCCGGATATTTTTGAAACTCCTTTTTTAGACATTTCAGAGAAGATTAAAGATTAATAAGCGTCAATTTCGCTTTCCATTACTGTTTCTTTAAAGTCATTCACATCCACCAAAGGATTTACATGTCTGATTACTTTTGCATCAGCATTTTTTACATTCTTTTTACTCATCTCACCACGCTGTCCGTGATTTTTGATCGTAATTTTTCCACCCGTTGTACATTGAAGTTCCGAAACTTCTGTCAGGCATTTCTTGCCCATGACTAAAACTTTTTCGTAAGTTTTCTGCCATTTTCCGGCAGGAGCATAAGCGCATGGAAGATATCCTCCCGAACTGGGTTTTAATTTACATTTTCCAAAACTCGGACCTGGCGGATTAAACTGAAGATCGTCTTCTGTAACAGCTAAATAATCTGAATTTCCGGCAGAATCATTCCAGAAATGTTTGTTGTGAGCACTGACGATATGCTTAGGAAACCGGTCTCCCTGGTTACACTGGCAAGTTCCTTTTTGAACGACGAAGTGTTTGCCATCATGAGATGATGATTGAGTAGACATAATGTGAGATTTGGTACTCAAAGATAACAAAAAGTATTCTAACATAAAAAAAACGGAAAATTAATTCTCCGTTTTTTTATTATGTCATAACTAATTAATGTTGAGTATATTCCGGCTCATCTACAGGAAGCATTGTTGGCATAAAATATTCATTAAGCCAGTAAAATTCCTGTCCGTTTTGTTTAATTTTCACCGCAGGATTATTTCTGTACGTAAGCATTCTGTCCGCAAGATCTTTGTAATATTTAAAATAAGTTCTTGCTTCTTCATTGGTAATGATATCTGATTTCGTCCAGCCTTTCAGCATATATTTTGACATTTTTTCTTCATCAGAATTATCAAAACCTGTGCTTACTCCCACTGCATAAGACATTGGTTTTTTATACAATTCACTTTTATCTAAGAATTTCAGCGTTGGATTGTATTTTTTTAATAATTTAATATATTCCCTCATCGCTCTTCCCTGCTTAAAGTCTGTTCTTGCAGCCCCTGTATTTTCATAAACTTCTTTATAGAAAGCTTTCAACTGATCATATTCACTCTCAGAAACAAGAATACCTTTTTCCATATTCTGTTTATAATCCATCAATTCTTTAGGAATATATCCTTTTGCTAAAAACGGATTTCCATAGTTGATTAACTGCGCCGCAATCCCTGAAGGAACCGGATTCGTCAATCCCGGATACAAATATTTGTACTTAAAATCTACCTCGGTTTTCCCGGCTCCCACCGAAGAGTGGAAATAGTCGTGTAAAGAATTATCGATCGAAGTATTATCTAAAGTAACCTGTGCAATTAAACTGTCTAAAGATTTTTTAAGATAACCTGGAGCTGCGATATCTCCTTTTTTAGGAAAAATCACAAATCCCTGAGCCATACTTTGTTTCGGGAAGTCTAAAGAGAAATATCCAGCCTCACCTTCTACAAGACTAAAATTATTTTTAGTTAAAACATCATTTTGACTGATTATTTTCTGCTTTTTAAGTTCTGCCACATTTTTTGCAGTATTGGTCACAATGTTTTCAGCCATTAACACAAAATCGTTATAAGTATCTGATGATCTTGCGCTTGTCTGAAACATAATCAACCTTGCCTGAGCTTGGGTAAGAGAATTGATCACTCCATACATATTTCCTCCTCTGTTAGCAGAAGTACCGATGGTAACAACAATATTGGTCTCATCAGGAATTTCTGAAAGTAAATTTCCTGCCGCAATTAATCCTTCATTCAGAGGTTGATTTCCTACATTACTTGGGCAATTCATTTCGTTCATTTTATCATTCATGAAAGCCGTAATCTTGTTGTAATCTTTATTTAAAGTTGATGAAGCTACATTATCACCACAAGAATTATTTTTATATAAAACCACTCCATATTTAACTGTATTAAAATAAGATGGCTTTTCAAACCTCAACTGTAAATCTTGCAAAAGCGATTTTACAATCGGTGCATAAGGCAAATTGGGAGCACTAACATCTAAAACAAAAACAATATTCACCTTTTTATTTCGCTCTGTAATTTCTCTGTATCTATCGAAATAAATAGGTTCACCCAAAACATTATAAATGAAGTTTTTACTATAATCTAAAACATTGGTAAAATATTTAGTTTTGAGGTCTGGTTTTGTCTCTTCGTTTAAAGCCAATGTTACAGGGTAAATATTTTCAAGCGGAGGTCTTTTATCAACATCTGTCAACAAAACAGCAGTACGGTTTTCTTTATCAGCAGCTCCGGAAAAACCTTCATGAATACCTAAAGTACTTTCTTTAATACCTGTTGGATTTTTCATTTTTACAGCAGAACGCTCACCCCAGGTTGAAATTACATTAGAACTTACCCATCCGTATAGACCTGTACTTATACTATCCATATCGATACTAGGCTTTTTTCCTACTAAAAAGCGTTTGTTATTTTCCGCTTGTTTATAAACGTACACCATCTGTCCGTTCGGAATTTTCACATTCGAAGCCTCAATGAGAGTTGGCGAATTAAAGACCATAATAGAATCGTTCTTATAGTATCTCTCTGCACTTTTAATAACATCAGGACTATTGGGAACAACAGCTACTCTTACCGGATAGCCTGTCTTTTCGCTTTTCAAAGAATTACTCCAAAGCAAAAGGTCAGATTCGGGAATCCAGCCGTAAGTTTTTATTGATTTCGACGAAATTTTTTTCATTAAAGCATCAGGGATATATTCTGCTACTTTCACCATTCCGTCTCGGTGTTTTAAAACCATTAAAGGCTCCAAAAACTTCACTTCTTTATATGATTTCTCATCACTCTTATCGAGATAAGCTGTATTTCTTGAACGATCTGAAATAACAATCCATGGAGCTGATTTTTTCGGAAAACCATTGATCACAGGAGCATTATCGATTTGCCCATACTGTTGTGGCTCGGGAGTTTTTTTTGATGGCAATTTTACCTGACAGCTGGTCAGCAAAACCGAAAGCCCTATATAATATGCCGCTAGAGGAAATTTATTTTTCATCTTAATTTTCTTTATAATTGGTGTGTTGTCCGATAAACGAACATTCTTTTATTTACTTTGGTTGATGTCAACTTTGGTTACACAAGTCATTCCATCATCAAAATTTAATTTTACAGACTGTATTACTGTATTTTTATCAAACTGAAGGCCCGCACAATACAGATAAAAATTATTGACTTTGCTGTCGGTAACTTTTACAATTGCATTTTCGTTATTACACAGATAGGTTTTTAAAAGATAATTGTAATGCATATTAAAGCTGTTACCATTCGCAATTTGCTGCAGATGATATTTAAAATCATTGTCTTTTTTAGCATACAATTCATCTAAAGTAGGCTGTTCATCCTGCATAGAATTATACGCCTGTAAAATTTTTATATGGTGCTGAATAGGCTCCAAATCTTTCTCGGTATAAAGCGTTACCACATAATCTCCAGGTTTTTGAAACGCGTAAATAGCCAATTTATCTTTAGCATCAATTTTTCCGGTCTCTCCAAATCTCCAGGTAAACTGCGAAGCATCCGAAAGGGCACGAAACTGTACGTTTTCATACTGCATTGCCTGAGTTTGTGCATCGATCTTAGTTACTGTTGCTGCGCTATCTTTCGGTTTTGGAATTCCTCTTGAGGACACCATAATTGGGAAAGATTTAGAATATTTATTATCAATGATCAGGGTAACATTGTAATATCCCGGTTTATTGTAAAAATGAATTCCTTTATCTTTATCTGAAGTCTGGCCGTCACCAAAATCCCATTTTTTAAATTTTGCAAACGGAGTTTTATCCTGAAACGTTAAAGTATCACCTGTAGAAAGCGAAGACGGGAAAACTACTCCTTCAATATCATCTGCCGAATGAATGACCTTTTTTTGCAGCCACAATGCGACGAGTGCGGCAATAAGCAATGTGGCAATTACACCAATAATGATGTTTTTCCTGTTCTTTTGAAAATAATTCATAGTAATTTTTTGTGATGTGTTTTGTATTTTATGGTGTTATCTTGAGTTTAAAGCATTATTCCGATCTCTCAGAGTCTGGCTTTTTTCTTTGTATCCTAATTGACAGTCTTCAAACTGTTTTTCGAATGTTTTGGTGGTCTCGTTCATCTTCATGATCCTATCTTTATCGACCATATTCATTTTCAAGAATTTCCCTATTTGCGGGAAAGCCGTTTTTCGTGAATCGTGAACAACGACATTCTGGAAAGTATTGGCTAAATCCTGCACCGCATATTCTGCATCATTCCTTTCTACAGGTTGCTGAATTTCTACTGATAATCTGTTTACTCTTGCTGAAGCTGTATCTATTAGTTTTAAACCAATTTTTTGTTGCTGATCAAACTTCACTTTCTGATCCAAGATCTGCAATGCATTGGTATCTGCCTCAGAAAAAGGCGATGCAAAACCTTTGAGAAAAATAACTCCCAGAAAGAAAAGTGCTACAATAAGCATTAGTATGAGGTAAAAAAACTGATAATGTTTTTCTTTTTTTGATAATGTAATTTGTCCCTGCATAATTTCTAAACTTTAATTATAATTATCTTCTTCTACCTGTGAAGTTTCTAGTAGGATCTATTTTCATTTTGTTGTTAATCTGATTAGATTTCCCCTGACATTCCTGAACGTTGCGTATGGCAATCTGCTGTTTAAAAGAAACATTAATAATTTGGCTTTTCAGATTAAGCATGGGCTTGATTTTCTGCATTAGTACAGCATAATGCTTAAAATTATTAGCACTGTCGGCACCCATGATTTGTTGAGCTTCACGTACGTTATCAAGAATATAAGTACGTAAATAGTTGTCATTATAAGCTTTGTCTGAATCCAGCATTTCCATTCGAGCATAGATACTGTCGACTTGTGTATGAAGAATATTGTCACGATTGAGTAAATCGCGGTAAGCACGAACTTCATCATCGACACCTGTAAGTTGCCGGTTATAGCTCTTAAAAAAGAAGAATACACTGGTAAATGAAATTGCAGATAAGATAACAAATGAAAGAATAAACTTCCATATACCTAATCTTACATCAGATTTGTTTAATTTTTTTTCTGTGTTAGAAGACATGTTTGCGATTTGATTTGGATTGTGAAAATAGGAAAAAAACATGTATTCACAAAATTAAATTCAATGCATACAATACAATTTACAATTTTTTAATGTGAAGTTTAAGACTCAAATTCGAAAGATTTTCTTATTTTAGTGAGCAGAATTTTATTTTGCCATACCAAATCACGAAAATAAAATGAGTAAATTACTGACCAATACGGTAAGATTTTCTATTGCGGACAGCGATTTTTATTTTAAAAAGATAATGATCAAAACGCTTTTAGAAAATCCATTCAATATGCTGCTTAATGACTGCAATAACGGTCATGAGTTGATTAACCGAATCTACCGAAAACAGGAAGATGTTTTTATCATCGAACTATTCATGCCGGTCTTGAGTGGCATTGAAGCCATAAAATTTATCCGTAAAAACAACAGCGAAACCCCCATCATTACCTATTCCGGAACGTATCAGGAAGACATGGCAGATATTTTAGAAAATATTCCAAACACCTATTATTGCCAAAAAAACAGCAATATTATAAAGGATATCATTAAAGGACAAATCACCTCTCAAGAATTTGATTATCAAGCCTATTCCGAAAGCTGGCAACAGCAACCTTTGGCCGTTCAGGAATATATGAACCGTCAGAAAAAAAGTCAACAGGAGCTTTCGTCAACAGAAATTCAGCTGATGAAATTTTGCTATGAAGGCTTCAGTAATAAAGAGATTGGTGAGCAACTAAATTTGAGTACGCGAACCATTGATACCTATATTAATAGACTTACAGAAAAGCTTGGTTTAAAAACAAAACTACACCTCATCCGCTTCTGTGTAGAAAACGGATATTACAATTCTAGCATGTAAAAATATCCTTCTTTTAGCAGTACACTATACTAAACACAGAATTCTCAGTAGTTTATGTGAAACATTTTTCGACTGAAATTGTTAATATTCAATTTTTTTGACTAAATTTGCACACCTAAAATTTAAAATTTACAAAGGAAATGACAAAGGCAGAATTGGTAAACACCATCTCAAATAAATTGGGGACCGAAAAGAATGAAACACAGAAAGTTGTAGAAGCTTTTATGCAGGAGATCAGAACTTCTATGTACAATGGAGATAACGTTTATCTAAGAGGTTTTGGATCTTTCATCGTAAAAACAAGAGCAGCAAAAACGGGAAGAAACATCTCTAAGAACACTGCAATAGAAATTCCTGCACACAATATTCCTGCTTTCAAGCCATCAAAATCTTTTGTGGAGAAAGTGAAAACTAAAGTTGCAGTAAAATAAAAAGAGAAATAATTAATATTAACTAGTTACTAAAAAAAATTAACATTATGCCAAGCGGAAAGAAAAGAAAAAGACACAAGGTTGCAACCCACAAAAGAAAGAAAAGAAGAAGAGCGAACAGACATAAGAAAAAATAATCTCCTTCGGGATTTTTAGTATAATAATATAGTTGGTGTTTTTTAAGTTTTTAATAATTCACCGACTATATTTTGTTATGTAAAACAGTCAGGAATTGAGTGAAATGAACAATCATGACCTCAAATTTCATCACCAATCTTTTTATCTTTAATTTTAAAAATGAAGAAAGAACTAATAGTTTCGCATGAAGATGATCTTACAAAGATTGCTTTGCTGGAGGATGGTAGACTATGTGAACTTCATGAGGAAGAAGACAAAAATGATTTTGTAGTAGGAGATCTGTTTATAGGAAAAGTAAAAAAGCTTGCTCCAAACCTTAATGCCGCATTTGTAAATATCGGATACGATAAAGATGCATTCTTGCATTATCAGGATTTGGGCCCGCAATATCTTACCTACCGAAAATTTTTAAAAGATTCGGTTTCTAAAAAACAGACTTCATCAGGCTTGAAAAACTTCGAGATTCAACCTGAAATCGACAAAAACGGAACTGTAGATAAGATCATCGCCAAAGATGATATCGTTTTAATACAAATTACCAAGGAGCCTATCTCCACAAAAGGACCTAGAATTTCTACCCAAATTTCTTTAACAGGACGTTTTTTGGTTTTGATTCCTTTCGATAACAAAGTATCAATTTCAAAAAAAATTAGCAGTTCTGAAGAAAAAGTAAGACTTCGTACCCTGATTGACAGTATAAAGCCGGAAGGTTTTGGTGTCATCATCAGAACGGTAGCAGAAGGCAAAAAAGTAGCTGACCTCCACAATGACATGAATCAATTGATTCAGAAATGGGAAAATACTTTTAAGAATATTCAGAAAAACAAAGTACCTTCTAAAGTCTTGAGTGAAGATGATAAAGCATCGTCTATTTTGAGAGATAACTTTAACCAGGATTTTGTAAATGTCTTTTGCGATGATGAGCAAATGGTAGACGAAATGAAAAATTATCTGGAAGTAATAGCTCCGGAACGAAAAAATATCGTTCAGTTCTACGACTCCCACATTCCTCTTCTCGAATATTATAACGTTGAAAAACAGCTTAAACAAAGCTTCGGAAAACACGTAAATATTCCAAGTTCAAAAGGCGCTTATCTGGTGATAGAACACACAGAAGCGCTGCACGTAATCGACGTCAATTCCGGAAATAATATTACCGCCGGAAACACTGCCAATAAAGAACACGCACTGAATGTGAACAAAATGGCAGCCACAGAAATAGCAAGACAATTGCGTCTTCGCGATATGGGGGGCATCATCGTTGTAGATTTTATCGACATGACCAACCCCGATCACAGAAGAGATTTGTATGAGCATTTTAAAACAGAAATGAGCCGCGACAAAGCCCGTCACAAGATCTTACCTCCAAGTA
This sequence comes from Chryseobacterium sp. BGARF1, assembly GCF_001677955.1. Lineage (GTDB taxonomy): Bacteria > Bacteroidota > Bacteroidia > Flavobacteriales > Weeksellaceae > Chryseobacterium. Next base: position 19,924 of record NZ_LELA01000043.1, read on the forward strand.
AATTTGGATTGATACAGATTACAAGACAGAGAAACCGTCCGGAAAAACAAATCGACACCAAAGAAGAAAACCCCAACAAAGACGGAGAAATAGTAGCTCCGATCGTAATTGTTGAGAAAATGGGAGACACCATCAGAACCATTATGCAGAAAGAAAAAGGAAAACTTTTCCTGCATGTACACCCTTTCGTAGAAGCTTACCTTACTAAAGGTCTTAAAAGCATTCAAATGAAATGGTTTTTGAAGTATAAAAAATGGGTCACCATTATCCCTAGGGATTCTTTCAAGTATTTAGAATACAAAATCTACAATTCTAATAAAGAAGAATTGAGCGGATATTCTAATTAAAAAAACATTTTATAGCCTCCAGATTTTGGAGGCTTTTTTATTTTTAGACACCTTATACTTCAACAAAATCAACCTATTTTTTAATAAAAGACCAACTTTTTATAATTAAAATTATTTTTAATTAACATTTTCACGCTTCCTTTCTACAAGATATATTAGTAAATTTGAAGTATGAGTTTTGGAAAAGATTTACTACGAAAAATAAAAAATGCAGAATTGGCAGGTGACAATGCACACGGAATATTCTCACCGCCATCCCGTCCTGTATTTACATATGACCAGGTTTTAGAAAAAAATCCGAAATTTGCTGCTGTAAATATCGTTTTATATCTAAAAGACAATGAATGGCATTTTCCTTTAATTGTAAGAAGCACAAACGAAAGAGACCGTCACAGCGGTCAAATCTCTCTTCCCGGCGGAAAACGTGAGGAGCTCGACAAAGATTTTGCTGAAACCGCCATCCGCGAAACTTCCGAAGAAATTGGCATTGAAAAACATTATGTGAGGATCATACGGGAGCTCTCCCCTATTTATATTCCACCAAGCAATTTCTATGTTTATCCTTTTATCTCATACACGAAAAAAAATCCTGAATTTATTCTGCAGCAAAGTGAAGCTGTAGAGGTGATAGAATTTCCTATTACCTCATTTTTAAATTTACCAGACAGCCCTGAAATAATGGCACTTCCGGGAGCCGGAGGTCATGAGGTCCCGGTCATCAATTTCAACGGATATATTATCTGGGGAGCTACAGCAATGATCTTAAGCGAATTCAGCCAGTTGATTAAAAAAATGTAACTTTGCAACTATTATGTTTAATTGAAAAATGGCGAAGAAGAACATTTTTACCGATTCATTCGGAACACCTTATTTTTTAAAAAGATTAATTATTTTTATTCTGGGAATTATTTCTTACAGAAGATTCAATGGTTTTAACAAGCTTAAAATCACCGGAACAGAAAATCTGGTAGACCTTCCGGATTCTAATGTCCTTTTTGTGTCAAACCACCAAACGTATTTTGCTGATGTTGCTGCGATGTATCATGCATTTTGCGCAGTAAATAATGGTTATTTAAACACGATTAAAAACCCTATCTATCTTTTAAATCCAAGAGTAGATTTTTATTATGTAGCTGCCGAAGAAACTATGAATAAAGGTATTCTTCCAAAAATTTTTAAAATTGCAGGCGCAGTTACCGTAAAAAGAACTTGGAGAGCTGAAGGTAAAAATGTTAACCGAATGGTAGACCTTGGAGAGATTGATAACATTATGAAAGCCCTGGATAATGGTTGGGTAGCTACTTTTCCGCAAGGAACAACAGCTGCTTTTGCTCAGGGAAGAAAAGGAACGGCAAAATTGGTTAAAAATCAGCGCCCGATTGTAATTCCTATTAAAATAAATGGATTCAGAAGAGCGTTTGATAAAAAAGGACTTCGTGTAAAAGTGACCGGTGTAAAACCTACCATGGAGTTTAAAAAACCTTTAGATATTGATTACGACAAAGAAAATGCACAGCAGATTCTTCTTAAAATAATGACAGCCATTGAGCAGACCGAAGACTTTAATATTCTACATACGTATGATGAAGAAATTAAGGCTAAAAAAACTGAACAACGCAATTCACAAAACTAAAACAATAATGAAGAAGATTTTAGGCGTATTTTTAATTATTCTGACCATGTTTTCTTGCAACAGTCAGAAGGTTTACCAGGATTTTGATATCAGTTATTCTAAGAGCGGAGGTTATGCTCCTACTTACGAGAACCTTTTAATTAAAGGAAATGATGCTCATTATTCTTTCGAAGGACAGGGTAAAAAAATCAAGAAAAGTTTCAAAGTATCTAATGAAGATTTGAAAAATTTGGAAGAAACACTTTCAAAAAATAATTTCAGAAGAATTCAGGAAGATCATAAAAAAGTTTATGATAACGTGACAACTTCGATCAACATTAAGAAAGGTGTAAATGAAGGAAGCAAGAACGATGGAAGTATGATCATGCCCAACTTCAAAACCAATTGGGAAAACATTACCGCTGAATTTCAGAAACTCATAAACAATAACGTAAAAAACTAAGGAAATAAGTTGAGAACTCATTTTATTGCTATTGGCGGAAGCGCGATGCACAACCTTGCAATTGCACTTAAAGATAAAGGATATCAAGTAACAGGTTCGGATGATGCTATTTTTGAACCTTCAAGATCGAGATTAGAAAAAAAAGGAATTCTTCCCGAAGAAATGGGTTGGTTTCCTGAAAAAATTACGTCTGACATTGAGGCGGTAATCCTGGGAATGCATGCTCATCAAGACAATCCTGAATTAGCAAAAGCAAAAGAATTAGGTTTAAAAATATATTCTTATCCTGAGTTTCTTTACGAACAATCGAAAACTAAAACCAGAGTTGTAATCGCCGGTTCTCACGGAAAAACAACGATTACCTCAATGATTCTTCATGTTCTGAATTTCCATCAGAAAGATGTAGATTATATGGTGGGAGCTCAGTTGGAAGGTTTCGTCTGTATGGTAAAACTGACCGAAGACAATGATTTTATGGTGTTGGAAGGTGACGAATACCTTTCCTCTCCTATCGATTTGCGTTCAAAATTTCTTTTATATCAACCGAATATTGCTTTAATGAGCGGAATTGCTTGGGATCATATCAATGTTTTCAAAACATTTGACGATTACATAGAGCAATTCAGAAGATTTGTAGCAAGCATTACTCCGGGTGGAGTTTTGGTGTACAATGAAGAAGATGCAGAAGTAGTAAAAGTGGTAGAAAATGCTGAAAATTATTTCAGAAAAATTCCATATAAAACTCCTGAATACGAAATCAGCAACGGAAAAGTACTTCTTAAGACGGAAATGGGCGATATTCCGCTTTCTGTTTTTGGAGCGCACAATTTATTAAATCTTGAAGGTGCAAGACACATTTGCCATACTTTGGGAATTATGGATGAAGATTTCTATGATGCGATTATGAACTTTAAAGGAGCTTCAAAGCGTCTGGAAAAAGTAGAAAGAGAAGATAAAGGAATTCTTTACAAAGATTTTGCACACGCTCCGAGTAAAGTAAAAGCGGCTGTAAAAGCATTTTGTGAACAGTTTAAAAATGAAAAAAAATACGGTTTTCTTGAGCTTCACACATATTCAAGTTTAAACCCAGCTTTTCTTGAGCAATATGACCATGCAATGGACGGATTGGATGAAGCCATTGTTTTCTATTCTGAAGATGCTTTAAAAATAAAAAGAATGGAGCCGATTTCTCCGGATCTGATCAAAGATAAATTCAAAAATGAAAACCTAAAAGTGTTTACCAACGCTGAAGAGCTTCATGCATATTGGGATGTACTAGATAAAACTCAAGGTGTTTATATGATGATGAGTTCAGGTAATTTCGGTGGTTTAGATCTAACGAAATAAATAATTGAGAAGAATAAACTCTTAATTTACACACTAAAAAATAGCTTTCAGTACTTCTGAAAGCTATTTTTTTGATATTAACTTTAATGAAAACTTTACCAAGGGTCTTTATTAAGCTTATAATCATAAGGAATATTCTGGCTAAGATCTGATACATACCAAACATTAGGTTCAGTTTTATATTGAACAAAATCATAGATCACATCGAGCGGCATCTGAATATTTCCCAAATTTCCGCGTTCTTTATTAAACGCCGAAACCATTGCCGTAACTCTTACCAATTCGTCTCCTGATCGCAATGGTGCATTATAAGCTGTTCCGATTTCAATATGGGCTTTATATTCATCTAAAAGTTTACTTACTTCTTTTTTATAATGACTAATAATGGCATTTTGAGCTTCTTCACTGGTCGGTTTATTCTCCGCCAAGATCAGTTTAGAAAAATCTCGTGCTTTGTACCTTTTTATTTCCGCCAAAACCTCATCCGGAATAAAATCTTTATTTTTAATTGCATTTTCCCACATCAAAGTATCAATCGGGCTTTCAGGAGCAGGACTTGCAATATCGGTCATACTCGATTCTGCAGGAGAACTTGCCAACATTCGCTTATTGTTTTCATAATTCGCCCAATCTTCTTTGCTGTACGTTAAATATTGTTGAATTTTATAAAGCGGTGTTTCTTTTTCATTTCGGTAAACATATTCTGTGATGCCTAAACCAAGGATTAAAACTAAGAATCCGAATCCAACGATTTTCAATATTTTTCTTGCAGTTGATTTTTTTCTTATTGGTTTTTCAAAATTTTGTGATGGTGATCTCATTTATATTGTATGGTTTTATGATATAAATATAGCTTAAATATTATCGCGTTAACTTCATAAAACTGTTTTTTTCATTTATTAGATCTGCTAAATCACTTAAATCTGCGAGAGCCTTAAAACTAAATAGATCCTGAATATTCTCTAATTAATTTTTCTAAAATATTTTGAGTTGAAAGTTTGCTGTAGTTAACAATTGATTGCCCTACCCAAAAATTGACAAACTCATCATTTTTCACCGTTCTTGCGATGTTCCTCAATTCTCCTGTAAGCTTATTTTGATATGGGTACGGCAAAATATATTCTGAATTTTCAATCGTTTCAATAAATTTATTTTTAATTCCTCTTGCGTACCGCCCCGAAAAACTTTTCGTTAATACAATATCTTTTTCATTGACATTTTTCAGTCTTTCTTTTTCAAAATCCTGCAAAGCGCTTTCCTGTGAACATAATAAAATACTTCCCACCTGAATGCCTTCTGCACCCAATTGTTTTGCAGCAGCCAAAGTTTTTCCGTTATAAATTCCGCCTGCATAAAGCAGAGGAACTTTTACAGAATCATAAACCTGAGAAAGCAAAGAAAATCCGCCAATCTGAGGAATTTTTTCCGAAACAAAACTTCCTCTATGACCTCCGGCTTCTATTCCCTGAACGCAAATAATATCAATTCCCGATTTTTCAAGAGCCAAAGCTTCTTCTACAGATGTACAGGTTCCAATTAAAATTGTTCCGTTTTCTTTTAATTTCTGAATGCTTTGATGGTCAAGATTTCCAAAAGTAAAGCTCAGAATTTTACAGTTCTCATCGATAATGGCATCAATCTGTTCATGATAAGAATTGATTTTAATATTTTCTAATTCAGGAAGATGAACTTCAATATTATTTTCCTGAGCCAGGTTTTCAAGATGTTTTTTCGTCTTAGAATATTGTTGTTTTAATTCATCGGTAATTTCAGGAATTTGATGAACAAAAATATTAACCGCAAAAGGTTGATCTGTCAGTGATTTGGTTTTACGAATCAATTCAACAGATTTTTCAGCGGAAAGATCAGCTAAAGCCAACGAACCCAAACATCCTGCTTTTCCAGCAGCTGCAGTCATTTCCGGAGTACTTACTCCAAACATTGGCGCTTGTACGATTGGATATTTTATTTTTAAAATTTTGCTGATGGTTTCTAAAAAAGGCATAAGATTTCTTTTACTTAAAATTAGTCAATTATTTTTTTTCTCATCATTCTGAAAACATGATTTTCGTTTTCATTGATTAATTTTTTAAATTTAACCGAAAAATAAAATGTCTTATACTATTAGAATAGCAGTTCCAGACGACTATCCGAAACTGGTTCAAATTTGGGAGTCTGCCGTAAAAGCTACTCATGATTTTTTATCGGAAAGTGATTTTCAATATTTCAAAAAAGTAATTCCTGAGCAATATTTCCCTCATCTTGAAGTCTACATTATTTCTGAGAACAGTGATCCGAAAGGATTTGGTGCAGTTTCTGACGATACTTTAGAAATGCTTTTTGTACATAATGATGCTCGTGGAAAAGGATTAGGAAAAATTCTTTTTCAATATTTATGTGATAAAACCGGTTGTACAAAAGTAGATGTGAACGAGCAAAATCCGCAGGCAATAGGGTTCTATGAAAAAATGGGATTCAGAAAAACAGGAAGATCAGAAAAAGATGGTTCGGGTAAAGATTATCCGTTGATTCATATGAGTCTGTAATTATCTTAAGTTTAAAAGGTTCATCCTATAATTTTTCGTAAATTGGTATGGCAAATCATATCAATTTTTCGATAAATGCCCACACAAACTTCTCCACGCCAAACTGTAAAAAAAGTTCTTCCGTTGATTTTAGCAACTGCCATTTTTATGCAGATGCTCGATTCTACGATTCTGAACACTTCCCTGCCTTCAATTGCAAGAGATTTAAATGAATCTCCATTGAATATGCAAAATGCAATTATCAGTTATGTTTTGACACTTGCAGTTTTCATGCCTGCAAGCGGATTTTTGGCAGACCGTTTCGGAACAAGGAGGGTTTTTATCTTTGCTTTGGTACTTTTTAGTTTAGGTTCTGTATTTTGTGCACTTTCTCAAAACCTTACTCATTTGGTTATTTCAAGGGTTATTCAGGGCGTTGGTGGAAGTTTGATGACTCCTGTTGGAAAACTGGCTTTAATTAAAACTTTTAACCGGAACGAATTACTCAAAGCTATGAACTTCGCTATCGTTCCTGCCTTAATTGGCCCGGTTCTCGGTCCGCTTGTCGGAGGTTACATGGTAGATTATCTTTCGTGGCACTGGATTTTTCTTATTAATATTCCGATCGGAGTTTTAGGAATTGTTTTAGGGTTAAAATATATGCCCAATTACAATGCACGGGAAACCGATTTTGACCTAAAAGGCTTTATGATTTTTGCAGCAGCTTCACTTCTCCTTTCGGTTTCTCTGGAACTTTTCGGAGACATGCAGAATATCACACCGGTTTTACTCGTTTTCATATTAGGATTTTTGTTCCTCTATTATTACTACCGACACGCAAAAAGAGGCAACAATCCTATTTTTCCTTTAAGTTTATTTCAGGTGCGTACATTCCGTGTTGGGATCGTAGGAAATCTTGCGACAAGATTAGGGATCAGCTCGGTTCCGTTATTGCTTCCTTTGATGATTCAGATTGCGTACGGTCAATCAGCCGTAACTTCAGGTTGGATTATTGCGCCAATGGCTTTAACTGCGATGTTCGGGAAATCTTCCGTCATTAAAATTTTAAATAAATTTGGCTACAGAAGAACCTTGATGGTCAATACATTCATTATCGGAGTATTAATTTGTTGCCTTGCCATTCCGGATATTCACAGTTCCATATTTTGGTTTGTTCCGGTGATTGCTATTTTAGGATTTTTCAATTCAATACAGTTTACATCGATGAATACCATTTCTATCGCAGACTTACGAAACTTTCAAACGAGCAGCGGAAACTCTTTGATTTCGGTTAATCAACAGTTAGCCATCGGATTTGGGATTGCTTTTGGTTTAATTGTTTTAAAAATTTACGAAAACAGCCCTGAATTAATTAAACATGAAACCCACAACGCATTTCGTTACACCTTCCTTACCGTAGGAATTTTAACCATTCTATCAAGCTTAGTTTTCAGAAGACTTCATACGTTCGATGGCAGAAACATGAAATCCCAAGAATAAACTCTAAAACCCTCCCACTCTATAACCCTCAAACTTACTTATCACACATCAATGTAATTGATTACAAACTGTTCTAATTTTGTTTAAAATTAAAACATCTATTATGACAACAAAAAAAATAGAAATCGTAGTTCCGCCAAAACCTGCTCATTTTGTAGGTGATGGTTTCAGAGTGCACAATTTTATTCCGGGAGCTTATCATTTAGATATGAAAAGAATGGATCCGTTTATTATGCTTGATTATAATTCTAAATTTCATTTCAATGGTTCAGAAACGCCTCGCGGAGTTGGAGTTCATCCACACAGAGGTTTTGAAACAGTAACGATCGCATATCAAGGAAAAGTAGAGCATCATGACAGCGCAGGAGGCGGTGGCATCATTGGTGAAGGAGATATACAGTGGATGACTGCAGCAAGTGGAATTTTACATAAAGAATATCACGAAAAAGAATGGTCAAAAACGGGAGGAATTTTCCAGATGGTGCAGCTATGGGTAAACCTTCCTGCAAAAGATAAAATGAGCAAGCCAAAATATCAGGCGATTAAAAACTCAGAAATAAAAAGAGCAGATTTAGGTGAAAACGGCTTAGTAGAAATTATCGCCGGAGAATATCAAAATATAAAAGGTTCTGCCACGACATTCAGTCCCGTGAATTTAATGAATGCCAAATTAAAATCCGGTGGAAAAGCAGAATTTAATTTTCCTGCCAATTTTAATACCGCAGCTTTGGTGGTTGAAGGAAACATCTTAGTGAATGGTGAAGAAAAAGTAAAAACTGACCATTTGGTTTTGTTTAAAAATGAAGGCGAAAACTTTACGATTGAAGCAACAGAAGATTCTGTAGTATTAATTCTCAGCGGAGAACCTTTAAATGAACCAATCTTTCCACATGGTCCTTTTGTAATGAACAGCAGAGAAGAAATCATGCAGGCTTTTGAAGATTTCAATACCGGAAAATTCGGGTATTTGGAAGATTAATTTACAATTATTAATTATACTATTTGTCATTCTGACGAAGGAAGAATCTCTTTTAAATAAGATTATTCACTATGCTTTCCTTCGTCAGAATGACAAAAATTAAAAATAAAATCACAACTTTAAAAATATAAACATCATGAAACCAGAATTTGAAAATATTCCATTAGTAAAAAACGAAGATAAAAAGAGATTTGAAATTGAAGTAAACGGTCATTTCGCATTTATCGATTATAAAGAAACAAGTCAGCGAATCGCTTTAATTCATACCGAAGCTGAGCCTGAATTAGCTGGAACCGGAGCTGCCGCTGCAGTGGTTGAAAAAACGTTGATCTATATTGAAGAAAGTGGCAAAAAACTGCTTCCGTTTTGTCCGTATGTTTTTGCATACATCAAAAAAAATCCGGATTGGAAACGTATTGTAGACGAAAAATTTGAAGGTTACGATAAACTTTAATTTTTATTAAAGTAGCCTTAAATAGAATAAATTTTAATTAAATTAGCTATCCACAAAAACTAAAATCACAATATTCATGTCAAATATCGGACTTATATTAGAAGAAAAATCCGCAGATATCGGAAATTTTTTAGTGGGAAGATTGTTGCCTTTCCGTGAAAAAAGAGCGGTTGGTCCTTTCGTTTTTATCGATCATATGGGACCTGCAGAATTAAAAGATTATCAAAATCTTGATGTTCCGCCACATCCTCACATTGGTCTTTCTACTTTAACTTACCTTTTGGAAGGTTCTATTTTTCACAGAGACAGCATTGGAAGCGCTCTTGAAATAAAACCGGGCGCTGTAAACTGGATGACTGCCGGAAAAGGCGTTGTACATTCTGAAAGAACTCCTGAATATTTAAGAAATACAGATAAAAAACTTCACGGATTTCAAATTTGGGTAGGTCTTCCAAAACATTTGGAGCAAAGCGAACCTACTTTTCATCATATTGAAGCCAATGACCTTCCGGTTTGGGAAGAAGGCGAAGTTCATTATAAATTGATTGCAGGTGAAGCTTTTGGTAAAAAATCTCCGGTTCCTGTTCACAGTAAATTATTTTTTATTGAAATTAAAACTAAAACAGCACAAAAGATCAGTATCGGAAAAGATCTTTATGGTGAAGCGGCAATGTATGTTTTAGACGGAACAGTAAACATTGAAGATAATTCTTACGGTTCAAAACAATTGCTGATTGCCAAAAACACGCAACTTTGTGAGTTTGAAATGAGTGAAAACGGAACCGTTTATCTTTTCGGAGGTGAACCTTTTGATGAAGAACGTTTCATTTTCTGGAATTTTGTAAATTCAGACAAAGAAGTAATTGATCAGGCAAAAGTAAACTGGAATGACCAGAATCATGACGCTTTTCCTTTGGTTCCCGGAGACGAACAGGAATATGTTCCGCTTCCTAAAGCCATTTTAAACAGAAAATAGAAGCAATATTTTATAAACAGCTCGATTTTACAGATGAAAAACCTGACACTTTTATTTTTACTATGCCTATCTTTTTTTGGAACTGCACAAACCGTAACAGAGCCTAAAAATAATCCGACAGAATGGTCAAAAGACTACGAACCTTTCAAAATTGTGGGTAATTTGTATTATGTCGGAACTTATGATCTTGCATCTTATCTTATCGTGACCGATAAAGGCAATATTTTGATCAACACAGGTTTGGCAGATTCTTATTCTACCATTAAAAAAAATATCGAAAAGCTGGGTTTTAAATATAAAGACGTTAAAATTCTTACTTTAACGCAGGCTCATTATGATCACATGGGAGCAATGGCTCAAATAAAAAAAGAAACCGGTGCAAAACTTTATGTTGACGAAAAAGATGCAGAAGAGCTGAAAAGTGGAGGGGAGTCTGATTACGAAATGGGAAAATACGGCGTTACTTTCGAACCTGTACATCCTGATTTTCTTTTAAAAAACAATGCTAAAATAAAATTGGGGAATACGGTATTGACTTTACTTCATCATCCCGGTCATACAAAAGGATCTTGCAGTTTCTTATTTGAGTCCAAAGAAGGAAATAAAAACTATAAAGTTCTGATCGCCAATTTACCTTCGATCATCATTGATCATAAATTTTCGGATGTAAAAAAATATCCTACCATTCAAAAAGATTATGGATATACTTTTGAAGCGATGAAAAAAATAAATTTCGATGTTTGGGTAGCTTCACATGCAAGTCAGTTTGATCTTCATAAAAAGCGGAAAGAAGGAGATGCTTACAATCCGAAATTATTTATGGATAAAGAAAATTATTTTAAAAGACTTAAAAATCTGGAAAACGATTATCTTGAAAAAGTAAAAGAAGATTCAGCGAAAAAATAATTAATTTCAGGATCTTTCTTTTTTAAAATTTAAAACAAATAAACATGAAAATATTAGCATTTGCAGGAAGTACTTCTTCCACATCTATCAACAGAGAGCTGGTAAAATTTGTTCTGAAAAACTTTCAGGAACACGAGATCAATTTGATCGACCTTAATGATTTCACGATGCCTGTATTTTCTGTTGATCTTGAAAAGAAAGGGTTTCCGGATGAAGCGCATAACTTTTTAAAGCAAATTGAAGAATGCGATGTTATTTTCTGTTCTTTAGCTGAGCACAACCGTTCTTACTCGGCGGCTTTTAAAAATGTATTCGACTGGGCTTCGAGGATCAATGTAAAAGTTTTCCAAAATAAACCGATGTTTTTGATGAGCACATCTCCGGGAGGTTATGGAGGCGGAAATGTAATGAATACTGCAAAAACTTTTTTCCCGCAGTTTGCTGCAGAGGTGAAAGAAACTTTTTCATTACCTAAATTTTACGAAAATTTCGATTTGGAAAGCGGAGTTATCAATCCTGAAATGCTGAACGATTTAAATAATAAAATAGAAAGTTTTAAAAATCAGATTGCTTAATTAAGATTGGTGTGAATCGGTGAAATCTGTGGGACTTTTTTAACCACAAAAGCCACAAAAGCTTTAGACATATAATTCACATAAATTTTAAGTAAAATAATAATGTTGATAAAGAACATATAAGTTTTGAAAATCTTCTAACATCTAACATCTAACATCTAACAAAAATATGGCTGTAACTGTAAAAGCAAGTTTAGGCAAAACAAAATATTATACGGAAGTTGTCGCAGGCGAAAACCGTCTGATCACTGACGAACCCATCGACAAAGGCGGACAAAACAAGGGGTTTAATCCTTTTGAGATTCTCGCAACTTCTTTGGCAAGCTGTACTGCAGCCACTTTAAGAATGTACATCGACAGAAAAGAATGGGACGTTGAAAAAATTGACGTAGAAGTCGAGCTGGAAAACTTCCCTTTAACAAAACTCGCGGTTTTTAAAAGAAACATAAGTTTTGAAGGAAATGATCTGAGTGAAGAACAACTGAAAAGACTTCACACCATTGCAGATGCTTGTCCAGTACACAAAATGTTAAATAACGAAATAGAAATACAAACCAAATTTTCTTAAATATGATAGACGTAAAACAAAACAACGACGAAAAACACGGAAGCTTTGAAGCATTGATAGATGGAAGAAGAGCTGGGTTAATGACCTATACTTGGGCAGGTGAAGACCGATTCATCATCGATCACACCGAAGTTGAAGAAGCCTACAACGGAAAAGGTGTAGGAAAAGAAATGCTGATAAAAGCAGTAGAATTTGCAAGAGAAAATGGCAAAAAGATCATTCCTCTTTGTCCGTTTGCAAAAGCAACTTTCCAGAAAAACGAAGACTTGCGGGATGTTTTATAAAGCGGGATATTAAGCTCCCACAGATTGCACAAATTTTCGCAGATGATTGAGAATAAGATCTGTGCTAATCTGTGCAATCTGTGAGAAAAAAATAAATCGCCACGAATACACGAATTTAACCGTTACTATTTTCATTAACAAAAATTCGTGCATTCGTGGCAAAAAAAATTACAAGTTATTCGTCCGTGAAGAAAGAATTTTAATTGATTTTTCTTCACGGATTTTTTTATTTTAAATCAAATCTTAGTTCATGTAAATTACAATTTGTCCAAAACTTTCATCATTAAATATCCAACATCCAGCTACATTCGAAAAAAAACTATATTTGCTGAAATTTAAATTGTAAACATGAATTCCGGAACTATACTTTTGCTATTTGTTTTTGTTTATTTCATTGGTCTTTTGGTGATCTCTTATTTTACGAGCCGAAATTCTGATAACCAGTCTTTTTTCATCGGAAACAAAAAAAGTAAATGGTGGCTCGTTGCTTTCGGGATGATTGGAACCAGCTTAAGTGGAGTTACCTTTATTTCCGTTCCTGGAACGGTCGGTAAAATGACCGGAAGCGAATATATTTTCGGTGGTTTTGAATACTACATGATGGTGATCGGGTTTTTCATCGGATATTTTATTGTGGCAGCAATATTACTTCCACTCTATTATAAGATGAATCTGACCTCGATCTACACCTATTTAGGAAAAAGATTCAATGTAGAAGCGCATAAAATTGGTTCTGTATTTTTTATCGTTTCAAGAGCAATCGGAGCGACAGCAAGATTATATTTGGTAGTCAATGTTTTACAGATCTTTTTATTGGAAGGTTTGGGTGTTCCATTTTGGGTAACCGCTTTGGTGCTTTTATTAATGGTACTTTTATACACTTTTGAAGGTGGTGTAAAAACCATTGTCATTACCGATACCTTGCAGACTTCATTCATGATTATCAGTTTAATTGCGTGTATTATTTACATTTTATCCAATTTAAATTTATCTTTTGGCGAAGCTTACACAATCTTAGAACAGAAAAATTATACTCATTTCATCAATTTTGATCCCAATTCCAAGACATTTTTCCTCAAAACTATTTTAGGTGGAATTTTTATTACCATCGCCATGACAGGATTGGATCAGGAAATGATGCAGAAAAATATTTCGGTTGACAATCTTCAGAATTCAAAGAAAAACATGTTAACTTTTGCGGGAACTTTGCTTTTTGTAAATCTTGCGTTCTTATTTTTAGGAGGTTTGCTTTATCTTTTTGCTTTACAAAATGGTGCAGAATATTCTCAAATCACGAATATGGTAGATGGAAAAGAAGTCGTTTCTAATATTTTTGGGTTTAAAGATTCTGCAGGAAATATCAAAAACGTAATGGGCGATGATCTATTCCCGTCTTTATCTCTTCAAGGGCATTTTCCTATGATTATTTCTGTCATCTTTATTATCGGATTAATTTCCGCTTTATTCCCTTCTGCGGATGGAGCTTTAACGGCGGTTACAAGTTCATATTGTGTTGATCTTTTAAGTCTTAATGAAGACAAAAGCAAAACCGAAAAAGAGAAAAAACGCCTGAGAATGAAAGTTCACTTGATTTTTACCGTTGTTTTCTTTATTTTAATCATGGTTTTCAAAGCAATGAATGACAAGTCGATCGTTTATTTAATCATGGAAATCGCAGGTTACACTTACGGACCACTTTTAGGACTTTTTGCCTTCGGAATTTTCACCAAATTTAGAATTTCTAAAAAATATTCTATCCTTACGGTTACAATTTTAGCACCGATTTCAACTTATATTATCAACACGTTAGTAACTAATTATACAGATTACAGAATCGGTGTAGAACTGATTATCTTGAATGGATTGTTAACTTTCATTGGATTGTGGTTGGTGAAAAACAAGAATTATTTGAAGGTGGTTTAATTATTAATCATTTAAACAACTTAAAGATGTTATTAAATAAAACAAGATTATTAATCACAATAATTACATTATTAGTTGTTACAAGTAAAGTTTCTGCCCAAGATTACATGGCTCAATTTTCCAATAAAATAGATTTTAATATTCTTAATGAAATTATTAAAATGTCAGATGATACAGTGTATGTTAGCAACACAAATCATTTATCAAAAGATGGTCTTTTCTATTTTTATGATAAAAATGGAAATAAAGCAATTGAAATGGGTTATGAAGTTGCTTATCCCTTTACAGGAAAAACGGCAATTGTTAAAAACAACGGCAATTGGGGGCTTATCAATCGCCTCGGTGAATTTATTTATCATTCACAATTTCCTGTTCCAATAAAGTTATCTTCTTATGAAAAATATGGAATTTTTGATGATGGAGAAATTTTTGATAACGGAGGAATTATATACGATTTAAAAAGTGGGACACAACAATCCGGATTCATCAACTGCGCCGAGCCTGTAACTCCTGATTATTTTATTATCAAAACAAAAGCAGGAAAATATAAACTGATTTACCGAAAAGAAGAAAAATCTATTTTTAAAACAGAAATGGACTCAATTGTTCCGCAGGAATTCATGATGTATGATGAAAGACCTAACTTACTCATTTTGAAAAATAAAGACAAATATGGATTATCTCTTTCTAATGGTCAGGAAATTTTGAAAATTAAACATGAAAAAATTCAGTTTTTAGGAAAGTATATAATGTTACTTGAAAATAAAGTTTGGAAATACTACATGTTTGAAAATAACAAATTAAACTTAATTATTTCTTCCGAATTTCAATGTACTAGTCCGACTTATCAAAGCAATGCTATTGGTGTATATTCAAAAGATAAAAAATACAATATATTAAAAATCAATGGTGAAAATTTATCTCAAGACTTCGATTACATTAGTGGAGAGGGAACTTTGGGTATTATGAACAATTCACTCGTGATATTTAATTCAAAAACTAATTTTTATATTTTTTATAAAAAGTAAAATTACTGTCAAAGTAAGTGTCTGTTTAAATATTTCCCATCATTTTTTTTAGTATAATTCAGATATAGAGATGACGAAGCGACGACGGAGAAACCAAAGAAGAAAATATTCTATCAAAAAGGCGTTATTCTGAGTTTGTTTAATTTTTTTGATAAAATCGTTTTAACTTAACTTTTAATAATTTGACTAAGGCTCGCTTTTTTTTATAAAATATCACTCATAAAAACTTTTCAAAGATTTTCAACTTTGACAAAGAGTACATAAAATCCGGATTTAATGTCTGGATTTTTCTATTTCCATAAGCCGACAAAAAATTGTAAATTTGCATGCAAATAAATCCTAATATATGAGTAAAAGTATTGAAGAGCTGAAATCTCTTACAACACAAATCAGAAGAGACATTTTAAGAATGGTTCACGCTGTAAATTCAGGGCATCCAGGTGGAAGTTTGGGCTGTACTGAGTACTTCACAGCATTGTATGGTAAAGTAATGAACTACAATCTTCCTTTCACAATGGAAGGTAAAAATGAAGATCACTTCTATCTTTCAAACGGACATATTTCGCCAGTTTTCTATTCTACATTGGCTAGATTCGACTTCTTTCCGGTTGACGAATTGAAAACTTTCAGAAAATTAGATTCAAGATTGCAAGGTCACCCAACCACTCACGAAGGTCTGGAAGGAGTAAGAATTGCTTCAGGATCTCTAGGACAAGGTCTTTCTGTAGCTTTAGGTGTTGCACAGGGAAAAAAATTAGATGGTGATACCTCTTTAGTTTACTCTCTTCACGGAGACGGAGAATTACAAGAAGGACAGATCTGGGAAGCTTTGATGTATGCTGCAGCCAACAAAGTAGACAACATTATTTCTACCATCGATTACAACGGACAACAAATTGACGGAAGCACAGAAAATGTACTTTCTTTAGGAAATCTTCATGCAAAACTAGAATCTTTCGGATGGACAGTTTTGGAAGAGAAAAACGGTAACGATCTTGAAGCGGTAATTGCAATTTTAGAATTAGCAAAAACTGAAACAGGAAAAGGAAAGCCAGTTGTAATTATCCTTCATACAGAAATGGGAGCTGGTGTAGATTTCATGATGGGAACTCACGCTTGGCATGGAAAAGCTCCAAATGACGAGCAATTGGATACTGCTTTCAAACAATTGTACTTAGAAGCTCCAGCTGATTATTAATTATAAATGATAAATTATCATCGATAAATGATACGATTCAATATCATTGATCACACATCATTTATCAATTATCAAAATTTAAATTCTCATGAAATATACATATACAGAAAAAAAAGATACACGTTCAGGTTTTGGGGCTGGTTTAGCTGAATTGGCTGATAAAAACCCAAATGTAGTTGCATTGTGTGCAGACCTTATCGGTTCTTTGAAAATGGAAAAATTCATCGAAAAAGCTCCTGAAAGATTTTACCAAGTGGGGATTGCAGAAGCAAACATGATGGGTCTTGCTGCAGGTTTAAGCATCACGGGAAAAATTCCTTTCACCGGAACTTTCGCTAACTTCTCTACATCTAGAGTGTATGACCAAATTCGTCAGTCAATTGCATATTCAGATAAAAACGTTAAAATTTGTGCTTCTCACGCGGGTCTTACATTAGGAGAAGACGGAGCAACACACCAAGTTTTAGAAGACATTGGGATGATGAAAATGCTTCCTGGAATGACGGTTATCAATCCATGTGATTACAACCAAACAAAAGCTGCAACCTTAGCAATTGCTGATCACCAAGGTCCTGTATATTTAAGATTTGGTAGACCAACTGTTCCAGTTTTCATTCCGGAAGATATGCCTTTCGAGATTGGAAAAGGAATTCTTTTGCAAGAAGGAACTGACGTAACGATTGTTGCAACAGGTCACTTGGTTTGGGAATCTTTGGTTGCTGCAGATGAGCTTGAAAAAGAAGGTATTTCTTGTGAGGTAATCAATATTCACACGATTAAGCCTTTAGACGAAGAAATCATCTTAAAATCTGTTGAAAAAACAGGTAAAATTGTAACTGCTGAAGAACATAACTACTTAGGTGGTTTAGGTGAATCAGTTGCAGGAATGTTGGCAAGAAAAAGACCTACAAGACAGGAATTTGTTGCGGTAAACGACACTTTCGGAGAGTCTGCTACACCAGCTGAATTAATGAAAAAATATAAAATTGACGCTGCTGCTGTAAAAGAAGCGGTAAAAAGAATTTTAGCATAATATTTTTCTCAATACTATTGAAAAGCATCCAAATTTTGGATGCTTTTTTTATTTCACAAAGGTAGCGCTCCTACGCAGCGCGTCTTACCTATTCTATCTTATCTCTACACAGATATTGCTCCTACGGAGCAATTCATTTATTAGTTTCGTTGATACATTTTCAGATAAGATTGTAACTATAAAAGCCGACTATTGTCGGCTTTTATATCTAAAATATCTTTAAAAGATTATTTGAAAAATTTCCACTTTGGGATAATTGCCAACATTCCAAATCCTGTAAAAAGGAAAAGGTTGGTAACATCTGTGTATAAAAATGTTGATAAATAATAATTATGCATCAGGAAATGGAAAACCAATAGTATAGGAAAGGCAAACATCCCTATTTTTCTGTAAAAAAACATCAGAACAAGGCTTATCATCATTAAGGCATCAATCGTGAAAATCACGTAGAAATACCATCTTGGTATATTAAGATATTCATGCTGAAGATACTCGTCAACATCGATCCCCATCCCCATAATTGTAAACAAGAGCAGAGAGGCCAAAGCCAAAATAAAACCCCATCCTTTCTTTGGATCTACATCAAAATAGCTGTATTCTTTATATTCCTTTTCCATAGTGCAAAAATAAAGAACTTATGAATGATTTCATAAGTTCTTAGGTATTTATATCGTCTAAAATTTGATTAAATCGAGATTGCGTTGATCAATCTGTTTTTATCGCTTAAGAATTCTTCCATAGAAATCATAGATTCAGTTCTCATTACGTCCTGAATATCATCGATCTGATAGATGATCCTTTTTGCGTCGTTTGTATTTTTAGCTCTTACCTTACAGAAGATATTGTATTTTCCAGAGATTACACTCGCTTCGATAACGTTTGGAATTGTTCCTAACTCTTTCAAAACCTCTTGCGTACGGTTTGATTTTGTTAAAAGAATTCCGATAAAAGCGGTGAAATGGTAATCTAATTTACCATAATCAAGATTAAGAGATGATCCTAAAATAATACCTGCATCTTCCATTTTCTTCACTCTTACGTGAATTGTACCCGCAGAAACGTCCATCTGCTTAGCAATTTCTGTAAAAGGCATTCTTGTGTTTTCTACTAAGAAATCAAGAATTTTCTTGTCTATTTCGTCCAGTTGATAGTTCATATTAGTGAAATTATATTTTTCCTAAAAAATCGATAAATTTTTTACAAAATTAAAAAAAATAATTAAACTAAAAAAATAATATCAAACATTAACAATAATTAACACATATGATAAAAATCATTAAAAATTTACGGCTTTTTGGCACTTGATTTTACAGAATCTGTTTTTATTTCAGTTTCGGAAGGAGTCAACTTTTTGTCTTTTTTCTTCTTTTTGAACAAAGAATTGAAGCTTTTACTCCAAACAATACCTCCACCATACGCCTGATTTGCAGAACCATTCGTACCTACAGTTCCTACACCCATTCCGATATTGGTGGGTTTAGAATAGCCTCTCAAGACCAATGTACCATCGTTTTTCTTAGAAATATCATATTCTACCGATCCTTCTCCAGAAAGATAGTTGTTGCTCGTACTTTCTGTTTTAGTAAGTGGAATTCCTAATCCTGTTTTCACTGTAATTCGGGGTGATAAATCAAAACTAACACCAGCATTAGCACGGTCTCCACTATTCGAAAACTGATCGTTCCCTTTTACGTAATTCAAATCAATTTGAAATTCATTACTCACCGTATTCAAAACAGAACCAAGCTGTTTTAATAACATATTATAACCGGAAGACTCTGCTATTCCTGCAGCATCAATAGTAAGTCCACCTCCAGAATTGGTAACATTGAACATATTAAGCAACAAAATAGAACCAAATTGTAAAACGTTTTCACCTTCGGTCTGATTAATCTTTGCTGCCAAAGTCTCTTTTACCTGACTGGAAACATCCAAAGCTGTAACATTCAAAGCAATTTTTGGATCATTTAAAGTATTAGTGATATTGGCCTGCAACAATACACTAATCGGCTGCAATTGCCCCATATTAAGGTATTGTCCGGCATTAGAAACCATTCTTACATAATTGGCAGAAATATCCAACGCGGGCTTCATCGCATCGCCATCCCAACGAATGCTGCTACTTTTTTGAATTTGGAAAGTTCTGTTAAGAATCGCTTTAGAGACGAAAGTTCCACTGTCTACCATATATGATCCGTTCATTGCAATATTTCCTTGTCGATTCATTTGGAATCTCAGGTTATTAGCCATCCCCTTCACTGTAATATTTCCTACATCATCACCTACCAAAACATTTACCGTAGTTCCTTTATCAACATCTAAACTAAAATCGATATTCATATTGGCTCCGGTCTTTTTCTTTTCATCTAAAGTGACTAAACCATCTTTTCCTTCTTTCAAAAACCTCAACATTTTAAATTCTTCAACATTAGAAGTAGAACTAGAGTTGAAAGTAAATGTACTCCCGTTTAAAGCCTTCATATTTGGAGTAGAAAGGTTTAATGCAGAAACCGGTCCATCAACATATAAATCACCTTGTCCGTAAACTCTTCCCCAAAACAGATCGTAATCCTTTTGTGTAGTATTCAGCATCAATAAATTATCAGCTCTCATTACGAGGTTGACTCCCATTGACGATAAAGTTTCAAATTGTATCGCCCCGGAAATTGTTCCTGAAGAATTTGATCTTCCGTCGTGAACACCAATATTATTTAAAATCGCCAAACCTTTAGAAAGCGGAATTACGGTATCATCAAATGAATAATCTACACCGGTAAATAAAAGTTTTAACCCAAATTCTTTTAAAGCAATATCTCCACTGTAATCAAGATTTTTCAGAGTACCATTTATTTTTAAATCTCCGGTTGCTTTTCCTCTTAAATTACCAAAAATAGTCTGTACAAATTGTTGGGTAAAAGCTAAGTCAAAATCTCTTAATTCTGTGGTAAGATCAATTGTTGGTGAAGGTGTATTATTGTTTACTGTTCCCGTAAGGTGCAGATTATTATTACCAATAACTCCCGCTGAAGCCACTCTTACATCTACATCATAAACATTCAGAGAGAAACCATTCACGGCAGAGATTGTCACATCTCCCATATCATTACCATTCATCATAATGTTATCAACGGTAAGATCTACTAAGGGCTGCAACGTGCTTTTGTCCATTTTAATTTTCACATTACCATTAGCCAGACCTTTTATATCCATTGGGTTTCCTCCCGACTGCATTTCTAAAATCTTTTCTATAGCAAAATTCTGAACTTCAGCATCTACATAAAAATCTTTGGCCGATTTAAAAATAGATTCATTAATCAACAATGAACTATCATCCGAATAAATTTTCAAATTATGAATTTCAAAATCAGATGTTTTTCTACGATAACTTATATAATGATCAAGATCCGGATTGGTATCAATCGACCATTTTACATTATTTAAATTAACTTCAGTAGGCTCAAATCTGAAAACATAATCGCCTTCAGGATTTGTTGACTGATTAAAATTGATTGCATAATCTTTAAGGCTTTCATTAAGTTCGTCTTCCGGACTTCCATGTTTAAAACTGGTTGCAATCCTTAAAACTGAATTATTATCGTTTTTGCCGGTAAGTATTACATCTTTCAGAATGTTTTTATTGTATTCTAGTCTGTTGATTTTTGCGTAAAGTTGCTGCTCAGTATTTGCGGTATTAATTCTTACCATCACACTCTCTACCATCGCGCTGTCGCGGGTAACGACTACCCTATCATCAATTTTATAATCAGGATTAGCTTCTGCCAAAGCGTGGTCTGCTTCGGTAATTTCTTCCTTTTTCGTCATGATATACTTCAAAGAAGCTGCATCAAGATTCAGAATTAAATTATTTGAATTTCCATCATATTCTCCTTCCACTTTTGCACCTTGAGGAAGTTTCAAATCAGGCATAAAATAAGCAACCAAGCCTTGTTCAACATCAAAATTCATAGCAAAAGCCTGATTACGGTATAATTTTCTGGGTTCAGGACCCACCAGAATTTTACCTAAACCATTTTCTACCATTCCTGTTAGATCGGCAAGATTATATTTTCCAGAAATTTTTCCGTTTACTGCACCTGGTGCATCTACCAAAATAGAACGTTCTCCACCTTCTACAAAGGTCTTTAATTTAGCGTTCGGAATGTGATATTTCTGATCTGCTGTTGCAAAATTCACATTGAAAGCCTCTACGTCCAAATTCAAATCATTGATAGTAGACATTGCCATTTTACCATTTACTCTACCGCTTACGATCTGACTTCCGGCTTTGTTGGTAAAATAATTCATATTCAAATAAGTAACATCGGCATCTACATTGGCAGAAATTCTTGAGGTACTAAAATCTATTAAACCTTTTACAGTTGCTTTTGCCTGTTCATCATTTACAGTAATCAATCCGTTGTATTTTTTATGATCTAAAAGACCATCCAAAACCACATTATTGATTTCCTTATTCATAATCTCAATGCTTGAAATCTGAGATTTTGTACTCAAACGCATCGTATTCACATCAAAACTCTGTCCGTCTAAATTAAATTTACCAGAAATTAAACCAACAGCTTTGCTTTTAGTAATAACAGAAGTATTTAAGTCATTAACTTCGGCATATCCTTTATACTTTGGCAGCGCCGTACTATAATCCGTTAAAGAGAAATTAGAAATTTTTGCCTGTCCGATTCCCGTCATCAGATTTCCTGAAGAAACAAAAACCTGTTTGGGAGTTACTTTCGCAGTTCCGTTATATTTTAATTTACCAAAATCATCTGCAAAGTTTTTCATCTTTGAAGAAACGAAAGTCGGCATCATTGCTTTCAAATCTTTATAGGTAAAATCGGCTGAAAGATCTTCGGTTTCTATGGTAAAATCACCTCTTAGCAAATGATTGGCTTTCAGTTTTTTTGTTGCAATATTTACCGAAGGATTTCTGATCAGAAAGTTTTCTAAAGTAAAATGATTTAATGGGCCTATCATTTTTCCGCTTGCATTGAACGGAATAAAATTATCCCAATTAGTCACAAAATAAGAGATATCATAACCACTTATCTGGCTTCCCAATTTCATATTCATATCCCATTTTACTTTATTGGTAAAATCTGCCCACGAACCTTTATTTAAATTAAATTTAATATCGCCCTGAAGAAGCGAATGGTCTGTATTTAAAGTAAGGTCTCCCAAAGCCAGAAAATCTTCTGTCATCGAAAAATCTGTCGAAAAAGTTTCTACAAAATGAGATTTCCCCCATCTTTTGGTGGTAAAAGTAAAATTATCGATACGCGCATCAATGTTTACGCCTTTTACTTTTACTTTTGGAACAATAAGATTGACGTTTGTTGCTGTTAACCATTTTCCAGGCTCTCCCGGAGAATTTTGGTTAACAATAGAAACTTTAGAATTTAAAATTTCCAGACGTGCATTCAGTTGAAAGGGAGGTTTTTTCGGGTCTCTTTTTTTTCCGCTGTCGAAAAGTTGTGTAAAACGAATGAAATTTGAAATACTATCACCTTTATAAGTGATCACCTTTATATCAGCATCATTAAGTTTCAACCCATTAAAACTCAAAGAATTATTTTTTCCGATATTGGTTGCCAAAGAAAACCAGTCAGAATTAGCTTTGAATTCTCTTACCTTAATAAAGTCTAAATTTTTATAATCTTTTATTTTTAAACCTTTAATAGTAACATCTCCAAAAAAGTCTACCTCTACACTTTCGGTAGACATTTTCGCCTTAAAATCTCTGTTTACGATTTGTAAAGCCTGATCTGCAGCCCATCTTTTGGTTACCGGTAAATTAATAGCAATTAAAACAAGAACGATGATCGAAAAGAGTGTCCAGAAAAGAAATAATAATAATTTTGCCCACCAAGAATAGCTTACCACATCTTTAGCAGCCTGTTTACCAAACTCTTGCGCAGTATCTATCGGATGATTTATAGCGTCGGAAGCTAGTTCAGAAGCTTCTTTTACGGTCTCCTGAACATTTTCCACGGTCTTCTGCACCTGATCTCCCAGATTTTCAGCTACCGATTTTTTGTTCTCATTTTCGTTATTATTCTCTAACTTTGCCATTATTATGAGCGACTCTATAATTTTAGGTATCGAATCATCTTGTGATGACACTTCAGCAGCTATTATCAAAGGAAATTCTATTCTTTCAAACATTGCAGCCAATCAGGAAATCCACAAAGAATATGGTGGTGTAGTTCCCGAGCTGGCTTCGCGTGCCCATCAGCAGAATATTATTCCTGTTGTTGAAAAATCTATACTTAAAGCAAATATACAACAAAATGCAATTTCAGCCATAGGCTTTACGAGAGGTCCAGGACTTTTAGGTTCTCTGCTTGTAGGAACCTCTTTTGCCAAGTCGCTCGCGATGAGTTTAGATGTTCCTTTAATAGAAGTAAATCACCTTCAGGCGCATATTTTAGCGCATTTCATTGACGATGCAAATCCTGTGCCGCCCAAATTCCCATTTTTGTGTCTTACAGTAAGTGGAGGGCATACGATGATCGTCTTGGTAAAAGATTATTTCGATATGGAAATTATCGGAAAAACAATTGATGATGCAGCAGGTGAAGCTTTTGATAAAATCGGAAAAATTTTCGATTTAGATTATCCTGCAGGTCCAATCATTGATAGATTAGCCAAAGAAGGAAATCCTGATGCTTTTAAATTTAATAAACCTAGACTAGAAAATTACGATTATTCTTTCAGTGGAATTAAAACTTCGGTTTTATATTTTATTCAGAAAGAAGTAAAGAAAAACCCTGATTTCATTAAAGAAAATATGAATGATTTGTGCGCTTCGGTTCAGAAATGCATCATCGAAATTTTAATGAATAAATTAGAAAAAGCTGCAAAAGATTTAAATATAAAAGAAGTTGCGATTGCTGGTGGAGTTTCTGCCAATTCAGCATTGAGAAAAGTAATGCAGGACAATCACGAGAAATTAGGCTGGAATATTTACATTCCTAAATTTGAATATACCACCGATAACGCAGCAATGATTGCAATGGTTGCTCAACTTAAATTTGAAAGAGGAGAATTTACCGATTTAAGAACTACAGCAACCTCAAAATACGATTTATAATGAAGATATTATTAGAAGAAAAAGTACTGGGAACACAGTCTAAAAAGAACTCAAAATATTATTGGGTTTTAGAAACGATAACAGGAAAAAATGATACTTCAACAGAATTTGATGAAGATGATTTTCAGATGATTGGTTCGGAAACGGGTTTTATTCAAAATGTAAAGGAAGAAATCATTGAGAAAATTAACGCTGAAAATGTTTTCAATTTTGATTTTGAACCCAAAGAAGGAGATTACTTATCCATCAAAAATAATTTAAGGAAAAAGGAATATTTAAATTTAATTTTCATGAATAATCTTTGGGTTGAAGAAATCTACATGTGTTCTTACAGAGATTGCGAAGGTGATGTTTATACCACTATAAAAACCGGAGTGGCATTTATAAGTGAAAATGAGATATTTTTTTAAAAGACCATTTCATTTAATCAAACTCAGACAGATTTTAAATATTCCATTTTATGAAACTTTTTTTTGGAGAAATCAATAACGGAAAAGCAATTATCAACGACGAAGAACAACAGCACATTGTAAAAGTTCTTCGTATGAAAGATGGAGAAGAAATTCATGTAACCGACGGAAAGGGAAATCTGGCTTCTGGAACATTGATTATCGAAGGTAAAAAAGCAGGCATTGAAGTTGCTGAAATTAAAACTGAAACTCCTGATTTTAATCCTAAACTTCATATTGCGATTGCTCCAACAAAAAATATTGACCGTATCGAATTTTTTGTAGAAAAAGCTGTAGAAATGGGAATTTCTGAAATAACCATTCTTCAAACAGAAAAAACGGAGCGTAAAAATCTGAATATTGATAAAATAAGAAAACAGGCAATTGCAGCTTCTAAGCAAAGTTTGAGATTTCATTTTCCTGTTATTAATGATTTGATAAAGCTTCAAGACTTTCTGAAAAATATTGATTCGGAAACTACTTTTGTAGCGCACTGCAATGAAAATTTAGATAGAATTAATTTAAATGAAATTCCAAAATTAGAAAATTACACTTTCTTGATTGGCCCTGAAGGTGATTTTTCGGATAAAGAAATTTTGTTTTTAGCTGAAAAAGGAATTAAAGCAGTTACTCTTGGGAATCAAAGATTGAGAACGGAAACTGCTGGAGTTTTTGTTGCTGCTTGGAATTATAATAGGATGATTTAAGTCAATTGCCATCAACAACATCTTCTGTGTAAGAAGTACGAATTAGTTTATCGTTTTTCCATTCGTATGTTGACCAAAATTCTCCAACTCCTGAGATTCTGTAATCTGACTTTATTTCTTTTTTCTTTACATCAAAAATAGGATTATAGATTTTCTCGAATTTTTTTTCTTGAATAAATTTCCCTTTTTTCTTAATCCAAACATTTGAAATAAACCAATTCATTCCGACTTCTTTTGAAATCGTCAAATCATTAATTCCGTCAAAATTTACATCCTCAAACTTAAAATCTAATTCTTCAATATTCCGAAATCCCCAATCCGAAAATGCTTTAAGATTTTGCACTTCCTTTCCCTGATAAACTTTTAGCTTGTAATAATCGACTCGTCCCTCTTTTATGGTATAAAAAACTTCAGCAGAAATATCTTTATCTTTAATAATTTGAGAGTATTTCCCATCTTTCGGCTCTTCTTTAAGCACATTTTCTTGTTCAATATTTCCAATTTTAGAACTATCAATATTTACAGCAGCAGAATCAATTGCAATATGTATTGAATCACTTTTTGAAATATTATCCTGCCTTTTCTTTTCACAAGAAAAAACTAAAAGTAAAGCAATAAATGCAATGATATTTTTCATTAGCTAAAACTAATATTATTATCTTTCATATATTTAGCTAAAATCATCTCACCGCTTTTTATAGAATTTACCGTCCAGCGAATTTTCATTCTCAGCAATTTTTCTTCATTCAGTTTGTAATCAATATTCGATTTTATCAGCTTTTGCTTTAATTCATACATACAAATTGAGGCCGCAACAGAAACATTAAAACTTCTTGTAAAACCATACATTGGAATCGCCAAAGTTTCATCTGCAAAATCTAAAACTTCCTTAGAAACACCTTCCATTTCAGTTCCGAAAACTAAGGCAATTGGCTCAGTAATTTCGTATTCAGGTAAAAATTTGGCATTCTTTTCTAACGAAACAGCAACTATTTTATACCCTTTATCTTTAATTTTCTGAAAAGATTCCATATTTCGGGGAAGTTTTTCTACTTCTACCCAAGTATCCGCACCTTTCGTTACTCTTAAATTAGGTTCAAAATTATTTTCTTCCTGAAGCGCCACCACTTTATGAAAACCACACGCTTCTACAGACCTTACAATAGCCGCTGCATTTCTAAACTGATAAACATCTTCAACCACCGGAAGTACAAAATCTGAACTTTCAGGAGCAAAATGCTCAATTTTTCTTAATCTTTCCTCCGTTAAAAACTGTTGTAAATACTCGTAAGTTTGCTCTAAATCTTTCATCTTCTTTCAAATCTTTGCAAATTAACGTAATTTTGAAATTCTGAACCTGAAAAGGAACTTAAAATCTCTAATTTAAATAAAAAATGAAGCGAAAAGTCCTTCTAATTTATACCGGTGGAACGATTGGTATGGAAAAAGATTACGAAACCGGAAGTCTCCGTGCCTTTGATTTCGGAAATATTTTTGAAAAAATGCCCGAAATGCGACTCATGGAATGTGAAGTTTTCGTACATCCTTTTGAAAAACCTCTCGATTCATCCGATATGGGGCCAGAAGAATGGAGAATAATTGCTCATCTGATATTCGACAATTATAAAAAATACGACGGTTTTCTAATTCTTCACGGAACAGATACGATGTCTTATACTGCTTCTGCATTGAGTTTTATGCTAAAAGGTTTAAGAAAACCTGTCATTTTAACGGGTTCACAACTTCCGATTGGAGATTTGAGAACAGACGCTAAAGAAAATCTTTTGACGAGCTTGTATTATGCGAGTCTTTATGAACAGAATGATGCCGTTATTCAGGAAGTTGCGATTTATTTTGAATATAAATTATTGAGAGGAAACCGTACTTTAAAATATTCTGCAGAGTATTTTGATGCATATGCAAGTCCGAACTACCCTATTTTAGGGCAATCTGGAGTTCATTTGAAAATTGAAAAGGATAATCTTTTTCGTTGTGATGGAAGAATTGAGTTTCATGTAGACGAACATATTTCTGAAGATGTTCTTTTCTGGAGAATTTTCCCAGGAATGAAACTGAATCATTTTAATGAAATCCCTAAAATGAAAGTGTTGATTTTACAGGTTTTCGGCTCGGGAACAATTTTCAGTAGCGAGAAAACTCTGGAAACTTTACAGCAAATCAGAAATAACGGAACTGAGATCGTAGTGGTAAGTCAGTGTATTTCCGGTGGTATTTCTTTTGGAAAATATGAGAACTCTAATATTTTCTCAAGAATCGGAGCCATTAGTGGAAGAGATATGACCGCAGAAGCTGCCATCACCAAAGCAATGCACTTGATTGATAACCCCAATTACAGCGGAAGTTTTGCCGATAATTTTTCATGGAATCTTTGTGGAGAAATAAGCGTGTAATTTTAAATTAAGAATTTGTAGATTCAATAAAATAGCCTATTTTTGCAGTCTTCAAAACATAGAGAGGTGTCCGAGTGGTTGAAGGAGCTACCCTGGAAAGGTAGTATGCGGGTAACTGTATCGAGGGTTCGAATCCCTTCCTCTCTGCAAAAGCGTTGATTTTCAACGCTTTTTTTTGTTTTTAATCCTGTGATTTTTTCTTTAATAAATTAAGCATTTGTGATTTAAAAATAGTGTGAGAAATTTAATTACTTTTTATGTGCCACCTAAAGATATAATAAAATAACAATTTATTTATCAAACAATTACACATAAGAACAAAATAATAAACGCAGCAGTACATATTTATATTAGCGCAATGTGTAAATTTGGATGTTAGCTATAATTTCACCAAAAAAACACAATAAATGAAAAAAATATCATTCTTAGTTTTTATTCTTTTAACTAACCTTTCGTTAGCGCAAAACAATACAATATTATGGAAAATAACAAGTAATGAAACTAATTCTGTTTCGTACTTGCTTGGAAACTTTCATCAAATTGGAGATAGTTTCATAGATAAATATCCTATAATTGAAGAAAAAATTAAAAATTCAGATTTAGTCATTTTAGAAACTGAAGAATTAAGTGCAAAAAACATCATTAATTTACGGAAAGAAAATTATGAAATCAATGATAATTTTAATGCTGAAGAACTTAAAAATCTAAAAAAATTAACTTCTTATCATACATCACTACTTTACAAATACACACCTATTGAATTGAGTTGGAAACTGCAACAAGAATATACGAAAAGAGTTTGTGGTTCAATAAATTCAAATGATAAATTTGATGACTTTGACAATTATATTTACTATTTAGCCAAAAAAAATAAAATTCAGACAATGGGATTTGCAACTATGGAAGAGCAAGTCGAAAATCTAAATAAACAATATCAACATGTAACTTGGAAATCCGAGAAAAATAATATCATTTTTTATTTATATAATTTGACTAAAGAAAAAATAATAAAAACCCAAGTTTGCGATGATGTATCAAATTATGTCAAATTAAATATTGATTACAAATTTGAATCTTCTTGTGATTTTTTGAACGTTCTTCTTACAGAAAGAAATAACAGATGGATTGAAGAACTTCTGCCATTACTCAAGATTAAAAATACTTTTATTTCAGTTGGATATTTTCATTTAGGATATAAATGTGGACTCATCAATCAACTAAAAAAATCAGGATATAAGGTTGAACCTGTAAAAATGAAATAAAAAAGACATATAACAAAAACCAGATCGATTGATCTGGTTTTCTGCTTGAAATGCAGTATCAAAATGCATTTCGACAATATAATGAAGTGAATGAATGTTTGGTGTTTTGATGAAGAAATTCTTTCATAGCCCGGATTGCAACGACATCCTTTTTCTGAGATGGCTTTGCAAAAAAGCTTTGGCAAAAAAGATATAGTGGAAAGCCGGATTAAGCTCCTAAAAAATCAGTTGCAAATCGTTAAAAAACTTTGTCCTCTCATGTGAATTTTTATCATCGCTTCAGATTTTAATTCGCTGTAAATACTTTGGTCGAAAGCTTGAACTTCATTCAGTTTAGAGTCTATAAAATCTGCAATTCGTACTACCGAAAAATAAAAATTTCGGTATAGAGACATATTCACTGTACTTCCGAAAAGGGGTAGAAAAGCCTTTAAAAATGGAAGTTTCCTCTGATGCAAATCGTAGTTAGGATAATAGCCTATTTTTTCTTTTGCAGTGATTAATTCGTAATGATCGATGTAATCCAGGATTGTTTCATTTTCTTTCATTGAAATTTTATTTTTCTGAAAATATTGATGGATCCTGTCTAAAATATGTTGAGCATATTCCATCATCGTAATGCTTTTCATTTCTGAAATATTGTTGATTCTTGTATTGAAATTTTTGGCGTTTTCATGATCCATATTAAAAGAAATTCCAAAATTTTCATGATACGGAAAGAAACAATTATTGATTTCGATCACAGCATCTGCCTGCAATCTGTCTTTCGAAAAATTATAACATAAATACGGCTTATACATCTCTTTCAAATGAAGAAGAAAATCGGTCTCATTGGTGTTTCGATTGTTTTCAAACCAATTCTCAAGATTGTTATAATAATCATTTTCAAATTCTCTGAAACTTAAATAAAACGGGATTTCCATAACTCTCAATATTTTATACAGCAAAGCTATAGGTGAAAAGCGTCAAAACTTGACGTGTTTTATTTTGATATAAATTATTTTCAATAAAAAGCCCGGCTCTAAAAATAGAACCGGACCTCAATGAATGAAATAATGATATGAATAAAAAAACTAAACCTATTTCCAGCCGCCGCCAAGACTCTTGTAGATGTCGACAACGGTGCTTAATTGCTTTTGTTTTGCTTCGATGAGTTCCATTTTTGCATCTAAAGCATCTCTTTGGTTTAAAAGAACTTCTAAATAGTCTGCTCTTGAATTTTTGAAAAGCTGATTCGCAATATCAATAGATTGGTCTAAAGCCTGTGTTTCCTGAGACTTTAGCTGATAATACTGATCAATATTTTTCACTTTCGACATTAGATTTGAAATATCTAAATACGCATTCAGAATGGTTTTGTCATATTCATACAAAGCCTGGATCTGTTTCGCATCTGCTGTCTGGAAATTAGCTTTGATCGCACTTTTATTAATCAGCGGACCAGCCAATTCACCAACCAAATTGTAAGCAATAGATTCCGGAAGTTTCACTAAATACGAAGGTTTAAATGCTTCCAATCCTAATGTTGCAGAAATTTCCAAACTTGGATAGAATTCTTTTCTTGCCGCTTCCACATCTAATTTTGCAGCTTTTAATTCTAATTCAGCCTGTTTAATATCGGGACGATTTGCCAATAACTGAGACGGAATTCCCGTGTAAACCGTTTGCGGAATGGTCGACATAAAACTCTCTTTCGTTCTCACAATGGGTTGCGGATAACGGCCACAAAGCGCATTGATCTGATTTTCCTTTTCAGTGATTTCCTGACGGATCGTGTATTCTGTCGCTTTTGACTTTGCCAATTCAGCCTCAAACTTTTTCACTGCCAATTCTGTTGCAGCAGCGGCTTGTTTTTGAATCTTAGCAATTTCTAAAGCTCTCGTCTGCAATTTGATGTACTGCTGAATAATATCCATTTGGTTATCGAGCGCCAGCAATTCGTAATAATTATCAGCAACTTCCTCGATTAAATTAGAAAGCACAAAATTCTTTCCTTCAACGGTTGAAAGATAGTGCGCAACAGCGGCATCTTTCTCATTTCTGAGTTTTTTCCAGATGTCGATCTCCCAATTTGCCATCAAGCCACCTTCGAAATTCCCAAGCGGATCGGGCATTTCTTTTCCGGGCTCAATTTCCGTTGAAGCATCACCTGCTCCTTCGCTGGTGTAGCGACCTGCTTTTTTTACTCCAGTTCCTAAACCTGCTCTTACGGTTGGAGAAAGTTTTCCTTTTTTAGCAACGACTCCACTTTTGGCAATTTCAATTTCCTGAAGCGTGATCATTAGTTCCTGATTATTCTTAAGAGAAGTTTCAATTAAACTTACCAGATTCGGGTCGGTAAAAAACTGTCTCCAAGGTGTTGTTCCGCTGTTGTTAACATCCTGCTGTTCATCTTGCTTAAAATTTTCAGGGATATTATTTTTTACGTCGTCTTGAATCACCGTTGCCATCGGAGCTTTACAGCCCGCCAAAACAAGCGATACGGCAATGGCAGTAATATATTTATTATAAATCTTCATGTTTATCATCGTGTTGGTAAGGTTCTGTTTGTTCTGTTAAAGGATTTTCTTCTTCGTATTTTGCCAATCTTGTTTTGTCGGCAATCGTTCCGAAAATGTAATATAATCCAGGAATGATCATCAGTCCGAAAACGGTTCCTAAAAGCATACCTCCTGCAGCCGCGGTTCCGATAGTTCTGTTTCCTACAGCTCCCGGTCCGGTTGCCATTACCAAAGGAATTAATCCTGCAACAAATGCAAATGAGGTCATCAAAATAGGTCTGAAACGCACTGCTGCACCTTCAATCGCTGCTTTCGCCACCGAAATTCCCTCTTCAGCCTTTTTCTGAACAGCAAATTCAATGATCAATACCGCATTTTTACCTAAAAGTCCGATCAACATGACCATTGCAACCTGTGCGTAAATGTTGTTTTCTAAACCTAAAAGTTTTAAACATAAAAACGCTCCGAAGATTCCCGTAGGCAACGAAAGAATTACCGGTAAAGGAAGAATAAAGCTTTCATACTGCGCCGAAAGAATTAAATAAACAAATCCTAAACAGATCAAGAAGATATAAACCGCTTCGTTTCCACGACCTACTTCGTCTTTTGAAATTCCCGCCCAGTCAATCCCGAAACCTCTTGGTAACGTTTTATCAGCAACTTCCTGAATAGCTTTGATCGCCTGTCCGGAACTATAACCCGGAGCCGGAGTTCCACTTACTTCAGAAGAATTATACATATTATGTCTTGTGATCTCTGAAAGACCATACACTTTTTCCAAATGCATAAAATCTGAATATGGAACCATTTGATCTTTGTCATTTTTCACATACAATTTCATCAAGTCACTTGGCAAAGCACGATATTGTGGGCCCGCCTGAACGATCACTTTATAAGGTCTGTCGAAACGAATGAAACTTGTTTCATAGTTTGAACCGATCAAAGTAGAAAGATTGTCCATTGCTTTTTCGATACTTACGCCTTTTTGTTCGGCCAGATCGTTATCTATTTTAAGCATATACTGAGGGAAACTCGCAGAATAGAATGTGAATGCGGAACCCAATTCAGGACGTTTTTTCAATTCTTTTACAAAATCAGTACTTACCTGCTCCATTTTATGGTAATCTCCACTTCCTGCTTTATCCAAAAGTCTTAATTCAAATCCACCAGCAGCACCATAACCAGGAATAGAAGGCGGTTGGAAAAATTCAATATTCGCTCCCGGAATATTTTTGGCTTTCTCTTCCAACTTTTCGATGATTTCGGCAGCAGATTCTGAACGCTCTTCCCAACTTTTAAGGTTAATTAAACACGTTCCTGAGTTTGAACCCGTTCCTTCCGTAAGGATCTCATAACCAGCCAAAGATGAAACAGACTGTACTCCATCAATATCTTCAGATTCTTTCAACAATTCTCTTGCGATCTGATTCGTTCTTTCCAATGTTGAACCCGGCGGGGTCTGGATAATCCCATAGATCATTCCCTGATCTTCACTAGGAATAAATCCTGAAGGCAATGAGTTGCTTAAAAAGTAAGTACAAGCACAGAAAATTAATAACAAAGGAAGTGTGATAAACTTTTTAGTTACTGTTTTGTTCAATAACTTTTCATATTTACCTGCTCCTTTATTAAATGCATTATTAAATTTATCTAAAAGAATCGTGATCGGACCTTTCTTTTTAGCCTTTCCGTGGTTATTTTTTAAAATTAAAGCACATAAGGCCGGAGTCAACGTTAACGCAACAACTCCTGAAAGAATGATTGACGAAGCCATTGTAATGGAGAACTGACGATAGAAAACCCCCACCGGACCCGACATAAATGCCACCGGAATAAATACCGCCGCCATTACCAATGTGATCGCGATAATTGCTCCACTGATCTCGTGCATCGCTTCTTCCGTTGCTTTTAATGCAGAAAGACCTTTTTCTTCCATCTTGGCGTGGACTGCTTCAATCACAACAATTGCATCATCGACGACGACCCCAATTGCCATTACCAAAGCGAAAAGTGAGATCATATTTAAAGTAATTCCAAATGCGGACATCACCGCAAAGGTTCCTACCAATGAAACCGGAACTGCGATTGCCGGAATCAATGTTGAACGCCAATCTCCCAAGAATAAGAACACCACAATTGCTACCAAAATAAATGCTTCAAATAAAGTATGAACTACTTTTTCAATTGATGCATCCAAAAATCTTGAAACGTCATAACTGATGTCGTAATGCATTCCTTTCGGGAAGTTGGTTTTCTCCAACTGAGCCATCAAGGTTTTTACATTTTTAATAACGTCACTTGCATTTGATCCATAAGATTGTTTTACAGTGATCGCAGCAGATGGTTTTCCGTTCAATGTAGAATAAATATCGTACATCGAAGAACCAAATTCGATATCTGCAACATCTTTTAATCGTACAAATTCGCCGGCAGATTTAGCTTTAAGAATAATATTTCCGTAGTCTTTTTCATTATTAAAACGTCCGGAATATTTTAAAATATATTCAAAAGACTGAGAACGTTTACCTGAACTTTCACCAGTTTTTCCCGGAGAAGCTTCCAAACTTTGTTGATTTAAAGCTTCCATTACTTCATCAGCTGAAATATTGTAAGCCGTTAATCTGTCAGGTTTCAACCAAATACGCATTGCATATTCACGAGTTCCCAAAATATCGGCAAAACCAACTCCACTTACCCTTCTCAATTCAGACATTACATTGATATCTGCATAGTTAAAAAGGAATTTTTGGTCAGCTTTAGGGTCGTCACTATACAAGTTAATGTACATCAACATATTGGGTTCTTCACGGGTAATTTTTACCCCTTCACGCACCACCAAAGGTGGAAGTTTATTCACTACCGAAGAAACACGGTTCTGAACATTAACCGCCGCAACATTCGGGTCTGTTCCCAGATCAAACACCACCTGAATGGAAGTTTCACCATCATTTCCGGCATCAGAAGTCATATATTTCATTCCTGGAAGACCATTTAGCCCTCTCTCCAAAGGAATAACTACAGATTTGATCAATAATTCGTTATTCGCACCCGGATAGGTTGCCGTAATATTTACTTTTGGTGGCGAAATCGCAGGAAACTGAGTAATAGGAAGTTTCATTAACGATAAAACTCCCATAAAAACGATAATCAAAGAGATTACAATCGACAGAACTGGTCTGCGTATGAATTTTTTAAACATAAAAATAATTATAAATGATAAATTATTAATGATGAATGATGGATCAATGACCGCTTATCAATTATCATTTATTTTTACTCTGCTTTTAATTTTAAAGATTGAAGAACTTTCTTCGGATCCTGGAATTTCACTTTTACTTTTTGGTCATCTTTCACTTTCTGAACTCCTTCCAACAAGATTTTATCACCACCTGAAAGACCAGACGCAACTACATAGATATCTGGAAGTTCATAGGCAACCTTAATATTCTTAGATTTTGCTACCCCGTTTTTATCAACCACGAAAACGTATTTCTGATCCTGAATTTCGTAAGTAGCTTTCTGGGGAATAATTAAAGCATTCTTCAGCGGTAAAGTCATACGGATTTTCCCTGTTTCACCGTTTCTTAATAGCTTTTCAGGATTTGGAAACTTTGCTCTAAAAGCGATATTTCCGGTTTCATTATCAAACTGACCTTCAATCGTTTGAATCTGCCCCGTTTGATTAAATAGATCTCCGTTTGCCATTACCAGATTTACATTTTGATTTCCTCGGTCTGCAACATTCTTCTGATAATTAAGATATTCAGGTTCGGAAACATTGAAATAACTGTAAATATCTGTGTTGTCTGAAAGCGTCGTCAAAAGGTCACCTTCATCCACCAAACTTCCCAGTTTCAAAGGAATTCTGTCGATCACTCCTGAGAACGGAGCCTTAATATCTGTAAATGAAAGATGGATCTGTGCTAATTTCATTTCAGCATTCGCTGCATCCAATTTAGCTTTAGCCATTAATCTTTCATTTTTAGAAACGATATTATTGTCGGATAATGTACTTGCATTTCTCAGCTCAATTGAAGCCTGCTCTACTTCTGCTTTTGCTTTTAATAATTCAGCCTGATACAATTGAGGCATAATTCTGAATAATGTTTGTCCGGCCTTTACATATTGACCTTCGTCTACATAGATCTTCTCAAGGAAACCTTTTTCCTGAGCACGAATCTCAATATTTTTTACCGATTGGATCTGAGCTACAAAATCTTTGTTAATAATGGTATCCATCTTTACAGGTGAAGTCACCGGATACACTGAATCTTCTTGTTTTTCTTCTTTTTTCTCGTTACAGCTAAACAGTAGGAGAACAGCGCTTAAGACAGCACCTGAGACAACTCTTTTCATCATAATTTTAGAGTGGTATAAATCGTTAAAAGTTTAATTTGAATAAATAATTCTGGAAATATTTACATTATGAAACCAGGATAGTCATAACGTAATGCTTTTGGCCCCAGTTTTGGAGCAAAAAGATAATCGGAAAATAAAATTTTAGATTCTGATAGAACGAATCAGAATAAATGTTTTTACAGAATTGAAGTGCTGTAAAAAATCTGAAATTGAAGGTTTAAACCTTTTTTTGAATAATAATCCAAATGAATAAATCAATCCAAAAACACTGGCAAAAACAATTATTGCCTGCACCGTATCTGAGAATTGAAAATCGTCTTCAGCCAACTCTATAGAAGTACCATCGGTAGTATCTGCGATTTGATTAACCGAAAATTTTGTAACCGATTGATGAGACTGATTAATTTTATTTGGATAGTTGTGAGCAATATGACCCGAAAAGTCGCTACGCAAAGTTTTGACATTGAGCTTGCTTTCCACCATAAAAAGCAGGAAAAGGCTGGTCAAAAAAAATACGATATAGTTTCTCATTAGAAGATGCAAATGTATGCTTAGATTTTAATAGTCGATTCACTATTAACAAAATTTAACTCTTCTTGAAATCTTCTGAAAAATGAATGAGAGAAGCAGTCGATTACATTTAACATTAAAATAATCCAGCAAAACAAAGTTAAATTTTATAATTTATTAAAAATTAACACATTTTAATAAATTATAATTGTAATTTTACACAACCAAAGCAATATATTAGAAAACCCTTAAAAACCAAAATTACAAATGAAGAATTTTTTCCTAGGATTTTTTATAATCCTCACTCTATCAGCGTGTAAACACTCCGCTAAAGACCCAGATACATCCACTGTAAAGCAAGAAACACCCAAGTCACAAGATGATATTACAAAAGTAACTGTTACAGACCGTTACGGTGACGAAATGGAGATTATGACCAACAATACTAAAAATACTGTTGTTGTGAGACTGAACGGACAAAGCTATGAGCTTAAAAAAAATATAGAAAATCCCAGTTTTTCTACTAACGATAACAAATATCAATTTACTGAAACAAAATATGAAGTCACTTTCCTGAAAAAAGATGCAGATATGGTATTGTTTCATGCAAAAAAAGAAAAGCCAACGACAAAGATGGCCTCCCAATAATAAAAGACGCTTTTTAAAGCGTCTTTTTCTTTAAAATCTATCGATTGAAATCTCTTTAGGTAATGGAATATTTTCTTCTATATAATCAAATAACGTTTTAGAAAAATAACATCCGTTCAAAATTCCGCGGGCTCCTAAGCCATTGAATACATAAAAATTCGAATGCTGAGAATGTCTTCCCAAAATAGGTCTTCTATCTTTTACGGTAGGTCTGAAACCAAAATACACTTCTTTAATCTCGAAATCTGCTGTATAAAATTCTGAAAGTCCTTTTTGGAGCTGCTCAACTGCAGAATTATCTATTTCATGATGCATTTGTTCACGGTCGTACGTTCCGCCATAAAAATGAAGATCATTTTCTAAAGGAAATAAAAAATGTTTTTTCTTAATGGTGATATCTTGCGGAATAGATTCTGAAAGTTTAACACGAATGTGATGTCCTTTGTTTGGAATAACAGCAATTTCTGAAAAATATGGATTTTCTTTTACCCCCATTCCTTCACAGAATAAAATATTTTTAAAGCTAAAATCTTTGTAAATAGAGTTTGAAGTATCTATTTCAGAATAATCGAATTTTTCTTTGATTAAATTCCCTTTATTTTCTAAATAAGTCAATAAACCAGCAAAAAAGCCTTTAACATTTAGCCTGGCTGACTGATTGACCTTTCCGGTGTGAAAGTCGTTTTTTACACCATTTAAATGATCAAAATTTTCATCTAAAAAGTTTTTGAGCTCTTCATTGCCTGATTTTTTAAGCCAAAGTTTCTGTTCGTGCTCATCATGAAAAATTCTGTGGATAGGAGAATCTATCAGATAATTTTCTCCTGTATAAGATTCTATTTCTTTTAATGATAATTTTAAAAAATCAATCTGCTCCTGCGCTAGCCAAAATGTAGTAAATTTTTTCAATACTACAGGGTTGATGATTCCTGCAGAAATCTGTGAAGCACTTTTTTTTCCTTCCGAGAAAATTATAAATGATTTGTTATTTAAAAGCAATCGATGAGCAAAAAATAAAGCGGCATAACCATCACCAACAATGATGTAATCTACATTTTTCATATAAAAATTTCATTTATTTAAAAGGTTTTTAAGTCGTTGATGGTTTTTAGTTGTCAGTTGACAGATTTAAATTTAACACTTAAAATCTGGACAATCCATTTTCCTAACAACTCTGTAAAAAGCGATATAACAATAAAAAAACCTGAGTAAATGTACTCAGGTTTTTTATAAATATCAAGTGAAATTTAGTAATTCCACATATCGTTTTCCATTTGAAGAATCTGATCTTTGATTCTTTGGCTTTCAGCCAATTGCTCTTCAGCATTTCTAGGAACATAATCTTTAATAGTACCGTCTCCAAGACCGTTGCTTGACTTGTAGATAATTGAAGAAAATCTTCTTGCATTAATTATGTCATCAAAAGATAAATCCGCTGACGAATTTGCCCTGTTGTACACGTAATTGTTAGCTAAAATATCTCTCGCTTTTGGATAATAAACCCAGAATAAGTCTACAAGGTCATTAGCTCCTTCCATTAATTTACCTTCAGCATCAAGTCTTCCGATAGAGGTTGGATCTGGTCCCATTGCCGCGATTCCAAGAGGTCTGTATTTCATCATACCGTCTCTCTTGTCGATGAACCACATTCCCATAATTTTAAGAACTTTTACTTTATCAGTAGTCGTTCTAATATGGTCAACAAGTCTTTTCTTTTCATCTTCAGTAAGTTGCCTTCCTGAGTTCAAAATATCAATAGCTTCTTCATCTATTCTCTCACTTTCCAACTTTTTCTGGAGAGCCTCCTTACTTAGTTTTGTTGTGAAATTTTCATCATCATAAACCTCTTCTATTTTTCCGTCCATAGCTGCGTCAAGAAGAATCTGATATAAAGATCTTGTAGTTTTAGCAAGTAATCCATTTGGATTATCATAGTAAAAAGGTTGATTGATCTTGTCATTAAGATCAATAATTTCCCATACCGTCATACTTTTTAGGATGTCTTTATCATCTACAAAGCCATACTCTAAAGGAGTAACTTTATTACTAATAATAGTGTCTCCTACTTTTTTCATATTCTCAGCTCTCATTTGTCTGAATTCTTCCGGAGAAGAAGCATTTAGAATAGTCTGAGAGAATGCAAACCCAGAAGCTAATACTAAAAGACTGCTAATATATTTTTTCATAATATGAATTTACAAATTAATCTTATTGAACATTGATAGTTACCGGTGAAATATCTTTCAATATTTGGTTTCCTAAACCAGTTGCAGTTGCCTTGATATCATAGATTTGTACGACATCTCCCGATCTAAGATTTCTTAATAATCCTTCTGCAGAAGATAATCCGTTACCTTGAATCATTGTACCAGCTCTTCCAGGTAATTTTAAGATAAAGCTATTTACAGTGAATGAAACTGGGAAGTCAAAATCAGGTAATGTAGCACTCACAATTTGATTTGGAATTGAAGTTGCCGGCATAAAATTCACAGCTTTTCCTCTAATCTGACCTTGTGGCCTAGGAATTCCTTTAATTCTGTATTCAAATACTTGTGAAACAGTTTTACCATTAGGTTCTCTTCCAGAAAGAGTTAACTGTATTACATTTCCACTTTGAGGAGTAACATTCCATTTCCCATTTCCTGTACCTTTAACAATAGCACCTCCAGAAGCTGACAAGGATAATTTAGCATTATCCGCACCTAAGATTGATCCTGAAACAGGATTTTCTAATCCTCTGTACATTACGTTCATTTTATCAGCAGAAAGTAATAAACCTTTCTCAAGTTTAACTTCCTGAGGACCAGCGATTACATTATACGTATGCGTGAACGGGAATTGCTGAGCTTTTCCTGTAGCATCTGTTAAAGTAATTACACCACCAATCTTTTTCTCGCCAATACCTCCAGTGTTTAAAGGAAGATATCCTTTACCGTTTTCTTGTCTGCTTACACCGCTAATGCTAATCTTACTACTGTTTGAGTAGTTTCCTAACATTACAACTGCTTCAGCTTTCTTACCAGCTTGAACATCTGTAGGAGCAGAAACAATTGCTTCGTAGCTTGTAAATTTAATACTAGCATCAACTTTTTCCTGAAGCATTAACGCCAATGCATCAGACTGTACGTTTCTTGCATCATTCTGAATAATCTCTAGATTTGAAATCGCAGCGATAAGCGGTTGGTGATAGAATTTATTCTGAAACCAAGTCTTACCGTTTGGAGATTTTCCAGCTGGATATTCTGCAATAATCGATTTGTTTGCTCTTTCAACTAATTTTGTTAATTGAGGATTACTTCCAAAAGTAGCTACAATATATGACCTTACATCATCTAATTGTTTTTTTAGATCTAAAGCTTTCGCAGAAGGAGCATTTTCGTCACCTTCTTTAAAGAAATAGTTAGTTGTAGCTTCGTTATTATTCAATGCTGAGAAGTTTTCACTTACATCCATGTCTTTTCCTGTTTTAGGATCTTTGTCATGGAAATCTGATTGCTTCTTCAGAATAACTTTAATATCATCCGCTGATTTTACCAATACATCAATCTTGCTTTTCAGTGTTTTATACTGTTCCCAAGGAGTTGCATAAGTATCTGGTACTTGCTGAGCTTTAGCTTCTAAAGTTTTTTCAAAAATATCTTCATTTTTTTGTTGCGTCAACATTCTTGTATCGTTTAGAGCAACAGTAGAATCATAATAAGATCTAATAATTTCAACGTCAATGTTGAGGGCCATCATCGCGATGAACACCAAATACATCAGGTTGATCATCTTCTGACGTGGAGTCTGTTTTCCTTTTGCCATTCTTTTTTCTTTAGTTTTTGTTTAAATTAATGGTTAAGGATTATGACTTCATAGCAGTTAACATACCACCGTAAACTCTGTTTAAGCTGTTTAAGTTGGTTGTTAAACCTTGTAATTCTTGATTAAATTTCTCAGACTGCTCTGCTGATTTTTGCATATCAGCAACATATTTTTTAGCAAAATCTGATTGTTTTTGACCGTTTTCTAACTGCATTGCATAAAGAGCATTCATGCTTTCCATGTGTGAAGCAGCTTTGTTTAGCTGATCATTGTATTTGTGAGTAGAAGCAGATACATCAACAGTTTGGTTGATTTGATCTACTGAGCTTGAAAATTTATCAATTCCAGTTCTCAATCTATCAAATAGTTGTACATCAAGTTTCGCATCCTGAAGCATTTTATCTAATTTCGTTGAAAGCGAGTTCTCCAATTCAGCGAACTGTGCTCCTGTATTTTTAGCAGAAATATTTGAGTGTAAAGGATTTGGGTTTGCATGCTTATCCAACAATTCAGGATAAACGTTTTCCCAGTGGTATGATTCTTCCGCAGCCGGAGGATCGAATGCAAAAATGATAAAGATAATTGCCTCAGTTACAAGCCCTACTGTAAGAGCGATGTTTCCGTTAATAGGTCCAAATGTAATGTGAGTAATTTTAAGCCAAGCTCCAAGAATTACAATTGCAGCACCGAATGAATAGAAGAAATTCATCCAAGCATCTTTAGTCTTAAACATATATGGTAGTTTTTTTAAGTTTTAAAAATAAATTAATATTGAAAATAATTTCAGTAATTCCTATCTGTTAACTCTTTTTACTTTAACAGCAGCTTCAGGAATATCTTGTACAGTTCTGAAACCGATATAACTTCTTGCAGAATCTTTATTTTCCCAGTCTCTTGCACCGTTCATCAACATATAACCAACATCTTTCCAAGAACCTCCTCTTACAGATTTTTTATTATCTACTTTAGATTTAATAGAAGGATTTAAAGTAGAAGAGAATCCGTATGAAGAATTGTTATATCCTGAATCAGTCCACTCAGATACGTTACCTGCCATATCAAACAATCCAAAAGAGTTTTTCTTGAATTTTTTCACTGGAGCAGTATAAGTATAAGTTCCTTTTTTCTCATCTTCCATATAGCTACCTCTTTTTGGCTTGAAGTTTGCTAGATAACAACCTCTATCATCCATTAAGTAAGGACCTCCCCAAGGATACGTTGCATTTTGTTTTCCACCTCTTGCAGCATATTCCCATTCCATTTCGTTAGGAAGACGGAAACGTAAAGTTCTTTGTTGTTTTCTTTTTAAGCTTTCGTTATAATCAGACTTCAATTTAGTTCTGAAGTCACAATATGCTCTAGCTTGATCCCAAGTTACCCCAACAACAGGATAATCTTTGTAAGCTTTGTGCCAGAAATATTGTTCAAATAAAGGCTCGTTATAAGTATAGTGGAAATCATTTACCCAAACTGTTGTATCTGGATAGATTGCAATGCTTTCGCTTCTTAAGAAGTTTACTCCTCTTTGGTTATCGGCGATCGCAGCATCCATGTCTCCCCATCTATAACCATATTTTAATTTACTTACGTCAATAAGTCTTTCACTTCCTACTCTAGAAGAAGCAGGCAAATACATAGACTCAAGAACTTCTGCATATTCTACATCCGGATATTTTGATGTATTCCAATGTAATGGAATTTTCCAATCTAATTTTTTGCTTGCATCAAAACCGTCGTCTCTTCCTCCAGCTCCTTCAAGATATTCCTGATATGGTGTTAAGTTTTCTTCT
Source organism: Chryseobacterium sp. BGARF1 (assembly GCF_001677955.1). Lineage (GTDB taxonomy): Bacteria > Bacteroidota > Bacteroidia > Flavobacteriales > Weeksellaceae > Chryseobacterium. Next base: position 63,188 of record NZ_LELA01000043.1, read on the forward strand.
TTTTTAGCAAGATAAGCATAGTCTCCGATGCTTGCGCCTTTACCGCCACCATCGCCACCTTCACCTGCTGCTTCAGCAAGCATTGTTCTAGCGATAGAATCTCTTACGTAATTGATGAAAACTCTGTATTCTGCATTGGTAGTTTCAGCTTCATCCATAAAGAAAGGAGCTACGGTTACCGTTTTCAAAGGTGCAGTTTCACCATTATTGGTAAATGATTCATCGGCCATACCAGCAATAAAAGAACCGCCAGGAATTGCCACCATACCATAAGGTCTCTGTGCAACAAATGATTTTGTTTTTTCTCTAGGTATCAATTCTCCTTTTGTTCCAGGCTTCCCTACAGAAGAAGATCCACCACCTGAACAAGATACCGATGCTACCGACGCAGACAATAATAAAAGAAATATCCTTTTCATGTTAATTTTTATAATTAAGCCGTAAATATATAATTTTTTTAAGAAACTTTTAAGATTTTTTTCAGAATAACGAAAAAAACCTAAACTTATTCTATTTTCGAGTACTTTTTACTCTACAGTTACAGATTTTGCAAGATTTCTTGGCTGATCTACATTGGCTCCTCTATATACCGCTATATAATAAGCTAATAGTTGTAAAGGCACTGAAGCTACTATTGGAGAAAAACATTCTGAGGTTTCAGGGATTTCAATCACATAATCAGCCATTGCACTTACCTGTGTATCTCCTTTATTTACTACTGCGATTACTTTACCTTTTCTAGCCTTAATTTCCTGTACATTGCTTACAATCTTATCATAATGACCTTTTTTAGGTGCAATGATAACAATTGGCATGTTTTCGTCAATTAGGGCGATTGGGCCATGCTTCATCTCTGCAGCAGGATACCCTTCTGCATGAATGTAAGAGATTTCTTTTAATTTAAGAGCACCTTCCAAAGCTGCAGGATAATTGTAACCTCTTCCTAAGTATAAAAAGTTGGTAGCATCGATGAAGTCTTTTGCGATATGCTGAGTAAGCTCATGCGTAGCTTCTAATACTTCTTCAATCTTTTTAGGGATCGCATCGAGTTCTGAGATAAGACTCATAAATTCGGCAGTTCCTAAATTACCGTTATGGTTTCCTAATTTTAATGCAATCAAAGAAAGAATAGTCAACTGAGCTGTAAATGCTTTTGTAGAAGCAACACCAATTTCCGGTCCTGCGTGAGTATAAGACCCCGCATCTGTGATTCTTGCAATAGAAGAATCTACTACATTACATATACCATATATAAATGCACCTCTTTCTTTTGCTAATTTTAAAGCAGCCATCGTATCTGCCGTTTCTCCTGATTGAGAAATCGCTATCACGACATCTTTGTCTGTTACAATAGGGTTTCTGTATCTGAATTCTGATGCATATTCTACTTCTACAGGAATTCTTGCAAACTCTTCAATTAGATATTCACCGATAAGACCAGCATGCCAAGAAGTACCACAAGCGATAATGATGATTCTGTTAGCATTTTTGAATTTTTCTACATGATCCCAAATTCCTGCCATTTTAATAACTCCCTCATTTACAATAAGTCTTCCTCTCATTGTATCGTGGATAGATTTTGGCTGTTCAAAGATTTCTTTAAGCATAAAATGCTCATATCCACCTTTTTCAATCTGCTCTAAACTTAATTTTAATTCTTGAATTTCAGGAATTATTTTAGAATTATCATTGATTGTTCTGATGTCTACACCTCCTTCCAAAGAAATTGTTGCCATATGACCTTCTTCAAGATAAATAGCTTCTTTAGTAAACTCAACAAAAGGTGATGCATCAGAAGCAATAAAATATTCTTGATTACCAATTCCAATTGCTAACGGAGAACCTAATCTCGCAACAACTAAAACCCCTGGATGGTCTTCGTGCATTACCGTAATAGCATATGCTCCATATACTTCGTTTAATGCATATCTTACCGCTTCAGGAAAATCTGTTTCGGAATTAAGGTCTGTAAAATACTGAATAAGATTAACTAAAACTTCTGTATCTGTTTCAGATTTGAAAGAAAAACCTTTCTCCGTAAGCATCGTTTTAATAGTATCATAATTCTCAATGATACCATTATGAACAAGTGCTATTTTTCCGTTATTTGAAACATGGGGATGCGAATTTCTATCACTTGGTACACCGTGAGTCGCCCAACGTGTGTGACCCATTCCTATTTTGGAAGTTCCTTTTAAATTATTTGAAATATTGACCAAATCATCAACCTTACCTTTCGTTTTTTCAACGCTAAAGCTATTGGCAGTGTTTTCTAAAACAATTCCGGCACTGTCGTACCCTCTATATTCTAATCTTCTAAGACCGTTGATAACAATATCATAGGCATCTTGAAAACCTGTATAACCAACTATTCCGCACATAATTTAATCAAATGTTTTTTTTAAGTATTCTTAGTTTTATTTTTTGGTCCCGTGAGTTACGAGTAACTGAATTTTGTCTTTATTTGAAGAATCAGAACCTACAAAAACAGTTCTTCCCATAGAAAAAGCTCTTGAAGTATAACTATATCCTGCAATAGAAGTAGAAGCGCTCGGTAAAAATTGAGCAAGATCTATCTTGAAATATTTATCTTTATATTCTTTATAAGTATCTGCTGATTCAACAATATCTTTTAAAGATCGAGTTACTATAAAATCGTAATAAGCACGCTTTGTATCTGTATTATAAGCTCTTACAGAAATAAAAGTAGCTCCTAAAGAGGTGAAGTCTGTTGTAAATTCTGTCGTTTCTTTTACTTGGCCATTTACAATTTTTTTATTTCCTTGTACAATTGTAAAATCTTGAGCGCCTGGCTTAGGATATGGGTTTGCCCATTCTATTTCATCTGTATAAATTCTGATTTTTGCACTGATGATGGCAGCTTTTTCGTCTTGGTAAAGCTTTTTCAGTTCATTAATCTCTTCTTCTTTGAATTTTATACCAATAGAATTACCCCCCATTCCTTGTGCATATAATTTTTTATCTCCAGTTTCTTTGTTTTCAAAAGCGTAATCGTTGATTCTAGCTCCAAGTCTCTTATACTCATAATAAGCAGAATGCATATTTGTACTTTTCACAGCAAACTCGTATTTTGTTTGAGGTCTTTTTGGAGGAGCTCCAGTTACAGCTAAATCATTCTTATAATACATAATCAACTCCATATCGTTAGGAGCAAATTGGAATAAGTAACCATCATCTTCAGCTACAGAAACTTTTAGTCCTCTGAAATGTCTGGTAAAATTCGAAGCATCACTTAGCTCAGGCTGCCCTTTCTTATCAAGAATTTTAGATTGAAATAAAGCTGGTGACAACTGGATTCTTATACCTGGTGATGATGAAGATGTTATTTGAGAATTATCAGAATCTTTGGTAATGGTTACAGCGCTTACATTCCCCCCTTTAATTTCTTTAGAACCTAAAAGAGCATCGTAGGTTTCAAAATTTTTATCAGAATAAACATAATCATTATATCCATTCATAAATTCTTTTACTTCATGTACCTCTAAAGTAAGTTTCTTTTTGGTTTTCCCAAATTTTGTAATAGGATAAGTATTAACAACTTTTTTAGCATCTATATTAGTACCTATATTTCCATTAGCATCTATACCTCCGTCCTGATAAACATAATTTTCATCTGTTGTAGTAGCGATAAGCGAATCTATACGATAGCTCGGTTTAAGAACCAAAACTACAGAATCTACGACAGCATTAGTCCCAAAATCAGGACTATAATTTGCTAATCTAACTTGGGTAAAATAAGATGCCTTTTGCTTACCAAACTGATTTTCATCAAAAGCTCCCAAAACTGCTGTAGCAGAAGTTGATGAAGAGCTAATAAGATTTAATAATTTAAACGCATCAGTTCTTATGGTATCATTATTTTTTAAATTATAAGCAATAAGGTCATAAGAAGACTCAACTCCTTCTGCTGCACCATTTAAAAATAACTGTTCACCTAGAGAATCTGGTTCCGGCTCGCAGTTATAAACCAACACACCCCCTAAAACCATTACAGAAAGAATGGTGAAAACTTTTCTAATATTATAAATCATCAAAATGTATATTAATATAATTTACTGATAGAGTCTACATCAAGGTATTCAGATTTTGAAGTAGCAGTTTCATTAAAGCCTTTATCTAAATCTCCGTTCAAAAACTCATCACCTTTTACTACTTCATCTACGTAATTCATGCTTTCCACGACAAAACTCTCGAAGCTCGGTTTATTTAACGCATTTAAATCTGAAATATTATCAAACTTTAGTTTCTCTCCTACATTTTCTGCCAAAGCTGCATCCTTCTCATTATATAATGAAAGTACAATTTTAGCATCTTTGAAATAAGTATCAGATTTGTAGTATGTTTTTAAATAAATAGGCACGAAAGAAGACATCCATCCATTTAAGTGGATAACATCTGGAACCCAGTTTAATTTTTTAATGGTTTCTATTACACCACGTGCAAAGAATATTGCGCGCTCATCATTATCGTCAAACGCAACTCCTGCATCATCAAAATAATATTGTTTTCTTTTGAAATATTCTTCATTATCGATAAAATAGACCTGTAGTCTCTCCCCTGGAAGAGAAGCCACCTTAATAATTAAAGGTTGATCTAAATCATTGATAATAATATTCATCCCCGAAAGGCGAATCACTTCATGAAGCTGAAATTTCCTCTCACTTATCTGTCCGAATCTTGGCATAAAAACTCTTACATCATTGCCTTCTTGGTGCATTTTAAGTGCCATTTTGTTTACCACCGCTGCTAAATTTGTATCTTCCTGATAAGGGTACATCTCTGTGGTAATGTACAGTATTTTCTGATTGGGCATATAATTTTTTATATAATTTTAAATAACGCTCTAATATGCAAAATTACGAAAAAACATTCAACATTATTCTAATTAACATTTTTTTACGATAGTTATTGAGATATTGCATAAAAACTAAAAATAAATATCTTAATATTAGTATTTTTGAATTGTTATTAAAATAAACTATGGAAGTTCTAAAAAACAAAAAAACACTTCAGGATTTTATAGAAAGACAGAAGGAAATGGGCAAAAAAATAGGTTTCGCACCTACTATGGGAGCTTTACACAATGGTCATTTATCATTGTATGAAGCTGCAAGGAAAGAAAATGACCTGGTCATCTCGTCAATTTTTGTAAACCCTACACAGTTTAACAATGCGGAAGATTTAGAAAAATATCCAAGAGACACTGATCGAGATATTACTATTCTTAAAACTTCAGGACTTGTAGATGCTGTTTACCTTCCTCAAGTTGAAGATATTTATCCCGAAAAAACAGAGAGTCAACGCTATGATTACGATGGTTTAGAAAACGAAATGGAAGGAAAATCAAGACCCGGTCATTTTGATGGTGTAGGAACCGTAGTTGAAGAACTTTTCAGACAAGTAAAAGCAGACAACGCTTACTTTGGAGAAAAAGACTTTCAACAATTAGCCATTATCAAAAAAATGGTTGAAAAGAAACAACTTCCTATTAAAGTAAAAGGAGTTTCTATCTACAGAGCAGAAAATGGTTTAGCATTAAGCTCAAGAAACCAACGCCTTTCCGAAACAAGAAAAGAGGAGGCTAAAATTATTTTTGAAACATTAACAAAAGTTAATGAATGGTTCAAAAACACATCTGTTGTTAATATTAAAAAGAATGTAGATGAGATATTCGATAATCAAACCAATATGGAATTGGAATATTTCCTGATTGCGGATGAAAACACTTTAAAAGAAACCAACCAAAGAGAAGAGAAAAATCCATACAGAGCATTTATTGTAGTAAATGTAGATGGAGTAAGATTGATTGACAATATGCACCTGAATTGATAAAAAAATCAAAGGCTTCCGGAAGGAAGCCTTTGAACACCAAATCACAAAATATTAATATGAAAAAAATTTACTTTTCAGTAAACTTGTGACCCGGCTGGGATTCGAACCCAGGACCCATACATTAAAAGTGTATTGCTCTACCAGCTGAGCTACCGAGTCGGTCACATAAAATTAACGAGGACAAATATAAAATTTATTTTATAAAAATTCAACTATTAATTAAATATTTTTTTTGCTGTGCCTGTGACTGGATTCGAACCAGCACATCCTTAGGAAACCACCCCCTCAAGATGGCGTGTCTACCAATTTCACCACACAAGCTATAAAATTACAAAAATCTAGTAATTTTTATTAAGTGACCCGGCTGGGATTCGAACCCAGGACCCATACATTAAAAGTGTATTGCTCTACCAGCTGAGCTACCGAGTCGGTCACTTTATTATCAAGTTTCATTGTTAAGTAATGTTCCTTGTTTTCAGTGGTGCAAAGATAGGCGTTTTTTCGTTATCTCAAAACTTTTTCGCAAATTTGTTTAAAATAATTTCATGATAATTTCACTAGTCGGATACATGGGGAGTGGCAAGTCTCACATTTCCAAAATTTTAAGCGATAAAATAAATTTTAAATTAATTGACCTCGACAAGGAAATTTCTCGTCGAAATAAATTGACAATCCCTGAAATCTTCGAAATAAAGGGAGAAATCTACTTTAGAAAATTAGAAAGAGAAACTTTGGAGGAGATTTTAGCCTCACAAGAAAATATCGTTTTGAGCCTGGGAGGCGGAACTCCGGTTTATTATAATAATATGGAAATTATTAATAATAGTTCGAAAAGCTTTTTTTTGAGAGCTTCTATTGCTACTTTGGCAGAAAGAATTTCAAAACAGAAAGAAAAAAGACCTTTAATAGCAAAAATATCTGATGAAGATCTCCCGGAATTTATCGCCAAACATCTATTTGAGCGAAATGTATATTATAGTAAAGCACAATTTAGCATAAATACAGATAATAAAAATCCTGAAGACATTCTTCAGGAGATCATAGAAAAGCTCTATCTCTAGAGCTTTTTCTTTTAATTAATCGTTGGCTTCAGAATCGTTGCCGTCTTCACCAAAAAAATCGTCCCAATCTGTAAAATCAGCAGTAACATCATTTTCTACATAATCATCCATATCTCTTCTGTCTTTTTTGGTAGGCCTTCCTTCGCCTCGGTTTCGGTAATACTCCTGAGACATCTTTCGCATCATTAACTGCTCATACTGGTCTTTATCGGTCACATCTTTAATGTGCAAGGGTACCAATTTAGCTCCTATCCTACTTTTAGGGATTTGTAGTACTTTAATTTTATATTCAATCTGGTTCTTACGTATTTTAATAACATCTCCTTCTTTTACTTCTTTAGAGGACTTCACAGTCGAGGTTCCAATAGAAACTCTATTCTTTTTTATTTCATCTGCTGATACTGATCTTGTTTTATAAAAACGAATGCTCCACAAAAATTTATCTATTCTCATATTTTTTTATACTTTTGTCGTTATATTATTTGTAAAGTAATTAAAGTTTTTGAAATGAAAAAAATATTTTTGTATATCCTTGCAGGATCGTTGTGTTTCGCAGCTTGTAAAAAGGATGATGAAGTGGAAACTTTCGTAGAACCGGAAGACATCAATGTAAGAAACTCTTATGACGAACAGGCTATTCAGAAATTTATGGATAACAACTACCTAGATTCGCAAGGAAACATAAAAGCTTTCAGCAGTACAGATGCAGCTGACGATAATGAGAAAAAACTCTCTCAGCTAGACCCTAAAACACTTCCTTCCGGAGTTATATATATCAAAAGAGCCGGAGCTCAACCAGAAGACAGCAATCCCCCTGTAACAGGTGTTACCATCCAAGACTCTACGCAAATAACTACGATGATGAGAGCTAATTATTATCTTGCCACAGAAACAGACGGAAATATTTCGTTTGGAAGTGCAGGAGTTCTTTTAAATACTATTAATGGAGCCACTTCTCCTGTAACCGACCCCATGTTTTATTTTGTAAAGAAAAGTGTAAGAAAAGCTGCAGGGCAAAACAGCAGTTATTATGAAATTAGTGGACTGAAAGAAGGTTTAAAGCAATTTAAAGGTTTTGAAAATGTACCAAATGAAAATCCTTACAATCTACAGGGAGTAATTATTGTTCCGTCTAAAGCAGCTTTTGCAAGAAATACACATTATAATTATACAGGATATTCTTTACAAAATAATTGTTTTGTATTTAATTTCCAGATTTACAAGGCAAACTTAAGACCAACAGGTCAATAAACCGACAGGTAAAATGATAAAAAAAACGCTTCAAAATATTTTGAAGCGTTTTTTATTTATCTCACATTTCCCAAAATATCTGGGAAATATTTATCTGAAAGATGCTCAAACTCATCACCTCGCATAAACATACTTGCATCCACTTCTTCATAAGAACTTCTTCCTGCAGCAGCAATTAATTCGTTACAAGTGTGCAATGTATTTTTGTGGAAGTGATATACTCTCTCCGATTTATCGGTTACATCAAGCCCTTTAATCAACATTTTATCCTGTGTAGCAACACCCGTCGGACAATTATTATTATTACATCTCAATGCCTGAATACAACCAAGAGAAAACATAAACCCTCTCGCATTATTACAGATATCTGCCCCCATTGCGACAGCTCTCAGAATATCTAAACTCGTCAAAACTTTTCCACTGGCAATGATTCGTAATTTATCTCTAAGATTATAGTTTCTTAATGTACGATTCACAAATATTAAAGCTGGCTCCAATGGCATCCCTACTCCATCAGAAAATTCAGGCGGTGCAGCTCCGGTACCTCCTTCTGCTCCGTCAATCGTAATAAAATCTGGGTAAATTTTCAACACATTCATCTGAACACAAATATCTTCAAACTCTTTGGTATCACCAATACACAGCTTAAAACCAACAGGCTTCCCTCCAGAAAGCTCTCTCAGATGCTGTACAAACCTCAACAATCCGGGAGCATCTGAAAAAGATGAATGCGAAGGGGGCGAAATAATGGTCATTCCAGGTTTTACATGACGAATTCCAGCAATCTCGGGTGTGTTTTTTATACCAGGCAATACACCACCGTGACCAGGTTTTGCTCCTTGAGATAGTTTAATCTCAATCATTTTCACATTCGGAAGCGTAGAATATTTTGTAAACAATTCAGGATTAAATTTTCCTTCATCATCTCTACAGCCGAAATATCCGGTTCCTATTTGCCAGCAAAGATCACCTCCTTCCATATGATAAGGCGAAATTCCCCCCTCTCCAGTATTATGATAAAAGTTTCCTTTCTTTGCTCCTTTGTTTAAAGAAATCTGAGCTCTATCACTCAATGCACCAAAACTCATCGCAGAAATATTAAATAACGAAGAATGATAAGGCTGAGTACATTGCTCACCACCTACCCAAACTCTCGGAAGCTCTTCTTTTGGAGATTTAGCATAAATAGAATGCTTAATTCCTTCATACTTTCTGTGATTTACTTCTAACTGAGTTCCAAAAGGAACCGTGTCGCTTATATTTTTTGAACGCCTATACACCGCAGAACGCTGGTTTCTGGGAAATGGCTTTCCATCGGTCTCTCTTTCAATAAAATACTGTTGCATTTCAGGCGAAATATCTTCAAAAAAGTACCTAAAATACCCCAAAACAGGAAAATTCCTCAGAATTGCATGTTTTGTTTGGTAAGAATTATAAACTCCCAATGCATAAATTGCTGTTAATAGCGTAGGAATCCAATAATGTGCTTTGATTAGTAACGCCACAACCCATGTTGCAGCTACCAATACAATTCCCCAAGATAAGAACTTATCTCTCATAAGAATATAGATTTAAAACGTTAAAGAATAAATTTAGTGGAAATAAAGCAAACAGACTATGCTTTTGCTAAAAAACTTTCGTAAGACGATAGCACAGTAACCGTGCCATCTGACAGGATTTTTTCTAAATTTAGAAATTCAATTTGATTAACTGATCCTTGGTCAAAATCTTTCTGCACTCGCACATAGTTTTCTGTGAAGCCGTACATTTTGCCGTCTTTATTTTCGTGCTCCCAAAGAACGGGAAGCGTCTTTCCTAATTGAGTTTGATAAAATGCCATTTTTTTCTTTTCAGAAAGAATTCTAAGCATTTTATTGCGTTTTTTTCTTTCGGGAATCGGAACAACACCCTGCATTCCTACCGCTTCAGTATTTTCTCTTTCAGAATAAGTAAATACATGAAGATATGAAATAGGAAGTTCATTCAGGAAGTTATACGTCTCCATGAATAACTCTTCGGTTTCACCAGGGAAACCAACAATAACATCTACACCAATAGCCGCATCAGGCATTACTTCGCGAATCTTATTTACTCTGTCGTTATACAATTTGGTAAGATAACGACGTTTCATTTTTTTCAACAATTCATCGCTTCCTGATTGCAAAGGAATATGAAAATGCGGAACAAAACTCTTGCTTTTAGAAACCAATTCGATGCTTTCATCTTTCAAAAGATTAGGTTCAATAGAAGAAATACGGATTCTTTCAATACCTTCAACTTCATTAAGTTTAGAAATTAAATCTAAAAAAGTATGTTCGTGTCTTTTATTTCCGAACTCACCTTTACCGTAATCACCAATATTTACACCTGTTAAAACAATTTCTTTGATATCTCTTTCAGCAATTTCTTTGGCGTTTTTCAGAACATTCTCGATAGTATCTGAACGGGAGATCCCTCTTGCTAAAGGAATGGTACAGTATGTACATTTATAATCACAACCATCCTGAACTTTCAGAAAAGCTCTGGTTCTGTCTCCGATGGAATAACTTCCGATAAAGAAATCAGTTTCCTCGATTTCACATGAATGAACAACACCTTCGCTTTCAGATTTTTCTAAATCGTCGAGATAACTCAAAATGTTGAATTTTTCTTTGGCTCCAAGAACCAAATCTACTCCGTTAATCTGTGAAATTTCTTCAGGTTTCAGCTGTGCATAACATCCAACAATTACCACCAAACCTTCAGGATTGGCTTTCATCGCTCTTTTTACGTGAAGTTTACATTCACGGTCAGCGTTTTCAGTAACCGAACAAGTATTGATTACATAAATATCTGCCTTATCATCAAAACTTACCTTATCATAACCTGCATCTGTTAATTGACGGGCAATAGTAGATGTTTCCGCAAAATTTAATTTGCAGCCAAGGGTATGAAATGCGGCAGTTCTATGAAAGTGAGACATTTATTTTCCTGAATTTTCTGGGTGCAAAGGTAATCAAATTTAATATAAATTTTAAATTGATTTGGTCTATAATTTATAATCGTCTCGTACATCGGGACTATTTGCAAAACAAACAGGAGAAGAATTTTGAATCTCTGTGTTATCACTTTTTTGTAAATCTCTGATACACTGCTCTCTTATCTCCCAAATTTCATCAAGACTGTAAGGAATATTTTCATTCGAAAGCCAATTTTCAAGAAAACGTTTATGAAACAAAACTTTTTCGGTCATAATTTCATTGTATTCCATCTCTTTTTCAACCAGTAATTTATTTTTAATTTCTGAATATTTCGAATTGGGTTTTGTAAAATCGAAATATTCATCATTAATTTTGAGATAATTGTGAGCTTCAGGAATATAATTTAAATTAAACTTGTCTAAAGTATTTTTAATTTTAAAAGTATATTTTGCATCCATTTTAAAAATTCCAAGAATGAGTTTTATATCAGTTTGATGATTTTCAATAGCCAATTTTCTCAACGTTGCATGTTTTGTACTGCAAGTACCACCCAAATCATTAAAGATACATTTGATATTATTTTTGTCTACATTTCTTTTGTAAGGCAATTTTGAAACATATTTGCAGGCAGAATGAAAATCTAAAACATTTCTATTTAAAAATTCTTCAGAAATTATTCCTTTGCCTTTATCTATGGTGAAATTTTTCATTTTTCAGAAAACTTATCTTTCATTTCATTATTAAAATCCTGAGACTTATTTCTTGCAATCGAAAGCGTTTTCCAATCTTCATTTTTTATCATTTTAGCAATAAAAACAATCTGACCGATATGATAAGGGTAATGCGCCAATTGTCTGAAAACCGCATCAATCACTGAATGCGCCTCGTTTCTGATATAAATTGTTGAATATAAATTTTCATCATCAATTTGATTCAAAGCATCAAAAAGACATTTCCAACCTTTCTCCCAATATTGCAAAACCTCATCTTTTGTTTTAAAAGTATTTACAAATTCTTCATCACGATTCCGCCAGGATTTTTCGCCATCTTCTGTTAAAAAGTTAGTCCATCTCGAAAGCATATTTCCTGCAACATGCTTCACAATCACTGCAATTGAATTACTTTCTTCATTGAACTGCCAGAAAATCTGCTCGTCTGAAAGCTGTGCAAATGATTTGTCGCCGAGCATTTTGTAGTATTCAAATCTTTTGATAAATAAATCTTTCATGAGGAATTTTTTAATAATTTTATTTAAAACCAATTTAAGATTTTTCACGTATATAAATGTAAATTGCAACCTATGAATTGTAAGATCAGCCATTTTATGCAGGATTTAAATTCCTTAAACATTGAAAAGCTTGAAAAATGGTTTACTGATGAAACTGTGATTTGGATTCCTCCTACAAAAGAAATTTCAGGAAAAAGCAGGATCTTAGCATTATTCAGAGCCATTTTCAGAAGATACGAAAAGATTGAATGGAGCGTTTCTGAAATTTTCAATCTGGGAAATAACAAATATTTTTACCAGACCAATTCTTTAGGCAACATATCCGGAAAAGGGAGTTATACCAATGAAATCTGTACCATCATACAATTTTCAGAATGCGGAAAAATACTTTATCTCTCTGATTACTTTAAAGATACAAAAGTTTTTAATTAACAAAAGCCACCTTAAAAAGATGGCTTTTGTTCTATTTAATCATTTAGTAATAACAATTATTCTCTATTTTTAAGCAACACCCAGCCTGAGTATTTAATTGGTGTATTTTTTTTATCATTTTCATTCCATGATACAGAATACCAATAATTTCCGGTAGGAACTTTTTTATTACCCGCAGTACCATCCCATTTATAATGATTTAGTTTATCTGCCTGAAAAATTTTGTTTCCATATCTGTCGAAAACGTTAAAAATTAAATTCTGTTTGTGTGCCAAAGCAGAATAATCTATCACATCGTTGATACCATCTCCGTTTGGAGTAATTACATTCACTAGATTTGGAACAACAATTTCTATTTCTATTGGCTCACAATCATAAGCATCTTTTACATAGATTTTATGATCACCTCTTTTCACATTCACAAATACGTTAGAATCTTGCCAAGCACCGCCATCTATTGAATATCTGTAAGGAGCTTTTCCTCCATTTACATTAATTGTTACTGTTGTATTCGAAATATCAATACTTGTAATAACGGGAAGTTCTGAAGCATATACTTTTACATTCTGCTGAATAATACAGGCTCCGGTTTTTAATTTCACCCAATACGTTCCTACACCAACATTAGAAATTGTTTGCGTTGTTTCTCCCGTACTCCATTCATAGCCATCAAAACCTGCGCCTGCATCCAAAGTGGTTTTATCTTCTATACAAATTATTTTATCTTTTAAAATAGAAGAATATACTGGAGGAATAACTTCTAATTTAATTTTTGCAATTCCATAGCATCCATTTCCATCAATAACCTTTACATACACTACTCCATTTGGAGAAATATAAGTTGTAAAGTTTGAAATAATGTTAGTTCCGTTTATTGCATCAGTAAGAGATGGGTAATACTTTTTTGTAGTCCCAGTCTGAGTGGTCACAGAGGCAGTATTAAGATCAAAAGAAGCAGTTTTAAGATTAACATCAAATATACAAGCTCTCAAGGTAGCATCGTTTACGACAACTTCTGGGTAAAAACGCAAAGTAATCACTGCATAATCTGAGCAACCGTCTGTTGTTTTCACATCCGCATAAACAACTCCTTCTGCAGAAAAATATTGACTTGGATTAGCAATTTGCCCTGTTCCTGCATTTAGATTTGCCAACGTCGGATAATAAGTTATCGTAACATTTGTTCCTCCAAAAACATTCGCCGTAGTTAAATTAAATATTCCTTGACCTTTTTTATTATTGTTACACGCAAAAATTGTCGCATCATTCGCCGTAATATTTCCTAATTTAAATTTAAAAGCACCGATTTGTCGGCAAGAATTAAGCGCATTAGCAGGGTTCGCGGGGTCCTGATAATGAATACTGTAGTAATAAGTTGTCGTTGTATTCACAATCAAAGGTGCTGTAATAGGACTTATTCCTGCAAGTGCATCATTCTGTGACATATGATAAGTAACAACAAAATTTGGGTTTCCGTTTAAAATTCCTGGAGTAAGTGTAGTGAAATCAAACAACGCAGGGCTTGTACAAATAAGAACTTCACGAGGATTAGCTGGGTTAGCAGCAGGAACTCCTGGTGGTACAAACGGATTGGGTTGCAATACCGGATCGGTAAAAGGAGATGCCAAAGTAGCCGTTCCGCCCCAAGTTAGAGAAAAAGGAGCTGTTGTACTTCCACCTGCTCCAACCCAGTTATCTAAATATAAATAATACGTTTCTCCTGCAATGACATCTAAATACCGACAATAAGGAGTTGGAGAACCTCCCGCAGCACTTAATATTGTACTCGTCATATTCAATCCTGTGGCAGCACCCACACCAATTACCGTTGCTGCATTACATCGAATAGGCGTACCTAAACTTGCACACGTAACATTTGGTCCATACATTGCCCAATCATAATCTGCATTGGGATTGGTAGGAACCAAATCAAAAGTAAGTGTTCCACTGGTAGCAATTGTTAATTTATACCATATTGAATTGTGTTCTCCTTCTGTGAGACAACCTCCCAATGTTTCATTCACCAAACCAATTCCTGTTGGATTGTACGTGATATTAGAATTTCCACAAACCGCTAAAGCAGTAGAGCAATCTGCCTGCGAGTAAAACGTTTGTGAAATACAAAAAAGAATAAATAGTAGAGTTTTTTTCATGTCTTATTTGATTATTAGTTAAAGTATATCAAATGTACTTAAATTTAATTAACATCACCAAATAATGATAAAAAGTAAATTTTAACCAACAAAATACACATATAATTAATTTATCTACATCGATTTTAGAAACTATTTGATATTAGTCATATTACCACAAAGGTTATCGAGATGAAAGATTTTATGGAAAGGGCTTTTTACTTGATTTAAATGTTCGCTATCTTGAATGAAAGTATATCTAGATGCAATAGAATTCATATCTGAGACAATTACCAGCCAACATTCATCTACAGAAGTATCATAATAAGGAAATTTTTCATTCTTTTTTTCAATCAGTTCTATGATTTTCTCAGAGCAGAGCTCATCAAAAAGACTCATATTATATTCATAAGTGATAAAAACATTTCTGCGATGAGAAGATTTTCTGATATTTTTCACACAACCGATTGGTTTTCCTTTTTTAATGCTTTTATAGATGTTTAAAATAATTTCCTCCTGATATTCGAGAGAATCAAATTTAATATTTGAATGAAATTCTAAAAAATAAACACCACGATATTTCGTAGTGTCTTCTTGCTCAAGTAATATTTCTGCCTGACGGAAAATTTTATTTAAATTGCTTTCCACTTTTTTCATTTCAAGATGATTGATCACTTCTGTCAATTCTATTCCTATCTTTTTTTCGTTAAGAGTGGCGATAAAATCAGGACTTTCGCAGGTGAGATCATCAAAGGTAACTTCCGGAAAATGGTGCATAAAAGAGTTAAGCAATAAAATCTCTGCTTTTTTCTTATATTTTTCTCGGTCATGAAGTTTAGACTCATCAATCTTTCGGTGATACTTTTCCATCGGCTTTTTTTTCAAATGTCGATTGAGGTAATACAGGCTTAGATTTTTTATTAAATCTTCATCAGAAAATGGTCTTTTCATGTGTGGTCTTTTAAAAGTTAATAATGACCCATGGTTTTCACTGTTTAGACTGAAAGTTTTTGATAATCAAAAATTTACACTTAAAGGTAATTAAAAATAAGATTCAATAGTCTCTTTTTAAATAATTTATCATAATATTAATGTAAAGTTTATTTCCTTAATTATATATTTACTTTTTCTAACACAAACAATGACTTTATGGATTTCAGAAATTTCAAAATGCCTTTTAGCATTGACTCAAAATATTCTAAAAAAGTTGCCTATTTTTCGATGGAATTTGCTTTGGAGCAGGTTTTAAAAATATATTCAGGTGGTTTAGGGTTTTTAGCAGGTTCACATATGAGAAGTGCTTATAATCTTAATCAGGATTTAATAGGAATCGGAATTTTATGGAAATTCGGATATTATGATCAGGCAAGAAATCATGATCAAACTTTGCAACCAACGTGGACAAGAAAAATGTACAGTTTTCTGGAAGATACAGGTATAAAGTTTCAAATTGAAATCCACAGCGCTCCGGTTTGGGTGAAAGTTTGGTATCTTGATCCTGAAATTTTCAACACCGCACCGATGTTTTTTCTTTCCACAGACGTACCGGAAAACGACCATATTTCCAAAACGATTTGCCATAGGTTGTACGATGCCAACGAATCTACAAAACTGGCGCAATATATTCTTCTTGGAAAAGGCGGTGCAAAACTTTTAGATGAAATGAATATCGAAAGAGATGTTTATCACCTTAACGAAGCTCACGGTCTTCCGGCTGCGTTTCATTTATTGAAAAAATACGACGGAGATATTCAGAAAGTAAAAGAAAAACTGGTTTTTACAACGCACACTCCGGAAGAAGCAGGAAATGAAAAGCATAATCTGAAATTATGCTACGACATGTCTTATTTTTCAGGTTTAAGCATAGAAGAGGCAAAAGCGATAGAAGGTTCTGATGGTGAACTTTTCAACCATTCTCTTTGTGCTTTGAAAATGGCAAGAATTGCGAATGGTGTCTCAAAACTACACGGTGAAGTTTCCAGAGCGATGTGGAGTAAATATCCCGGGATCTGTGAAATCAAATCAATTACCAACGCTCAGGAATTCAAATATTGGGGCGACAAAGAACTATACATTTCTAAAGATGAAAACAACGATATCGTTTTCGATTACCGAAAGAAAATTTTAAAGAAAAGGTTATTCAGAATTGTAGCCGATCAAACCGGAAACTTATTTGACCCCAATATATTTACAATCGTTTGGGCAAGAAGATTTGCAGGTTATAAAAGAGCAGATTTGCTTTTGCAGGATAAAGAAAGATTCAGAAAGCTACTTAATAATCCTAAATATCCAGTACAGATCATTTGGGCAGGAAAACCTTATCCGATGGATTATTCTTCAATCTCCACCTTCAACGTTTTGGTGGAAGAAAGTAAAAACCACAAAAACATGGCGGTTTTAACGGGATATGAATTGGCTTTAAGTAAATCTTTAAAACAGGGTTCAGATTTATGGTTAAATAATCCACGAGTTCCGAGAGAAGCCTCAGGCACATCAGGAATGACCGCCGCAATGAACGGTTCTGTAAACCTTTCTACGGATGATGGCTGGATTCCGGAGTTTGCTAAACACGGTGAAAATTCATTCGTTGTTCCAAAGGCAGATTACATGAATATGAGCATTTATGAACAAGACCGATATGATTTCAACAAATTATATGAAATTCTTGAAAACGAAATTCTACCAACCTACTACAATCAACCCGATGAATGGCGAAAAATACAGCAGAATTCTATGAAAGATGTGAAGCAAAATTTCAACAGCGATAGAATGGCAGACGAATATTACAGCATCATCTATAATGCATAAATAAAACAACCCCGTGAAAAACTAATTTCACGGGTTTTATTTTTAGATTAAATTTCTACGCTTTTAATTTCGAAACGCCAATTTCATAAACACAAGCGTGTTTCAGATACTTTGATCGCTCTCTTGAAGTTACCGATTCTAAATGACCGTTTTTAATAACAATAATAGGATCTTCTGTATTTTCAATTTCAAAATTGGCAAAATATCTTTCTTCGGGACCTGTTTTGTCCATATCTGCTTTTATCTTTTGAAGTTCACCTGCATACTGTTTAAAACCGGGATCAGAAGAATGTATAAATTTATATTCAGGACCTGCTTCTACAAAATAATGTAATTTTTTTTCAATAATTCCTGCTTCATTAGTGATCTGCGGATTGTCGTTTCCATCTTTAAAGGCAACTTCTATCAATTCTCCGCCTTCTTTTTGTACAAAATTTTCAGCCTCATTAAAATTTGAAAATCCTGTAATGACCACTTGATCTTTTAAATCATAACGGTTAAGTTTTTTATTAGTTTCCATAATTATTTTTATTTGATGATAAAATCTATTCAATTCTTTTGCCAAAACACTACAACAAAAGCTTTTTCTTATCAAATTAATAAAATTATTATCTTTGAAATTCTTTAAATTAAGCAATGAAAAAACTCTTACTTACCCTTACTATCATAGCAGCGTTTCAAAATGCTATGTCACAGGAAATCACTTTAGATAAAATATATTCAGGATACTACCGTGGCAAAGGCATTGCCGGAATTGCATCTATGAAAAACGGTGAAAATTATTTGGTCATCGAGCAAGGTGGAATTGCAAAATATTCTTACAAAACTTCTCAGAAAGAAGGAAATCTGGTCGATGGAAATTTTGAGAGCTACGAATTTTCTGATGATGAGTCTAAAATACTTTTATTAAAAGAAAGTCAGCCTATTTACAGGCATTCTTTTTTAGGTGTTTATGATGTTAAAGATTTAAAATCTGGTAAAGTATTAAGTTTAAATGATGGAAAACCAGTACAGGAACCAAGATTTTCTCCGGATGCTACCAAAATTGCTTTTATTGTTGATAATAATTTGTTTTATCAGGATCTAAATTCAGGAAAGATTACTCAGATTACACAGCACGGTGTAAAAAATAAAGTTTTGAATGGTTTGGCAGACTGGGTATATGAAGAAGAATTCGGTCATGCAAGATTGTATGAATGGACTAAAAACTCAGCAGACATTTTATTTGTAAAATTGGTTGAAACCGATGTTCCCGAAATTTATATTCCAATGTATGGTAAGTCGCTTTACCCGACCGAAATGCGTTATAAATATCCTAAAGCTGGAGAAAAAAACTCTGTTGCAACCGCTCATATTTATCATTTAGCGGACGGAAAAAAGATAAAAGTAAATCTTGACAGTTTTAAAAACTATTACATTCCAAATGTTATTCAGACGGCGAATGCAGACGAAATTGTTTTGATTACTTCACAAAGAACGCAAAATGCTTCTGACGTTTTGAAAGTAAATACCAAAACCGGTGAAGCAAAAAAACTATTCACAGAAACTGATGACAAGTGGATCGATACAGACAATGTAACTTTAGAATTCCTTGAAGACAACAGTTTTCTTTGGGCTTCAGAAAGAGATGGTTTCCGTCATTTGTATTGGTTTGACAAAGATGGAAAGCTGAAAAAACAGGTAACAAAAGGAAATTGGGAAGTGACAGAATACTACGGTTACAATCCTAAATCTCAGGAAATTTTCGTTCAGACGACTGAAAAAGGAAGCATCAATAAAGTGGTTTCTAAAATCAATATTCAGAATGGAAAATCGCAGTTGATCTCGAATGCAGAAGGAAATAATGCCGCAAACTTCAGCAAGAATTATAATTATTTCATCGAAACCTCTTCTACAGCAGCAAAACCTTACACTTTTGTATTGAAAGACGGTAACGGAAAGCAGTTGAAAGAACTTCAGAATAATGACGATCAGCTTAAAAAATTACAGGCAGATCAATTTGCAGTAAAAGAATTTATTACGATTCCTAATGCTGCAGGAGATCAGATGAACGCTTGGATCATTAAACCTAAAAACTTCGATCCGAATAAAAAATATCCATTATTTATGTACCAATATTCTGGTCCCGGATCTCAACAGGTTTCTAATTCTTGGGACAACGGAAATGCACTTTGGTTTGAAATGTTGGCTCAAAAAGGATACATCATTGCTTGTGTAGACGGACGTGGAACTGGTTATAAAGGGGCAAAATTCAAAAAAGTAACCTATAAAAACTTAGGAAAATACGAAATTGAAGATCAAATTGTAGCTGCAAAATGGTTAGGAAATCAAAAATATATTGACAAAACAAGAATCGGAATTTTCGGATGGAGCTTCGGAGGATATATGGCAAGTTTGGCAATGACCAAAGGGGCAGATGTTTTCAAAGCAGGAATCGCTGTTGCACCGGTTACCAACTGGAGATATTATGATTCTGTTTACACCGAGAGATTTTTATTGACGCCACAGGAAAATCCGGCAGGTTATGATGATAATTCGCCTACAACTTATGCTAATTTGTTGAAAGGTAAATTTTTATTAATTCATGGAACAGCCGATGACAATGTACATTTCCAAAACTCTATGGAATTTTCTGAAGCTTTGATTCAAAACAAAAAACAGTTTGATTTTATGGCTTATCCTGATAAAAACCACGGAATTTACGGTGGACAGACAAGACCACAATTATATCAAAAAATGACAGATTTTATTTTGGAGAATCTTTAAGATTTTATCTGAATTAAATAATAAAAAAATCCGAGTCTCCCATAAGATTCGGATTTTTTATTTTCTGTCTTTCCATTGTTCAGGATTTCTTGAAGTGTGGAAAACAGAATATATTTCAATTAAATTTTTCTTTTCGTTGTAGAAGTAATGAATTCCAAAAGGATATTTCTTAAGAAAGACAATTCTATTATTGTCATATCTAAGTTCACAAGCTAAAGGGTTTTCTTTTATAAATTTGATTTTAGAACGAAACTCTTTAAGAAAATTATCCGAGAGTTTTTTATCAATTTTTCTGTACCAATTGTTGATTTCTTTTAAATCATTTTTTACAAAATGGCTGTACATTAATTTAGTCGCCACTTTCTAAGTCATTTAAATAATCATCCATTTCAGACTCAGAAACAAAACTTTCAGGGTAAGTCTGTGAATATTTTATTCTTTTCCTTACTTCATTTTTTTGCCATTCAGGAACTTCATATTGCTTTTCTTTAAAATATTTATATTTCAGAAAATCAATAAAATCATTTACTTCATACAGAAACTCTTTAGGTAAGGTTTCCAAATTACTTTCAATATCTTTTATAGTGATTTCCATCTCATTAAATTTTACTCAAAGTTAATAAAATTCAATTATTATCTTAAAAATTTTATATTTGTGAAATTGTAAAAATCTTATACATGAAAACCAAACATCCTAAAGGGCTTCCCTATCTATTTTTCACAGAAATGTGGGAGCGTTTCGGCTATTATTTAATCCTCGGAATTTTTGTACTGTACATGATCGACAGCGAAAAAGGCGGATTAGCTTTTGACGATAAAAATGCTGATGATATTTTCGGAACTTTTATCGCATTGACTTATTTAACGCCATTTTTAGGTGGATTTTTAGCCGACAGAGTTTTAGGATACATCAAAGCAATCTACATTGGTGGATTCTTGATGGGATTAGGGTATCTCGGAATTGGTTTCTTTAAAGAATTACCTTTATTTTATGCTTCATTAGCTTTAATTATCATTGGAAACGGATTTTTTAAACCAAGTATTTCTACATTGTTAGGAAATTTATACAACGAAGAACCTTATAAAGCGAATAAAGATGCAGGATACAATATTTTCTATATGGGAATCAACATTGGAGCTTTTGTGTGTAATATTATTGCTGCTTTCATGCGTAACAAATACGGATGGGGACCGGCATTTATGACAGCGGGAGTCGGAATGTTTGTAGGACTTTTGGTTTTCACCATCGGAAGACAGCATATTCTTCAGGCAAATGTTTTGAAACCTGCACAAGAAGGAGACACCAAAATTTCTGATGTTTTGGTGAAAGTATTTTTACCTGCAGTCATTTTTGGATTAGGAGGATGGTTTATTCCAAATAATATTTTCGGAAGCGACAGTACAGATGCATTTATTTTTGCTTGTGTTCCGGTAATTTATTTCTACGTCATGCTTTACGTAAAGGCAAATGCAGAAGACAAAAAACCAATCGGAGCATTATTGGCAATTTTTGCCGTAAGCTTAATGTTCTGGGCTGTTTTCAAACAAAACGGAACCGCTTTAACGCGTTGGGCAAATTACTATACAGACAGAACGGTACCGGCTCCTTTAGAAAAACCTTTAGAATCAATTTATCTAGTTGACAAAAAAGATTATTTAGATAAAGAAGTTTCTGTCTATGACGACCAATATCAGGTAAAAAAAGACGAAAATGGCAAAGCTTTAAAAGAGCAAGGAAAAGATATTTATTTCAGAAATGTTTCTGCCGCCGACAAAGCAAAACTGGAAGCTAATCCTTCACAAACGGTAAACCTTTACAACACAGAATTATTCCAGTCTATTAATCCGGGTTGGGTAATTTTATTGACTCCCGTTGTCGTTGCATTTTTTATGATGCTTCGCAAAAAAGGGAAAGAACCGAGTACTCCTTCAAAAATTGTTTTAGGATTATTTATTTCAGCATTATCTTGTTTGGTAATGGTAGGTGCAGTTTATGCCGGGCAAAACGGTTTAATAAAAGTATCTGCTTTATGGTTGGTTGCAGCATACGGAGTAATCACAGTGGGAGAACTTTGTCTTTCGCCGATGGGATTATCTTTGGTCTCTAAACTTTCGCCGCCAAGATTAACCGCTTTGATGATGGGTGGATTTTTCCTTTCAACATCAATCGGAAACAAACTTTCCGGAGTTTTAGCGAGCTTCTGGTATGACTATGACAATAAAGCTAATTTCTTCATTGTAAATTTTGGATTGTTGCTTCTAGCTACTTTACTGGGGCTTTCAATATTAAAAAGACTTAATAAAATCATGAAAGAAAAGGGAGTGAATTAATCTCCTGAAATTCGAAATAAATAGCCGTAGATCATTCTGCGGCTTTTTTATTTTAAAAATAAAATTAAAACCTTGCCAAAAACTCAAAAAAAACTATATTTGTGGGTCTTAACAGAAATTTAACAATCAAATATGGATACAGTACAGAAGAAAGGACATCCTAAGGGTTTGTACCTATTGTTCTTCACCGAGATGTGGGAGCGTTTTTCTTATTATGGAATGCGTGCAATTTTGATCCTTTATTTAACTAAGAAATTAATTGAAGGAGGATTAGGAATGGATGAGCAGAATGCCACACTTTTATATGGCTATTTTACAGGGCTTGTTTATTTTACACCACTTATCGGAGGTTGGCTTGCTGATAAATTTTTAGGAAAACGTCTAGCAATTACAATCGGTGGTATCACCATGATGATTGGTCAGTTTGTTTTATTTGGAATGAATACTACAACAGGGCTTTACATCGGTTTAGCTTTACTAATTATAGGAAATGGTTTCTTTAAACCTAATATTTCCACATTAGTGGGTGGTTTATATCCTGATGGTGACGACAGAAGAGATTCTGCATTTTCTATCTTTTACATGGGAATTAACTTAGGGGCATTAATTGCACCTTTTATTATCGGTTATTTTACCGATAACCTTTTTGCAACGACCAATGCAGACGGATCTATCGCGTACGGTTACAGATATGGTTTCTTGGCTGCCGGAGTCGGAATGTTCTTAGGACAAATCGTATTTAATACTTTTGCGCAAAAATACTTGGGAGATCTGGGTTCTAAACCTGTTAAAAACTCTTCTACAGATGAAAAATCTACAGAAGCAACTTCAATTAACCCTGTTACAGGAAAACCACTAACTAAACCTGAAGAAGGACAAAGAATTACAGTAATCTTTATTTTATTCTTATTTGCAGTATTCTTTTGGGCTGGTTTCGAACAGGCTGGATCGTCTTTATCTTTATATACAGATAAATTTATCAACAGAAATGTTTTCGGATTTGAAATCCCAACATCTTGGTTTCAGTCGGTTAACCCTATTTTCATTGTAACATTAGCACCATTATTTGCAATATTCTGGAGTTCTAAATTAGGTAAAAAACTTTCTACCCCTGTAAAAATGGGTGTTGGTATGATCATCTTAGGAATTGGTTTCTGGTTTATGCTAGGAGCCGTTGCAGAAAGAAATGCAAACGGAGACATTGCTGATATCGCGAACAAAGCGGGAATCATGTGGTTAATCATGACTTACTTACTACACACAATTGGTGAACTTTGCCTTTCACCGGTAGGTTTATCTGTAGTAACTAAATTATCTCCACCTAAATTAGCTTCAATCTTGATGGCGGTTTGGATGTTATCTTCTTCAATTGCCAACTTCATTGGAGGATTCTTGGCTTCAATTGTAGAAACTTTAGGAGCTGGGCAAGTATTCACTTACATTTCAGGATTTGTAATTGTTTGTGGAATATTACTTCTTTTATTAAGCAAGTACATCAGCAAAATGATGCACGGCGTAAAATAAAAACTATTTTCATCAAAATAATAATTAAACCTCTGATTTTTTCAGAGGTTTTTTTTTACATTCGTATAATGGAAGTTTCTGAAGATTCTTTGTTTCAATCCATAAAGGAAATTATTAATCAATCGCGCGAAAGGGTATTTCGTATTGCGAACTCTACCCTATTATTAACGTATTGGCAAATCGGACAATTAATCATTGAAGACGAACAAAAAGGAAAAGAAAGAGCCGAATACGGAAAATATACTTTAAAAAACCTTTCAAAAAACCTCACTTTAGAATTTGGGAAAGGTTTTGATGAAAGCAATTTGAGGAATATGCGCTCTTTTTACAATATATTTCCAATTCGTGACGCAGTGCGTCACGAATTGAGCTGGACTCATTACAGATTGCTTTTAAGACAAGAAAATGATCAAAAGAGATTATATTATCTCAATGAATCTATTCAAAATAACTGGAGCTCAAGAGATCTGAAAAGACAAATCAATTCTCTTGCTTATGAAAGAGTTTTACAGCATAAAAAATCCTCACATGAGACCATTCACAGCGTTTTAAAAGATCCCTATATATTTGAATTCTTAGGATTAAAAGCAAACGAAAAAATTTCAGAAAAAGAAATTGAAACTGGAATTATCGATCATATTCAAAAGTTTCTTTTAGAATTCGGAAAAGGTTTCGCGTTTGTTTCAAGACAGCAACATATTTCCACAGACACTTCAGATTTTTACATAGATTTAGTTTTCTATAATTACATTCTGAAATGTTTCGTTATTATTGATTTAAAAACGGGAGAACTTTCGCATCAAGACATCGGTCAAATCGATATGTACGTAAGAATGTATGATGATCTGAAACGAAGCGAAGATGATAATCCAACTATTGGAATTCTTTTATGTTCTGAAAAAGACGAAACTATTGTAAAATATTCTGTTTTAAATGACAAAAACAATCTATTCGCAAGCAAATATTTATTGTACCTTCCGAAAGAGGAAGAATTAAAACAAATCATTGATCAAGACAGAATCCGTTTTGAGCTTGATCAGCAAGACAAAAAACAATAATCATAACTGATTTCAAAATTATATACTCTAATTACTTTCTATTATGAACTTAACGCTCGACGAGATACAAAATTTTAAAGGAAAATACCCAAAACAGATCTGGTCACTCTTTTTTTCAGAAATGTGGGAACGATTCTGCTTCTACGGAATGCGCGGGATGCTGGTTTTCTTTATGATCTCACAACTTAATTTCCACGAAAAAGAGGCCAACCTTCAATACGGAGCCACCCAGGCTTTCGTTTATGCTTTCACTTTTGTAGGTGGACTTTTCGCCGATAAGATTTTAGGTTTCAGAAAATCTCTTTTTTGGGGCGGGCTTTTAATGATTGTCGGAAGCTTAATATTAGCTACAGACCCACATAAATTTTTCTTTTTAGGAATTGCATTTACCGTTGTGGGAACAGGTTTTTTTAAACCTAATATTTCTTCAATGGTGGGTCAGCTTTACAAACCTAATGACTCCAGAGCTGACGCAGGATTTTCGCTCTTTTATGCAGGAATTAACTTAGGAGCTTTACTTGGAGGTTATTTATGTATTGCCATAGGAAAAGGAGAATTGCTTTCTCATTTGATCCCAGAAGGCTTGCATTGGAATGTCGCTTTCGGATTAGCTGCTATTGTAATGGTGATTAGCTTGATCAATTTCATATTTACTCAAAGAAGTTTAGGTACCATAGGTCTTCAGCCAGGACATCCTGATCACGAAGTAAAATCAGCTCCAATGCCCAAATGGAAAGAATATGGAGTGTATATTTTATCATTGATATTTATTCCCATCATTATGACCATGGTCTCAGTGCCGGAATATACCGATTATTTTATGTGGACCGTAGGACCTTTAACATTGGTTTATCTTTTCTTTGAAATGTCAAAAGTAACATCAGCTGAGCGTAAAAAACTTTGGGCAGCGTTAATTTTCATCATATTTTCTATTTTATTTTGGGGAATTTACGAGCAAAGTGGAGGTTCATTAAGTATTTTTGCTGCTAAAAATTTAAATAAAGATTTATTTGGCCTAGATCCCAATGGTGTAAATAATTCCGGAGGAGCATTTTTCATTATTTTCCTTGCACCTTTATTGGGATTATTGTGGATTTGGTTGAGTAAAAGAAAACTTGAACCCAATACGATTATTAAATTTGGTCTCGGATTTATATTTTTAGGATTAGGATATTACGTTTTATTTGCAACCAGATTGTTTGCAGATTTACAAGGAATTACTTCTTTAAATTTCTTTACCATCGCTCTTTTAGTGATTACTTTAGGGGAACTATGCCTTTCTCCTATCGGGTTATCAATTATGACGAAACTTTCTACCAAAAACCTCCAGGGAATGATGATGGGAATGTGGTTTCTGGCTTCAGCCTACGGTCAATATGTTGCTGGAATAATTGGTGCAAGTTTAGCAGATGCAAAAGAAGGCTCAACGAATTATGATGCATTAATTACTTATACAGAAGGTTACAAACAACTGGGATTATATGCAGTAATTGCCGGTGTGGTATTGATTTTGATATCTCCGTGGGTAAAAAAACTCATGCAGGAAGTCCGTTAACAATTTAAAATCACAAATAAGATGAAAAAAATATTTGCATTAATTTTCGTTATCCACTCTGTTTTTGCCTTTTCCCAGGTAAAATGGATGACGATTGAAGAAGCATTAGATGCACAAAAAACACAGCCTAAAAAGATACTCATCGATTTTTATGCAGATTGGTGTGGTCCCTGTAAAATAATGGATAAAAAAACTTACGGACATGAAGTAATTTATCAATATTTAAATGAAAATTACTATCCTGTAAAATTTAATGCAGAAGACAAAAGAACGATAGAAATTTTCGGAAGAAAGTTTTCCAATGAAAATTCTACACACAAAAAAGGAAGAAATTCTATGCATGAGTTTACGCAATTTATGAATGTAAATGCAGTACCAAGTACGGTTTTTCTTGATGACAAAGGAAATCCCATTACCATGTTACAAGGCGAGTTATCTGCAAAAGAATTAGAACCTTATCTTGATTTTATATCGAAAGATTTATACAAAAAAGTAAAGACCAAGCAAGATTGGGAAGATTATCAAAAGAAATTTAAATCGAAGATAAAAGATTAATCGTTTTAAAACATATAATTAAGGCTTCCATTTTTTTGGAAGTCTTTTTTATTTTACCGAAATTCGAACTTTTATTTTTTTCATTAAAAACATCGATAAAATCTAGAACCTAACATCTCGAACGCCAGAAAAATGACGCTAGAAACTCCCATAGAATTTGTAAAAGGAATAGGTCCTGAACGAGCCAAACTCATTAAAAATGTGTTGGGAATATCTATTGTGGAAGACCTTCTCAATTTCTACCCGATTCGGTATTTAGATAAGAATAAAGTATACAAAATTGCGCAACTTCAGGAAAGCAATCTTGAAATTCAGCTGAAAGGAAAAATTTCCAATGTGCAGGAGATCCTCACCGGAAAAGTAAAAAGACTGACAGCAAAATTCAACGACGACACCGGAAGTATGGATCTGGTTTGGTTTCAATATTCAAAATGGCTAAAAGAACAGCTTCCTGTAAATCGAGAAGTTTTTATTTTCGGAAAAATCAATGCGTTTAACAATCAGTTTTCGATGCCGCATCCGGAAATTGAACTGGACGAAAACAAAGAAAAAGACAACAGATTAAGACCCATTTATCCAAGTTCTGAAAAACTGACCAAGAGAGGTTTAAATCAAAAATTCTTTCAGGTAATCCTAAGAAATATCTGCAAAGAGATTCCTAATCTTATTCAGGAAAACCTTCCGGAAAGTATCATGAGCTCGATGAAATTTTTATCGCGACAACAGACTTTTTTAAACATTCATTTTCCAAAAAATTTAGAGTATTTTGAAAAGGCAAATCAGCGTTTAAAATTTGAAGAATCATTCTTTTTTCAACTAGGATATGCTTTAAAAAAACTTCATCATAAAACACAGTCTACGGGAAACCCATTCCCAATCGTCGGTGATTATTTTACCGGATTTTATGAGAATCACCTTCCTTTTGAACTCACCGGAGCTCAAAAAAGAGTTTTAAAGGAAATCAGAATGGACATGAAAAAGCCAATTCAGATGAACAGGCTTTTGCAGGGCGATGTAGGTTCAGGAAAAACAATGGTTGCTTTATTGACAATGCTGATTGCCTTAGATAATGGCTTTCAAAGCTGTTTGATGGCTCCGACAGAGATTCTTGCCCAGCAACATTACAACGGAATTAAAGATTTATTAAAAGATACAGAAATTAAAGTCAGCCTGTTAACAGGTTCGGTAAAAGCTTCTGCAAGAAAGGTTATTCATCATGAATTAGAAAATGGTGAGCTTTCAATCTTGATAGGAACTCATGCTGTTTTGGAAGACAAAGTGAAATTTAAAAATCTTGGATTGGCAATTATTGACGAGCAGCACCGATTTGGGGTCGCTCAAAGAGCTAAACTTTGGGCTAAAAATAAAATCCCACCTCATATTTTGGTGATGACCGCAACTCCTATTCCACGAACTTTAGCAATGAGCTTTTATTCGGATTTGGATGTTTCTGTGATTGATGAAATGCCGGTGGGAAGAAAAGCGATTATTACCGCTCATCGAAGAGAAAAAGACAGAACTTATGTTTATCATTTCTGTCATGAAGAAATCCGAAAAGGCAGACAAATTTACTTTGTTTATCCGTTGATTGAAGAATCTGAAACTTTAGATTATAAAAATCTGATGGAAGGTTTGGAACACATTATGGATAATTTTTCAAACTATGAGGTAACCATGCTTCACGGGAAAATGAAACCCGATGAAAAAGATGCCGCGATGAATTATTTTGCTTCGGGAAAATCGCAAATTATGGTCGCAACAACAGTGATTGAAGTCGGCGTAAATGTTCCAAATGCTTCGGTTATGGTGATTGAAAGTGCTGAAAGATTTGGTCTTTCCCAGCTTCATCAGCTTCGTGGAAGAGTGGGAAGAGGCGCCGAACAAAGCTATTGCATTTTGATGACCTCCGATAAAATGTCTGCCGAAAGCCGAACAAGAATCAAAACGATGACCGAAACCAATGATGGTTTTAAAATTTCTGAAGTCGATATGCAATTACGCGGTCCCGGTGATATTTTGGGAACTCAGCAAAGCGGTGTTGTTGATTTTAAACGACTGGATTTGGTGAACGATGCACCTATCATTAAAACCACAAAAAGAATGGTTGATAAAATATTGGAAGTAGATCCGCATTTATCAGGACCCGATCATCAGATTATTAAAAATTATTATATTCAAAATTATAAAGGGAAGAATAAGTGGAGTAAAATTTCCTAATTGTCTCAACAGTAAATTTAACACCACTTTTGTCATTCTGTAAGAATCTAAATTAATTTCGCAGAGATGTTTACAGCATGACAAACACACAGTCAAATAAAACTTTAAAGTTTTCTCTCCATCAAATAATCATCCATCACATATCCATTTCCAATATCAAAAACGCCTTCATCGTATACTTTATAGCCTTGAGATTCGTAGAATTTCTTCGCTGAATTATGCTTATTGACATTCAGAATAATTCTGCGATCTCCACTTTCTAACGTTTTTTCATTTAAAAACTCAAGTGTTTTTTTGCCTAAACCTTTTCCTTTGCTTTCAGGAACCAAATAAATTCGGTGAAGCTTGGTGGTGTTTTCTTCGTAATGGTTTTCAAAACCAATAAATCCGTCATATTCATTTGAGTTTTCATCAAAAACAAGATAATAATGATAATCAGGATTTTTCAGATGACTTGAAATTTCAGATTGAGAATACATTGTATTTAACATGTATTCCATCTGTTCAATAGATAAAATTTCTGCGTAGGCATTTTCCCAAGACCTTTTGGCTAAATCCTGAATTAAAGGGATATTTTCTTCTGTTGCTTTGATTAATTTCATTAGTAATAAGATTGTGTTTGACACATAAGTCACAAAGATTTAAATTAGTCTTGAAAATATTTCAGAACACATGAGAGAGAGAAAATCAAAGATTTTCAAAACTAACGTGTTCTAAACTGTTTTCAAACATAGTAACTAAAAACTAATGTGACTCATGTGTTAAAAATTTTAGATTAAAAAAGTGAAAAGCATTATACTTTTCACTCTTATTATAGATTAAAACGCAAAGTTTGTCATTCCATAGGAATCTAAGCTAGATTGTAAAGATGCTTTCAGCATGACAAACAGAGCGTAAACTTTGATATTTAATAAATATTAAATTTTCGCCATTTCAGCTTTTATTTTCGCATAAAGTCCTTCTGAAGCAGGAACCAATGGAAGCCTCAAATAGTTTTTGATTAATCCTTTTTCTGCTAAAACAACTTTAATTCCGCAAGGGTTTCCCTCAGCAAAAATCAATCTTGTGATCTCTACTAATTTGTTGTGAATTTCATAAGCTTCATCTACTTTTTTATCAAAAGCTACTTGCACCATTGTAGAAAATTCTTTCGGATAACCTTGTCCGATTACAGAAATTACCCCTGCTCCACCTGCTAAAGTTACAGGAAGTGTGTATTCATCATCACCAGAAACCAAATTAAAACCTTCAGGTTTTTTTCTCAAAATATCAAAATACTGAAGAATATTGGGTGCCGCTTCTTTAATCAAGAATAAATTCGGGAATTCATTTGCCAAACGCAAAGTAGTTTCAGCTTCTACATTTTGTCCGGTTCTTGAAGGAACGTTATAAATGATAATATTTTTTCCTGTAGAAGCTAAAGCTTTATAATGTTGATAAAGACCTTCCTGATTAGGTTTGTTATAATAAGGAGACACCGATAAAACAGCCGTAAAATCAGATAAATCAGTTTCTTCGATTTGCTGTTTGACTTCAAGAGTATTGTTTCCGCCAATTCCTAAAACCAAAGGAAGACGTTTATTATTCACCTTAATGATGTGCTCAACTACCTGTTTCTTCTCATCTGAAGAAAGTGTAGCAGCTTCCGCTGTAGTTCCCAATACTACCAAATAGTTGGTTCCGTTTTCGATGTTGTACTCAACAAGTTTTGTTAAACTTTCGAAATCTACGGATAAATCTTCATTAAAGGGTGTTACCAAAGCAACACCTACTCCTTTTAAAATGCTCATCTGTTCGAATTATTTTCCCCAAATTTAATCAATTCATACAAGAATTTACAATATTTAATCCTATTTTATTATACATATAATTATATTTGCATATATTAAAGATATTATGCAAAATAAATTCTTATTGCTAGGAATTGCCTTGTTATCACTTACAGCCTGTAAAACGACATCGTTGCAGGTTGCGAATGTGCAGACACAGAAGAACATTTCTATTAATAAAGAGCTGAAGGACGATGAAGGTTTTGCGAAATTTATCGAGCCTTACACTCTGAAACTCAACAAAGAGATGAACCAGAAGATCTCTTATACGCAAGTAGATCTCACAAAAGAAGGAGACAACAGTAACCTGGGGAACCTTTTAGCTGACTACACTTTTGACGGAGCAGATGTCTGGACAAAAGCCAATCTTAATAAAAACGTAGATGCTGCCTTAATCAATATTGGTGGGATTCGTACTACGATTGGAAAAGGAGATATTCTTCTTAAAAATGTTTTTGAAGTAATGCCTTTTGAAAATGAAGTTATCATTGTAAAAATGAAAGGTTCAGATGTACAGGGATTGTTTGATTACTACGCAAAAACTCAGGTAAATAATCCGGTTTCTCATTTATACATAGAAACCAATAACGGACAATTAACCAAAACTTTAATTAACGGAAAAGTAGTAGATCCGAATCAGGATTATTATATTGCAAC
Organism: Chryseobacterium sp. BGARF1; assembly: GCF_001677955.1. Taxonomy (GTDB): domain Bacteria; phylum Bacteroidota; class Bacteroidia; order Flavobacteriales; family Weeksellaceae; genus Chryseobacterium. Next base: position 95,405 of record NZ_LELA01000043.1, read on the forward strand.
GTCTGATTATCTGGCTTTGGGAGGTGATAATATGAAATTTTTCAGCAAAGGAGAATCAATCCCTACAGGAATTAAATTGAGAGATTTATTTATCGATTATTTTAAGAAAAATGCTGAGATTAATCCGAAGGAAGATATCCGTTTAAATTTTATTGGGAAGAAATAATGAATAGAAAGAGTTTTTTAAAAACAATAGGTGGTGGAACTTTAGCAATGTCTTTAGCTCCCAATTTGATGATGGCAGAAGAATTGAGTTTAAATTCTTTCAAATCTGCCCATAAATTAACGATTCTTCATACCAACGACCAACATAGCAGAATTGAACCTTTTGACGAAAGCTATACCAAAAATCCTAATCAGGGTGGTTTTGCGAGAAGAGCAAGTTTAATACAAAAAATAAGAAGCGAAGAAAGCAATCTTTTGTTGCTGGATTCTGGAGATATTTTTCAGGGAACACCCTATTTCAACTTTTTCGGAGGTGAACTCGAGTTTAAACTCATGTCGATGATGAAATATGATGCATCCACAATGGGAAATCATGATTTCGATAATGGTTTAGATGGTTTTCTAAAGGTTTTGCCTAATGCAGAGTTTCCTTTTATCTGTTCGAATTATGATTTTAAAAACACAATTCTCGACGGAAAAACTTCGCAGTATAAAATATTCAACAAAAACGGCATCAAAGTCGGAATTTTCGGAGTCGGAATTCAGTTAGATGGATTAGTTGGAAAAAAACAGTACGGAGAAACCATTTGGTCTGATCCGATTGACGTGGCGCAACATTATTCTAATTTTCTGAAAAATGAAAAAAAATGCGACCTCGTAATTTGCCTTTCTCACATCGGATACGACTACAAAGATGAATCCGAAAAAATAAGTGATAAAATTTTAGCTTCCAAAACAGAAAATATTGACTTAATTTTGGGAGGTCACACGCATACTTTTTTACCAGAACCTCAAACTTTTAAAAATAGACAGGGGAAAACCGTTTTGGTAAATCAGGTAGGTTGGGCCGGTCTTCTTTTAGGCAGAATAGATTTCTTTTTTGATTCAAATAAAAATGTAAAACAGATTTCTTGGAACAACCAGGCAATCGACAGCAGTATAACAGTATAAGTATAATATGAAAAAAATCTCATTACTTTCTTTTGGTATTTTCGCAGCGTTGCAGTTTGTAAATGCGCAGAGTATTTCTTCAAAAAAATGGGCAGACTTGTTTTCTTACAACAATGTTTTGGCGATGAAAGAAGATAACGGAAAAATCGTTGCCGCCACAGAAAACGGGATTTTTTATTATACAATTTCAACAGGAGAGATCACCAAGCTGTCAAAAGCCAATGGTCTTCATGATGTGAAAATTTCTGCTTTTGATTACAATCCACAAACCAAAATCGGCTTGGTAGGGTATCAAAACGGAGCTTTAGATATCATCACTCCACAAGGCGTAACATATGTAGTAGATATTCCTATTGCAACAGGCTATAATGGAAGCAAAAAAATCAATCATATTTCTATTACAGGAGATAAAGCAACCGTTTCTGTAGGATATGGGGTTTCTATTTTTGATTTAAAAAAGAAAGAATTTGCCGATTCTGTATTCTTTATTAACGGAGGTGTTTTTCAAGCCAGTAATGAAGCAACTATTTTAGGAAATAAAGTTTTTTCAGTAACCGATACAGGATTAAAGACCCACGAAATGAATACTACTTTTCCTGTGTTTACAACTTGGGTAACAGAAATGCCAGGAAACTTCACCAATATTGATTCTGAATCTGTTTTAGCATTTTCATCTCCAACTCAGACCTATATATACAATAGCGGAACATCAACTCCTATTGCTCAAACTTTTGGAGGAATCACTGATGTTGTTGTTAATTCAAACAATATCATCATTACAGACGGCAGCAGAATTTATACCTATAACACCAATGGAAATTTCGGAGGGACTACAAGTGTAGGAGAAAGCTGCAATACCGCAACAACGATTGGCTCTAAAGTATATGGTGGAACTAAACTTTCTGGAGTTAAAACAGATGACAATATAGCCTACAAACCAGATGGCCCATATTTTAATGATTCTTATAAAATAAGATTATTTAATGACAATCAGCTTTTAGTTTCTACAGGAATTAGAGCAAATGGATATAATGAACCGCAAATTAATCCAAAAAATCCTGGATTTTATTATTTTACCGGAACAGAATGGGTTTATTCTTCTTACTTCATAGGAAGCCCGACTATCTTTAATGTTGTAGATGCTTTTCCTGATCCTGCCAACTCGGGTGAAGTTTATTTTTCAAATTACAATTTCAGCGCGGGCTACGGAATTCATAAAATGAAATACAATACAACTTCTAAGGATTTTGAATTTGTAAAACGATATGATTTAGGCATAGATAATCCATTCGGTCGTCGTCCTGTTGGCTTTACTTCTGATGATCAGAATAACATTATCGCATCCATTGCGTATTCAGGTCCCACCGCTGCATTAGCTTTTTATGACAGAGCTACAGACAATTTTTTGTTAAAAGATTTAAATACTAGTACAGGAATTCAATATCCGGTTTTTAGTAATGATTTATTATGGATCCCTATCCCTAGAACAGCTAATTTCTTAGTCTATGATACAAAAAAGACAGCAAGTCTTACTGATGATACCCAATATTATTTAGACCAAACAAACAATCTTCCGGGAAATACTGTTTCTTTTGCAATGGATAAATCTGGAGATGCATGGATTGGTACTGAAGGAGGAATAAGAATTTTACCCAATGCAGCAGCTGAAATTAAAAATGACCCACAATTAGAGTCTATTGTTATTGAACAAGGCGGACTTGCTGAAGAACTTTTCAGAGATGCTACTATTTTACAAATCGAAGTCGATGGTGGAAATCAAAAATGGGTATCGGTAGAAGACGGAGGTGTTTACTACTTATCTGCATCGGGTGAACAAACAATCAAACATTTTACAAAAGACAACTCTCCACTTCCGACTGATACTATTACAGATATTAAAATTGATAAAAAAACAGGAAAAGTTTATTTTGTAACCTTTGACGGTATTGTTACTTACCAAGGGGATGTTGCAGATGTGACTAAAGACTTTGGAAATGTTTTGGTTTATCCGAATCCTGTTGTTTATTCACAGTTTAAAGGAAATGTAACCATTAAAGGATTAGCCGAAAAAACAAATATCCGAATTGTAGATGCTGCAGGAAATCTTGTACATTCTGCCATTGCAAGAACAGGATATTACGAATGGAATCTTAATAACCAGAAAGGTAAAAGAGTTGCTTCCGGAATTTATTTTGTTTTGATGACCAACGAAGACGGTTCAGATAAAGCTACAGCAAAAATAGCGGTAGTTAATTAATGACTTCACAAGACGGATTTTTACTTTCATACATCAAATATGGAGAAAACGATGCAGTTCTCCATTGTTTCACCGAAGAAGATGGTTTTCAAACCTATTTTCTGAAAGGAATTTACAGCAAAACAAATAAGAAAAAGGCATTTTTACTCCCTTTAAATAAGCTTACTTTTTCTGTTAATTCAGGAAAAAGCAATGGAATTCAAATGGTTTCAAAATTAGAGATTGTAGAAGCCAATGATGTTTATACAGACATCAAAGCCAATACGGTCATCTTTTTTATTGCCGATTTTTTGAATCAGATATTAAGAAACGAAAATAAAAACCCGAATCTCTTTCACATCATTGATGAATTTATCTTTGAGCTTGGTCGGCAAAACTACCGTTGTCATCTTATTCTTTTGGTTAAAATTTTAAAAATTCAGGGAGTTGCACCACTTTTAGCAGAAGGAAATTATCTTGACCCCGAAACAGGAACATTTTCCAATATAGGAGCCCATCACCTATTCGATAATGAAAATTCTCTTCTGTGGAAATTAATTTTGTCTTCCCAAAATCCTTACGAAATAAAGATTCCGCAGGTGATGAGAAAATCCTTTCTAGATAGTTTGCTGGTTTATTACCATTACCACATTACCGATTTTAAAACACCCAATTCACTCGAAGTTATTCAGCAGATTTTCGAATAAATTATCCGCCGTTTGAAAAACTTTCCAGACTGGTCATGCCTCCATCGATGAAAATACTGGTTCCGGAAATATAATCAGCCAAATCACTCGCTAAAAAAGTTGCTAAATTTCCAACATCTTCAGGTAGGCCAATTCTGTTATATGGAATTAGTTTCATTAAATCATTTAATGCTTCAGGAGTTTCCCACGCATCTTTATTAATTGGCGTTTGAATCGCACCCGGACAAATAGAATTGACCCTAATTTTATCTGCGCCATGTTCCTGAGCCAAAGTCTGCATCAGCATTTTTATAGCACCTTTGCTTGCTGCATAATTTGCATGCCCCGCCCAAGGAATAATTTCGTGTACCGAACTGATATGAATGATTTTTCCACAGGCAACAGAACGTGTTGTATTGATTCCTCGGCGGAGAAATTCTTTAATAGCTTCTCTCGAACACAAAAAATGACCCCGAAGATTCACACCCATTACCGTATCCCATTCTTCCAAAGTCATATCTATAAATTTGGCATCTTTCTGAATTCCGGCGTTGTTAATTAAAATATCAACCGTTCCATATTCTGAAATTACATCTGCAAACATCTTAACAACTTCAGTTTCTTTAGAAACGTCGCATTGATAAACCATTCCGTCGCCGCCATTTTTTCGAATTTCGTCTAAAACTTTTTGAGCTTCATCTTTAGATTTTTCAGATGAATGATTGATGATGACTGTTGCTCCGGCTGAAGCAATAGATTTTGCAATTCCGGTTCCGATTCCGCTAGATGCGCCTGTAATAATAGCGATTTGATTTCTTAATGAAACTTCCATATTTTGATTTTAATGATGTTTAAAACCAATTGAAAGTATCACGCCAAACTGAATGTTTTATTTTTAATTTAATCTAAACTTTTAGACATCACAAATTGAGGTCCGCTTCTTCCGTCCATTTTTTTACCGGCATAAACATATCCTTTTTTCGCATAAATTTGAAAAGCCAAATCATTTCTTTCATTAACTGATAAGACGATTTCATTGCAGTCTTTAAAATGTTCTTTGATAAAATCATCCAGCACAATCATCACAGATTTACCGATTCCTTTTCCCTGAAATTCAGGATTTATAGACAACGAACGAAGCAAAACACAATCTTGATTATCTGTCAATTCTAATTTATCATTTCCAAAATCTAACACACAAAAACCAGCCGCTTTTTCGTTATAAAAAATGGTAATTGGATAAGCAAAAAAATCATCATTTTGATTTCTTGCTTCAATTCTTTCTAACGCCTGATTCGGCAAAGCTGAAAACTGAGCCTGAATTTCATCAAGTTCATAATTTAATTCAGATAAATCTTTCGGTTTAAAAAAATGTAAATCAACCATAATTTAGTGATGATAAATATCGTTATACATCACCCCCGCTTTTATTTCTATCGGAAGTTTATTTTCTTCGGGAACAATCGGACAATTGTAATCATACGCATTATAAGCACAAAAAGGTTGGTAAGACTGATTAAAATCTAACACAATCGTATTGCCTTTCGGGATTTTTAAATCCATGTATTTTCCGCCGCCGTAAGTTTCTTTTTGATTGGTTTCATCACGGAAAGGTAAGAAAAGATAGTCTTTGTATTTTTCCATTTTCATTAAATCTAAACTCTGATAAATCGTTAAAGTATAAGATTTTCCGTCAATCGTAAAGTGAGCTTTTCCAAATTCCTGGTACGATTTTGATTTCCCAGAAGAAGTGGGTAAATCAAAAGGTTCAGGGTTTTTATTTTTAACAAAATCAGCCGTTACACGATATTTCAAATCAATTGGAAAGAAAGGATGCGCTTTAAAATTTGTATAGTTATCTCCTCGCAAAGGTGTTTCTTTCTTGTGGAGGTATTCTTTATTTAAATCTTTTTGAAATTTTTCGATTTCACGTTTTACAGGGTCTGAGTTTACACCAACAGTAGTATTTATTTCAGTTTTTTTTAAATCTGAAAGTTTCTTTTTCTGCGAAAACACAAAAAATGGGAGAACAGCCAACAAGAACAATATAGTTTTCTTCATTTTGGTTTAATTAAATTGATAAGAGATTTACACTTCGTATCATACGAAATAACAGAAATAATTAGTCCGAAATTTTTATGCGGTAAATATCTGATGGATTCCTTTTAATAGATTTCACAAAAAAACCGCCTTCTTCAGGAATTTCTTCTTTAAAATCAAAGCTTTTACAATCTTTCGGCAGACCTGAAAAAACCAAAGTAAACCAAAAATCTTTCATAAACGGGACTGCCGTCCAATTGGGATAAATCGTAATATTTTCGGCATGAATCAATTTACTTTTGTGACTAGAAGTAGTATCGATAAGGTGGGTTGTATTCCAAATTCTGATTAAATTTCCCAAAAACGGTGACGCAGGAAAACAGCAATGTACAATCACCTGCTTTTCTTCTTCAATTTTCGTTTGAAGTGACTCAAGGATTTCCTTTGCAATAATCGGTTTTGAAATAACTTCCATCTTTTTTATGAGTAATGAATAATTAGTAATGGGTAATTTTAGAAATAACAAAATTACTTATTACCCATTACTTATCACCTATATTTAATGCTTAAGCTCTAATTTTTCTTTGCTGTAGGCTCTGGTTTTTTTTGCCAATTCAGGATTTGCGGATAATTTTTGCCCGTATGAAGGGATCATTTCCAACAATTTATCTTTCCATTCACCTTTTAATTTCTCAGGAAAACATTTTTCTAAAACATTCAACATTGCAAAAACTGCAGTTGATGCTCCTGGAGACGCTCCTAAAAGTGAAGCAATCGTTCCTTTATCATTCACCACAACCTCGGTTCCAAATTCTAATTTACCGCCTAATTTATCATCTTTTTTAATGATTTGTACTCGCTGTCCGGCAACTTTCAGTTCCCAGTCTTCTTCTTTAGCATCTTTTACAAACTCCCTTAAATGCTGTATTCTCTGAGCTTTTGTCATTGCCACCTGCTGAACCAGATATTTAGTAAGAGGAATATTATGCCACCAAGCTCCAAATAACGAACGGAGATTTTTGGTATTCACACTTTCCGGTAAATCGAGATAGCTTCCTTCTTTTAAAAACTTCGTTGAAAAACCAGCAAAAGGACCAAAAAGTAAGGCTTTTTCACCATCGATAATTCTTAGATCTAAATGCGGAACAGACATTGGCGGTGCATCTACTGTCGCCTGAGTATAAACTTTTGCCTGATGTTGCGCTACCAATTCCTGATTGTGGGTAACCAACCATTCCCCAGAAACCGGAAAACCGCCGTAACCTGCACTTTCTTTGATATCTGAACTGTCAAGCAGCGGTAAAGCATAACCTCCTGCTCCTATAAAAACAAAATCTGCAACAACCTCCTGTTTATGATTGTTGATGCGGTCTTTTACTTTCATTTCCCAAGTGCCATCTTCTCTGGGATCGATGTCTTTCACTTCATGATACAAGAAAACTTCTACATGAGAATCTTCCACAAGATGGCGTCCCATTTTTCGGGTAAGAGCACCAAAATTCACATCCGTTCCGAGTTCCATTTTTGTGGCTGCTAAAACTTCAGATTGATTTCTTTTGCTCATTACCAAAGGAATCCATTCTCGTAACGTATCATGATCGGTAGAAAATTCCATTTCTGAAAATAAAGGCGAATTTTTCAATGCTTCATGTCTTTTGCCAAGATATTCTGCATCTTTCTCACCAAAAACTAAACTCATGTGAGCACAAGAATTAATAAATTCCTGAGGTTTCTGAATGTATTTTTTGTCGACTAAATAAGACCAAAACTGTTTTGAAATTTCAAACTGTTCTGCAATTTTTTCAGCTTTTGAAATATCTATACTTCCGTCTTCTTTTTCGGGTGTATAGTTGAGTTCACAAAATGCAGAGTGGCCTGTGCCTGCATTGTTCCAGGCAGCGGTACTTTCTTTGGCAAATCTTCCCAATCTTTCAAAAATTGCGATGTTTAAATTAGGGTCAAATTCGTGAAGTAAAGTGGCTAGTGTTACACTCATAATTCCGCCTCCTATAAGCACAACATCATATTTTGGCTTAGGCGTTCTATTGGTAATTGCGTGTGGCATTGTGTGAATTTTAATACGAATTTCGGGAAAAGTTTTAGATTAAAATACGATTTAAGTATTTAATTCTGTGCCGAAAACAAAATTGTTACCAGCCCAGTGAAGACGATGGAAATTATCAATTTTAAATAATAGAAGCAATATATGTAACAAAAAAACACCAATGAAGGTCACTGATGTTTTTATATATTTTTAAAATGAAATTAGTTCTAATTCAGCTTTGCCGTTAGTTTTTTAAATTGTTTCTCAGCATTTTTACCTTCATACAAAATTCCGTAAACAGTATCAATAATCGGTAACTCCAGTTTTTTCTGTTTTGCCGTTTTATAAATAGAATCTGCAGCGTAATACCCTTCCGCAACCATGTTCATCGACTGGATAGCAGATTTTACAGTATATCCTTTTCCGATAAGATTTCCTAAATTTCTGTTTCTTGAAAACAATGAATATGCTGTCACCAATAAATCTCCCAAATATGCACTTTCGTTAACATCTCTCGGAGCTTCATAAATCGCTTCAAGGAAAGTTTCCATCTCTCTGATCGCATTCGACACAAAAACAGCCGTAAAGTTATCACCATAACCTAAACCGCTTGCAATACCGGCTCCGATGGCGAAAATGTTTTTCAGAATAGCACTGTATTCGTTTCCTAAAATATCTTTGCTAGAATTTACTTTGATAAAATCTGAATTGAAAATGCTCACCAGTTTTTCAGAAACTTCATCTTCCACCGTTGCTACGGTAAGATAAGAAAGTCTTTCCATTGCAACTTCTTCAGCGTGACATGGTCCTGCAATAACCGCCTGATTTCTGAACCCTATCTGAAATTCTTCTTTCAGATAATGCGCCACAACATCGTTTACTTTAGGAATAATCCCTTTAATTGCCGAGACAAAGATTTTGTCTTTATACTCACAAGTCATTTTATCTAAAGTATCTGAAAGATAAATAGACGGAGTTGCCAAAACAACGACATCACAAGCTGTCACCAGCTCGTTGACATCAGTGGTCAGCTTTAAATTTTTAAGATTGAAATTAACTGCAGTAAGATAGGTCGGGTTGTGCCCGCGCAGTTCAATTGCTCCTTTTACAAACTCATTTCTTACACACCAATGCACTGTTTTGCAGTTTTCAACAAGCATTTTTACAATTGCCGTTGCAAAACTTCCGCTACCTACAACGCCAACTGTAACGTCGTTTTTGGTCTTTTTAGAAGTAGAAGAATCTGAGTTGGTTTTCTTTTTTGCCATAATTGAAATATGAACTGTAAATATATTAAAACCGAAAGATATCAAAACTTTATCTCACATAATATAAATCATTTTTGAAAACTTTAACTTTCTCACACAATTAAATATCTAAAAATACGTTTATTACAAGAATTTATAAATTTTTGTTAAGAATAATGCTGAAAGTTTATTTTTACCTAAATTTGCACCCTTAAAACCTTTTTTAAATTCTAAGAGAAAGAAAAATGAAGAAATTTTTAGGCAGCAAAAAGAAAGTAACAGTTCTCATTGGAGGACTTTCACTTGTAGTTTTTGCACAAAGTATTTTCATTGCCAAATTGTTTTCGGAGAAAGATGACAAAAACTATGAAGTAAATTTGGTAAAAATAAATACAGAAAAAGACAGCATTGATTATCTGAAAATGAAAACAGACCTTAGTTTGGTAGACCAAACAGTTTCTCAACTGAATTCTTTTCTAAAATCAAAAGATATTAAGAACGAAAAGTTGATGGTTCTTGATAGCGACAGTATTTCAAACTCAATTTATCTGGCAAAACAATCAAACAGATACAGCCAATATCTGATGGACTTGCAGAAAAAACTGATGCAGGTACCTCTAGGAATGCCTACTGAAGGCTACATTTCATCCAACTTTGGAATTCGAAAAAACCCAATTCCTTTTAAAACAGTTTATGCATCTGTAAAACCAATTGCAGCAACTCCTACCACCGTTGTAGCAACTTCAAAACCTGAAGTAAAGGCTGAACCCGTAGAAAAAATCATTGAAGTAACAGACAGCTACGGGAACAAGAGAGAAATAAAGGTGATGGTGACTCCCAAAACAGCAAGTACACCTTCTCCTGCTCCAACAACTTCAAATGCTAAAAATATAGCTGCTTCTAAAACTCCAACAGAAAAGAATAATGCTCCTGCTGAAGCAGACCAAATGCAGTTTCATAAAGGTTTGGATATTGCCGTTCCTTTTGGGTCTGATGTTGTGGCAACAGCAGCCGGAACTGTGATTTTCTCAGGACAGAAAGGTGGTTACGGAAACTGCGTCATAGTCTCTCACGGAAATGGATTGGCAACACTTTACGGTCATCTTTCACAATTGGTTGCAAAAAACAACGAAAAAGTAAAGGTTGGACAAGTAATCGCAAAATCAGGAAACTCCGGGCGTTCTACAGGACCTCATTTACATTATGAAGTGCATAAAAATAATGCTCCGGTTAATCCGAAGTTGTTTATGAGTTTATAAAATAATTAATTTGTATAAAAAGATTCGGCAGTACCTTGGGTGCTGCCGAATCTTTTTTTGATTTGTTGGATTGGTTTTCATCGGATTTTATCCGATGCTTTGTTAAACCGTCCCTTTGGGACTCTCAAAAGAATTAATAAGCTGCGGTGAATCTTTCACGGATGTGATTGTTTTGTTCAAGCTCATCAACCAAAACAACAGCAACATCTTCTACAGAAAGTACACTTCTCCCCTCTTCATTAAATACAGGGTTTTCAAGAGCGGTTCTGTATTTTCCGGTTCTGATTCCTGCTGTTCCTGGATGCATTTCGATTGCGGGGCTGAAAAAAGTCCAGTCTAAAGTTGTATTTTCTTTGATTTTATTTAAATAATCTCTTGCTGCAGTTGCTCCGGGTTTGATATCTGCCGGAAAATCTGGTCCGTCAACCAATTGATTTCCGTCGATGAACAAACTTCCTGCTCCACCAACAGTAATAAATCTTTTCACCCCTGATCTTTCAACCGCTTTTTCGATATTGATTGAACCGTTTAAGAAATCATTATAAAGATTAGGATTCGTCCAACCTGCATTGAAACTGCTGATTACTGCATCATTTCCTTTCAAAGCTTCTGCTAAATCATCTACATTGTTTACATCAACGCTTTTTGCTTTTACAGTTTCAGTTTCATTTACTTTCGATGCATCTCTTACGATTGCTGTCACTTCAAAACCTCTGTTTTCAAGTTCTTTCACTACTTGTGTTCCCACAAAACCTGTTGCGCCAATTACTGCTACTTTTTTGTTCATACTTTTTTTATTTATTTTTAAAGGAATTTCACGAACCTTTCGGTTTCATTTGATACTATTTTATTTAAATTAATTGTAATAAATTTTGTTACATTTTAAGTCAAAAAATTTTACTCGAAATGCTCGGTAAATTCCTTTAGCGATTTATCTCCTAAAAATTGACAGACCAATACATCTGTTTCTGTAAAAAGCTTTCCTAAATGAGTATTGATATTTTTCCCAACAGGACAAGCCGGATTAGGATTGTTATTTTTTTTGCCTAAAACTTCTGAATTTTTTACCGCTGAATAGATTTCAGAAATACTAATATCTGAAGCATTTTTTGCTAACTGACTTCCTCCTTCTTTCCCCTTTCGGCTAATAATCAAACCGGCTTCTTTTAAAACACCAATTTCTTTACGAACAATTACAGGATTTACATTGATACTTCCGGCAAGCCAATCAGAAGTCAACCATTCCTGAGGAGACTTTGACAACAGCGTCATGATATGTATTGCCGTAGCAAATCTTGTATTGTTCATAATTACTCTGCAAAGATACAAATATTTTAATTGTAACAAAATTAACTACAATTAAATTTCATTAAACTCATTTTGTTTCTATTTCAATAATCTTTTTTCCTACATCTCCCAAATAATGGTTAACTAGAGGTTCATAAATTTTATATCCACTTTCAACATTCGTAAAAACGATTAATCCTTTTTTTGTTTTTGGTAAAAGAAAAACAATAGTATTTACTCCTTTATCAGAACCACCATGAGATAAGGCAATTTCGTTATTTCCAAGATCGTAAATTTCAAATCCTAAACCGAAAAACTTGTCTTTTTTAGTTTCAGTCTGTTTGGTTTTCATTTCTTCAGCAGTTTTTGGTGTCAACAAATCATTATTCAAAACAGCAACTAAAAATTTCCCGTAATCTTCTATAGAAGTTACTAAGTCATCGGCTGCATTTGGAGTTTTATTTTTTACAATTTCATACGGTTTTCCGGAGTTATCATAACCAAGTATCATTCTCTCAGAATACTTCTTTTCATTCCAGATATAACTAGTATCTTTCATATCTAAAGGCTGAAAGACAAGCTCTTTTGCCAGTTCTTCAAGACTTTTATGAAATTTATTTTCAAGGGCTTTCCTTAGATATTCAAAACCTTCACCCGAATATTGATATTTTGTTCCCGGATCAAATTCGAAACGAAGTTTTTTATCATTATTCACCCATCTCCAATTCGGAAAGCCTGTTTGATGGCTTAAAATTAATCTTGTCGTCAATTTTTTATGTCTTGGGTCTTTAGCAATATCAGGATCAATAAAGTATTTATCAAGTGGCTCATCAAGATTCCATTTGCGAAGACCAACCAAGCGTAAAACCGTTATTGCAGTAACTGGTTTGGTTAAAGAAGCGACATTAAAAAGACTATTGTAAGAAGCTGATGTCTTATCATTTAATTTTCCATAAACTTTTATCTCTGTTAATTTTCCATTCTCGATGATTCCTAAACCTAAAGTTGGGATGTTATTATTTTTCAGCAATTGCTCCAAATTATCGGTAAGTTTTGATTGGCCTGGATCTCCGTGATTATAACTTAAAATATCACTCATGGTCCAATTACTGTCTTTTTTTGTCCAGACTGTTGTAAATTTTGCCTGCCCGCCTAATACATCTTCTTTATTTTTTTCACGGATAAAAAACTGGTGTTCTCCAGACTGTATCGCACCATACAATTCGCCGTTATTGTATAATGGAAAAACTTCCAAACTATTTTCAATGACCTTACGAATTGGCTTTTGATTGGGATTTGAACAGATATTTTGTTTTGTTCTTTCGAGAAATAATTTTTTATCCTGGAACCCGCCATTATCATGATAGAATTTTAGATTCTCATCTACCGATTTTTCAAGATATGCGAGATCACAATTATTAAAACCCCGTTCAAAAAAAAGACTATCCTGTTTCTTTAATTCTAAAAATAATGGTAAATTTTTATCAATTTGAGCGTTTACATTTCCGAAGAAAAAGTAGAGAATAAAAATGCTGATCTTAAGTTTTTTAGGCATTGATTAATTTTTGACAAAGATTGAGAATAAACTGTTTTTAAATCAAAAAAAGAACCCGACAAAAACCCGACAATCATCTGTAAAACTTATATCATATTGAAATTCAATCTATAACGAAGACGTTGTCTCTTATCAATTTCGTAAGTGTTTCTCAAAATAATGTAAACATTAGCCAGAATTAAAAAGGTCATCGTTATCATAACAGATTCCCGACCTAATTTTAAGAGCACAATTAACATAAAAATGATCGGCAAAATAATCGCTAAAAATATTTGAAGTGAAATAATCTGTTTTACAATTTGAGATTTATTTTTTGTGAAAAGCATAATCAATAACGGTGGCAAAAAATTAGCAATTGGAAGCCATGCTACTGGAAGTGTTGAAAGATTAATCATTTTAACTAAACCGGAGTTAAAAGAATCGTCATTTTCTGTTACAATAATAAATTCATCAACTTTAATTTCTTCTTTTATCTTTTCAGCAATCAATAAATCTTTTTCAGAAACATTGAGACTTGTGGCCAACGTTTTCAATGTATAACCTTTCGGAATTGTGCCAGCCTCAATTCTTTGAATAGTTCTTACTGAAATTCCTGATCTTTCAGCTAATTCTTCCTGAGTAAGATTTTGTCTCTCTCTTATTTTTTTTAATTCCGACATTTTTTAAAGTAGATCAAAGCAAATTTAGGCATTCAAACATTTAGTATTCAAAATTACAAGATCAATTTATCTAAATCTAAAAGCAAATAATTAATGGTTTGATTGATCGTACGAGTTGCCGACTGCATTTGATTAAGCATTGCCGCACGATTGTGAAGGTCACCAGCACGGTAAAAACCTCCATCTTTGAAAATAACTGATTGATCTGCTTCATTTTTATCATCATCAAATTGATAGTGCAGCCATCTTTCTTTCATATTCGAAATAATAGAGTGCTTTTCTTTATTTGAAAACCTTTTCTCAGTATACATATACCAAATAAAAGGCGGAAAATTGGGAGATTCTAACTTCTCGTTCCAAATATCTCTCAATAGATTTCTTTGATGTATAAATTCTACTTTTTTACCTTTAGGATTTAATGTTGCCAACCCAAAAGCTGCTCCCAAAGTACCTCCAGAGATATCGATCGCATTGCTCCAACCATTGTCTTGTACGATCCCACCCGCAATTGAGGCTACCGCTCCGGCTGCAATAGAGTATAAAATGAGTTTGTTATTCCTGGAATCGTTTAAATTATCTACATAATTTCCAATTTGTGCTACACGCTCTCCTTCACAGTCAAATTCTGCGGCAACAGCGTCCAATTCGGTCAATGCAATTGTGATTTTGCTGTTGATCTTCATCTTTAGCTGCAAAACTTTCACCTGAGAACTCAATGATGAATCTTTTTTTAATTTCATAATTTCGTTCACTTCATCCAAATTATCCAAAGCATTTAAAACCAAAATACTCTGGTCAGAAAAAATACCTTTCAGCTGTTGATTAGCTGTAATTATAGAATCAGAATTATAAGAAGGTACTTTATTTTCATAATTATACTTGAAAGGCGCTTTGCAATAGCTGTCTCTCAAAGTAAGAATATTCTGTTTAATGACCTGATTTTTCTTTGAAACGCAGGAAGTCAACAAAATAAAAGCGGCAAAAATCGGGTATAGCTTTTTCATTAAAATTCAATTAAAAAAAAATATGAATCTTAATACTAAGATAGCACAAATAAAAAAATCCACCTGTAAACAGATGAATTTTAATTTATTTTTAATGGTGAGATTATTTAATCCCTAACAATTCTACTTGAAATACCAATGTAGAGTTTGGTCCAATCTCTTTACTAATCTGCTGATCGCCATACGCTAAATGCGGAGGAATGATCAATCTCCACTTACTTCCTACAGGCATTAACTGAAGCGCTTCTGTCCATCCTTTGATTACTTTATTCAACGGAAATGAAGCAGGAGTTCCTCTCTTTACCGAGCTGTCGAAAACTTTCCCGGCAATTGTAGTTCCGTGGTAATGGCATTTTACCATTGATTTTGGACCTGGTTTTGGGCCATCTCCTTCGGTCATAATCTCATACTGCAATCCGCTTGGTAACTGCACTACGCTTTCTCTTTTACCGTACTCAGCCATATATTCCTGGCCATCTTTCAGGTTTTTTTCCGCCAATTCTTTTTTCTTCTTAAATAACAAATCTGCTACTCCCATAATTTTTTTTACAAAGATAGGATTTAAGTTTGGAAGCTGGAAGCTGGAAGTTAGAAGGGCGATTTTTGAGTTAAATAAAATGGGGAAACGAATCAAAGCATCTAACTTCCAGCCAAATATCAATCTTTTATTATCGCTTCAAATTACATCAATAAAAACATTAAAAAATGTTTAACATTCTCGTAACGTAAAAGTAAAAACTTGGCGTTATCATTGAATTTTAAAAACTATATGCCAAAACCGTTACGATATAATAAGAACTTTGAAAAACTCAGCTATGAAGAAAAACAACTCTTGGAAGAAACCAAAAAGAGCATAGCCGATTTTGTGGAATACTCATCTACGATAAGTGACGTAAATTATGCTACAAGAAATGCCCACGCAAAAACCTATGCTGTTCTAAAAGGAGTATTTATCATCAATACAGATATTCCACAACATCTAAAATCAGTTTTTGATAGTGAGCAATATGAGATTACCGCAAGATTGTCAAATGCGCATTTGAAGATCAACAAAAGCAAAAAAGACTTTCCTGCCTACGGTTTTGCTATTAAAATCAAAGATGATTCGGGAAGAACAATCTCTAATTATCCTTTAGTTAATTTCCCTTTGTTTCCGGTGAATTCTGTTTCTGTATTTTTGAAGCTTTTTACTTCTCTCAATCGGTTTTTCGTGAAAAAACTGAGTAATTCTTTTTCGGTTTTAAAGCAGATTTACAAAGTAATTCCTTTTACTTTAAACCCCTCATTTTTGAAAAATGTGTGGATGCTTCTTTTAAACAAAAATAATTTTATGCTTTCTTTTGATTATCATTCTGTAGGAGCTTATCGTTTTGATGATAAAATGATCAAGATAAAAGTAAGCCCTAAAAACGTGGATAAAAATTTTGGTAAGAAGCAATCTGTAAAAGATGCTGTAGAATTTTTTTTCAGAACTCAAGACTTTGCAGCAGATGTTTATATTCAGTTTTGTTATGATCTGAAAGATCAGCCTATCAACAAACTTAATGTTGAATGGAAAAATTCCCCTTTCATCAAAATAGGAGAAATTAAAATTAAAAAAGATTCATTACTTAATCCTAAAGGCTGCGAGAATGAACTTCTATCTTTCAATCCTTTTGATAGTGCTGAGATCTTTCAGCCTGTCGGAAAAATTCAGAAACTCAGAGATGAAGCGTATAAAGTTTCGCTTCAAACGAGAAAGAAGATTAATAAGCTGTTGAAGTATAAATAATGTTGATAGTTGATAGTTGATAGTTGATAGCGAAAATAAGAAATAAAAAAGGCTTTACGATTTGTAAAGCCTATGTTTTAATTTGATTTAGTTATTCTTTTACTTCATCATCTTTCTTATCGGGAAACATAACAGAAATAAGTACCGAAAGCACCAAAACTCCACCTACAATTCCTAATGAAACCGGAGATGAGATATGATACCAAGGTGCAATTAACATCTTAACACCGATAAATGCTAAAATAATTGCCAACCCATAAGGTAGCTTGCTGAACATGTGAATGAAGTTTGCCAATAGGAAATACAAAGATCTTAATCCTAAAATTGCAAAAATATTTGATGTATAAAGGATAAATGGATCTTTTGAGATCGCAAAAATAGCCGGAATAGAATCTACCGCAAAAAGAACGTCTGTGAACTCAATTACCGCTACAACGACTAAAAGTGGTGTTGCCATTTTGATTCCGTTCTGAACGGTAAAAAACTTGTCGCCATCATAGTTGTCTGAAACTTTCCAGAAGCTTTTGATCAATTTTGCACCTGCTGTATCGCTGTAATCTTCATCTTCATCATCTCCGCCGTCACCCCAAGATTTGATTCCTGCATAAATAAGGAATAAACCAAAAAGAGTCATCACAACATTGATTCTCACTACATATCCCAAAATATCCATCTCAGGTAAATACGTTAAATCAATCAATTCAACACCTGCAAAGATAAAGATGGCTCTGAAAATCAGTGCTCCAATAATCCCCCAGAATAAAACTTTATGATGTAAGAATTTTGGCACTTTAAAGAAACCAAAAACCAATATAAATACGAAGAGGTTATCTACGGAAAGTGCTTTCTCAATCCAATATGCTGCTTGATACTGTGTAAACTTTTCTACTGCTATTGCGTGGCTCTCTGAGGTACCATCTGTATTGAAAACCCAGTACACAACTCCTGAAAAGACCATTGACAGCGAAATCCAGACAATTGACCAGATTGTAGCCTCTTTTGAAGAAACCTCATGACTTTTTTTATTGAATACTCCCAAATCGAGAAGCAACATGATAACAACCGTTATCGCAAAACCCCACACCAAACCAGGGTGCAGTTCTAAAATATTGTATTTTTCCACTTTAATTCTGTTTATTATATGATAAAAGCAATAACCGTAAATATACAGCTATTGCTAATGATTGTTGTCTAAAATAATACTATTTCAGACATTATTTTATAATTTTTACAAATATTTTTCCTGAACAGTCTTTACGGTCTGCTCCAGTTTTTTATCTGAAGTAGCATCTCCGATTGCATTGAATTTCCATTCGCCATTTCTCTTATAGAAAACTCCCATTACCATTGATACATGCCCGCTGAAAGATTTATCATTCGCAATATCATATTTGGCAAAAACCTCTCTTACATTCGTTGGGGTTCCTTCGTAAATTCTAATTGATGCAAAAGGAATCGTTCCGAAATCCTGACCTCTGTAGCTGTGCAAAACCATTGCTACATGCTCAACAGCAGGATCCAAATTAGAAAAATCTACGGTGATCACTTCATTATCTAATCCGTCATCACCATTCACATCACCGGTTAAATCGTCACCGCTGTGTTTTACAGAACCGTTTTTAGATTTTAGATTTCCAAAATAAATCACCTCAGTTGCATTTTTGTTTGAATCATACAAAATACAGCTTCCATCTAAGTCTACTGCTTCTTTTGAAGTTCCACCGAAGAAACTTTTCTTCTCGATAGCGCCCCAGTTGATTCCTACGCAAGCCTGGGAAAGTGTAGTCCCATTTTCTTTGGTAAGGTTTATTCTCTGACCTTTTTGTAAGTTAATAGCCATTATTTCTTTTTGTTTAGTTATTTTTTGAATCTCTGCTCCATTGCTCAATTTAATTTAAACGCAAAGCCCGCAAAGATTTTTGTTAAATCCGTTCTGCATATTTTCGTTCGCAAAGGCGTTTCACTCAGCTAAGAAAATTTACATACTTAAAAATATAGAGTAGAAAATAAACTTTTTACTTTTTACTTTTTACTTTTTACTTTTTTAATTATTTAAATTTAAATTAAGCATTGCCCGAAGAATATTGGTTTCTTCGTTCACATCAAATATTTTACTCATAATATCGATACTTTCCAGGTTTCTAAGATAATCTTTCAGAACTGCTATTACATCTTCCGAAAGCTCTTTCTTCCTCAATTCCATTGTTTCGTTGAGGTCTTCGTTCTTTCTTTTCAGCTGATTGATGATTGAAATCTGATTCGATTCGTTTTCATCAGTATTTAATACAGCTAAATCTTCATCATCTATCAGATACATTTTTTTTTCTTCTACATTAAAGATAAAATGCTCATCAGACTGAAAAATTTTAAACAACTCATATTCATCTCTTTCAACACGATATCCGCAGACAAAACGTACTTTAAAATTCTGAATATTGAGTTTCCCCAACAATTTTCTTTCAATACAGTAATCCTGATACTGGTAAAACGGAGCAGACTGAGGTTTCAGCTTATCTTCATCTACTTCTGTTCTGTAAAATTCTGCCGCATATTTTTTATGAAAATACAGCACGTCATTCCAGTTTAGGGTTGCTCTGTTTTCAGTAAGATCTTTATACAGATTTCTCAGATGTTCAGAAAAAATTCCGCTGTAGATCTTCCTGTCGGTTTCAAAACTGTCGGTCTTTTTTTCTTCAAAAGAAGCAATGTATCGGTTGTTGATATTAATTTCGTTAATAACAGCCAGCAAATCGTTTTCCTTTTTCTTTTTTATTTTGGTCAACAATTCAATCAGACTGTCGGTATATTGCAAATGAAAAAGTTCTAACTTATTGAAATCTAACGTCTGATTTTCATTAAATAAATTATGAATGACATCAGTTTTAATATAAATTGCAATGATATCAACATTTTCAAAGAAATTAGCCAGAAGTTTAAGCCTTGTTAATCTTCTTTTACTTTGAGACATTATGATTGCAACCTCCTCATTCACCTTTTTACCGTCTTATTACCCTCTGATGTTTGCTTTTAATTCTGATTCTAAAGTCTGAAGATCCTGATCTAGTTTTCTTCTGCTTTCGGTACCTTGTTTCTGGATTTGTTTCACTTCATTCAAGGTATTGATCAACATTGCGGTTGTTTCTTTTAACGTTTCAGCCGAAACAATAGTCTGCTCGTTTGCTCTAGCTACATTTCTTGAATTCTGACCCAAACGCTCTGCATTTTTCTTTAGAATATCTTCAGTGGTTTGCGAAACTTTCTGCTGAATCTCAATATTCTGCTGTTGTCTGTGCATGGCAACTGCTAAAGAAAGCTGATTTTTCCAAACCGGTAAAGTTGTCGTAAGAATGGTCTGTGCTTTTTCAGCAATTGAAACGTTGTTATTCTGCACCAATCTGATCTGCGGAAGAGACTGCATCATGATCAAACGAACCACTTTCAAATCAGCCAATCTTCTGTCTAACCTGTTGATAAAATCTCTCTTATCAGCGATTTGATAGTCAGCAAAATTCTGAACATTTGCTTCCATGTGTGCCAATTCAGCTGACGCTTTTTCCATTCTTAAATTTCCGGCGATTACCAGATCTTCAATCGCTTTAATTGAATTGACGTTGCTATCGAAAATAGTCTGTAAAACGGCATTATCTTTCGTTGAAGTAATAATTCCTGCATTTACTTTATGTGAGATCTGATCGATATTATTCGTGATCTTATCATATTTAGCGAAAAGATTATCAACCTGCGTCAACATTTTTTTCATAAAAGGAATTTTGCTTAAAAACCCTTTTACTCCACCGTTATTGATCTCGTCAACGTCAACATAGTTTAGCTCAACCAATAAATTATTGATCAACTCTCCTACTTCACCAGAATTTGATCTTCTTACATTCCCTAAGAAACTGTCACTCTGATTAGCTAAAGTTTTCTGTAATTCAGAACCGAAATTAACGATAGATCCTGGATTGGTCTCGTCAATCGCGTTAGCCACCATTTCGTATTTTGCACGATCAGCATCCTGAATCTGATTCAAATTTACATTACCATCCCTGTCCATCAGAACCGGTGGCGTTGAAGGATTTGCCTGGCTCGGCTGAGACGGCATAGGAGTAGGTTCAAATGTTTTTAAAGGCTCAATTGACTGCAATGATGGGTCAATTGGCTGATTTTGATTATCCATAATTGATTATTGATACATTGATACAAATTTATCCAGACCGTCTCTCTGACCGCTTCCTACAGCTTCAAATTTCCATTCTCCGTTTCTGTTGTAGATTCTTCCGAACTCTACAGCTGTTTCGATAGAGAAATCTTCGTCTAATTCATATTTCAAAATCTCTTCATTGGTCTCAGTATTAAAAATTCTGATGAAAGAGTTTCTTACCTGTCCAAAGTTTTGTCTTCTTGCATCTGCATCGTGAATAGTTACCACCACTGTAATTTCTTGTACTGCAGCATCAATTTTCGTTAAATCGATTTTGATTTGCTCGTCATCACCATCACCATCACCTGTCAAATTATCACCAGAGTGGATTACCGCTTTATCCGGAGACTCCAGGTTATTGTAAAAAATAAAATGATTATCTGAAACCAATTTTTTGCTGTCGTTCAACAGGAATAAAGAAGCATCTAGATCGAAAGCTCCACCTGTAGATGTATTATTGATATCCCATCCTAATCCGATGGTAAATTTTGGTGCATTTATATTTTCTCTTTGCCCTTTTTGTAAGTTAATTGCCATAATAGATTTCTGTTTGTGTTAACGTGTTTATATTATTTTCGTATTCTTTTATTAAATGATAGTTATTACTGATTGCAAGTTCTAATAAATCATCAATATGATGTTTTTTTATTTTAGACGTAAGATAATCAAAATTACTTGAACCTAAGCCCAAAATATATTTTACAATTCTCGTATTAAACTGAAAACTTTCTTTAGACATCACCTTTACAACGTCTTGCACATCTTTTACAGTATAATAATTAAAGAAATTTTCAATTTTAGGATCGATGTCAAAATTGGTAAGTTCTGCATAATACATGAACAGAAAATCTGCATTTACGTCATATTCATCAAGAATTTTATTCACTGTATATTCATGACTTCCCGTGATCTTAATATCATCGATAAAAATGCAGAGTTTTCCTCTTAAAAAATCTTTATCTAAATAGTAAGTATCATTAGCAATCAGGTTTTTACGGTCTTCAAAACTAAGATTTCCGTAATCTGTAGTGTAGGTATGATTTCTATTGATCTTAGACAATACACTCGACTTTTTTCCTTTCTGGAAAAGATAAAAATCAAGATATTTTTTAAAATAAAAACACAGGAAATTAGATGCCGTAGGAATCGCCATATACGGACTTGGTAAAACCACAATTTCTTTTTCGGTAGCTAAAATCTCTTGATGTTGACTGATAAATCCATCAAAAAGCTCTTTTGCAAATTTTTCTGCATAGGCTTTATCACCATACTTGAAATAGCTGTACTCTGCCGGCGAAAAAGTAAACTTCTCCGCAGAATCTATTTTATGTAAACTATAACGCTTGTTCATAATTAAATTTAATATTTGAGTAGGTGCGCACTAAAACCAAAATCTATAGCACCTTTATAATCTGCGATCGGGTTATCGCCAATATGCAAAATCTGATCCATTTGAAGTTCCTGATTTCTGATCTGATTTTTCACTTCCTGAAAAACCAAAGGATTCGGTTTAGAGCATTTGATCTCATCAGAATAAATATGAAAATCGATGTATTGATCAAGATTTTCGTTTACCAAAAACTTACGCATGGTTTTACCTTTGATGAAGCCTGTATTGCTCAGAATATTGATTGTCTTTCCCTGGTTTTTAATTTCATCAAAAAAATCATGCAGTTTATCAAAAATAACCACAGGTTTGTATTCTAAAAACAAATCTTCACTTTTTTGGTAAAATGTATTCAGAGTCTCTTTACTCAATTGTTTGATATCAACGTTTAATGAATTTAAAATCAGTAAATAAATCTCAAAAGTATCTACATTTCCACCGATTACTTCATTGATCGTATTGCACAAATCATCATAATATTTTACCGATTTTGCAACTTCATCAATGGGCTTATTCACATTAAAAAAAGACGAAAAAAGCTCAACTCTTTTTGCCTTAAATTCAGGATGAGATTTTATTAAAGTGAGCCACAGATCAAACGAAAAATGATCATGCTTATGAATGTCAATATCTGTTTTCAAAATATTATACGTTAATTGTGTTAGCTTTTATTGAAAAAGATCTTATTAATATTTTACATTTTTTTATCATCTCAATGTGTTTTAATTTCATTTCTTTCAAAGATAAAATTTTTCATTCAATCTTGATTTTTTTTAAGATTCTTTATGAGTTTTATTTAATAGCCGAAATTAATAATGATTTTACTTTTCCTAAAAATAGTATGAAAATTTTTGTCATTCAAATATTTTTTATAATTTCGCAACCGATTAACAATCAACAATGTCAACAAAAATGATAAATATAATTTCTTTAAGCAATCCTATCAGAGCTGTGTTCTTTGGTAGCACTAAATATTTATCTGAATAACGATCGTCCTTTATAAAACAAAAAATATAACGAAGGCCTATCTGTTCAGATAGGTCTTTTTTGCTACCCTACTTTCAGCTTTTCAATTATTCGAAAAACTTCTGTTGTTCGATGATGAAAGTTGGATTTTTTCTTTAAACGCGAAGTTTCTTATAATTTAGACTGTATATTTTCAGTGAGCAAAAAATAGCGACAAAGTCGCTGATGAAGTACGCTTCTTAAAATCAATTTTATTGATTTAGTCTTTGTCCTCTTAAATTTAGCTTAAGTTTTAATAAATCTTTGTGTCAAAAAATTCAAAAAAAATATCACTCAACAATATTTCAGAAGTTTAAAAATCAACAATTTAAATTAAACAAAATGAAATACAACACACGAAATATAGGGATAATAGCACACGTCGATGCCGGAAAAACCACACTCACGGAAAGGTTGCTTTATTACACAGGAATGATCCATAAAATCGGAAACGTAGACGATGGAAATACCACGATGGATAAAGATATTCAAGAGAAAAACAGAGGAATAACGATTTCATCTGCAGCGATTTCCACACAATGGAAAAAAGATCAGAATGTTTTTAATATCAATATTATTGACACTCCAGGACACATTGATTTCGCAGTGGAAGTTGAACGTTCTTTACGAGTTTTAGACAGCGTTGTTGCCGTTTTCTGTGCTTCTTCGGGAGTTCAGCCACAAACAGAAAACGTTTGGTTCCAAGCCGAAAAACATGGAATTTCAAAAATATGTTTCATCAATAAAATGGACAGAATCGGAGCTGATTTCTTTGCCGTTTTAAATGAAATCAAAACTAAACTCAATGCAATTCCTTTGGCTTTGCAAATTCCAATCGGTTCAGAAGACAATTTTGAAGGCATTATTGATTTAATTAAACAAAAAGCTTTGTATTGGATGGATGAAAACGGTGAAACAATTATTGAAAAGGAAATTCCTAAAAATCATCAATCAGAAGCCAACGAATGGAGAATCAAATTAATGGAAACTTTAGCCGAAATTGACGAAACTTTTTTTGAAATATTCATGGATTCTGAAACTGAAGTTTCTGAAGAAATGATAATGGAAGCCATACAAAGAACTTGTCAGTCAAGAAGTATAGTTCCTGTTTTATGTGGTTCTGCTTTTAAAAATAAGGGAGTTCAACCTTTACTTGATGCGATTGTCAATTATCTTCCTGCTCCAAATCAATTGCCTTTTGTTAAAGCAAAAGATGCGAAAACAGAAGAAACAATTGAGCTTCAAAGAAATGAGGAAGAAACTTTCTCAGGACTGGTTTTCAAGGTTGTGATTGATAAACACATGGGAAAATTGGCGATGCTCAGAATTTATTCAGGAAAGATAAAATCCGGTGATACGATTCAAAATGTGAGAACTGGCGAAAATTTCAGAATTTCTAGGATATTGCAGATGCAGTCAGATAAAACGCTAACAATTGAAGAAGGAAAAGCCGGAGATATTGTTGCCTTAACAGGAATAAAAGATGCGAAAACAGGAGATTCTTTATCATCCATTGAAAGACCTGTCTTGCTTGAATCTATTACGATTCCGGCTCCGGTTATTCGAGTTTCAGTTGAACCGAAAACGAATGCGGATGAAAAATCTTTCGGTTTGGTTTTAGCCAAAATTCAGGAAGAAGACCCTTCGTTGGTTGTTGAAAGAGACAAACAAACGGGAGAAACTTTATTGAGTGGTTTGGGAGAATTGCATCTTGAAGTAACTTTAGAAAAAATAAGATTGACTCATGGAATTGAAATCAATCAGGGAAAACCTAAAGTTTCTTACCGGGAAATTTTAACCGAAACCAGAAGGCACAGAGAAAAACTTTCCAAACAAAACGGTGGAAGCGGACAATTTGCCGACATTACTTTTGAAATTGGACCTCGTGAAGACAACGAGATTGGTTTGAAGTTTATCAACCAAATCAAAGGCGGTGTAATTCCGAATGAGTTTATTCCGTCTATTGAGAAAGGTTTCAGAGAAGCGATGGAAAATGGAACTTTGAGCGGAAATCCTCTGGAAAGTATGAAAATTACACTTTTGGATGGATCTACTCACAGTAATGATTCTCATGCTTTAGATTTTGAAATTGCAGCTAGAGACGGCTTCAGAGAAGTTGCAAAACAATGTAAACCGAAATTATTGGAACCAATCATGCAGATTGAAATTCAAAGCAGTGAAGAATATACCGGAGTTGTGACCGCAGATATCAACAAACGAAGAGGAATAATTACTTCGATTGATGAAAAATCAGGAAGAAAAATCTTCGCAGCGGAAGTTCCTTTAGCTTCAACTTTCGGATATATTTCGGACCTGAGAACGCTTACGAGCGGTAGAGCATCAATCAGTATGAAATTATCGCACTATGCTTTGGTGCCAGATTTCATAGCAAATACATTAATAACCTAAAAAACGAGGGCTGTAAATTTTATTTTGCAGTCCTTGTTTGGTTATTAGAAGCTTTAAATTATCATTCAGATTCTACTTCACCTATTATGCATATTATTCAAGAGATTTTAGATTAAGAATAATAAATTTCTTTAAAAATCCTCCAAGCGTAAATATTATTTTAAACAAAACAATAGACAATCACATATTTTAACAAATAAATCACAATTAAAACAACTATTATTGGATTAAAAATTAAAAATAATAGCAAAAACACAACAATTACTCAAAAACTATAAGTACATTTGAAAAACCATTAAAATTAATACTCATGAAAAGAATCTTTCTACTATCTTCAGTTCTATTTTCTTTATTCGCAAAAGCACAAACACCAAGTTATGTTCCGTTTTCAGGATTAGTTGCCTGGTGGGGTTTTAGCGGCAGTGCAATCGATTACAGTGGGAATTCAAATGATTTAACTGTCAATGGAGCAACGTTGACGGCAGACCGTAACGGAACCGCAAATTCAGCCTACGCTTTCAACGGAAGTAGCGGACATTTAACAAGATCCACTCTTTCTTACAATTTTGCACAAAGCGGAACTTATTCAATATCATTCTGGATGAAAAAAACCGGAAATTCTGAAGGCGTAGCAATGATGAGTGGCTCAAACACAGGAGGCAACTTCATTTGGCTTCTACAATGCGATGCTACAAAAACTATTTTTGGAACCAATAAACAAGGAGAATCCTGGACTTGGGCAAACGGACCCAATTATTCTACCACCGCATGGGAACATTTCGTAGCCGTTTACAACGCTCAAACCATGCAGCTTTACAAAAACGGAACCTTAGTAGCAACCACTACGAACACCTACACCAACTCAACATCAGCCGCAATGCCTTTTTATATTGGAAGAGCGATTGGCGGTGGAAATATTGCTGCAAGTATTGATGATGTAGGAATTTGGAGCAGAGCACTTTCTACAACTGAAATTGCACAATTATACAGCAGTAATCTTTCAACAAGTGATATAAAATCTACAAAAGCCAATATCAGTATTGCTCCAAACCCAGTAAATGATATCCTGTATGTAAATATTCCCTTAAAAGGTAAAAATACATACAAGATTATTGATGTTAACGGCAGAGCAGTATTAAAAGGAGAATTAAATGATTCAAAAAACATTAATGTTTCTCTTCTTACAAAAGGAGCCTATTTCCTTGAAGTTGAAGGCATATCTAGTTTAAAGTTTATAAAAAAATAACAAATAAAAACCGCTTCAATTTGAATTTTGAAGCGGTTTTATTTTTATCAATCATAATCCTCAATCATTTCTGCGGCATCACCTTATAGGTAGGATCTTCCTGAATATTTACGTCAATTACTGCTTCAGCATTTTTCAACATTTTCCAACAATCTTCGCTAAGATATTTTAAATGTAATTTTTTGTTTTGCTGAGCATATTTTTTAGAAAGCTTGTCTAAAGCGTCGATTGCACTCATATCAACAATTCTGCTTTCTTTGAAATCAATAACCACTTCCTCTGGATCATTTTCAGGATCAAATTTATCGGTAAAGGTGGTAACAGAACCGAAAAAAAGAGGTCCAAAAATCTCGTAATATTTTACACCATTTTCATCAATATATTTTCTTGCACGAATTCTTTTGGCATTATCCCAGGCAAAAACTAGGGCTGAAATAACCACTCCAATTAAAACAGCTAAAGCCAGATTGTGCAACACTATCGTGATTAAAGCTACTGTAATTCCCACAAAAATATCTGATTTTGGCATTTTATTGACAATCCTAATCGAAACCCATTGAAATGTACTTATTGCAACCATCATCATTACACCCACCAAAGCAGCCATCGGAATTTTTTCTATAAACGGAGCTCCGACAAGGATGATAATTAAAATAGTAATGGATGCAATTATTCCAGAAAGTCTAGCCCTTGAACCGGCATTTAGATTTACCAAAGTTTGGGCAACCATTGCACAACCTCCCATTCCACCGAAGAATCCGTTTGCAATATTAGCTAAACCCTGAGCGACAGATTCTTTATTGGCACTTCCTTTTGAATTGGTAATTTCATCGACCATTGACAGCGTCAAAAGAGATTCTATCAAACCAACACCCGCCATAATCAAAGCATAAGGAAAAATAATCTGCAAAGTTTCTAATGAAAAAGGAAGCTTTGGGATATGGAAACTTGGTAAACTACCACTTATATTGGCAATATCGGCCACTGTCTTCGTATTAATTCCAAAGCCTAAAACGATTCCAAAAACAACTAATATCGCAACTAAAGAAGCAGGAACTACTTTTGTTATTTTTGGAAAAAAATAAACAATAACAATCGTCACAGCCGTTAAACCCAACATGATATATAAAGATGTTCCTTGAAGCCAATTGACAACTCCGTTTGCATCGACAAATTTAAACTGCTCCACTTGAGCCATAAAAATAATGACGGCTAAACCATTTAGAAAACCATACATTACAGGCTGCGGAATGAGTCTAACAAATTTTCCTAATTTAAAAATCCCTACAAAAAGCTGTAAAACTCCGGCTAAAATTACGGTGGCAAAGAGATATTCTATTCCGTGAGATTGTATTAACGCAATTAAAACAACGATTGTTGCTCCTGCTCCGCCGGAAACCATTCCTGGACGGCCACCCAAAACCGCAGTTACCAACCCCATCATGAAAGCTGCATACAATCCGACTAATGGAGAAAGCCCTGCCAAAATTGCAAATGAAAGCGATTCAGGAATCATGGTCATCGCAACGGTAAAACCAGCTAAAACCTCATTTTTAAGATTTATTTTTTTGGAAAAGTCAAATAAAGCTAAAGACGGCATCATTATATATTATAATATTATTGAAAATTACATAAATTAATTATTAAATATAAAATAGTTCATAAATAAACTATTTTATATTTTCATTTAATCAAAAAAGAATTTTATTATTCCTTTTGCAAAAATAAGACTTCTCAATTACTATTAGGTCAACAAAGATTACTATTCATCAACTGTTGAATTGTATTGTATTGAAAATGTATAAGAAAGAAGTAATATGAATTTTGATAACATTGCATTATACCCTATTTTAACACCCTATTATCAACATAAATTAAATTTTATTAACGTACGAATAAAAAAATAATAGTGATTTATTCGTCTTTTTTTTTTAAATTTGAAGAACAAATAAGACAAGTATTAATTATACTTGAACAATACTATATTAAATCGTCTAGTATAACAGCGATAGAGAATTTTTAATAAATTTAAGTAAGGTCAAATTTTTATTAAATCACTCTTTAAGTAATTGTTGTAAGATATATAGATTATATATATAATTTTATATTTTGTTTGTAAACCAATCACAAAACACAAATTGCTGAAAATCAATTTTTTACAATCAACCAAACATTAAATATTGTAAAGTAATTAGACAGCTATTTTTAAGAGCAACTCACAACCATGTAGAAATTGTTTCACAATTTAATTACAGGGCTCTCAAAATCATTCATTTACTCCACAAATACGATTAATTTAAAAAAAAGCGATTATCAATAAATGTTATACAAAAACATACATATAGGTAAGTACATTAAGGAAATGGTAGACCACAAAAACATTTCTATAGAAAGAATCTGTAATTTTCTTGCAAAAGATGAAGAATTTGTTGAGAACATATACGAAAGCAAATCAATAGACACAGATATCTTATTAAGATGGAGCAAACTGCTAGAATATGATTTTTTCAGGTTATACAGCTCACATTTGATACTATATGCTCCTCCAGCAGCACTAAACAAAACCGATACCTCAAAGTCTAACAAAACACCACAATTCAGAAAAAATATTTACACTCAGGAAATAAAAAATTTCATTTTAAGCAAAATCGAGTCTGGCGAAATGACCCAAGCTGAGGTAATTAGAGAATATTCTATTCCAAAGAGCACATTACACCGTTGGATTCAGAAAAAAATATAATCAACCAAAATCACACTATTTTTATGAGACCAAATTACAACAGGATCTACCAAGATCTTTTACAACAACAGTATCCGGAAAAGCTGGAATGCCCTAAAATTAAAGAACATTTAAGCAGATTAGACTCAACGGAAGAGATTTTAAAGCTGAATCAAAGACTTTTTAAACAAAACAAAGAGACTTCTAAAACCAACCAGCAGCTTAAAACCTACGACAAAAAAACCATGATGAAGCTTCTGACTTATCAGAAAAAGCACGATTTCTCTACCAGTTTTATGTCGAGAAAATACAACATCAGCCGAACTACTTTTTCTAAATGGAAAAAAATACTTGAAAAAGAGCTTCAGCCAATTTAAAAAAGTATAACAAAAAAAACACTACATTTTCAGTAGTGTTTTTTTATCATCCTTTTCAATTTTTATTTAAAACATCTTTTATTCCATCGAGACCTTCGCTGAATTGAGCTAATAATGCAATCACCTGCATCATTCGGTCATTTTCACCTAAACCTTTTATTGCTTTATTCTTTACAAAAGTTTTTTTAATTTCTTGCCAACGCGAATTTTCATCTTCCGAAAGTATATTCATCAATTCCTTCAATTTAAGCATATTCGCTTCTGCTCCGGTTGTTAATGTTTGAGATTCATTTTGGTAATGATTTAAAACAATCTGCAGTACTTCTTCCTCTTTTAAAATCGGCTGAATCTGTGTAATGAGTTTATTCATATTTCGGTAAGAACCCTGTAGTTTGAAAGATGGTTCGTTACGATAATCATCAGACATCGCTGCAGAAGTAATGTATTGTTTATTGACTTTCAAAACAATATTTCTTACTTTCAAGATGTTTTCGAGTACCTTTCTAAAATCTGAAATTTCGTTTGAACTAAAATTTCCTGCCAAATCTACATTCGGAGAATTGGACTGAACACTGTCATACAAATGATACAGATCTTCCATTCCAAACTGAGTCAATCGGGTAAGATAATCATTTGACATTAGTGAATTTTCAATCAAACTTAAATCAAACAACTCAGTTTTATTGCCTGAAATTTCGCCTAAATTATAAGTATCGGAACGGTTTGCCAACATATCAGGAATTTTGAATTTCTCACCGCTTTCAGTGTAAGGATTTCCGGCCATCACCAAACAGAATCGCTTTGACCTTAAATCATAGGTTTTACTTTCACCATTGTAAATCCCTTCAATCTTTCGCTGTCCGTCTGCCAAAGAAATAAATTTCTGCAAAAACTCAGGATTACAATGCTGAATATCATCAAGATACAACATCACATTATCACCCATTTCTAAAGCTAAATTCAACTTTTCAAGTTCCTGTTTTGCTCCTGCATTTTTTGCTTCGCTCGGATCTGTGGAAACAATATCATGACCAATTGACGGGCCATTGATCTTCATGAAAACCAATCCCATTCGATCTGCCATATATTCCATCAACGTAGTTTTTCCGTAACCAGGAGGCGAAACGAGGAGCAACATTCCCATTCTGTCGGTACGTTTATCATTTCCTACTGTTCCTAATTGTTTAGCCAAATTGGCTCCAATCAACGGAAAGTAAACATCATTAATCAATCTGTTTCGTACAAATGAACTTAAAACCTGAGATTTGAAAGTATCAATTTTCAGACTTTTCTTTTTATCATTCACCCATTTTGCTTTCAATTCCTGAAGCTGTTTGTATTTTGGAACAACCACTCCATTGAAATGAGTTAGGCGAGCTGTAAATTCATAATAATTTAAACTATAGTCAAGATCTTTTTCTAAAGATTTCAAACCTTTAAGAATCGTTTCATAAGCGATATGAAGGATATTTTTAGCATCGAAATGCTGCGTTACAAAAAACACAGCCGTTTCTTTTTTAATATCATCTTCAAAATTGAGTTCTGAATTAAATAAAAAGGCATTCAAAGCACTTTCAGCAATAGAAAAACAAGCAGCTGGATACTTTTTCAACACATCGAGCTGATCGATAAATTCGAGGTCTTTCCCTTTTTCTTTGAGATCTTTTAAAAATGATTCATATAATAAACCTGCTTTTTCTGAAACTAAAAAGGCAGATTTGTTTTCTTTTCTTAAATAAAGTGCAGCATTCAGACAATTTACCTCAGCAAAAAGATGATTAGCCAAAGCAAATGATTTTATTTCACTCGATAATTCATCATTAAGATACTGAAAACCCCTATCCGTCGTAAATGATTTTGAAACCAATGCTGCAGCGTCAAACTGTTTCTGATAATACTCTTTTTTTTCTTCATTCAGAAAATACCATAATAATTGCGCTAAAGCCCGTTCTTTCGGAGTAAACTGCATCAACCCCAATTCATTATGCATTTGCTGAAGTTTTGAAACTATCGTCAATGCATCTTCATCGTGAATTCCTTTCACCAAACCTTCCCCAAAATGCTCCGTCATAAACTGCTGAATAGCATTTCGGTTCAGGTCTTCTGTATTGATATTTTTATTCAGTGAAAAAACATTCCACGCTAAATATTCGAAACGTTTTACATTAGAATTTTCAGAAATATATTCCTGATTCCAGACTTCTTTATAATCTGAAATGGTTTCAAAATTCAATGGCTCATAAAATCCGGTTCCTGTCAAATGATAATAATACTGCGCATTTCTCAACACCAAAGTAAGATCTAATTTCTGACGGTTTACAGCAAATTTGTAATCACCTAAAGCAATCACATTGTCACCGTCGGCATAGATTTCTTTTTTATCCTTAAGCTTTCTGACCGCTTCCTGCTGAGAAGTTTTCAATAAAGTCTGAATTTCTTCCGCTTTTGCAGAATCCTCAAAATCCATCAACTGTCGGGAAATATCTCTGATTTTTTCAACCATTAAATCAGTTGCAAAATAGCCGTGGATTTCGTTTTCAGAATCAAAAGACTCAGATTTTGTCTGAACAGATTTTAAAATTCGTTGTGCAGAATCGTATAAACTCTGCGTACGTTTGTTTCGGAATTCTGTTAACTGAACTCTTTTATTCTGAAAATGACCGTAAACCTCTTCTCTTTTTTCGCCAATTTTCTCGATAAATTCATCAAAATCAACAAATTTTGTTTCCATTTCCTCCAACTGGATGGAAAGTTTGGTTAAATATTCATCACATTTTTCCGGAGTTTGAGACAATTCAAGAAAGTTAATCACTGATTGATCAAACAACGTCATTTGCGCCTGAAAATCTGCAGATAATTCTTTACCTGAAATTTCTCTTTTACGTTTTGAAAGCTCTAATCTTTCCTGATTTAATCTTGCAAAAATCACCGAAATATTTTCAATAATCTGCGTAGATTGTGAAGTGTCTTCAATTTTTAAATTATTGACAATATCCACCAAAAGCTCAAGCTGTCCAGATAAATTATTGATTTCTTCCTCAATGGTTTTAGCATCGATTGCTTTCTGTAAATTGATGATATTTTCAGAAATCTGCTGCGCTCTGTTTTGATAAGGCAACAAAGAATCTTCCTGAAGCAGGAAATTCACACAGGCATTTGAAAGTTCTTCTGAACGCTCTGAAAGTGATTTTTCTAAAGAATCAAGAATAGCAACATCAACATATTTCAGATCTCTTGCTCCGATAATTTCCCCGCGCAAAGCTCTGATTTGCGAAAGCATATCAATATACTCCGTCAGTTGAGAATAGTTGATTCTTTTGGTATCGTCTAAAATCTTATCAACTGCTGCTTTGATTTTTTCAACTGCTTCAGAAGTATTTTTTTTCTGCTCGACAACCTTTTCATATTCATTAATAGCAGAATGAGCGATATTCCTGATTTCCTTTAAAGGCTGATCGAGATTTTCAACCTCATCATCACCAAGGAAATAATAGGCATCCAAAATAGTAGTGGAAAGCTTGACAATATCGTCGTACAGTCCGCTGTAAGAATCTTTTTTATTTAAAAGCGTGATCAGCTCCTGGCTTTCCGCCATCACCCTTACAATATCTTTATTCCCGATTTTATAAAGAAGCGTATCCGATTTTTCGGTATTCGGTAATAATTCTTTCGAATATGGAGTCTGCCAAATCTGAGCTAAATGATGTTTGGTAGTCTCAAGAGTTTCTCTGAGATAAATTAATCTTCCATCATTTAAAATAGAAAAACCGCTGCAACGAATCGGTGTCTCGATAGTTTGTGTAATGATATTGTACGAAATCAGCTGATAATTGTTGGTTTTATCATCATAAAAAACATACATGAAATTTTCACCATTCGGCTCCGGAATCGTTTTCAGATAATGAAGTCGATTCTGATCCTGAGAAATCACCTTTAAACCTCCCGTCTGCAAAGCATAACCGTTTGAGAAAAGCACCCCCTGATTTTCCGGAAGCAAAACTGCCGAATACTTCAAAGTATCAACTCTTGAAACTATTTTTTCTTTATGATTATAAATAAAATAACGCTCAGATTCCTGATAAGGTTTAATTTTAAATAAAACCAGATTATCAAGATCACAAAAATGAATTTCGGCATCGTCGAGGTTCTGATCTTTATGAATAACATCTTCAGAATAAATTCCTTTTCCGCTATCGGTATTGTCTTCAATTTTTATCGTGATGTCACCGCCAATCGACTCTACAAAAACTTTATCAGCCAAAGAAACGTGCGGAAATTTTCCACTTCGCTGCATATCTCTCGTTGCTTTCGTCCATGCGAAACCATGTTGTGGCGGATAAGTCACCTCCGAAGCACTTCGAGAATCAATATAAACCAACTTATCTTCTTTAATCAGCCATTTAAAAGCTTTGATATCGGAAGTACTTTCAGATAACTGAAAAACCATATACAGATAGTTTTCGGTAAAATGAAAGCGTGCAAAAAAAGTATTTCTGTAATATTTATAGAGGTTTTTGAACTCGTCGATAAAAACTTCATCTCCAATTAAAGAAGAGTCCTGCGGTTCAAAACGATCGTTATTAATTTTATATATTGAAAAAACATCAGTGATATTGATCTCCGTCTGTAAACCCAAATGCGCATTAGAACCAAAGATCAAAATATCTTTCAGTGAGAAAATATCTTTGGCCACGCAGTTGTGCTCCGTAGAAATTCTTTCGTTGGCAATAAGTGAAAAATCTACACCACCGAAAATTTCTTTACGGTTTTCATTAAGCTTCTGAAGCCTTTGAATGAGATCATTTTTTTGCTCATTCAAACGGTTCTGAATTATTTCGTATGTCCCTGAATTTAATTGTTCTGACATATTTTAGATATTAGATGTTAGATGCTAGACTTTAGACTACCATCATACTGTTAAAAACATTTATTTTTTTAATCATTAAGGCTTATTAAGTAATTAAGAGTCTTTAAGTTTAGCTTCGCTTTAAGGTTGACGCTTATAAAAATCTAGTGATTTTCTGAACTTAACACCTTAATAATTCTTAATGATTAAATTTTTAAAATTCATATTGAAAAAAACTCTCAAAGCATCATTGAAAATCACACAATGAGAGTTTTTAATTAATTTTATAGATAGGATTTTATCCTATCCTTTGTTAAATCGTCCCTTTGGGACTCTATCAGAAAATTCATTTAGTTATCTGATTGGTTTTTGGTCGATGCCAAGATTTTTAGCCATATCCATTGCTCTTTCTAGGAGACCTCTTTCCTGCTGATTGGCAACACCGTTCAGTTTGAAGATAAGGCTTGCAATACTCATATTTTTGATATCTTCTGAGGATACATTGTATTTTTCAACCATTCCCACTACTTTGCCGATGATGTTTTCACCATCACCCAGTAAGTTTTCTTTTACCAAAGTTGCATTTTCACTGTGACCGATGAATTTATCTAAACCTTTTCCTGCAGAAACCTGACGAATCACATTATCAAAGAACGTATTATCACCACCAACGATGTCAATTTTTGCAGATTTGAATGCTTCCGCAAGAACGCCAGCCTGAGCTTGAGCAATATCTTTCTGAATTGAGATTTGCGCCAATTCCACTTCTTTTTCTTTCGCCAAAGTCAATCGGAATTCTTCGTGCTCTTTTCCTGCATCGTTTAGTTTTTTCATTGCTTCGGCTTTTTCGGTAATTCCGGCTGCTTCTGCAAATGCTTTTTCTTTAATAACTTCAGCCTGTGCAATACCTTCTTTTCTCTCTGCTTCCGCTTTTTTCTCGATAACAATCGATTCTACGATTCCCTGTCTTTCGGCTGCATCAGCTTTTGCATGAAGAACCTGAGCTTCAGATAAACCAACGGTTGCTTCTTCCTTCGCTTTTGCATCAGCAATAATTTTACGAGCTTCAGCTTCTTTTTCTGCTCCGTCACGTTTTGCCTGAGCTTCGATGACGTATTTTTGAGCATCTTTTTCTGCAGATAATCTTCTCGATTCTGCTGCTCTGGTTTCCTGGATTAATTTCTTTTCAGCTTCCTGAGTTGCCAAAGTAATTTCCACCTGTTTCATTCTGTCTGCTGTTTTGAAAGCTTCCAGATCTTTAATTCCCTGCTGCTCTTCAACTACAGTTTTCTCCATCGTCAAACGCTCGCGGATCGCATCCTGAATATTTTTCTTCTCCAATTCGATTGCTTTCTCCTTTTCAATCTGAGCCAAAGAAACAATTCTTTCTCTTTCCGTTGCTTCCAACATTTGGTCTTTCTGCACTCTTTCGGTTTCTACCAAATCGGCACGTTCTTTATTTTTCGCAGCTATAACAACTTGTCTTTGTTTATTTTCCTCGGCGATTTGAAGTTTTTCTTCGGTTGCAATTCGAACAGTTTCATATTTTAAACGTTCTTCTTCAGTTACTTTTAAAATCTCAGCATTTTCTCGGGATTTAATATTAGCAACTTCTCTTTTTTGAGATTCTTCTTTTTCAGCCAATTGTTTTTCCAGTTCTAAAATAGCTTCACGAGCCTCAACATTTTGTTTCGTAATAATTTTTTCTTCATCTCTACGAACCTGATTGGCTTTAATATTTTGATTAGCCGTTAATTCAGTAATTTTTTTAATCCCTTCTGAATCTAAAATATTATCTTTATCTAAATTCTCGATTTTTGTCTGTTCTAAATAATCAATCGCACAGTCATCTAAAACATAACCATTCAAATCTGTTCCGATAATATCTAAAATTTCCTGACGGAATTCACTTCTTGCTTCATACAATTCAATGAATTCAAACTTTTTACCTACGGTTTTCAAGGCTTCAGAAAATTTAGCTTCAAATAATTCCCTCAACGTATTGATATCAGAAGCTCTCTGACAACCAATCGTCTGACCCACATTCACAATATCATCCGCCGATTTATTAACTCTGATAAAGAAAGCCACCTGAATATCGGCTCTCATATTATCTTTACAAATTAATCCTGCTCTTCCTTCTCGGGCAATTTCCAGTTTTTTCACGGAAATATCCATCGATTCCATGCGGTGAATAACTGGAATTACAATCCCTGCATTGAAGAAAACTTTCGTTCCTCCATAACCGGTTCTTAAAATAACGATTCCCTGAACGGTTTTTTTATACATTGATAAAATCCAGAAAATCAATCCGAGCGATGCTACCACAACGACAACAATCCCAACAATCAAAGGTGTATTCATATTTTTATAGTTTATTTATTTTAATGTGTTTTTAATTTATTTAAATCATCAAAATCATTTCCCCAACCCTAAAGGGAGTAATTTCAGATTCTTAAGAAACTTCGCATCCTTTAGGGACGGATAAACAAAATTTCATCATGAGTTAATACTTTTAATTTTTAAAGAAAACAGTCTAAAATTTTAATAAAAAGTATCATAAAAAAAGCAATCATTATTTCATAGTTTAAAATTTTATTTCTTCTGCCACATAATAAATTCTTTTCTCCCGATCTTCATCTACAATATACACAACCGTTCCATGATTAATCACCTCTCCATCTTTACTTCTCACCATCAAAATCATGGGGTCATTTCCTATAAAAACTTCAAGCATTCCGGTTTTAGCTCCGTGAATTGTTGATTTCATTCTTCCTTGTCTGCCAAGAAAATCGTGAGAAACTTCACCTTTATGATTAATTTCTCTGAAGAAAGGATTCAAAGGTTTTAAAATTAATTTAGTCAACAACATGCTTACTAAAAATATAGGAATCACAAGCAAAGCAGAAACCCACAATCCTAAAGATAAAAATGCTTCGATATAAAATGAACCCAACCATGTTAACAAAAGCGACAATGTGAGAAAATAGGTAATCGGCACAATATCGAGATTCAGAAACTTCAAAAACTGAAGCCAGCCAGAAGCATCATCCGGAACATGAATATGCCCATCCGGACTGTCTATATCTGCATCAAGATCGGCATCAATCCCAACATCAATATCCAAACCTGTGATGATCGTAAAAAGCCAATAAATCACAGACAAAATCAGCAGCACGCTCAAAACTGTATTGACCGGCGAAAAAGCTGTAGTTAAAAATTCATGATAGGTCATATGCGTTTTTTTTAAAATTAATCAATTCACAACAAATACCAATTTAAATAAAACATTTAAAGCATTACAATCTAAAAACTTAACTTATTTACTTAATTTTGACTGATTGTACACAAATATAATAAAATTTAATCAAATTGCAAATATTATTAGCAAAATACTTAAAATTAATATTACATTTGCAAAAAAGATTAGAACATATGAGTTTTTTCGGAGCTAATATTAAAACAATAAGACAGGCAAAAGGTTTAAGTCAACAAGCATTCGCAGATTTATTTGATTTAACCAGAGGTGTTATAGGCGCTTATGAAGAAGGAAGATCCGAACCTAAAATATCCACCCTACTCACTGTTGTACATTACTTTAATTTGGATTTAGATAAATTCTTAACGGTTCCTTTAACTATTGATGATTTAAATAAACCGGAAAATTTAGAAAAATTCCAATTATCTTTCAATTCTGATTTACCTTATCAAGAAAATAACATTGATAATAATATTAAATATAACTCACTGCAAAAAGCGTTAGCAAATATTGATTTAATCTATGAATTTACAGAAAGTACATTGCTTTTATCAAATTACAACCTAGGAGACTTCTTGTTTTTAATAAAATCTAATATCTTAAAGCAAAACCCTGAAACGCTATTATTTTTGGAAAAAGGAAATTTGAAATACCTTTCTTCGATTGCAAAAGAAGATTATCATAAAAAAGAAGTGTATAAAATTTCCGGCTATCTTTCTTTTGAGCAAAAAAATATCCTCTCCAGTATTTTGGAAAGGATTGAGATTTTGGAAAAAAGAGGGAAATAAAATCTAATATTCTTTTCTTTTATTTCTGACCTCGATGCCTGAGACTTCTGATTAAAAAGAAAACAGAAAATAGAAAAGTGCAAAGATAGACAATACTCAATGCCGTCTTGTCGACTGTCATGGTTCTAAAATCAATTTGTTTCCATAATGCACCTCCTACAATAATGGCGATGATAGCGAAGAAAAATGTTCCTCCTTTTTTATTTTCCATAGTTATTATTTTTTTAGTTTTAATTAGCAATCTTGCGAGAACAACTTTTATATTTTTTCAAAAAAATCTAAAACAGCTTTATTAAATTTCTCAGGCATATTCTGGGGAGCTTCATGATCTCCGCCTTTAAAAATAAGCATTTTACCGTTCGGAATTTTATCTGCAATAAGTTTGGTGTGTTTTTCAGGCATCACATCATGTTCTCCCGCCATCACCAAAGTCGGCGCCTGTATTTTTTTCAATTCGGCTGGATCGATGTTCGGCTCTGTAAGAAGGAGCATCTTAAGGCGATAGTTCATATCATTTTCTAAAATGCCATTTGCTTTCATTTCTTTCACCTGTTGATTGAGAATTTTATTGATTTTAGGATCTACAGAAGTTTTGTTATTGTACAAAACCGTTCCCATAATTGCCATTTTCTTGACTTTATCAGGATGTTCCATCCCTAAAATGACCGCAATGTTTCCACCGTCGCTCCAGCCTAAGACGTTTACATTTTTAAGATTCATTTGATCTAAAAAAACATTCACATCATCCGCCATTAATTCATAAGTTAGCTTTGTATCGTTTGAAGTTGAATTTCCCTGACCGCGACT
This sequence comes from Chryseobacterium sp. BGARF1, assembly GCF_001677955.1. Lineage (GTDB taxonomy): Bacteria > Bacteroidota > Bacteroidia > Flavobacteriales > Weeksellaceae > Chryseobacterium. The sequence continues at coordinate 135,353 of NZ_LELA01000043.1, forward strand.
GTCTAAACCAATTACCTGATATTTTTTGCTTAAAACTTCGAGCTGATTATTAAAACTTGCCATCGAACTGTTATTTCCGTGGATCAACAAAAGCGGTTCGCCTTGTCCATACACTTCATAGTATAATTTCACACCATTTACATCCATCAACTTTCCGATTTCTTTATTATTACCGAAACCAGGTGTAACGACAGCAGATGAATTATCAATAAGCAAAGACTGTTTCCCTGATAAAGATTTAGCAGTTGAAATTGACATTTTAGAACCTTCATCTTTAGAGTAAGATTGCCAAGGCATCAAAGATGCATCTTCAAAACCACCGTTTTTTAAAGGAACTTCTATCTTATTTTTGCCTTCCAAAATGAACAATTTAAAATCATCAAGGTAATAACTTCCTTTACCCGCAACAGAAATTCCTACAGCGATTCCTTTTGCGTTTTTAATAATTTTTCCCTTAAGTTCATATGGACTCCATTCTCCTTTTTTATAATAAATCTGTGCATCATCGCTATGAATCATGCCTTTCATTCCTGTTCCTTTTCCGTCCAGAAACAAAGCACTTAATACCATCCATGAATTATTACTTATATCACTGTTGTAAAATATTTTTCCTTCAAGAATAAAATTCTTACCCTGATATTTTTCAACATTGACCACCTGAAAAACCTGATAAAGCTGACCTGATATTTTAGAAAAAATAATAAAAAAGAGAAATAGAAAAAGTTTTAAAGTTAATCTTATCATGGTGATGTAATTTTAGTTATTAAATGATATACAGAAGACAATAAATGTTTCAATTTGGTTACAGCCTTTTTATAAAAAACTTATATTACATTTCTTTAAACTGCTTATAGCAAAGATATAAACCTTCTAATTTTATTTCACAAAATAAAGATAAAAATACAAAATATTATTTTCCAAATAAAAAAATCCTTCCCGAATTTGGAAAGGATTTGAATAATTAATAAAAATAATAAAAGGTAAAAATCAAGAAAAGAATGCGGGGCATGTCAAGCCGGAGTCGAACCGGATAGCCTTGCCGGAGTTACCGACTTCGCTATTCCTCCCCATGAGTGAGACGAAGTATCTTTTCTCTACGACACTTTTATTTTTTTTAAACAAGGCGACAGTCAAAAAGTGTGTCGTGCTCTAACCAACTGAGCTACTCTCCCAATAGAAATTGTGTTTTATTGGTGGAAGAGACGGGACTCGAACCCGCGTCCCCGTCGTGATAATCGAAGTAACACTATTCTACGGCACTTGTTTTTTATTTTTAAATTTCTTCTTCAGCAATAAACGTTTTTGTGATAGGATGCCCTCTTGTTCCTTCTGGAAAATAATTTAGTCCAAAACCACTCCATCCGGAAGACCAATAAAGCATCATTTCTTTGAGGTAAGGAACGTCTTTTGTTTTATTATACATTATATTTTCATCAAAAATCTCTTGCACTTCTGGCAATAATTCAGGATAAAACATTTGGTCTTCTTCATCAAAAATATCAATATAAATATCAAGATGATTTCTAATTTCATTTAATAAACCCGTTCTAAAATCCCATCCCATTATCAAAATATCAGAACCTCTAACAGAAAGAATTGGTTGCCACTCAAGATTTTCATCACTTACAACAAATACACTACCCGTCAACGGTAATAAACTTGGTACATTAGAAAACCATTTATCAAAAATTTCTTTTCTTTTTTCAGCAGATTTTGGTTTTATCCCCCATGATTTTAGCCAAACTTTATTCACAGAATCAATATCATCAAACATCCATTGATAAGGTTCTTTCATTGTTTTTAAAATTTCTTCTTCATCTTCCAACCAATTGTAAAAGAAAGTACTTTCCTCAGAAATTATTTTGCCATCTTCTTCGTATTCGACAATTTCTTTTTTATCAATTGCATGTAGAATTTTCAGGAATTCACGATGTGCTGATGTAAATTTGATGGCATATTCTAATTCAATAGAATCAATCTGTTCCTCACTTAGCGGTTGCCATTTCGCACCGTAAAATCCTTTGGGGTAAAAACTCTCGTCATCAACTGACCATACATTTTCTGTTCGTTCCCTTATCCAATATAAAAAATCTATAAAATTTACTGGTATTTCCACGTAATTTATTTTTAATTAAAAAGAGGCAAATGGCAAGAAAACCACGAATAAGTTTTAACACTTATTTTCTGGATTTGAACCAATATCATAAGATTTACCGAAGTAAGTTTTCTTTACGGCACTCTTTATTTAAACTGAATTTAAAAGAGGTAACTCATTGAAAGACTTCCCAATCTTTTTCAAGATCGTTTGGACTCGAACCAAAATTATACCAAGAAGTAAGTCTTTTCTACGACACTCTTTATTTTTAAATCAAGGTAAAAATTAAGAATCTTTCAGTGCTTTTGCTCTACCTACTGAGCTACTCTTCCGTTTTTAAGAAAAAGGCAGGATTCGAACCCGCGACCCAAAGATTAAATATCGAAGTATGATTCTAAAACGACTTGATTTTTTTATATTTTTTAAAACCGAGCAATTTTGAAAAAGAGTTTTGAGTTCAATGTAAAGTAGAAGGAACTCTTTTTTACGGCATCGGTTGTTTTAAAGTAAGGTAAAAAATCAAACAGAGACTTACTAACAGAGCGATACCAATTACGCCATTCCGAATTTCGGAAACAGGATTCGAACCTGTATTGCTGTCCCTTAAACGAAGAAATTCTGTTTTACGACACTTACTTTTTTAAAGTTTTATATTGAGTTTTTCGATATTTTTTCCAATTTCTTTGAAACTTACTCCATTTTGAATTTACTGTTTCAAAGCCATGCGGAAAACATCTAGAACATCCCCTTTCGTCTCCATGTAAAATTCTAGAGACTTGTACATTTGAAATTTTCTTCGGGAAATCAATCAATTCATATTCATTGATTCCGAAAGCTTGCTTTAATGACTTATTTTTTTTCATTAGTATTGAGTATTAACCTCAATACAATGCACCTTTAAGAAATTGTTTATAGTTATTCATAGTTGTTGTTTTGTTATAGCAAAATTATTGCGTTAATGCGCATTCTTTTTACGCAGTTGAGATTTATTTTTGAAATAATAAAATTATTAATTCAAAAAGTTTAAAAATTCCTAAAATTGGAAGTAAAATAAGTCCGCCAATAAAAAGGTAAAACCCAACTGTACTTAAAAAACTACTTTTAGATTCTGTATAATTTCCTTTTTCTCTATTCTTTGGTTTAAAATCCGGAATCCGTTTTATTTTCTTTAAACTATCCGATTCCAAATCTTTTAAAATTGTCTTTGAATAATCTGAAAGTTGATTTTTATCCCCACGAAAAACTATATCCTTTAAAATAGCATTTCCGGAATTACTGAATGTATTTCTGTATATTTCAACAGCTTCTCTCATTTCAAAGTTCTGAGTTTCGGACAAAATCCAAAACTTTCCGGCTTCATCTTTAAATCCTGAATCATAATAAATCTGTCCCAATTTTTCCCTCAGCGAAATATCATCAGGAAATTCATTGATCAGATTTCTTAATCTGTCACAGGCTTTTTTCTTCCTTCCTTCTTTTAAATCTTTTTCAATTTTACAGAAAATATTTTCCATGATTGATATTTTAAATTAAAACCGAATAACAATTTATACTTCCTTGGTTGGTTTTACACTATTCTTTTTTTTGTCATTGCGAGGAGCGAAGCGACGAAGCAATCACTAAAAATATTAATTGAGATTCTTCACTTCACTGCGTTTCGCTCTGAATGACAAACTTTACTATTATTTCAGAATGTGTCAATAAATGACTAAATCCTAGCCCCGATTACAACGGCATCCTTTTTCTGAAATGGCTTGAAAAAAGCGCTGGCGAAAAAGATATAGTGGAAAGCGGGATCAAGCTCCTAAATTACAGTAATATTCAGTATAAAAATCACTCATCATTTATCACTTATAATTTACCCTAATTAAAGCAGTGCCTTTTACAGCACTACTTTTTTAATCATTTCTACCGCAGATCTTCGGTCTTCCAAAGCATTCAATACATCGAAAATTTTGTCGGACCAACCTGCGATAAGATAGACATCATTTTTTCTGACATCCAACGGTGGTTTTCCGTAACCTGCCAAATCAAACAGATACAATTTTGCATTCGGATTGATCTTTTTGTATCGGTTCCACGAGTTTTCGAAAGCGTTTGTAAATCCACCGGTATCCCACATTTGAGTATCGGTAAACAACATAATTTTGTCAACAATTTCTCGCTTGTTGATTAAATCCTCAAGCACAAGGTGACCGTTTGTGGAATAACCCACTTCACCTTCTCTTTTATAGAATGCATCTACGTTTCTCAAGATACCGTTTTTCGGCATCGGAACTCTTTTCCAACGGTCACCAAACATACCTGTAATCACGTTTTTGCACTGCGACTGCAACATCATCGACATTAACAGACCAATATCGTACAACAAAATTTTAGATTTCGGAGAAATTGGCTGTTGCATTGAACCCGAAACGTCTGCTGCGATCACTACCGAAGTTTCGAAGCCAAAACCTTTGATGTTTTTTGCACTTACCATCACCGCATCTTCCAATGCTTCCAAGATTGATGACAAATATGGTGAATCGATTGTTTTCAATTCTCTATACGCCGCCAAAAATCTGAATGGCAATTGTTTTGAGTTTCTTACCGCTTTTTCATCTGACAAATAGTTGCACACTTTGTACATTGCATCAGAAGAAACTTTGGCTTCCAAAATATTTCTAAGGTTTCGTAATGTTGCCATATAACCTAATTTGTTGCTGAAGATCAATTCTTCCCATTTATTTTTGAAGGCTAATGTTCTTTCAGCGTCATCGGCAAATTTTGTCTGACCCAACATTGAAAGTTCAACTTCCCAAGTATAGGGAGTTTCCAACGAGTCGTTGACGATCTTGTTGAAAATTGTCTGTTGGTTTTCATCTTTTGCTTTTGGGTGAACCAAGAACAAAGCATCCTTCAAAGTCACTTCTGCTTTTCTGTTGTATTTTGCAAATTGATATTCATCAAATTTGTTGAAAGATTTCACCAAACCTTTTTGAATTTGCTTTGAAAGTTTATTCAACTTTTTAGTTTCTGTTCTTTCATTTGCCAATTGGTAATACGCCAGTAATTCTGTGATTTCATCAGCTCTTTGGATAACTCCGTCAACGGTTTTACTTATCAAGTCAGTACCCGAAGTTTGTTTTGCTAATTCAGTCGTCAAAACCAATGGAATTGAACGCAAATACATCTCTTTTCTCGCATAAACCGCCAGTTTTGCAACGAATTCAGGGTCATTTTTCTGAATCAGAGACTGGATTCTCGCCAATCTTTCATTTCCTTTTTCATAAGTTGCGTTTGATAATCCTGTTGTAACAACAGCACTGTATAGTTCTTCTGCAGGTGTCATTTTGTAAGCTTTTGCACCTTCGTAATTCATTACTACGTTATTTGATTTTCTTAAAAAATTAAATTTCATGGTTACTGTTTTTATTGTTAAACATTTTTGGAGGATTATCACTTCCTCTCTGATTTCTTATGCAAAGTAAGAGTGGTGTTGCGCAGTGTTTTTGCGTAGTGAAAAGATTTCTGAAAAAGTTTTCATTTTTTGTTGGAAAATCGCGAAGACGCAAAGCTTTATTTTGTTACAAACTGTTTTTAAGGCGCAAGGATTTTATCTGCGATAAAATTGATTGATTGTGTTGTTGTTGTTGTTGTTGTTGTTGTTGTTGTTGTGAGGAATAATACAATGATTTTAAAAATAAATATTCACAAAGTTTGTCATTCCGGAGGAATCTAAGTGTGATAGGGATAAATTAGATTCCACGCTACACTGCGTTTCGCTCTGAATGACAAACATACCGTTGAATTAAAAAAAACTAACAACAAGCAACTATTAACAGGCAACCAAATACAATTTGTCTATTATTCATTTCAAATAAAGGAATCAACAATTTTAAATTTTTGAAAATCTCTTTTTTAGCTTTGTGTACATTAAAATTAAAACCATGATTATAGGATTATATGAAACTCACGTTCAGGTAAGGAATTTGGAAAATGCTATTCAATTTTACACTGAAGTTTTAGGATTGGAATTCGCTCATAAAGATGAAAACCGTCCCATTGCTTTTTTATGGATTGGAAAAAATAAAGAATCTATGCTTGGATTGTGGGAGCAGAAAGAAAATTTGCAGACCAGACATTTTGCTTTTTCAGCTGATAAAGAAGACATTCTGAATTATTCAGTTGAGTTTTTGAAAAATAAAAATTTAAAACCTTACAACTTTTTAAAAGACGGAATTGATAAGCCGATGGTTTTTGCTTGGATGCCCGCTTTAGCGATTTATTTTAATGATCCTGATGGAAATCAACTGGAATTTATTTCGATCTTGGAAGGTGATGCAAAGCCAGAATTGGGTGTGCTTTCTTATGAGGAATGGTTGGAGAGAAAATAAAAAACTCCCTTTTTGAAAGAGAGCTATTATTACATTATCGTTGCAAACACCAATGCAAAATTTTCGCAATGTTCTTCACATCGTCAACTCCTCTGTGGAGCGTACCTTCCAAAGGAAATTTCAATTCTTTCAAAGCCCTATCCATTCCTACGCTTTTTCGAATCGGATGCAATTGAGCGAATAACGTTTTAACATTAATGTGGTCATCACTCAAAGGATAATCGACCCTGAATTTTCTTGCCTGATTTTGAAGCATATTCAAATCGTAGTTTCCATAGCTTGCCCAAGTCAGGTCTTCAGGATCATATTCTTCTCTAAGAATATCTAATGCATCTTCCAGCAAAATCCCTTCATCATCAAGCATTTGTTGAGTAATAGAAGTCAGTTCCGTACAAAACGGACTCACTTTTGAGTATTGAGGTTTTACTAAAATTCCCTCATTTTGCGAGATCTTACCAGTTTTTGCATCCATGATACAAACTCCTATTTCTATGATCTCGCTTTCCTGTCCTCTCGGCGGGCGGTCATTCCAACACGTGGCTTCGAGGTCTATAATTAATATGTTATCTGTTGTTTTCATTTGTTTAAAAAAATTAATATTTGTGGCTGGAAGTCTGAAGCTGGAGGCTGGAAGCCAATTTCGCACCGCAAAAACTTCCCGCTTCCATTATCCATCTTCCTGACCAAATTATTACTGCAAAATTTCTCTTAAAATTTTGGCAGCGTTGTAAGCATCGTCTGCTCCGTTGTGATGATTTCCTTCAAAATCCATATTCATATATTTCAGAGCTCTTTTTAGGCCCATCATTTTATGAAGTCCGATATGATTTTTAAATTGATACATTACATTAATATAATTTTCTGAGAAAGGATTTTCGATTCCGAGATAATCACACTGTTCCATCATTTGCTCTTTATCAAAATTTCCAAAACCTGCCCAAGTAAGCGGAGTTGACTGATATTCTCTTTTGATTTTTTCACAGGCTTCTTCGAAATAAATTCCTTTTTCTTCGATCAATTGCGGAGTTATTCCGGTGAGTTCTGTACAAAATTTATTGATCTTAGACCTTTCAGGAATTACATAGATGCTTTGTTTCTTGGAAATTGCTCTTGTTGTTCTGTTTAATTCGCAAATTCCGATTTCTATAATATCAACTTTTTGTCCGGCGGGAATTCTGTCGTTTTCCCAACATGTGGCTTCCAAATCGATGATTAATATTTCATTGGTTGTTTTCATTTTACTATTTTATTACATATTTTTTCATTCATCTGCATTTGGTTTTCATTGGAGGAGAAGCGGGAAGAAATACCCTAAAGAAGAATTGGTGTTGCTGCTAAAGCTCTGCAAAGATAAAACCATCAGTACGCATTCTATTTACGCAGTAAAAAATAATTTACAAAAAAAAACTCCCCGAAGGGAGCAATTCTAATTTCGTGGAGCAAAAGGGGGTGTCCATTTCTTTTTCTTCATCAATTCTTTGATTTCTTCGTAAGAAACAGGATAAAAATTATGACAATCAACTCCTACATCAATGCTCAAACTCATTTCGTCATCGGATAAAGTTCCGTGTGAATGACCGTATAATTGCCATGTTCCGTGATGAGAACCGTTCCAGGTGCGCATTGCGTAATGAAAAAGCATGATTTTCTGTTTGCCCATTTTATGACTTTCGTCTTCCACATAAAGCTCGTGGTAATCTTTGATCCATTCGAACCTTTCCGGAACCCGAAGCGAAGAATATTCATGATTGCCTTTTATCAGATGTATTTTTCCATTTAATCTATCTAAAATTTCTTTGGTAAAATCTGGTTTTCCTAAACTTACATCGCCCAAGTGATAGACAGTATCATCTTTTCCTATTTTTTCGTTCCAGCGTTTGATGAGTTCTTCGTGCATTTCCTCCATCGACTCAAAAGGCCGCTCGGAGAATTTTATAATATTGGCATGATCGAAATGATGATCTGCCGTAAAAAATATATTTGTTTGCATTTGTTTTGATTTTTAATTGTTTGTTTTTAAAATATAAGTTCTTTTACTAATTTTCTACGTACACCAAAATCAGATTTTCTGATCTTGCACATACGATTATCAGCTGTGTGATGGAAAACAATACCTTCCATATTATTCTCAGGATTGCTCAAGAAGTTTTTGATAAATTCAAAATCTAAACTTTCTAAACTAAGAATATGAGTTCCGTGCTTAACCAATAAATGACCGTTAATATTTTCAGGATTTCCTTGTATTTTTTCCCCAACAAGTTCGTAAGTTCCATCTTCTACTTTGCCCAATTCAGCCAAAGCATAGAAACCTTCCCAAAAGTATTTATCTTCTTTCTTGGTAATTTCACACGCAACCCAATGCGGATGATGACCGGTAACAAAATCTGCATCCTGACAAGGAATTGCATCTTCCGGAGCTATTTTTCCTCTTTTCGCATCGTATCTTTTGTATAATTTACCGTTGATCACTGCGCATGCAGAACCATCAAACTTTCGTGTAGCAATAGCTTTTCCATCAAAAACCCATTTGTTTTCAGCATCAATTTCGTTAATAACTCTTGCTAAATTATTTATATCTTTTTTGAATAATGTACTTATCTTTTTCATTTTTTAATCAGTTTTAACGCAAAAGTTTTTATTCATCGGTAACTATCAAAACTACACTTTTGCTGAAATTAATTCTTCTTTTACAATATCAATCACTAAAGAATTCAACTTTTTGTCAATCCTTTTTTGTTCTTCTTTTTCTATAGTTTTAGAGACATCTGGAAAATCTTTTTCAAAATCTTCTAAAATATCCTGCGCAAAAAGACCGATTACTTTTCCAACCATTTTGGGCTCGAATTCGCCAATTTTACTGACAACATTATTCAATCTGTTTATAGTTGCATATTTTTGAATTTCGTCCCAAATATTTTGAGCTTTTTCGCTAAAGTTGATTTGTTTTTGAACCGATTTATTCTGTTTTCTCACCACTTTAGATTTCTCAGTCCATTTTTCATTTTTATTTTTCAAAATGACTCTTGAACCGTTTCCAAAATATTTAGTTTTCAATGTTTTGATAATCGTTCCCTCACAAATATTGTTCTCAATTTCAGGTAATCCCAACCAAGTCGGAATTTTAGAATCGAAATCATTCGGGAATTTCAAAGCTTCTTCCAAAGTACCTTGAAACAAAATTTTCGCATAGAAAAATCCGGTTTCATCGAAAATTTGATTGACCAAATCTGTATCCAAATAAGTAGTTCCATTTAATTTAATATCGAATGCATAAAATTCGTTGTAAGGTGCATATTCAACGCCTTTTTGAACTTTTATTGCATCTTTTACAGAATCAACTTCTTTGTGTTTGTAACCGCCTCCGAACAATTCACCGTAGATAACCATAGTTTCAATATCCGGATAACTGGTTTTTACTTTTTCGAATACTTCAATTACATTATTTCTGTAACGTTCTAATATTTGATGTGCATTGTAAAATTTTTCGTCCTTTTCGATGAAAGCAGTTCTTTTTGCTATTTTAATTTCCTTTCCATCGGTGAAGAAAGAGAAATTAGCACCGTGAACTTTTTCTTGCACGATGAAAATCTCCTTTCCAAAACCCTGCAATTTGATTTGGTCAATCACACGAGCTTGGTAAGCATTTTCTATAGAGTTATATGTTTTGAAAATCATTTTTTTAATTTTTTATTTTTAACCACAAAAGGGACAAAAGTTTTTTAACACTTAAGAACACTTTAGTTTTTTTAGTTTACAACTTTGAAAATATTTAGTTCACATAAGAGAAAATCAAAGATTTTCAAAAACTTAAGTGGTCTTTTCCAAAATCAATTATGAACTACAAAAGAACTTAAATGTTGAAAATTTGCAGCTTAAAATAGTTCTAATTCATTATTTTTCATCTGAGTAATATGTCGTTGAGCGTGAAGTGAAAGAAAATAAATGTATTCATACACATTGATTTTTCCCAATCCATTTACGGTCATTGTCATTTTGCAAAGAAGACCTTCGCCGTTTTTCATCAAGTCTAAATAATTTAAACATTGATGATATTGCTGAAAAATTAAACTTCTGATTTCATTTAAATTTAATTCTCCTTTAGGTTCCATGTGTTCCGGTCTTATCCATTCAAACGCACCATACTCACCTACTTTTTCAAATTTTTCTGCATTGAAACTGTAGTTTTTTATTTCCAGATTTAAATCAAGACTTTGATAATTTCGCATTGCTTTTTTTGAACCTTTTTCAATAAGAATCAACAAATAAAAGTTTGTGAGATAAATATGTTCTAAAATATGTTCAATCGTCCAACCTCCATTTGAAGGTTGATAATTCAATGTTGCTTTATCTTTTTCAAACCATTTATCAACCTCATCAAAGCTAAATTTCAAATGCGCTTTTATATCCTGAATTAATCTAAAAATATCCATTATAAATTTTTAAAGTTTTTTAAAAGGTTCTTAATATTTTCCTTTCCAACAGGATTCATTGAGTGGCAATAGAATTTCGGTAAGTCTAAATAATTATCCATACAATATTCCACCAGCCATTTTGCACAATCGTAGCCAGTCTTTTCAACAAATTCCTGAGAATCTGGTTTCAAATAATGTTCATCAGCAAGATCATGGTCAAAAGAAATCATTTCCGGAAGTCCTTTTTCCAAAATTCTGTTGACAAACTGCTCATAATTTCGAACGATATGCCAGTCTTTTCTGAGAAAAACATCCTGTTTGGTATAATGATATGCCTCAATCGGGTATCTTATATCATCCAGAAACAATAATCTTTTTGTGAGTTCCATTGCTTTAATTTTTTAAAACTTGATGCAATAATTTTGCTGTGTTAAAAGCTTCATCTGCACCATTATGATTACTCCCTTCAAATTCTATATTTCTTGTCTGAAGTTCTTTCAATAGTCCAATTGGCTTTTCACCAGTCATTAAACTTATCAACACTTTCAAATCAAGATACGTTTCACTAAAGGGAAATTTAACATCAAATTCTTGGCATTGACTTTCCATAATTGATTTGTCAAATCCACCATAACCGGCGTATGTTCTTCGTAATGAATTATATCTGTTTTTGATATTTGAACAGGCTTCTTTAAAAGAAACCCCTTCTTTTTCTAGTTTTCCAGAAGTAATTCCTGTCAATTTTGTACAATATTCGCTTACTTCCGATTGTGTCGGTTTTATCAAATAGCTTCTTTTATCTTCGATATTTCCGTCTGATATATTGAGTTTGCAAATTCCGATTTCAATAATTTCTCTTTTTTGATTTTCAGGAGTTTGCCCTTTTTCCCAACATGTGGCTTCGATATCTATGACAATTACTTTGTCGTATAAAAACATTTTAATTTATTTTTTAATTGGAAAAGTAAATATTCAATGCTTTGATAATACTTTTCACATTGGTGTTTGGATAAAATCCGGAACTGTTGATACAATTTATTTCTACGATTTTCCAGCCTTCATCTGTTAAACAAATATCCATTACAAAAGCTTCTTCAAGATTAAAAATTTGAATCATTTCATTGGCGAAACTCAATCCTTCTCCTGAAACATTTTCTTCGAAAGGCGCATTATCATTAAATTTATAATATCCTGCATCGATAATCTGTCCGCCCACGATCCAAAGTCTAACTTCTTTTATTGTTAGTTTTGCTTCAGAAATCTGAACCAAAGAATCTTCTGTAATTCTGTTGGATCTATTTTTCAATCCTTCAAAAACAAAATCTTTCCATTCTGTTTCACTGAAAACTTTTCCTGTGAAAATTTTAGCTTCATTGTAAGGTTTGATGAATTTAATTTCACCTTTTTTCCAAATCAATTCTTCTGAAATTTTATGAACGGAAACTTTATGATTCAAAAGGTTTTCACCATAATATTTGGAATACACTTCATACAGGTGATTGCCTCCGTAAAAAGACCCAGGAAGCCAATCGGTATTTTGTTTTGCCAATCTTGCAATTGTTACCGACCCATACACAAAAACATCTTTTCTGTCTGTTTCGAAGTCTATTTTTTCTGAGTTTGGAGGAATATTAATTACGCTGTAATCAATATTCAATTCTTCCAAAGCATCAAAAATTTTATAATGATCGGGATCTAAATATACATTAGCCTGAACTAAAAAATACATGGTTATTAGTTTTTAAAGGTTCTTTTATTTGCTTTTTACAATATTTGATAATTCCAATTTTGCATCTTCAGGAAATCCTGAAAGACCCGGAATATCATTGTATTCTAAAATCACTTTTTCTCCGTTTTCTATTTCCAGAACATCAATGGCAACGATATTTGCTTTGATGTTATCCCGTAACAGCTTTACTTTTTCTATCCATTCTTTTTCTGGCTCGATGATTTGATATTCCTGAGTTAATGAATTAGCTTTCCAATATTTGCCTTTTCTTTTCATTGCCCAAACTTTATCATTTATAGCCAGATAACGAATGTCATATTTATAGTTGATAAATTTCTCTGTCGTCACATAATCCTGATGAATAAACAGCAAATCTTTCAGTTCTTCCCATTGTTCTTCGGTTGAAACCAAACTTTTCCCGTATCCACCGTGATGATTTCCAACTTTAACCACAAAAGGAAATTGCATTTCGAGATTTTTCAGTTGAGTTGTATTGGTTGCTACATTGAAATCAATAACAGGTAACCCAAGATTTCTCAATCTATTTAACATTGATAATCTATCGTAACCCATTAATAATGTTGAAGCTGAATTCACACAAGGAACTCCTGAATATTCAATTAATTCCAAAATATTTCTGTGTTTTGCTTCTGGATTTATAGCTCCCAATCTCCAAAAAATCACGTCAGGTTTACAAACTCCATCTGCATCGATTACATACAATTCAGCATCTTTTACAATAAATTCTGAGGTCTGAACTTTTTTCTGAACCACATTAAATCCTGCAAAATAATCTTTCCAGTATTTTTCTCCGTTAATGATTAAAATTGTTTTCATTGTTTTATTTTTTTTGATGGAAGTTAGAAGCGGGATGTGGGAAGTTAATATTCATACAGTTAAAAAACTTCCAGCTTATTACATCTCGCTTACCGCTTTTATTATACCATCATATCAGCACAATTTGAACTTGCGAAAGCGTAAGGTTTTGCTTTAAAAATATAACCCATTCCCAGAATATATCCCATCGCGTCTTTCAAAGCGACGTTGGATTTAAAATCAGGGTCGGTGTTAATGTCTGCGTGTACCTCCATTTCCACATCATAAGTTTCCAGAATTGAGCAAATGGCATAGGCGATTTCTACAGATTTGTTGACTTCGTTCAACATTCGCTCTTTAATACTGATATTCTGTATTTCTCTTTCTTTTCTGATAAAGGTAAACGCTCCTTTTCCCTCACGAATAAAGACAACTGCCGTAGCATAATTAATGGCATCACCGTAAACGTGGGAGTCTGAACCTACACACACTTTCAGTCGATATCCATTTGCCTGTTCGCGAATGATGGCTTCTTCTACCAATTGTGTGATAGAATGTTGGAAAATTTTTCCTGTCATATTTTGCCATATTTGTTGTTGCGTTTCCATTTTTTCTACATGTTTAAGTTTTATATTTTTTATAATTCATAAATGATTATTGATATTAGTAATGAGTAATAGGTAATTAGTAATATTAAAATCATATTTCAATTAGTGTTTGCAATAATTACTCATCGCTCATTACCCATGACTTATATTTTTTGTACCTCTCCCCAGATTCGAACTGGGACTTTACGGAGTTTAAGACCGTTTTCTCTGCCAATTGGAATAGAGAGGCAATTTTGTACGGGAAAAGGGAGTCGAACCCTCAATATCTTGAGCCTAAATCAAGTGCGTCTGCCAGTTCGTTCCGCCATTCCCGCAAGTTTCTATGAGGAATAAGTAATGTGTAATTAATTATATAAATTCTTCCTTAATAATTTATGCTGATAATAATTACTCATTGCACATTACCCATTACCCATTACTCATATTTTGCACTCTATAAGGGAATCGAACCCTTATTTTCTGCTCGAAAGGCAGGCGTCCTGAACCGTTAGACGAATAGAGCATTTCTCTTGTGAATGTTGAATCTTCAATTTGCTTTGCAGTCAAGTTTTAAATTAACTTGCGTAGCAAAATTCACTATTCATTATTCACTTTTTTTGACCACTAACCAGGAGTCGAACCTGAACAACAAGAGTATATTTCCTGCATGCTTCCTTTACATTATAAGCGGTTGGTGGAAGTAGTAGGATTCGAACCTACTCAGCAATCAAGCAACAGATTTTAACTCTGTTACTTTTTCTTTTTTAAGGAATCGTTCAATTCGTTCCTCATGTCAGTCTGCCCCGACTCTCCAACTTCGGCGTACTTCCTTTTTTATAGATGATAATTGATAGAAGATGAATGATTTTCATTCTAACATCTAATTTCTCATTTGAAGAAAAACAAAGCCTGTCTTTTATTTTTAGTTTGATGTAAGAACTTCTTCGCTCGACAAACTTTTATTTTCTTCGGAACTAATCTCATTTTAGTTATTTGAGATGGTTATGGGATTCAAACCCACTCAGTTTTCACAACGGTTTTGCAGACCGCCCCGACTCTTCCACTTCGGCGAACCATCATTTTTAATTAGTTGTTGGTTTCTAGTTGATCGTTTTTAGAAATATCACGTTTCTAATTTCTAATTGAAAAAAATAAAGCCTGTCTTAATTTTTTGTTTGATATAAGAACTTCTGCGCTTTGACAAACTTTATTTTATCTAAAAATTTATATTATGTTTAAAACTTCCAACTTTCTTCATCCATCTTTCAACTTTTACTTATTAATTTTCATTTTTTGAGTTAAGAAAAAGCCTGTCTATATTTTTGTGTTTTTTTGGCGTAAAGATCTTCTGCTCTCGACAAACTTTTTCTTTTCTCTTTTTGAAACAATTAACATTTAGTTATTTGTAATTTCGGAAGGACTCGAACCTTCAACCTTCGGCTTATGAAACCGATACTCTAACCTATTGAGCTACGAAATCTTTTATGTGAACTGCCAATTATCAATTCCCTTTGCTATCAATTTTCAAATTCACTTACGAAGTGAAATTCACTATTGACCATTCACATTATTGTACTCCATAAGAGAATCGAACTCTTATCTACTGCTCGAAAGGCAGCCGTCCTAAACCATTAGACGAATGGAGCAAATTGTCTGGAAAGCAAGATTCGAACTTGCGACCTCCCGCATCCAAGACGGGTAAACAACCACCGTTATCTTTCCAGTTTTGCAGATTCACTTCAAAAATCTTTTCCGAGAGACAGTCGGATCGGAAATTTTCCGTGAATCTTTGCGGTCTATGCGAGATTGTTCATCATCACATATATATATTTTCTTTTGAATTCACGAATGCTTTGCATTTCGAACTCGCAGTACCTGAGCGACAGTCAGGCAGGTTAGCCATTACCTCAATAGACCTTTTTTATGTGAATCGTGAATTGTCAATCCGCTTTGCTCATCAATTTTAGATTCACTTGTGAAACAAAATTCACGATTCGCAATTCACATTTTGTAATCTCAGAAGGATTCGAACCCTCAACCTTCGGTGTCGTAAACCGACGCTCTATCCAATTGAGCTATAAGATTATATTTTGTAATCCCAGAAGGGCTCGAACCTTCAACCTTCGGCGTATCAGACCGATGCTCCAACCCATTGAGCTATGAGATTATTTTAATTTAGTGAATGGTCAATTATTAATTCACTTAGCTTGTCAATTTTTAAAATCCTTTTGCGAAAAAAGATTCACTGTTGACCATTCACATTTTTGGGTATCTTCGGGGATCGAACCCTGTTCTCCGGTGCCACAAACCGGCGCTTTACCAAATAAGCTAAAGAAACCATAAAAAAAGCGCCTCTTTTCGGGAGGCGCTTTATATATTTTGACGTGTCGCTACATTAGCTGACCCATTTATATAAGCACCTTTTATCCACAAATTCACTATCAAGAATACACGCAAATCCCATCGGCTCTTGTCTGTCTCGTCCTGAATACTGATTAGATATGTTATGTAATTGTTTCATTATATTCTTGTTGTATAAAATTGTTTTTTTGAAAAGATTAAAAACGTGTTGCTTTTAATTTTCGGTTGCAAAGTAAGTACGAAAATATTTAATTCACAAATTTATTTTTCAACCAACATGCTGCAAATCAATTAATTACAACTTTCTTTTAGAGTAGAGGATTTCTGTCCGTAATATTTTACAGATACCTTAATTACCTAAATGACTGTCTCTCATTGGTTTTCCTATCACGTTTTATTTTCTTATTAGTTGTTCATTGTTGATTAAATAATTTTTACTTTTATGGTTATTTTTTTTCATTCTAAATAATTTCTGCCCTAAAAACACAAAAAACGCCTCGATGACCGAGGCGTTTTCACTATATTTTGATTAAATCTTTACGGGTTTACGGTAAATAATTTTCAAAGCAAGCACATTTCGCCTCATCCGATATCATCCATTCATATCCAAACGATCCCTTTACTACAGGGCGATCGCATAGATTTAAACTGATATGTGCTCTTTGTATTGTCATAATTTTATTGATGCAAAGATAAATGTTTTTTGTATTTTTAAGAAAAATTCTAATAACCTAATGAGAAAATTTTATCTTTTATTTATTATTTTGATTAATTCTTTAGTCTACTCACAATGCTGGAAAACTGTTACAAGCGGATATAAAACTTCTTATGGAGTCAAAAATGATGGAACGTTATGGGGATGGGGTGTAAATGAATTTGGACAACTCGGAAATGGAACTACTGTTGATTCAACTATTCCAATTCAAATTGGAAATGAAAACAACTGGACAGAAGTATTTGCAATGGATGGTTCAAGCCACGTATTAGCGATAAAAAAAAATGGAACGCTTTGGGCTTGGGGATGGAATGCTTGGGGACAAGTCGGAAATGGAAATACTACAAATGTTTACACACCCGTACAAATTGGCACTGATCAAAACTGGAAAAGTATTGCATGCTATGACACTCATAATCTCGCATTAAAAACAGACGGTACACTTTGGTCATGGGGAAATAACTACAACGGTCAACTTGGAATGACAGGAGGACACAGATATTATCCTACACAAGTTGGTAACGATAATGACTGGGCGGTCATTGCTACAGGACTTGAAAGCTCTTATGCTATAAAAACCAATGGTACTTTATGGTCTTGGGGAGATAATAATCGAGCTCAACTGGGTAACGGAACATTCGGAATATCAAATAATCCCATCCCTACACAAATAGGAATAGATACTAACTGGAAAACTGTAAGTGCAGGACATGTACGTGCTGCAGCTATTAAAACTGATGGTACACTTTGGCAATGGGGTGAAAAATTCGATTTCCCTATTGCAGCACCGTATCAAACAACTCCGATACAAGTCGGCAATCAAAACAATTGGAAAGATCTAGAATTAGGATACCTATATGCAACTGCAATAAAAACAGATGGAACATTATGGTCTTGGGGATATGGAGAATTAGGTGATAGTGTTTTTCATAATTTTACAGCTAATCCCATCCCAGTAAACTCGCAAAATAACTGGAAATCAATATCATCAGGCATGTATTATTCTATGGGATTAAAATATGACGGGTCACTTTGGGTTTGGGGAAGTAATTCCAATGGCGTTTTAGGTGACGGAACTACGATCACAAAACTATATCCTATTCCTATTGGTTGCCCTTTATCTCTTTTATCAACTAATGAAACTACTATTGATTATAGTTTTGATATATATCCTAACCCTGCAAAAAGCACTGTTTTCGTAAAAGGAAATATTGATATTGTAAACATTTCCATTTATAGTATTGATGGTAGATTAATTAAGGATTTATCTACAAACAATAAAAAAATAAATATCAGTTTTTTGGAAAAGGGAATTTATATTCTTAAAGTTCAAGATAAAGATCATAATTTTTACACAAAGAAACTTATCAAAGAATAAATCAAGAAGAAGGTGGCCTTATAAATTTGGCCACCTTTTTTGTATCATTGAAAGCATCTGATCAATGATGCTATAAAGCTCATATTAATTTCTAAACATTTTATTTCTCCCTGTTCTGTATCTCGAAATATCTTTTAAGATCACCTCATCTTTTGGATTGAAATGCTTCAGTTCATTGATGATGGAAGAATGATTTTCTATATTTTCGGCAATGATCTCGTATGCGATATTCCTTGTTGTTTCCTGTAGTTTTGAATCTTTATTAAACTCATGTTTCATCGCTTCCAGATAAATTAATTTCTTATCAGAAGGAGTTTTGAGGTATAAATTTTGAATTGTATGATTCAGGTCTTCAATAGTATTGATATTTACAAAATAGTTATTCAAGCAATTAAAAGCATCTTTATTTTCTTCCCAACCTTGTAAAAGAATTTTCTGAGCTTCTTCCGGAAAATCCATTTTTTTGCGGTAAATAAGAGAAGCTTTCACCATCTGATCGTTGTTTACATAATCATCAACAACCATTTGATAATAAGAATTCGCATTTTTGGCATCGTTAATTTGTATATAAAGATCACCCACTTTTTCTTTTTGCTCGAGCTCTTTATACAGTTCAATCGATCTTTGATATTGCTTTGCTTTTTCAAAACAAGACGCAGCCTCCGATCTATTTTTTAATTTTTTAAGGTAGATCACGGCAGCTTCATTATACAAACCGCCATCCTCAAGTGTTTTTGCGCCACGATAATTGTCATTCAGCAAATTCATATAAACTTTTGCGGCTCTTGTATAATCTTTTTCGGCAATGTATTTTTCGGCTAATTCTTCGTATTTGTTTCTGATCCTGTCGAACAAAGAATTTTCAAGATAAAAATTTCCGCCACCGCCTTTTTTTTCTGAAGAATTCCCAGATCTTTCTTTATTCTGAAGTGCAATTACTACAAAAAATATAATTACTAAAACAACTGTAAAAATCACCAAATTCCCAATAACGCTCCAAAATGTTTTCTGAAAAAACTCAGCAAAGATCGCAATGATCTTAATAATTGCTAAAACCACAAGTGCTCTCAGAAACTTATCGATAAACTTCTGCTTATTCATTCTCTTCAGATTTTAAAATGGTTTTATCTTCGCGAAAAAGTCTGTACAAGAGAAGAGCTACACAAATGATCAATATCCAGACAAACCAGTTATAGCCAAACATTTCGATGATCGGATAAAAAATATAACTCAACAAAGCAATCAGAACAACCATGAGGAAGATCTTGATCCCTACCGGAACATTTTCACCACCGAAATGTATTTTTTTCTTTTTAAAAAGGAAAGAATACAATCCTACAGCACCCGCCATTAAAACAATTAACCAAAAGATCTCTGATGCCGAAACTTTTTCAGATCCATCAGCTGAGTCGTCTTTGTTTCCTTCAAGATAAGCCTGTGAATTTTCATCCATCTTAGAAACTGGCGGCTCAATAGTTCCGTAGCGTTTCCCTAAAGAGTCAGCCATCAAGATCTGTTTTTTATTGAGAACCATTTTCACAACACCTTTATCGGCAGGTATTCCGTTGCCTTCTTTTTTGAGAGAATCTGTGATTTTATTTTGCAGTTTTTCTGTATTTTCCGTAATTACTTTTACTATTTTTTTATTATAGATCGTTTTGAGAGAATCTTTTGTTTTTCCTTCATCAATTCTGTATTTCTCAACATCTTTCACCACATCATCCATCGATTTCCCTCTTGAATATTTCGTGTTTGCGAGGGCAAAATCATTCATCAATTTACCTCTTCGCTTCCTGTAAATAGAATCAATTTTTATATCAATATCAGTAATCCCAGATTTGAAAGCCAAAATTTTTCCGATCTTATTTTGCTGTTGAACTTTCCCTGAATTCACATGTTCCTCTGCTTCATCCTTAGTGAACTGAAACCCTACTCTAGCAACTATAATTAAAATGATAATCACAAAAAATACCCAGCGGTAATTTCCAGAACCTGAACTTTCACCTGAAGAATTATCACCACCACCAAAAAAGTTTTGAAACCAGTTTCCAAAATTGAATTTGCCAAACCCATCTCCTCTGGAAGTTCCCATAATATCTAACGGAACTCCCAATTCTACAGCTCTTTCAGGATATTTTTCAATATATTTTAAATATTTTTCTATTTCCTTTTTATTTCCTGCCATTACTTTTTTCATATCAAAAGGCAGGTTTTTCATCCACTCTTCTTCAGTTTGTGGTTTTTGAAGCGCCTCCATCACTTGGTCATCATCCATTTCCACCATAAAACTTTTAATTTCTTGGGGAATTGTTACTCCGTTTGATGGTTTTCGAATCTTATCTTCTGACTGTTTAGGATGATCAATTAATGAGATCCAATCAATTTCTTCATTCAATTTCACCAAACCGAAATCGGGATGCATCACCATAAGATCAGCATTGATATTTTGCCAGTCTTCAGGATTAAGCTTAGGATAAAAAGTAGTGTTTTCAGGGATGAAAAGCCTGTCTTCAACACATTGAAAATAAGAATTCTTGCCAATTTCAGAAGGTGCAAGATCTTTAAAGATCAAAAAGCTTCCGTACAAAGTATTCGGTTCATTGGAGGGAATTGGAAATGACCGAACTTCATTTAAATCAATTCCTAAAGTTTCCATTTCGTGCAGCCACGTCAATGGTGAAGAACTTTTTATTAAAAGTCCTTTTTTAGGATAATTGTTTTTCGGAAAAGGTTTAATTCTCAGTTCCATATTCTACAATTTGATGAATAAACGGTTCTAAATATTCAGAATACATATGTGAGACAGTTTTAATTTTTAACAATGTACTTTCAGGAAGATAAAATTCTGATCCTCCAAATTCTGTATCACTTGCTATTGCTAAAAAACCATCGGTTGTCGTAGCAAGATAAAACACAGGAATAGCTTTGTTTATACTTTTAAAAGTTAAAATTCCACGAGGATCTGCAATGATCTCACTCCCTTCAGAAAAAACAAATTTGTTTTTTATTTTTTGAGCGTAAACTGACATTTTAATTTTATTCCTCTGAAGTAGTATTGAATCATACTCCGTTGTATACAATTCGTATTTTGAAATTACAATTTGATGATCATCGTTGATCCCAATTTTGTCATAGTTGCTTAGAATTTTGTCATCATAATAAGTATCCAGTCTTTGTAATTCACTCTGTGCTTTTTCATTATTTTTCTGAATTTGTCTTTCAGTTTTCACATTTTCCAATATTACATTTCCATCAATATTAATTTCTTCAATCCAAGTTGCATCTTTTTCCCATAGATAGAATTTTTTATTAAAATAGATTAAATGAAGTGAATGATGTATTTTTCGACCGCTTAAATTTAATTCGGAATACTCTCCAGTATTTAAGTTCAACTTTGAGATCAGCTTTTTATCTGGTTGATACTGACACAAAATATAGTGTTGTTGTTTATTTTTTGCCAACGCAAACTCTCCTCTCGGTTTGACCGAAATATCTTCAAATAAAACCTCGCAACCTCTATGCGTTTTGTATTGACTATAATAATTCTTATTGTAATAATTATCTGAAAGATAAGTTTTCAACAATTGTTTTTTTGAACTCAAAATAAAGAATTCACCATCCAACAAAAAGCTTTCAATCTTGTTTTGTGGCATTGGAAACAACAATGGATAATTCATCGGAACATCTATCTTTCTTCCGCCCGAATCTGATCTTTGATCTTGTTGCTGTTTTTTCTTCGTTGGATTTGCCCATAATTCCTGCAACGGAAGCATGATCTTCTGAACGTGTTTTCTTGTTCCTTTATGATGTTTGTAAAAATTCAGTTCGCCTTCAGCAGAAGTTGTCACCAAAAATTTCAGTCGGTCCCGATTTTCGTGAATGACTTTCTGCAGCTTTTGATTTTCTAAATTTTCCTGATTGGTAATAAAAAAAACTTCAAGATCCTTCTCGGTATGTTCTTCACTAAAAAACTTTTCCAATGACTGAGAAACTTCCAAAACCGGACTTACGATATTAAGATGATCGATCACCTCCTCCACTTTATCAAGCTTTATCGGAATTGAATTTTGTCCTAAAGCAAAAACTTTACACTCTGAATGCGCTTTTGGATGCTTGATAACAGCAATTGCCGATGCAAAAGCCAAAACTTTCGGAGTTCCCCAGTTTTTCAGGGAAGTATCTATTAAAATAATTCTTTCAAAAACATTTTCTTCAGGCGGAATTTCACGCTGAATGTATAAAGCTTCATTATTCGCCACACGATTCATAAAAACCTCATCTTCATTGGCAAATTCAGACAAAAGCATTCTGCTGAAATCGCCCTTGTTGGTCATATCTGAAACTCCGCCAATCGGTTGTTCACCGGGAGAAAGATGACGCATCGGAATTTTTAGCCCGCTCCAGATTCTTTTAATTAAACTTCCAACCTGAAAAGTTTTGGGTTCTTCGATGAGTTCCTGAATAAAATCTTTACCGGTTTCTATTGTTGTTTCTTCTTCAATAACTTCTTCTTCAATATCAGCAATTTTCAAATTACCTTTCATTACTTGAATAATCATTTGACTTGAAGGAAATTTCTCATTCAAAGCAACCAAGATCCCTAAATCTTTGGAAAAATTCGAAACTGTAATTTCTATTTTTTGTGCTGAATCGGCAATTTTTCGTGAATTTCGTAAATATCCATTTAAAATATATTCCGATTGTTTTTCCGAAATATTATTGGACGCATACTTGAATATTGTCTGTAAAAGAAGAACTCTATTTTTCCCTTTTTTATAATTGTGATGGAGAGATTTTAATGTTTCTAAAAATTGAAATGCAGGACGAATCAAATGTTTAACATATTCATGCGCTGCCAAAGGATGTTTTCTGAGATTCGTTTTAATACCTTTTAAATCTAAATATCCTTCATTTGTTGCATATAAAGCTAATAAAAGAGGGCTCAAAATTGGCAAACCGTTAAGTTGAAGCTCCTTCAAAATCTCAATCAGATAAGGTCTATAAACAACAGCCCCAATATTCTGAAACGAAATAAGATTATTTTCATTATAGTCGCTATCGTCCAGAACATCTTCATCCGTTGTCCATTCCCAGAAATAATCTTCGTATGATTGGAAATATTCTTTTAATTCCATTCCTGTGATTTTTCAGTCAGACGAAATGAACTTACAGATAGTTTTCTAAAATTCTCTTTATTAATGGATAATACACTTCCGGTTTCGCTCCATAAAAGCCAGTCTTCGTTGCATTCATTATATTTTCTTTGCAATAATGAACTCAGATCTTTAAATTCAAAATCAAAACCTGTTGGTAGAAGATGATCATCTTTTAACCAAAAAGTTTTTCCGGGAAAGCCTAATAATGGAGTTCCCATAAACAATGCTTTATCATTAATAACAATCCAATCCAGTTTTTCTAATTTGAATTTTGGTGTCGTAATAATTACTTCTTTAATTTCTGAAATTGAACAAAGCAAAGCCATTGCAGGCTGCTCTTCTTCACTAGATTTTAATTTTACATCAACCTTTTCATTAATTCCAAAAAAATTATTATTTGAAATAGGAAAAGTGAGCTTTAAAGCTTTATCAATCGGAGCCCACAACAAAGCGGTTCTCATTTTTTTACTCGGAACCAATGCACCTTTTCTGAATAAAAGTCCATCCCCTAATTCATACAAAATAAAATTCGGCAACTGCTGAATTTCCGATGAAACAGCCTGTTCATCAGTAAAACCCTTTAGCCAAATTATCTCTTCATCAATTGCAATATGAACATTTTTCCAGTCTCGAATTGCACCAAGAAAATCTTCATCCCCTTTTGGAAGTTCTGCCCAAAAAGTTTTTATACTGTTTGAAGAATCTTCTGCCATAAACTTTCGATTTCTTGTTGAATGTATTGTTTTTGTTCAGGATTTCTGATCCAGTCGCATCGGGTTTGGAGATATCTTAATTTATCTTTTATCACGTTTTGTTCCTCAAAACTTAATGTTCCGCTATTCCATTTTTCGATCAGGATTTTTACATCTTTCATCACCTCTTCAGGATTGGGAATTTTATTCTGTAAAGCTTGTGGATGAGATTTCGGATGGTCGTCTTTTTCAATCGTTCTGTTGATAATTCCTTCTAAAATTTCAATCTGCTCTTCGGTATCCCAAATATGTTTCAACACCCATAAATCTGAAAGAATCGCTTCGTTTCTACCACAAATTAAAGCACTTGCCGCGATTAAATTTTGCAGTTTCACAGCTCTACGATCGGAAATCGCAATTCCTGTATTTCTAAGATTGATAATCGTATTTAAATAAACTTCATAAATCGGTTTCAGGTCTATGTTTTTACACAAATTCTGAAGCTCTCGGATTTCATCTGAAAAGATTTCGGGAGTTTCGGTTTCCAGAATATTTTCGAGTTTTCTACCAGCTAAAAGTACTTGTTGAAGAAGATCCGGATTTACATTATCAACATTAATTCTAATTAAAAAACGGTCAAAAAGTGCATTCAAAGCTTCATCTTCAGGAAGAACGTTACTTGCACCGACAAACATCAACGCAGGAAGCTTCCTTGTTTCTTTTCCTCTTTTGAAAATCTTTTCATTTAAAGCCATCAAAAGAGAATTCAAGATTGCCGAATTGGCATTGAAGATTTCATCCAGAAAAACCATCGATGCTTCAGGCATCATGCCTTCTGTGTTGGTTAACAATTCTCCTTCTTTTAATTTTCTGATATCAAAAGGACCAAAAATTTCGTTTGGTTCGGTGAAACGTGTTAAAAGATATTCAAAGTTTTTACCGTCTGTTACCGTATTTGCCAATGTTCTTACAATGGCAGATTTTGCGGTTCCGGGAGGACCATACAAAAATGCATTTTCTCTTGCCAACAAGCAGATTCCGAGCAAATCTACAACGTCATTTTTCCCGACAAAAGTGTCTTTAACAAAGGCGAGAACTTTGTTTAGTTTTTCTATATTTTGAGTCATTTTTTCTTTATATTTTTTCTTGCTTCTGCTTTTTAAACGCAAAGAGCGCAAAGTTTTTTTTAACAGCTAACCGTTTTTAAGTTCGCAAAGGCGTTCTACTCAGCCAAGAAATACAAACAGATTAGTTTTCTACTATTTTTAATTCTTTCCAAAAAGTATCTTTATACATTCCAAATTCTGCGATCAGCAATTGGTTGATGTAGGGAATTTCTGCCAGTTTATAGGCTTTCTTTTCAACGATTCTTTCAAGATATAATTTTCGGTAGGTTTTGTCTTTTAATTCTTCTTCCCAATTGATTTTTTCAAGATTTAAATCTAATCCAATTCCTGAATAATGAAACTGATGTAAAATATTTTCCAGCAATTTCACCAAAGGATCTGTAGAGTCTGCAACCTGAAGTGCATCGAATAATTGTGGTAAAAACCTCAACGACAAATCTGCAGATAAAATTGCGGAAACATCTTTTTCACCTTGATATTGAGGAATCAGTTTTTCTAAATCTTTCGCCGTATCTTTTCTTATTAAATACAACTGTGCACTGTGATACAAAATTTTAGCAGCCCAAATGGCAGCTTCTTTATTGAATGGAATCTTATCGGATAAAAAATCTAATCTTTCTTTTTCAAATTCAGATTCAAAAAAATCTTCCGCCTCATTTTCTTCTTTTTTAGTCAATATTTTAAGATCTGAAAAAATAGTCAGTGCGCCTTCTTTTCTAAGAAGAAACAAAGTATCTAAAAACGGGGATTTATTTTCCATTATCTAACAAAAATAGAATTATTTTCTTTAATTATTAATGAATTTTTAAACCTAAAATAAGAATTTGCTTCTTCAACGAACAAATAACTGCAGAATTCTCATTAAATTTATATAAAAATTAATTTCTTATCCTAAGTCAATGAATTGGAAATCATTCTTGTCTTAGATTTGCATTATAAATAACAACAAAAAAATACATACAATGGCTACAAAATGGAATTTAGACCCAGCGCACAGTGAGATTACTTTTAAAGTAAAACACATGATGATTTCTAACATCAAAGGTAATTTCACAAACTTCAATGCAGAAATCGAAGCTGAGGACGATACTTTTGCCAATGCAAAAACTACCGCAACCATCAATGTAGATTCTATCTCTACTCACAATACAGACAGAGATAATCACTTAAAATCTGCCGAATTCTTTAATGCAGAAGCTAACCCAACCATTACTTTTGAGTCTAATGCTCTTAACAATTCTGTAACTGGAAATCTTACTGTAAATGGTATTACAAAACCAATTACTTTGGATGTAGATTTCGGAGGAATCAACGTAGATCCTTGGGGAAATACAAAAGCAGGTTTTTCTTTTGAAGGAAAAATCAACAGAAAAGATTTCGGTCTTAACTGGAATGCAGCTCTTGAAGCAGGAGGTGTAATGGTAAGCGATGAAGTGAAAATTGCAGGTGAATTGCAGTTTGTAAAACAAGCTTAATTTTAAAATAAATTTCTGCAAGCCACAAAAACGTGGAATAATGAAATAATTAGTTTTTTAAATCAGAAGGTTCAGGGATTATTATTTAACCTTGAACCTTTTTTAATCTAAATATAAATGAATCTCAACGATTTACAGAATATAAGCAGCCAGTTTAAAAATTCACAGAAAATGCCGGTTCTTTTTCTTGGTCACGGTTCTCCGATGAATGCCATTGAAGAAAATCAGTTTGTACAGGGTTTTAGAAATGTGGCAAAAGAAATTCCGAAACCTAATGCGATTTTGTGTATTTCTGCACACTGGTTCACCCGCGGAACAAAAGTTACTGCGATGGATATGCCCAAAACGATTCATGATTTTGGTGGTTTTCCGCAAGCTTTGTTTGATGTGCAATATCCTGCTCCCGGAAATCCTGAATTAGCACATGAAGTTGCAGATATTTTAAATCTAATCGTTGAAGAAGACCACAATTGGGGGCTTGATCATGGAGCTTGGTCTGTAATTAAACACATGTATCCCAATGCTGATATTCCCGTGATTCAGTTAAGTATTGATTATACAAAACCACCGCAATATCATTTTGATTTGGCTAAAAAATTAGAGAAATTAAGAGAAAAAGGTATTTTAATTATCGGAAGCGGCAATATTGTGCATAATCTAAGATTAATTGACTGGCGAAACATTGATACTGTTGGCGCGGGTTGGGACTGGGCAATTGAAGCTCGTGAAAAAACCAACAACTGGCTTCTTGACGGAAATTTTCAGAACCTTATTGATTATCAAAAACAGGGAACTTCTCTGCAATACGCCATTCCTACACCCGATCATTATTTGCCATTGATCTATTCTTTAGGTTTAAAAAATAAATCGGAAGACCTGGTTTTATTTAATGATGATTTAATTGGCGGTTCGCTAAGTATGACAAGTGTGAAAATCGGTTAAATTAAATTTCTTTTAGCCTTCTTTTTTTTATCACTATAAATTTAGTAATATTGTTTACCATGAAAAAAACAGTATTGCTTTTCTTAATGATTTGTCCTTTTTATGTGCTTCTGTCACAAACCATAAATGGCACAGTCGTTAATGATATCGGCAAACCGATTGCCGATGTCAATATTTATTTAGACGGAACAAAGACCGGAACTATTTCTGCAGCAGACGGAAGTTTTAGCCTCAATTCAACAAATAATAACAACCTGGTTTTTCAGAAAGATGATTACGAAACTTTTACTGTAAACACTTCGGAGCTTTTAAATAAAAAACTGAAAGTGGTTTTGATAAAAGCGAAGAAAATTGAAGAAGTTGTCATCATTCCGTTTACAGAAGCCACGTATAAAAATTACATCAATTTCTTTCTGGATTCTTTCATTGGATATGATAAAGAAAATGTAAGGATTAAAAATCAACGTTCGCTAAAATTTTCTTACGATAAAACGAATAAAGTTTTAAGGGTAAAAGCGCCACAAACTTTAATCATTGAAAATAAAAACTTAGGATACACTATAGAATATAATCTTGTAGAATTTTCTGCAAATTTTGATGAAAACACAACCCGATTTGTGGGCACCAGCTTCTTCAAAGAAACAAAAAGCAACGATAAAGTAAAGTTGAATAGAATGAATGCCTATGACGGCAGCCAAGTACATTTTTTCAGAAGTGTTTTTGCAAATAAAGTTGCTGATGAAGGATTCATTGTGAATCAGATCACCAAGTTTCCGAACTCAAAATATCCGACTGAAGAAGAATTACAACGTCTCAAGGATTTTGCACAAATGTTTAAATCTAAAGGGACAATGAATGTTCCAGAAGATATTTTAGATATTGGTACCCGTAAAAGAAATGAGCCACCTTATAAAATTGGAGTTACAAAAATCAAAATTCCTGAAATTGATTATACTAAAAAAACAGACAATAAATTATACCTGGATTATGATCATATGATGCAAATTAATTTCAAGAAGTATTTTTATGAGTTGAAAAAAGGACAATTTGTAAAAGCCACGATCCCAATTGTACAGACCTCTTTTCTTCATCCCGAAAATGACAGTTATGAGATCTATGCCAACGGAAATACTTCAAACCCAGGCATGCTTACCAATCAGGGAGAATTTGCTAAAAATAAAATTGAATTTCTTTTGCCTTTAGATTATCAGTTGGGGGATTGATCATTAAAATTATTGCATAAAAAAATCGGAAGATAAGATCTTCCGATAACAATATGGATATGCTCTAATTAGATCCTTGTAATAGAAACTACATGTGGTACGCCTTCGATCGGGCAATAAACTTCCACAATAGCTTCCCAAATTACATCTGAAGGAGGCATAGAAGCATCACATTTGAAACGGTAGTTAGTTCCGTTAACCAATTGTGTAGATACTAATTTAGGAGAATATTTTACTCCTACGAATCCTCTCATTGCTTCGTCAAATACTTTTTGATCTTCTGCTGTAAGAGCGTGATACGCTGTCCATCCTCCTACTAATGATTTTTGTGCTGTTGTCATGATTAATATTTTGTTTTTTTCCTACTCTTGTGGCTTTTCGGATTACGCCCCGTTTTGAATGGTTTCTGGTCTCCAAGGTTAAAGTTTTTTATACAGATCGTTTTTTGAATGTATTGAATAATTTAAGAATTAAATCACCAATTTTATTTAAGATAGATCTTGTATTTGTTTGTGATCACATGACAAAGCTACATCAGATCAAACAAAATCAATAGCGTATAAATACGTATTTTAATTTTTAAGTATAACTACTAAATATATAATTATATGAAATTTTTCACATACATATCACTAATTTAGAGTCATTTTAATAAAAATAAACAAGATTCAATATCACATACAAATCAACAAAACAGTTAAGTTTTCAAACTGCTCAAAGCTATAATTACCTATTGAAGTACAATTTTTAAAATAAAAAGTAGCGTCATTTATAATGACGCTACTTTTTCAATTTTAAT
Source organism: Chryseobacterium sp. BGARF1 (assembly GCF_001677955.1). Classification (GTDB taxonomy): domain Bacteria; phylum Bacteroidota; class Bacteroidia; order Flavobacteriales; family Weeksellaceae; genus Chryseobacterium. Next base: position 165,236 of record NZ_LELA01000043.1, read on the forward strand.
TTCTAGATCTTGATCTTTCAAAAATGATAAGATCTATTGTACTGCTTGTAAAACATTAATATTTCCATATCCATAATCTGCATTCTTGGTTGGATAATAGGTTGCAGACTGTCTCATTTTATTTAAAACCTGATCTCTCGTCCATGACGGATTTTTAGACCAAACCAAAGCTGCAATTCCCGCAGTAGAAGCAGTTGCCACAGAAGAACCACCTACATAATCGGTTTGTGCATTATAATAACTTAAAACAGGAATATTATTTCCGGAAGCTCTTTCCATTTGATAGGTAAAATCGATCTCACTTCCAGAGTGGCAAACGTCACACTTCTGATTAGATGTATTTTCTTTTACACCTGTTATTGCTTGTGTTTCTGGCATCCAAGCTGGGAAAATTACCCCGACAAATGTTGTAAAGCTTGTAGAAGTTCCACCTGCGCAGAATATTAGTTTTCCTTTAGAATAAGCATATTTTACACCATCTTCAATTTTTCCGACTGAGAAAATATGTCCCATTGACATTGAAATTATTTTCACACTTGCCGTATTTCCAAGATTGGTAAAGGCAATTTTCACTCCTTCTTGCTCGTGATAACCATCCAAAACAACGTTTGAAGCTGCACGATAAGAGATCAAGTTTGCATTATAGGCAACACCAACCGGTTGTCCCTGATTGTTTCTCGGAGCCGCCATTGCAGAAGCCATACTCGTTCCGTGACCGCATTTATCATCCGCTCCGTCGTAACCAGAACTCCAAGGCCAAACAGAATCTACATACACTCCGTTTTTACTGATTGTTCTTCCCGAAGACGAACCGTTATTAAAACTGCCACTCAACAAACTTTGATTAAAAGAAACTCCTGAATCGATCAATCCGATGGTAACTCCCGCTCCGGTGCTGTAATTCCATGCGCTTGTAATATTATGTTTTGCGAATGACCAAGGTGCTTTTGCGTTTGGAGTTACGGTAGTGTAATCTGAAGCACTCAGAGCAGTTGACTCTAATCCACAACCTGAAGAACTTCCACTTGATTTAGCTACGGTTCCATTGATTTTATTTTCATTTTCAAAATAGCGGTAATCTGCAGGCTCGAAATAGCGGATTGATTTTAATTTTCGCAAAGCAATTACTGTTTCCTGCTTTTCGATATAAACATCGATTTGATTTAAATATTCATCAGAAGCTAACAAAACTCGCTCGTTTTTCCCTTCATATTGCTGAATGATATCTAAAATTTCCTGTTGTAAAGCCTCAGAATTTGAAGATTTACTTCTATCAAAATCATCTTTCGAATCTCCGAAACCGATAGAAGCTATTTTATTTCCCTGAACAATTCCGCTCCACAAAAAGTGTGATGAAGCTTCGTTCCAGGAAAATCTTCCTTTCGTTTTGGTCGTTTGATTAATTTGTTCGTTGATTTGTCTTGCACTCAAAGGCTCTGTCTGTACAATTTCTGCTTCGATAGCATTGGTCTGCATGTCTTCTGTGGAACAAGAGCTCAGCGCAAAAACTGCCAATACGTAAAATACACATTTTTTCATACTAAAATATTTAAAATTTGGTACTCCAAGATATTAATTTCTAATGATATAGAAATATTAAAATTTTATTTTGAACAGAAAAAACTATGTTATAAATACTTTACAATAATCACAATTTCAAATTTATTTTTCATAATTAAACTTCATCACAAAAGGAATTAATAATCCCCAGATTTAACATAATAATCCCAATCAATAGTAAAAACTTAATACTTAAAGTTATTCTTAAAATCCTACAGTTATCTGAACTTGTTTTCGTAAATTTGTGTTTGAAATTTTTTACTAGATGAAAGAAAGTGCTGTAAAAAAAATTGCAGTTCTTACTTCAGGAGGAGATTCTCCTGGTATGAACGCAGCATTAAGAGCGGTTGTAAGAACCGCAAATTATTATAATATCGAATGTTACGGTGTAAGAGAGGGCTACAATGGTCTGATTCACGATGATTTCCTGAAAATGGGGCCTCGTTCCGTAAAAAATATAATCAATCAGGGTGGTACGATTCTTAAATCTGCCCGTTCCGTAGAATTCAGAACCAAAGAAGGTCGCCAAAAAGCGTATGACAATTGCATGAAATATGGAATTGATGCTTTGGTGTGCATTGGTGGTGACGGTACTTTTACCGGAGCTAAAATCTTTAATGAAGAATTTGGCATCAGAGTAATTGGTGTTCCCGGAACTATTGACAATGATATTTTCGGAACCGATAATACTATTGGGTATGATACCGCTTTGAATACAGCAATGGATGCGATTGACAAAATCCGTGATACGGCGACTTCTCACAACAGAGTTTTCTTTGTTGAGGTGATGGGGCGTGATGCAGGTTTCATCGCCTTAAACAGTGGTTTGGCAACCGGAGCTTTAGACATCCTTATTCCTGAGAAAAAAGACAGTATGGATGAGCTTTTTGCTAACTTCAGAAATGCTGAAAAAACAGGAAAAGCTTCAAGTATTGTTGTTGTAGCTGAAGGTGAAAAACTTGCAAATATCTACGAACTGGCTGAGCAAACTCAAAAAGAATTCCCGGATTATGATATTCGTGTAGCTATTTTAGGTCACATCCAAAGAGGAGGTTCACCAAGCTGTGCCGATAGAGTTTTGGCAAGCAGGCTGGGTTATGGAGCTGTGGTAGGATTAATGGAAGGTCAAACCAACGTAATGGCAGGAATGCGTTCTAACGATATTGTTTATACAGAGATCGAGGAGGCAATCAAAAAACACAACGAAATCAATAAAGATCTTTTATTAATTTCAGAAATTTTAGCAATCTAATCTATTTAATATAATTTTTAAAAAAGTAAAACACTATGTCAACAATTAAAGTAGGTATTAACGGTTTTGGTAGAATCGGTCGTCTTGTTTTCAGAGCAATGACAGAAAGAAGCAACATCGAAGTTGTAGGGATCAACGACCTTATCAATGCGGAATACATGGCTTACATGTTAAAATATGACTCTGTACACGGAGTTTTCCCAGGTGAGGTTTCTGTAGAAGGGAACGATCTTGTGGTAAACGGTAAAAAGATCAGAGTAACTGCAGAAAAAGACCCAAGCAACCTTAAGTGGGATGCAATTGGTGCTGACTATGTAGTAGAATCTACTGGTTTATTTTTAGATAAAGAAAGTGCTGCAAAACATATTGCTGCAGGTGCAAAAAAAGTAATTCTTTCTGCTCCTTCTAAAGATGATACTCCAATGTTCGTAATGGGTGTAAACCACACTGAGCTTACAGACGATGTAAAGATCTTCTCAAACGCTTCTTGTACTACAAACTGTTTAGCTCCTTTGGCTAAAGTAATTCATGATAACTTCGGGATTGTAGAAGGTTTAATGACAACTGTACACGCTACAACGGCTACTCAAAAAACTGTTGACGGTCCTTCAATGAAAGACTGGAGAGGTGGTAGAGCTGCTCTAAACAACATTATCCCTTCTTCTACAGGTGCTGCAAAAGCAGTAGGAAAAGTGATCCCTTCATTGAACGGAAAATTGACAGGGATGTCTTTCAGAGTACCAACTGTTGACGTTTCTGTAGTAGATTTAACAGTAAGAATTGAAAAAGGTGCTTCTTACGAAGAGATTTGTGCAGTAATCAAAGCAGCTTCTGAAGGTGAATTGAAAGGTATTTTAGGATACACTGAAGATGCTGTAGTTTCTCAGGATTTCGTAGGAGATAAGAGAACTTCTATCTTCGATAAAGATGCTGGTATCATGCTTTCTCCAAACTTTGTGAAACTTGTTTCTTGGTATGACAACGAAATGGGTTACTCAAACAAATTGGTTGATATGTTGGTTCATTCTTCTTCTTTGTAATTGATTAATCTTTTATGATATAAAAAAACCTTCCGGATGGAAGGTTTTTTTGTTGAATATATACATAGGGGTAATTACAAATCGCCGGTATTGTCTTCTTGACCGCTAAAAGAAATATTAATTCCTATTCCTAACCAACCTTTTCCATTATATTTCCAGTTGTAATTATTCTGATCGTTTTTACTTATATTATCAAAACCATATGTAAGTCCAACATTAATAGCGTTTGTAATATGAATCAAAACACCTGTATTAATCGTAAATGCACTTACATTTGTAGCTGACTCTGTACTGCTATTAGACTCATCTAATTGTATGCTTGCCAAGCCAAATCCAAAAATTGGTTCTAAGGCAAGACTATTTTCTATTTCTCTATTCCATCTGATTTTTGCACCAATGTTAGCTCCTAAATTAACGTTAGCATCGAAATTAAAATCACCAAAGCGTAATTTAAAAGGAACAGTAAAAACTCCTACTCGCCAATCAACTCTGTTATATAATGGTTTTGTACTCAGTAAAAATTTATCTAAAGGTAAAGAGTAGACTCCTTTTTTTTCTTTTACAACTTTGGAAGAATTATTTGATAATTCCCCCATTAATTTTTTTAAACCTTCATCATTTTGATGATTTGAGAATATTTCTTCTAATCGTTTTAAATAAGTACTTTCTCTATTGCCGAGCTTAGATTGATTATTAATTTTTTCTTGTAAATCTGATCCGTCAAAATCTCCAAAAATAAAATTAACAGTTCCATCCGTAATCGATATTACTTTTACTCTAAATCTTGATCCTTCAATTTCTGATTGAATTTGTGGAAGTGTAGTTTTTTGATTCAGGTCTGTTTTATTGCTAAAAGCATTTAAGTTTTCTTTTGAAGGATAATTAAAATAATAATTTCCATCAACTTTAATTTCTTCTTGTCCAAAAGCCATCCCCACCCATCCGAGTAGAAACAGCAATAAAATTTTTGTTCTCATGATTACATTAGTTTTTATGGTTAGTTTTTAAAAAGCGAAAAAGCAACTACCAAAATATTGGCAGCCGAGTTTTCAGGTATTAGTTTACACAAATATCTGTAATTTTTTAACGCAAAAATGATTTTATAGAATAATTTTTTAAGAATTATTAACAATAATTAAGAAAAGATTAATTAATCTAAAGTTAAGCTTTTCAGCGACCAAACTCCGCCGTTATAGATATTCAGATCTATTTTAGAATTGATTCCGTACACAATTCCGTTTTCTGTAAATTGCCAGAAATCCCAATGATCTTCAGGTGAAGGTTCGGGAACATCGTTGTAATTGGCAAGCCAGATCGGGTAACCTTCAAACTCACCTCTCAAAAAATCTTTGTAATAATGATAATACGTGTAAATAATAGGTTTTTCACCGTAGGTTTCTTCTACAATTTTGCACCAGACTTTTAAATCTTCAATTAGTTTTTCTTTCGACTTACTTTTGGGAATCTTTTCAATATCTAAAACCGGAGGCAAATCTCCACTTTCAAGCTTTACATTATCCAAAAAATTATTTGCCTGGATTACCGGATCTTCATCAGCTCGGTAAAAATGATATGCTCCACGGATTAGATGATGCTCTTTTGCAGAAGCCCAGAATTCATCAAAATTTTTATCTGCATTTCGATTTCCCATTGTTGCTCTCATCACCACAAATTCCAGAGGAATTGTTTTATTTCCGATACTCAGACTATCCCATTTTATATCTTCTTTATTTTGGTAATGAGAAATGTCAAATCCATACGTTTTATCCAAATTATTTGAAATAATTTTCTGAATTCTTAGAGTTTCAGATTCGCTGTTTTTTAGCTTCTTATGAGAGAATTTATTAAAATATAAAGCATAATAGTAACTGATTGATTGCTTTAGATATAAACCTGTTCCGATAAGCGCAATCACCAAGATGAGCAATACAATTTTACGACGCAAAAAATAATTCTTTCGTCTTGTTTGATGGATGTTTTTGGCAGTTTTTTTGGTGTACTTTTTAGTGCTCATAAAGTTTTGTAAAACTAACTTTTTAAGCCTTAAAAATACTAAATAAAATAAGTAAATTTGTGTATTATGGAAACACGCGAAAAGGTTATCATCATTGGAGGAGGTTTTGCGGGATTGCAGCTTGCAAAAACGCTGAACAATAAAAATAAAAAGGTAATTGTTCTCGACAGAGTAAATCACCACATGTTTCAACCCCTTTTTTATCAGGTTGCATGCGGACGAATCGAGCCTTCCAATATTTCTTTTCCTTTCAGAAAAATCTTTCAGCAATCCAGAAATACACAGTTTCGTTTAACAGATGTAAAATCTATTGATCCGGCCAATAATAAGGTCATTACTGACGAAGCAGAATTCACTTACGACAAATTAATTATCGCGACTGGTTGTAAAACCAATTTCTTTGGTAATAAAGATTTAGAAAGTAAAGCTTTCGGAATGAAAAATACTCAGGAAGCCATTAGCATCAGAAATCATGTTTTATTGACCTTCGAAAAACTGATTCTTGAAAAAAGCCGAAGCGACGACGGAAACTGGAATATCGTTATCGTAGGAAGTGGGCCAACCGGAGTAGAATTAGCCGGAGCTTTTTCAGAAATGAAAAAAGAAATCCTTCCGCGAGATTATCCTTATATGAATTTTGATCAGCTTCAAATTATTCTCGTAAGTTCTACCGAAAAACCACTTGCCGTAATGAGCCCAGAAGCTCAGGAAAAGTCAGAAAAATATTTAAAAGAACTAGGCGTAAATTTTCTGAGCGGTGAAATTGTAACCGACTATGACGGAAATAAAGTCTACATGAAAAGTGGCAAAGAAATTCCGTCGAATAATGTAATCTGGGCTGCAGGAGTTACAGGAAATGTCATTGACGGATTTCCTTCAGAAAATTTAGTCAGAAATCGATATATCGTTGATCGTTTCAATAAAGTAAAAGGCTACGACAATATTTATGCAGTTGGAGATATTGCCTACATGGAAACTCCGAAATATCCTCAAGGTCATCCTCAAGTTGCGAATGTTGCCATCAATCAGGCAAAAAATTTAGGCAAAAACTTTCTGAGGAAAAATAAAAACGAATGGGTTGAATATGAGTATAAAGACCAAGGTTCATTAGCAACCATCGGAAAGCATAGAGCCGTTGTTGACTTGCCATTTATAAAATTTCAGGGATTTTTAGCCTGGTATTTTTGGATGTTCTTACATTTAATGCTTATTTTGAGCGTTCGAAATAAACTGGCGATATTTTTTAATTGGATGTGGAGCTATTTTAATAAAGATTCTTCCTTACGTCTGATTATTTCGCCATCTCAAAAAAATAATACGCAGCAATGAGAATTGACATTATAAGCGTGCTTCCAGAATTAATGGAAAGTCCGTTTCAAACTTCTATTTTGAAAAGAGCAGTTGATAAAGGTATTGTAGAAGTACATTTTCATCAGTTGAGAGACTGGTCAATCAACAAACACCGCCAGATTGACGACGAACCTTACGGTGGTGGCGCAGGAATGGTGATGATGATTGAGCCTATAGATAAATGTATTTCTGAACTTAAATCTCAGAGAGAATACGATGAGATCATTTATTTAACACCCGATGGAGAAACTTTGAACCAAAAAATTGCCAACACCCTTTCTATTAAAAATAATTTAATCTTTTTGTGTGGTCATTACAAAGGAATTGATCAGCGTGTAAGAGATCTACATATTACCAAAGAAATATCAATCGGAGATTTTGTTTTAACTGGTGGTGAATTGGCAGCCTGTGTTTTGGCAGATTCTATTATCCGTCTTGTTCCTGGGGTTTTAAATGACGAGCAAAGTGCTTTAACTGACAGTTTTCAGGATGATTTACTTTCTCCTCCTATTTATACTAGACCAGAATCTTATAAAGGTTTGGATGTTCCAAAAATTCTTTTAAGTGGGAATTTTGCCAAAATTGAAGAATGGAGACATGATCAAGCCGTAAAAATAACTACCGAAAAACGTCCTGATCTTTTAGAATAAGCCCTAAAAAACTATGCAATAGATAGTTTTGGTGAAAATTTCACATTATTTATTGTTTTTTACTGGATTTTCTTACCATATATTTCACATACATATGTATTGTTTTTAATTGAACAATACATCGTTTTTTTTGAAATTTATATCGTAAATTTGGAGAATAATTATTATTGTAATTGAAATTTAAGATTTTACAAATCAATTTGATTGAAGCTTTTTTTAAGAGTTAAAATTTTGTTATATTTAATAGTAAATTCGAATTTGAAATTTTATTAGAATTAGAAAAATATGTCGATGGAGCTTTTTGCTTTTTACAATGTTGAAAATTTATTTTTGCCCGATCCGCCGCAGATTCATAAACTCGACCCCACAAAATCAGGATTACGAAACTGGGATGATAGAAAGTACAGAACTAAACTCTCAAAAATTGCACATGTTTTTCGTTTAATGAAAGAAGAAAACGGAATTTTACCTGCCCTTATAGGCTTATGTGAAATTTCTGGAAAAAAAGTATTAGAAGATCTGGTACAGCTTGATCCCTTCAGCTCACAATACGGAATTGTACACTACAATTCTCTCGATGAGCGAAAAGTGGATGTTGCTTTGCTCTATGATAAATCTAAAATAGAAATTATAGATTCTGAAGCAATCACTTTCTTTTTTGAAATTGTAGACAACAAACCTGATAATTATGATACAACAAGGGATGTACTCTTTGCCAAAGTAAAATTTAAAGAAGAAATAATGAATGTTTTTGTAGCTCACCTTCCTTCGAAGAGAGAAAAAGACATTAATCAGCCCAAAAGAAACTTTATAATAGATGAAATTCGTGGAAGAATTTTAAATATTATTAATGAAGATAAACAACATGTAATTGTATGTGGAGATTTTAATCAAAACCCGGATGATGAAAATTTGATAAAAATTCTTTACGACAATACACAGAAAAAGGTCTTACACAATCCTTTTCAGAAACTATTTTCAAATAAAAAATATTCTACTTTTCATTACAAGTCCGGATTATTATTTGACCAGATTATGCTGTCTGATTCTTTTTTTAAAGCAGATGCTCCATTATCTTTTCAGGACGCAAAAATTTTTAATCCTGAAAGTATGAGTACCCAAAATAGAGGTTTCGAAGGCAGACCTTTCAGAACTTATGCTGGAACTAGATATTTAGGTGGATTTAGTGACCATTTTCCGGTGTTAGTGACTTTTAAAAGTAAAACATATTGAGATGAAAAATACAGACGACGGTACAAGCTACCAACTGGATGCGCTAGACAAAGAGATTATTTATATGCTGATGGACAATTCTAAAAGTTCTTTAGCGTATATATCTAAACAAGTAGGGATATCTACCACCGCTGTGCATCAGAGAATCAAAAAACTCGAATTGGCAGGGGTTATAGAAAATTCTATATCATTTTTAAACCCAAGAAAAATAGGATATAAAGTAGTATCATACATCGGTATGTTTCTTGACCAACCCAGTCATTATCCTGAAGTGGTAAAAGCTTTAAAAGAAGTAAATGAAGTAGTAGAAGCACATTACACAACAGGAAACTACACTATTTTTCTAAAAGTTTTGTGTAAAGACAATGACCATTTGATGCAGATATTAAGCAAACTTCAGAAGCTGAAAGGGGTGACAAGAACCGAAACTTTCATATCTTTGGAACAAGGTATTTACAGACAATTGAAAGTATAATCATGATAAACATTGCTCAATATTTAGATTCAACTTATTTAAAAACACCACAACAGGCAGGAATTTCCGAACAGGAAACATTGCAAATTGTAAAAGATTTAGCTCAGGAAGCGATAAATCATCAAATTCTTGCCGTGATGATTCGCCCTGACTATGTCGCAGAAATTAAACGTTTTTTAAACGAAAAAAATTCTAATGTAATCGTAGGAACGGTAATTGGGTTTCACGAAGGAACAGATTCTATTGATGAAAAATTAGCTGAGGCAACCCAAGCAATTAATGACGGAGCTGATGAATTGGATTTTGTAATTAATTACGAAGCTTATCTTAAAGGAGATTTAGAACTTGTAAAAGATGAGTTTTTAAGATGTACGAAACTATGTATTCAACATCAAAAAATTTCAAAATGGATTATTGAGATTGCTGCTTTGACAGATACACAAATTGCAGACCTTACCAAGAATATTTCAACTTGGGCAGAAGAAAATTTTGATGAGAAAGATTTAGAAAATATTTTCGTAAAATCTTCAACAGGTTTTTTTCAAACAGAAAACGGAAAACCAAACGGAGCAACCTTTGAAGGAGTTCAAATAATGCTTGATAATGCGGGCAAACTTCCCGTAAAAGCAGCAGGTGGGGTAAGAACTCCGGAAGATGCAGAAAAGATGATTAAACTAGGCGTAAAAAGGATTGGAACTTCTTCTGCATTAGCTCTTATAAAAAATAATTCTTCTTCAGAAGGATATTAATTTAAACAAAGCTTCTAAAAATAATAAAACCCATCAGATTTTGATGGGTTTTAATTTTATGCTTGTTGAGCTTGATATTCTTCATAAAACTCCTGAGTTTCATTAATCACAGCATCCATTTCTTCCAAAGTATAAACTTCTAAGAATTTTCTTCTGAAATCTTTAAAATGTGGAATTCCTCGGAAATAATTGCTGTAATGTTGTCTCATTTCAATTAATCCTAATTTTTCACCCTTCCATTCAGCGCTCCATTCAGCATGTTGACGAACGGCTAATAATCTATCTGAAATAGTTGGAGCAGCCAAGTTTTCACCTGTTTTAAAGAAATGCTTTATTTCATTAAAAATCCAAGGATATCCAATTGCTGCACGACCAATCATAATACCGTCGCACGCATATTTATTTTTATATTCTAAAGCTTTTTCAGGAGAGTCTATATCCCCGTTTCCGAAAATAGGAATCTCTATATTAGGATTTTGCTTAATTCTTGAAATATGTTCCCAATCAGCTTCACCTTTATACATTTGTCCACGCGTTCTTGCATGAATAGTCAAAGCTTTAATTCCTGTCTCTTGAAGACGTTCAGCAACTTCATCAATATTAATTGAATTACTGTCCCATCCCAAACGGGTTTTCACCGTTACAGGAAGACTTGTAGAACTCACTACAGCCTTTGTAAGACGTACCATCATATCAACATCCTTCAAAACACCTGCACCGGCTCCTTTACAAACTACTTTTTTTACAGGACAACCGAAATTGATATCTACCAGATCAGGATTCACCGTTTCTACAATTCTTGCAGACATTGCCATAGCCTCTTCATCACCACCAAAAATCTGAATTCCTACAGGTCTTTCATAATCGAAAATATCCAACTTTTTTCTGCTCTTCATTGCATCACGAATTAAACCTTCAGAAGAAATAAACTCCGAATACATCAAATCTGCTCCATGCAATTTACACAAACGTCTGTATGGAGGGTCACTCACATCTTCCATCGGAGCCAACAACAGCGGAAATTCCGGCAGTTCTATATTGCCTATTTTTATCATGGTGCAAATTTACGAATTTCTAAACTTTAAACAATTTAATAATATCTATTATCTTGATACTTAAATGTGTTAGTATACAAAATAAAAGATTCTTATATCATAAATTCAATTTTCAGGAGCTATTTCCGTCTATCCGCTCATACTCCTCACGCCAACGCTCTCCAACACCAAATCCCTCCTACTCTCCAACTCATGTTCCGGGGTAACCGCTTCTATACGGGCTAGGATATCCAGCACAAAACATAGA
>NZ_LELA01000044.1 GCF_001677955.1 Chryseobacterium sp. BGARF1
TATATTTATGCTGTGTATATAGTTATGAATTATAAATGATAAATTATGAGTTCGAAAACTCTTCTTTTTTTTAATTAAATTATTGATAATCATTAAATTAATTTTTTTAAAAAACTCATAGTTTATAATTCATAAGTTATTATTCAGAAAATTACTTCTTAAAACGCTCCCATTTAATCAGCATGTATTTATCTGCAAACTGAGTAATAATTAAACCTGAATTTTTAATATTTTCTTCTTTACTCATGTATTCAATCAATTCATTTTGTTTTAAAATTTTATAAACGGGATGAAAATCTGAGTGAGGGGGTCGTGTAATATTATATTTCTTAATCCATGAACTTATCGTAACATGAGAAACCCCTATAATTCGTTCTATTTCACGGAAACTTAATCCTTCAAGATATAATTGCAAAGCTTTTGTTACGTAATAATCATCAATCTTTTTACCAAGTTTTTTTACCGTAAAGTAATAGTTGCAATCCTTACAATGAAACCTTTGTTTCTCATTGATAATTCCGCTTTTTACAATATTTGTACTCTTACATTTCGGACAGTTATTTTCCATAACTATATTTTTTTAGCAAATATATAACAAGTTAGCAAAATGTTAATTTATTGTAAAGATAAAATTACCTGTGTATTGATTTAATTCAATAAAATTATCTTTTTAATTTGGTTTTTAAAGTTATTATGTTTTAAATTTGCCAAAAAATTCAGATAAATAAATGGAAATAGAAGTTTCCTCGTCCATGCATCTAATGTATGTGAGTGAAATACAGCAGGAAATGTATGATTCTGCACAGCGAAGAGGAACGGGTATTGCAAAACGTTCCATAGAATATTTAAGTAAAAAGATTTCAGAGGGCAATGCTGTTGTAGCCACTGAAAACGGAGAGTGGATGGGGTTCTGTTATATAGAGACCTGGTCGCATGGTCAGTTTGTGGCTAACTCAGGGTTAATTGTTTCTCCGAAATTCAGGCATGGAGGGATTGCAACCTTAATCAAAGATAGAGTGTTTGCTTTGTCAAGAGAGAAATTTCCCAATGCGAAAATATTTGGATTAACAACGGGTCTTGCTGTGATGAAAATTAACAGTGATTTAGGTTACAAACCAGTAATTTATTCTGAATTGACACAAGATGAAGAATTTTGGAATGGTTGTAAGAATTGTGTGAATTATGAGATTTTAATGAAAAAGGAACGCAAAAACTGTCTTTGTACAGCGATGCTTTTCGTTCCCGATAATAATAAAGTAAATGAGGTTGTAAATAATCAACCCGAAAATCAATATCAAAATGAGCAAGAAAGTAATCTTAGCGTTTAGCGGAGGTTTAGATACCTCTTACTGTGCCAAATATTTGAGTGAAACACTGGGGTATGAAGTGTATGCAGTGACTGTAAATACCGGAGGTTTTTCTAAAGAAGAAGAAAAAGAACTGGAAAAAAAAGCCTTTAATCTTGGGGTGAAAGAATACAGGTGCGTAGATGCTCAGGAAGATTATTATAATTCTTGCGTAAAGTATTTGATTTTTGGGAATGTCTTGAAAAACAATACATATCCTTTGTCTGTAAGTGCTGAACGTACAATTCAGGCGCAGGAAATTGCAAAATTTGCGATTGAAGTTGGAGCCGATGCGATTGCTCACGGAAGTACAGGCGCGGGAAATGACCAAGTTCGTTTCGATTTGATTTTCCAAGTGATGTGTCCGAATGTAGAAATCATTACGCCGATTCGTGATATGGCTCTGTCCCGTGAAGAAGAAATTGATTTTTTGAAAAGTCACGGTTATGAAATGGAATTCCAAAAAGCGCAATATTCTGTGAATAAAGGACTTTGGGGAACGTCAGTTGGTGGAAAAGAAACTTTAACTTCAAGAAACTATTTGCCGGAAGAAGCTTTTCCTTCTCAAATTAAAGAAACTTTGCCTTCAGAATTGGAAATTGAATTTAAAAATGGTGAAGTTGTAACGGTAAACGGTAAAAATTTTGAACATTCGGTTTATGCGATTCAAAAGATTGAAGAATTAGCTTCTGCTTACGGAATCGGTCGTGATATTCACGTTGGAGATACGATTGTCGGAATCAAAGGAAGAGTAGGGTTTGAAGCGGCAGCGGCGTCTGTGATTATCAAAGCGCACCATTTATTGGAAAAACATACACTTTCAAAATATCAGCAGATGATGAAATCTCAATTGTCGGATTGGTACGGAAACTGGCTTCATGAAGCACTTTTCTTAGACCCTGTGATGAGAAATATCGAGTCTTTCTTAGATGATTCTCAAAAAACAGTTAGCGGAAAAGTATTTGTAACGCTCCATCCCTATAGATTTATCTTAAATGGAATTGAATCTAAACATGATTTAATGTCTGATAAATTCGGGAGCTATGGTGAAGCAAACAGAGCTTGGACAGGTGAAGATGTAAAAGGTTACACGAAAATTGTAAGCAATTCCTTAAATATATATCATCAGATAAATAAATAAAATTTGGGCAGCTTAATCCGCCTTCCGCTCCCAATCTTTTATTCGTCGTTCCTCCTCACAAAAGGATTTCCGCTCAAGTCGGGCTGCGCGCGATTCGCCGCAACAAAAGAGTCTCAAAGGGACGACTTAACAAAGGATAGGATGAAAATCCTATCAAAAATAATTATTGAAAAAAATGATTAATCAAAAAGAAATAAAAACAGCAGGAATCATCGGAGCCAACGGTTACACGGGAAGTGAACTGGTTCGTCTGCTGGCTTTTCATCCCAATGTGACTTTGAGTTTTTTATACAGTCGTTCAAATTCAGGGACAAAAATTTCAGATTTATACCCGGATTTAACGACGGTTTGTGAAATGGTTTTAATGAATCAGGCTGAAGAGGTAGATATTTTATTTTTATGTCTTCCTCATAAAGAAAGTCAGAATTGGCTGACTCAAAATGCTGTAAAAGATGAAACGTTGGTCATCGATTTAGGAAATGATTTTCGCTTAGACGGAAATTTCGCAAACAGAAATTTTATCTATGGCCTGCCTGAAATCAATAAAAACCAACTTTCAGGAGCAAAAAGTATTGCTAATCCGGGATGTTTTGCAACGGCAATTCAATTGGCTTTGCTTCCATTAGCGCAAAAAGGTTTGTTGAATGAAGTGTACACAACGGGAATTACAGGTTCGACAGGTGCTGGACAGTCTTTACAGGCGACAACACATTTTACCTGGAGGAATGATAATATTTCGGCTTATAAAACTCTGACACATCAACATGTGGATGAGATTTTACAGCAGTTAGTTTCTTTTAATACAAATGAAATCAGTCTGAATTTTGTTCCATGGAGAGGGGATTTTGCAAGAGGGATTTTTACAAGTTCCACGGTAAAAACAGATTTAGAACTTTCAGATATCTATCAATTATTTAGGGATTTTTATGCAGATGCGCCTTTTGTAAAGGTAAGTGAGAAAGCAATTGATTTAAAACAGGTTGTCAACACCAATCGCTGTGTGATTCATATAGAAAAGAATGGAAATGTTGCGGTCATTCACTCAGCGATTGACAATTTGTTAAAAGGAGCTTCAGGACAAGCAGTTCAAAACATGAATATCGCAATGGGTTGGCAAGAAAATTCAGGATTAAATTTAAAACCAATTGCGTTTTAAGGTAGATTTTTAAAGTCAATTGCTAATAAATCAATCGTGAATTTTTAAAACTCGAATCAAAACGACCTAGGAAAATGGAGCGTTAAGAAAATTGAAATTTAATCCGTTAAATAATTCCCACTGTTTGAGCACGAGACAAATTCTCAATCAAAGAAAAGATATTCAATCCGTGCGAGTTTTGGGAATTTTAGGATTCAATTTAAATTTTTAGCGAAAGTTTCCAGTCTTGAACTTTTGTTTCAAGACAAAAGAAAAATATAAGAAAGATGAAATCATTCATCAAATATCAATTATCATTTATAAATAGACATGAATTTATTCAACGTATATCCATTATTCAACATAAATCCAGTAAAAGCTCAGGGTTCATTCCTTTGGGACGATAAAGGAGAAAAATATCTTGATTTTTACGGAGGTCACGCGGTAATTTCTATCGGGCACAACCATCCTCATTATCAAACTCAATTAAAAAATCAATTAGATAAAATATCTTTCTATTCAAACTCGGTTCAGAATGAATTGCAGACTGAACTAGCTAATAAATTAGGAAAATTGTCAGGCTTAGAAGATTACAATTTATTCTTATGTAATTCAGGAGCTGAAGCGAACGAAAATGCTTTAAAACTAGCTTCTTTCCATAACGGAAAAAGTAAAGTGCTGTATTTTTCAGGTTCATTTCATGGAAGAACTTCAGCCGCGGTTTCTGTGACCGATAATCCAAAAATTGTAGCTCCGGTAAATTATGATGAAAGATTCATTAAATCTGAATGGAATAATATTGAACAGCTTGAAGTCGTTTTTGAAAAGCAAGGAAGTGAAATATCATCTGTAATCATTGAAGGAATTCAGGGCGTTGGCGGGATTATGATTCCTACAATTGAGTTTTTAACTAAAATCAAAGAACTGTGTGAAAAACATGATGCGGTTTTGATTTTAGATGAAGTTCAGTCAGGTTACGGAAGAAGCGGATATTTCTTCGCGCATCAGGAATTCGGTATTGACGCCGATATCATCACAACTGCAAAAGGAATGGGGAATGGTTTCCCAATTGGCGGCGTTTTAATTCATCCGAAATTTCAGGCAAGTAACGGCTTGCTGGGAACAACTTTTGGTGGAAATCATTTGGCTTGTGTGGCTGCGATTGCAGTTCTGGACGTAATGAAAGATGAAAATCTTATTGCGAATGCGCAAAAAATGGGTGAGTATATTGAGGATGAAATTAAAGATCTTCCACATATTAAAACAATCCGAAGGAAAGGCTTGATGATTGGAATCGAACTCGACAGAGATTGCTCAGAAGTGAGGAATAGCCTGTTGTACAATCATCATATTTTTACAGGAAATTCTAATGATAAGGCTGTGTTGAGGATTCTTCCGGCACTTAACATTAAAAAAGAAGAAACTGATTTATTCATCAGTGTCTTAAAAACTGTTTTAGAAAAACTTTAAATTTTAATTAACGACAAAAGTCACAAAAGCATTATGATTTTAAGAATCTATAAAACTTTTTAAAGAGCATTAAAATCTATGAAAATCTTTAATGTTCAACTTATGTGAACTTATATTTTCAAAGTATTAAACTTTAATATTCATAATAATCTTTTGTGACTTTTGTGGTAAAAAAAATTAATTCAAATGAAAAAATTCACCTCTGTAAGTGATGTAGAAAACTTACAAAATATTATAAAAAAAGCGTTACAAATTAAAGAAAATCCTCTTTCAGAAACCGAGAAAGGAAAAGGAAAAACAATCGGACTTGTATTTTTAAATTCAAGTTTGAGAACACGTTTAAGTAGTCAGATTGCTGCGCAAAATTTAGGTTTAAATGTATTAACGTTAAACGCGGCTCAGGAAGCTTGGAACTTAGAGTTTGCAGACGGAGCTGTCATGAATGGCGATACTGTAGAACACATCAAAGATGCGATTGAAGTATTAAATCAATATTGTGACATTATCGCAGTTCGTTGTTTCGCTGGAATGAAAAGCAAGGAAGATGATGTTAATGAAAGTATTTTAAGTCAGTTCGAGCAACATGCAAAAGTTCCGGTTATTTCTTTGGAATCGGCAACACGTCATCCTTTGCAAAGTTTGGCAGATTGTATTACGATTACCGAAAACTGGCCTTTCGACAAGCTCAAGACTGGCAAAAAACCGAAAGTAGTTTTAACTTGGGCACCTCACATCAAACCGATTGCTCATGCGGTTGGAAATTCTTTCGCAGAATGGATGCAGGAAATGGATGTTGAGTTGGTAATTGCGAATCCAGAAGGTTACGATTTAGATAAAAACTTTACAAAAGATGTAAAAGTGATTCATAATCAGGATGAAGCATTGAAAGATGCGAATTTTGTGTATGTAAAAAACTGGTCGTCTTTTGATGATTACGCAGCAATACCTGAAGTGAAAGAAAACTGGATGCTAACGAACGAAAAATTAGCCAATACGAATCATGGAAAAGTAATGCACTGTCTTCCAGTTCGTCGAAATGTAGAATTGAGCGATGAAGTGATGGATGGTGAAAATTCTATCATTTATCAACAGGCAAAAAATCGAATTTTTTCGGCGCAGGCTGTTTTTTCTGAAATTTTAGATGAATTGAATTCTAAATAATTGGAATCTATCCTTGTCAAGGTTTAACACTCAATCAATACAGTCTCACACGGACGATTCAAATCAGAATAGGATGTAATCTTATTAAATGGTTTAAAAATGAAAGAAAAATTATATATCATAAAAATCGGCGGTGCTTTAATTGATGATGAGGCATTACTGAACGAATTTTTGGAGCAGTTTTCTGGAATTCAGGAAAAGAAAATTTTGGTTCATGGAGGTGGAAAATTAGCGACAACTTTGGCGGATAAATTAGGCGTTGAACAAAAAATGATTAATGGGCGAAGAATCACGGATAAAGAAACATTGGATATTGTAGCGATGGTGTATGCGGGAGGAATCAATAAAAATATTGTGGCAAAACTTCAGCATAAAAAATGCAAAGCAATGGGGTTTTCGGGAGCTGATGCCAATTTAATTAAAGCTAAAAAAAGAGAACACGCCGAAATAGATTTTGGATTTGTAGGAGATATTACCGAAAAAAGCGTTAACAGAAAGTTGATTTCAAAGTTATTGAAGCTTGAACTAGTTCCTGTATTTTCCGCAATTACGCACGATAAAAAAGGGCATCTTTTCAATACCAATGCAGATACGATTGCTTCGGTCATTGCTCAGGCTTTATCAGTGAAATATGATGTTGAATTATTGTATTGTTTTGATAAAGAGGGGGTATTGGAAGATGTAAACAATCCTCAATCTGTTATAAAAAATATTTCTGAAGAAGAATTTTCAAACCTAAAAGAAGAAGGGAAATTGCACAAAGGGATTTTACCAAAGTTAGAAAATGCTCTTGGAGCAGTGAAAAATAAAGTTAATAAGGTATTCTTGATTAAGGAAACCGCATTAAAAAACCATATAGAAAATCATCATGCAGGAACTGAAATCTGTTTATAGTAAAGAAGAATTACTGAATAATGCAGTAGAATTGTTGAAAAAACTGATTGAAATTCCGTCATTCAGTAAAGATGAATTTAATACGTCTGTGGAGATTGAAAACTTTTTTAAAAAGAACAGTATTCCCACAAAACGTTTTAAAAATAACATTTGGGCGGTAAATAAAAATTTTGATGTTTTCAAGCCTTCTATTTTGCTAAATACGCATCATGACACGGTAAAGCCGAATAAGGCTTACACGCTGGATCCGTTTTTACCAATTGAAAAAGACGGGAAATTATTTGGATTAGGAAGTAATGATGCGGGAGCTTCTCTGGTTTCGATGGCTCTGGTTTTTTTACATTTTTTTGATAAAGAAGACTTAAAATATAATTTAGTTATTGCTTTGACGGCAGAGGAGGAGATTTCAGGTTTTGATGGGATTGAAGCCTTATATCCACAGCTTCCGAATATTGAGCTAGCAATTGTTGGCGAGCCTACACAAATGAATTTAGCAATTGCGGAAAAAGGACTTTTGGTGATTGATGGGGAAATTAAAGGAACTCCTTCTCACGCTGCTCATCCGAATGACAATAACTCGATTATAAAATGCATGGAAGATCTGCAGCAAATACTGAGCTTTAAATTTCCAAAAGTTTCGGATTATTTGGGTGAAGTTAAAGTTACGTTATCAGGAATTCATGCCGGAGTTCAACATAATGTTGTGCCGGAGTCGTGTGCTTTTACTTTGGATGTAAGGGTTACGGATGAATATTCTAACAAAGAAACGTTTGAAATTATTCAGTCGCAGATGAAATCAACTTTAAAGGCAAGGTCTTTCAGACTCAATTCTTCAAAAATTGAAATGGATCATCCTTTTGTACAGGCTGGTTTGGAGATTGGTAGGACAACTTACGGTTCGCCAACCTCATCCGATCAGGCAATCATTCCTTGTACATCGGTGAAAATCGGCCCGGGTGACAGTAGGCGCTCGCACACTGCGGATGAATTTATTTTCATCGAAGAAATTGCGGAAGGAATTGAGATTTACATCCAAATTTTAGAAAAAGTTTTATAGGCTGGAAGTGGGGAGATGGATGATGGAAGTTTATGAAGTCTGCAAACAGTGACTTAGGAAGCAGAGGCGTTAAGAAATTTTAAATTATTACCGTTAAAAAATTTCCACTGTTTGAGTGGCGGCAAAAAATAATCCTATTATTTCAAACCATTATTTCCGCCCGAGTTTTGGAAATTTTAGGAAATAATTTAAAATTTTAGCCGGAGTTTCCAGTCTTGAATTTTTGTTTCTTTTGTTTTAAGACAAAAGAAAAGTTTACAATAAAAATAGGTCGATGGATTTTTTACTATTTCTATCTTCCAACAAAAAAGAAATTTTATGAAAAAAATATGGCAAAAAGATGACAATGCCACCAATATATTAGTCAACAAATTTACAGTCGGGAAAGATCTTGACTTTGATGAGCGTCTAGCGAAATATGATGTCAAAGGTTCGATGGCGCACTGTACAATGTTGGCAGAAGTAGGAATTATTTCCAATGAAGAATCAAAGCAGATGTTATCTGTTTTGGAAGAAATTTTGAAAGATATCGAAAACGGAACTTTTGAAATTGATAAAACTGCGGAAGACATTCACTCTCAGGTAGAATCTATCTTAATTGAAAAATTAGGAGATACAGGAAAGAAAATTCATACCGCAAGATCTCGTAATGATCAGGTTTTATTAGATATTAAATTGTATTTGGTTGATGAAATTCGTGAAATTGCAGCATTGACAGATGAATTCTTTCAAATATTGATCAAACTGGCGAATCAGCATAAAAATGTTCTTCTTCCGGGCTATACGCATTTACAGATTGCGATGCCTTCATCGTTTGGATTATGGTTTGGAGCGTATGCAGAAGCGTTGTTAGATGATGTCGAAATGCTATTTTCGGTTAAAAATATCATTAATAAAAATCCACTGGGTTCGGCGGCAGGATATGGTTCGTCTTTCCCGATTGACCGGGAGAGTACGACCTATAATTTAGGTTTTCAGTCGATGAATTATAATTCAGTTTATGCTCAAATGACGCGTGGGAAATCAGAGAAAATGCTGGCGATGGCAATGGCAACTTTGGCAGGAACTTTAGGTAAATTTTCTTATGATGTTTGTCTGTATTTAAGTCAGAATTTTGATTTTATCAGTTTTCCTAAAGAATTTACAACGGGAAGCAGTATCATGCCTCACAAGAAAAATCCGGATATTTTTGAGCTTGTTCGTGCGCGTTGCAACAGAATTCAGTCTTTGCCGAATGAGTTTATTTTGTTAACGAATAATCTTCCTTCAGGTTATCACCGAGATATGCAGTTGACGAAAGAAATTCTTTTCCCGGCAATCGATTCTTTAAAAGAATGTTTGGAAATTTTAAGTTATACATTACCCAATATTCAGGTGAAGGATGGTATTCTGGAAGAAGAAAAATACAAATACCTTTTCAGCGTCGAGAAAATTAATGAAGAAGTAAAAAACGGAAGTTCATTCCGTGATGCTTATGTAAAAGTAGGGCAGGAGATTGAAAATAATGAGTTTGATTTTGAAATAGGAAAGCTAAACCATACCCATCAGGGAAGTATTGGAAATCTTTGTCTGGATAAAATAGAATATCAGTTTAATAAGCTGAAAAATAAATTATTGGGTTGAAAATTTTAAACTAAAAACTATTCTTGGAAGCTTCGACTCCGTTCAGTATGATATCTCTAATACTAGCTGTTTTATTAGCGATCTATCTCTAGCGGTGTCCTGCAGAGCGAAGTCGAAGTATTTTTATTTAATTTATGAGTTAAAATATTTGATTTAAATAAAAAATCAATCTAAATCAATCTTAAACTTAGTAGATTTTTTGACCTCATGAAGCACAATAGAACTGTGATATTGACCGATATTAGGAATGTTTGAAATAATGTTTACAGCAAATTCATTATAAGAATTAATGTCTTTTGCAATAATTTTCAGCATGTAATCATATTCGCCTGAAAGACTGATGATTTCCTGAACTTCGTCGTGTTGCATGATATTTTTTTCAAACGTTTCCAATACTTTTTTAGATTGCTCTTTAAGACGGACGTTACAATAGACGACAATATTTAAACCTAATTTTTCACGGTTCAAAAGGCCAACGTATTTTTCGATGATTCCTTGTTTTTCCAGTTGTTTGATACGTTCATACGTTGGCGTAAAGGTAAGCCCGATCTTTTCTGAAATTTCCTTTACAGAATGTGTAGAATCTTCCTGAATAATACTGAGAATCATTTTGTCTTTTAAATCCATAAAATAGGGTTGAGTTGGAAACAAAAATAGTATTTATAAATGAAAATAAGGAGAGAATAATATTTTTTAATCAAATCATAATTTAGTTTTGTCAGTTCGCTTAAATGTTATATCTTTGCACCTAATGAATAACACAGTATTTATATCATTAGAATTACCGGGCGTAGACGCCCTTTACGATATTTATTTATTTTAAGCGAAGATGTTTCTTCGCTTTTTTTTTGTAAAAAATTAAGATATTATGTTTACGATTACAGAACTAAGTACCGAGAGAATCAACAGTATAGTAACAGAAGCGCTGGCTTTTGCTAATGGAAAAACTGCTAAAATTGAAGGAGAAGTTTTTTGCTCAAATCTCTTCTTTGAAGACAGCACAAGAACGAAAACAAGCTTTGATATTGCCGAAAGAAAATTAGGTTTGCAGGTGGTTCCTTTTGATGCTTCAAACAGTTCTGTGAATAAAGGGGAAAGTCTTTATGATACGGTAAAAACTATTGAAAGTTTAGGTGTAAATCTGGTTGTAATCAGAGATAAGAAAGACAGATATTTTGACGAATTAAAAAATATTACAATTCCCGTTATCAACGGAGGAGACGGAACAGGAAACCATCCTTCTCAATGTATGTTAGATTTAATGACGATCTATCAGGAATTTGGAAAATTTGAAGGTTTAAAAATAGGAATTGTAGGAGATGTGAAGCACAGCCGAGTTGCCAACTCAAATGCAGAAGCATTAAGAAGATTAGGAGCGAAGGTTTATTTCTCAGGGCCAGAACAATGGTTTGACGAAGGAGCTCTAATTAACGGGACTTATCTTTCTGTTGATGAATTAATTAAAGAAGTTGATGTTTTGATGTTATTGAGGATTCAACACGAAAGACACGATGCGAAAATGAGTTTCTCAGCCTCAGATTACCACAGAAAATATGGTTTGACGAAAGAAAGAGAAAAAGCGATGAAAAAAGAAGCGATTATCATGCATCCTGCTCCAATCAACAGAGGTGTAGAAATTGATACAGACTTGGTAGAATGCGAACGCTCAAGAATTTTCAAACAAATGCAGAACGGCGTATTCGCAAGAATGGCAATTTTAAAAGAAGCTTTGGAAAAAGAAGGATATACTTTTAAATAATAGATTCGGGATACGATTTTCGAGACAAATAAACACTCACAAATTCTCCTCCCTTTGGAGGGAACGAAAATTCAAAGAATTTTTGACGGGGTGGTTTAAAAATTAAAATATAAAAAATAAATAACAGAATGCAGAAGTCTAACTTCTAATTTCTAAAATCTAATATCTAATTTAAAAAATGAAGAAAAAGTTAATACTGGAGTCCGGTGAAGTATTTCACGGAGAAGGTTTTGGAGCAGAATTGGAAACTGCGGGAGAGGTAGTTTTCAATACCGGAATGACGGGGTATCAGGAATTGATTTCCGACCCTTCATATTGCGGTCAGATTGTTTGTATGACTTATCCGCTTATCGGAAACTATGGGATTAATAGGGATGATTATGAGAGTATAGAGCCGGCTATCAAAGGTCTTATCGTAAAAGAACTTTGTGATTTGCCATCAAATTTCCGTACTCAGATTACTTTAGATGAATTATTTAAAAAGAAAAAACTTTCAGGAATTTCAGGAATCGACACCAGAAGACTGACAAGAATTCTTCGTAATTACGGAGTAGTGAAAGGAAAAATCGTAAACGTTGATGCTGACGAAAGTGCAGTAGTTGCAGAACTAAAAAGCACAACTTTCCCAACCAATCAGGTGGAGCAGGTTTCTACAAAGACGCCTTATGCAAATCCAGGAAGAGGACTTAAAGTAGTACTTGTAGATTTTGGCTCTAAATTAGGAATTATCAGAGAATTATCTCAAAGAAATTGCGATATCACAGTAGTTTCACATGATACAACAGCGGAAGAGATTTTATTGATGAATCCTGACGGAATTATGTTATCAAACGGTCCTGGAGACCCAGAAGATAATCAGGGAGCTTTAGAAATGATTCGCGGATTATTAGGAAAAGTTCCAATCTTCGGAATCTGTTTAGGGCACCAATTAATCGGTTTGGCTTGTGGAGCAAAAACTTTCAAATTAAAATTCGGTCACAGAGGAGGAAATCACCCGGTTTTGGATTTAGAGAAAAACAAAGTAGCAATTACTTCTCAAAATCATGGCTATGCAGTAGACCAGGAAAGTCTTAAAGAAACAGATTTAATTGAAACGCACATCGCATTGAACGACAGAACAAACGAAGGTCTGAAACACAAAATTCACCCTTGTTTCTCAGTTCAGTATCACCCGGAAGCTAGCCCAGGACCTGAAGATGCGAACTACTTGTTTGATGATTTCATTGAATTAATGGAAAACTTCAAAAACAAATAGA
The DNA here is from genome assembly GCF_001677955.1 of Chryseobacterium sp. BGARF1. Classification (GTDB taxonomy): domain Bacteria; phylum Bacteroidota; class Bacteroidia; order Flavobacteriales; family Weeksellaceae; genus Chryseobacterium. The sequence goes on from NZ_LELA01000044.1 coordinate 12,843, forward strand.
TGTCAACCTTTCGCCAAATATATTATCAAATAGTATTCAGTACAAAAAATAGAAAACCTGTTTTGCTGGAGGAACATGAGGCGGAATTGTATAAATATATTTGGGGAATTGTTAAAAATAAAAACTGCAAGCTTTATAGAATTAATGGAATGCCAGACCATATTCATTTATTGATAGATTTGCATCCTACAGTTTCATTGAGTGATTTAGTAAAAGATATAAAGATTGCAAGTAATATTTGGATAAAACAAAGTAATTTGTTTCCAGATTTTGAAGAGTGGCAAAGTGGCTATGGTGCTTTTACCTATTCTAAAAAAGATTTAGAAACAGTTACAAATTATATTAAAAATCAAAAAGAGCATCATAAACATGAATCTTTTGAGGATGAATATAAGAATTTGCTAAAATTTCATGGGATTGAATTTGATGAAAAATATTTGTGGGCATAGTTCAACCCATTTCATGGGTAGTTTGAATACTATGTAATCATGCAATCCATAGGTTTCACCTATGGCTAGTAAAGTTAAGCCACTTCGTGGCAATTTTAAAAATGATTATTTAAAAACCCATAAAGTTTATCAGAAACAATATTTTATATATAATAATATAAAAAAGTTATTATAAAAACCACGAAGTGGTTCAACAGCAATAGCCATGGGCGAAACCCATGGAAAAAAGATGAAAAAAATATCATCGAAAAAACCCTGAAAGGGTTTAATATTAATAAAAGTAAAATGAAAAGAAACGACATAAAAACAATTTTAGTAATCGGTTCAGGACCTATCATTATTGGTCAGGCGGCGGAATTTGATTACGCAGGAACGCAGGCTTGTCTGTCTTTAAGAGAAGAAGGCTACAAGGTAATTTTGATTAACTCAAACCCTGCAACGATTATGACGGATGTTGAAATCGCAGATAAGGTATATATAGAGCCGATTTCACTTCAGTTTGTAAGTCACATTATCAGAAAAGAGCGTCCGGATGCACTTTTACCAACTCTTGGTGGACAAACAGGTTTGAACATGGCGGTAGAATTGGAAAAATCAGGAATTCTTGAAGAATGTAAAGTTGAAGTTCTGGGAACTACGCTTTCAGCTATCAACAGAGCGGAAGACAGAGATTTGTTCCGTGAATTGATGAGAGAATTGAACGAACCGGTTCCTGAATCTGATATCGTAAATACGGTGGAAGGAGCAATTAATTTTGCTAATGAAATTGGGTATCCGGTAATTGTTCGTCCTGCTTTCACAATGGGTGGAACAGGTGGTGGAATCGCTGCTACTGAAGCTGAATTGAAAGAAATTGCAGAATTAGGATTGAAATACAGTCCGGTTACACAGTGTCTTATCGAAAGGTCTATCGCAGGTTTCAAAGAAATTGAATACGAAGTAATGCGTGATGCAAACGACAATGCGATTGTGGTTTGTAACATGGAAAATATCGACCCGGTTGGAGTTCACACAGGTGACTCAATCGTTGTGGCGCCTTCTCAGACGCTTTCTGACAGGGAATATCAGTTGTTGAGAAATGCTTCATTAAAAATCATCAGAGCTTTAGGAATTGAAGGTGGATGTAACGTACAGTTGGCTTTAGACCCACATTCATTCGAATATTATATTATCGAAGTGAATCCGAGAGTTTCTCGTTCATCAGCTTTAGCATCAAAAGCAACAGGTTATCCGATTGCAAAAATCGCTGCAAAAATCGCTGTAGGATTAACTTTAGATGAAATCATGAATCCGGTTACAGGAACATCTTACGCTTGTTTTGAACCAGCTTTGGATTATGTGGTAACTAAATTCCCAAGATTCCCTTTTGATAAATTCGAAACTGCGGACAGAAGATTATCAACGCAGATGAAAGCAACGGGTGAAGTAATGGCAATCGGAAGAAATTTCGAAGAGTCTTTACAAAAAGCAATCCGTTCTTTGGAAACTGGAATTAAACATATCGGTTTAAAAACTAAGCAAGCTGAAGCTTTAACGGCAGAGGAAATCGAAAGAAGAATCAGAGTTTGTGATGACGAAAGATTGTTTATCATCGGTGATGCTTTAAGAAGAGGTTACGATTGGGAACAAATCGTAGAATGGAGTAAAATCGATAAATTCTTCATCTGGAAAATCAAGAAATTAATTGATTTTGAAAAAGTAATTGCTGATAATAAATTTGACTTAGAGACTTTAATTCAGGCTAAAAAATTAGGTTTCGCAGATGTAAATATCGCAGTTCTTTGGGATGTAAAAGAACGTGAAATTTTCAACTTCAGAAAAGAAAACGGAGTAATGCCGGTTTACAAAATGGTAGACACTTGTGCTGCTGAATTCGAATCTGAAACGCCTTATTTCTACGGAACTTACGAAGAGGAAAACGAAAGTGTTGCTTCAGACAAAGAAAAAATCATTGTTTTAGGTTCTGGACCAATCAGAATTGGACAAGGTGTTGAGTTTGATTACGCAACGGTTCACTCGGTTTGGGCAATCAAAGAGATGGGTTACGAAGCGATTATCATCAACAACAACCCAGAAACGGTTTCTACTGACTTCTCAATCTCAGATAAATTATACTTCGAACCTTTGACAGAAGAAGATGTAATGAATATCATCGAGCTTGAAAAACCAAAAGGTGTTGTCGTTCAGTTTGGTGGACAAACAGCAATCAACTTGGCTGACAAATTAGCTTCTCACGGAGTTCAAATTTTAGGAACTTCTTTGGAAGATTTAGATAGAGCTGAAAACAGAGATAAGTTTGAAAAAGCCCTTCAGGAAATGGGAATTCCTCAGCCTTTAGGAAAAACATCCACTTCAAAAGAAGAAGCAATAAAAATTGCCAACGAAATTGGTTATCCGGTTTTGGTTCGTCCAAGTTACGTTTTGGGGGGTAGAGCAATGGAAATCGTTTATACTGAATCAGAATTAGCTCATTATATGGAGTTTGCGGTAGACGCAAGTCCAGAGCACCCGGTTTTGGTCGACAGATATATGGTCGGAAAAGAAATTGAAGTTGATGCCATCTGCGACGGTGAAACGGTAATCATTCCTGGAATTATGGAACACATCGAAAGAGCGGGAGTTCACTCCGGAGACTCGATTGCAGTGTATCCTCCACAAAATATTTCACAAAGCGAGGTTGATACTTTGGTAGATTATACTCAAAGACTTGCTAAAGGACTGAAAGTGATTGGTTTAATGAATATTCAGTACGTTCTTTTCGAAGGAAATGTATATGTAATTGAAGTGAATCCACGTTCATCTAGAACGGTACCTTTCTTATCTAAAATTACGGAAGTTCCGATGGCAAATCTTGCTACAAAAGCAATTTTAGGTCAAAAACTGACAGATTTAGGCTACAAAAACGGATTAGTTCCAAATAAAGAAGGTGTTTTCGTAAAAGTTCCTGTATTCTCTTTCTCAAAATTAACGAAAGTTGACATCTCTTTAGGCCCAGAAATGAAGTCCACAGGAGAAGTGATGGGGAAAGACACGACTTTAGAAAAAGCGCTTTACAAAGGATTGGTTGCAGCGGGAAGAAAAGTTCCGATGCATGGTTCAATCTTATTCACGGTAGCTGATAAGCATAAGCAAGAAGCGGCAGATTTAGCAGCAAGATTCCATGAAGTTGGTTTCAGAATCTGGGCAACGGAAGGAACTGCAAAATTCTTCGGAGACCAAGGAATTCCTTGCAAAATTGGTTACAAAATAGGAGAGGAAAGCGTCAACTTGATCGATTTGATCCAAAAAGGGAAAGTACAATACGTTGTTAACACGATGACCAAAGGAAAACAGTCTGAAAGAGATGGTTTTCAGATCAGAAGAATGAGTGTAGAAAACGGTGTTCCTTGTTTAACATCGATGGATACAGTTGAAGCAATATTGAAAGTTATCGAAAGTATGAGTTTCAAAATGGAAACAATGTAATTTTTCGGATTTAAAATATAATCAAGCCTCGTAAGTCTTTTTGCGAGGCTTTTTTCATTATTATAATTTATATTTGCAAAAAACTACTGATTATGAAAAATTATTTATCTTTAATTCCATTTCTTCTTTTAATGTCTTGCACCAATGATGATATCATTGAGAATGTCGTTTCAAATACATCATCAACAAAAATTCAGACTTTGACAATTAAAGATGAAGAGATTTTAAATGGTGTAGCTACATTGTATGAAAAATTAGATTTTAAATTTGAATATTCTAATGATAAACTGATTAAGGTATATGATATTCATGGAAATTACACTGAAAATTTAACATATATAAATAATTCATTGACCTCAATCACAATATCTGGTTACGCTTATCCACAATTGGTAGATCATATTCCATTAGATATTAAAAGAAATACGACCTGTAATACAAATAACCAAATTATCCTCTCAGAAAATCCTATTCAAAACCAACTTGGCAATAGCTTTTATACAACTTTTGAATACCCTTCAGCTGATATTATCATTGCAAAAGATTATATTAAATCTTTTAATAATTCGGGTATGTTGAAAAAAACATCAAAAATATTTTTAAACAACGGAAATGTTACGAAAATTCAGAGTGCTTATGATGGTTCAGATATTTTCTTAAAAGAAACTAGGTATGAATATGATCAAAAAATTAATCCAAATTTTTTGATTGATAAAAATAGAATTTTGGCACTTCCAGAATATGCTTTTAATGTTTTTGCGCTTCAAGATTATTCGCAGATTTCAAGAAATAATGTTTTAAAAAGAACAGAATATGTATTGGCTACAAACGAACAATACAATAATGTTTTAAGTGTAAATTATAATTATCTAAACAATGATTTCCCTGAAATGATATATTTACAATACAATTATCCTGATAATAAGGGATTGAAGGTATCTGCAATATATGGATATTAAATTTTAAAATGAGATAATGTTGTGAAAATATTTCAAAATGAAATTGATGTAATTTTCGGATCCAAAATACTTTAAACCTCCTAAGTTTTCTTGCGAGGTTTTTTTGTTTTATAAAAATTTAATAGCTTGGTGATTGGTTAAAATTTGGTTATTTTCAAAAAAGTATTTATTTACTAATTGGAAATATTCTAAAATTTCTACACATTAAAAATGAAAAAATTGGCCATTGTATTTTCTATAGTAACCATAATGATCTGTGCATGGTTAATAATTGATAGATTAAATTCTCTTGATATTGCGAGTAATAAAAATGATACTTATGCAATGATACAGAAAATCGAAATAGATAAAAGATCCGATATCAATGAGTGTGAAAAAGAAATAAGAAAAAATAAAATTGATTTTGATCGTGAAAATTTTCGAAAATCGTCTGATATAGCTTATCAAACTCAAATAATTTCATTTAGTATAATCATTATTCAAATATTGATTGTATTCTGTTTAATATTTAAAAGAGAAAAGTAATATAAATTCAAGCCTAACAGTTTTTCACATTATAAAATTGAATAAATTATTAATCTCAAAAAAGTTAAAAGATAATTAAAGTTCTGAGAGTGCACCAACTATTATTGGGAACTAATTAAATCTTATAATAAGGTTCATTAAAATATTTACTTGGTTTTATGTAAACCATCTTTCTGTCTTTGTCAAAAATCCAGTTGAATCTGCGCATCACATCGGCTGCAAAATAATTGGCGTGTTGTGTTTTGAGGTCTCCTGTGAAAAATCCGGCTGTAATATTTTTTAAAACAATATTTCCAAGCTTTAAAAAAGGTAAAACTCCTTGTTTTGTTGTAATGATTTGTCCGGCAGAATTTTTCATTGATTTTTCGCCTGTAATTTTCAGCTTTTCATTCAGATTATTGGCTTCTGCAAACTCGTTGCTGTATAACAAACCTCCCGAATAACCAGACTGAAGAAGAAAATAAGCTTCCTGTTGCTTATCTTCAACCACGTTGTCTGCAACGATAAAAAATTGTCCATTTTTCACATATAGATTCATCGGTTGATAATCCTTTAAATCCGGTTCTTTATCATAAGAAACAAACTGACTGTTGTCGTAATCGATTTTAAAATATTGGTCTTTAAAAATCCCGGTTCCTATTTTTCCATCGGCTTCGTGACCGGTCAATTCATTATCAAAAAATCGGATGTTCCCGTATTTTTTATTGCCGATTTTTACCGTATTTCCGTCACTTATTTCATCTTTAAACACAATATGGTCTGCTTTTCTGATTCTATCTGGCGAAATTGAAGCATCTTCCATCGCAATCTGAAACATCAGATGAAGCGAATCTTTATCATTAACCAAAGTTTTTACAATGATATTATTGTGTTTCGTCAATCTGAATGGAATCTTTTCCTGAGCTTTAAAAAGATTTAAACTCAATAAAACGATGGCTAAACAGCTAAACTTCTTAAACATTTTTTAATTCTTAAAATATCCCCAAATATAGAATAATTTTTTCTCACCATTTAGATATAACTTATCTTGAAAATAATTATCTTCGATTAAATTAAATAAACCAAATGACGAAACATCAGCAAAGAGTCGCCGAAGTCTACCATTTTTTTGATAATAAAGACACCGTTTTAGGGTTCAGAAAACTGTTAGATTGCGCTATCGACACTCAGGATATGTCGATTTATAAAGAAGCGATTGATTTGACAGATTGGAAAGAAACTCACAATCACGCCATCGACGAATTAATCGAAAAGTCAAAAAAACTTCTCGCTAAAATTGAAAAAGTTCAGGTAAAAGAACATATTTCTGAACAGTCTGTTTTGAAAGCAAAAGATATTGTAAAATCTTACGGAAGCAACCGTTTTTCGCTCGGTCCGGTTTCTGTGGAAATCAATAAAGGACAGGTCTACGGTTTGGTAGGAGAGAACGGAAACGGGAAAACGACTTTATTGAGAATTTTGGCGAATGAAATTTCATTTAATGATGGAAGTTTAAACTATTCGTTCAACGTAAAATCGAAAAATGAATATGACCTTAGAACGAAGTTGGTTTACATTCCGCAACGTACCGAAAAATGGTATGGAAGCCTGAAAGATAATCTGAAATTTGTGCTTTCAAATCATGGTGTTTCGCCTGAAGAAAACGAAACCAGAACCTTGATGATGATTGCCCGTCTCGGATTGTGGAATTACAAACATCTGAAATGGAGCGAACTTTCATCCGGTTACAAAATGCGTTTTGAATTGGCGAGAATTCTTTTAAGAAAACCAGAAATTCTTTTATTGGATGAACCTTTGGCAAACCTTGATGTTTTAGCACAACAGGTCATTCTGGAAGATTTAAAATCAATTGCCAATTCGGTAAATCATCCGATTGCTTTGATTTTAAGTTCGCAGCAATTGTACGAAGTAGAAAAGATTTCAGACAAGGTAATCTTTCTGAAAAACGGAAAATATAAGGATAACTCTGAGGTAAATGGCGATGATGAAAGCCAATTGATTATAGAGATTGACACTAATGAAAGTCGTGATAAATTGCTTGAAGTTTTTAAAGATTTCAATCTGGAAAAACTGAATTTCAACGGAGGAGTTTATGTTGCTTATTTCTCATCAGAAACTCAGTTTTATGAGGTAATTTCAGTATTAGGAAATGCGAAAGCTGAAATTATTTATATCAGAAATATCTCATCTTCTACGAGAAGGTTTTTCGTTAATTAATCTTTTTTAATTCAAATTAAAATGCAAAAACTCAATAAATTTAACCAATATTTGCTCGAAAGATACCCTACAGTCTGGAACACTAAAATTGTATGGATGCTTTTGGCGGCTCTCGTTTTTCATATCGTCTTTTTTATCATCGGCTATGTTTCGCATATCGATCCTGTTTCGCTTCAGAAATATTCTGTAAAAGATGACTATTTCAAAAACGGTGTTATTTTCGTTCATCTTATTATTTCTATTTTACTAATCGTAGGATGGCTTCTGATGATGCTTAAAAACAATGCATTCAAGAATTTTTACCCTACTTCTAAAGGAAAACTGTTTGGTCAGTTTGTACAGTATTTTATCATTATCTTTTCGTGTACCACGTTTTATTTCTCGTACATGACAGGTTTTAGAATGTTTATTAATAATAAATATCCTGACCAGGAAATGGCAAAAAACATTGATATTATCAACCGAACTGCGCCTTTTCTTTCTCAAAATATAGAGTCATATACTTTAGAAAACAGATTGTTTCCAAAGCCTTTTTATGATCTGTATTGTGAAAATAATATTGAAAAAATAGACCGAAACAAAAAGTTTTTTGTCTATTACAATAGAGTGTATCAGTATTATACTCTTTATTCAAAGAAATCTTATCAAAAAGATAAGAAAGGAAATTTCATACCTCCAAATCCTGAATATTCGAACAAGATACAGCCCGCTTATTCAGACGAGGAAGAAAAATTTGAAACCTTTTATTACAAAAAAGATGTTGTAGATCTTTCATCACAGATTCAAACGACTCAACCAAGTTTCTACAATTTTTCGGAGATTTTCTATGATTATGATTTTAAAAGTTTTGATGACGGAGTGGGAGCTGTAGATGCTAATTACTATGATAAAAACTCTCCTGATTATATTCTTAAAAATAAAAAAGCGATTATTAATCAAAAAACGGCTGCACTTTTAAATTCAAAAAATTCTGCAGAATTAGAAAAACTTTTTGAAGATTTTCTTTCGATTTCTAAAACATATAGAGTTAGGAATAATTTGAATGCTAAAAAATGGGTTTCTATGATTTACTCAAAAGACAACCCAAATTTTGAAGTCCGTTATTTCATCAAAGATTATGGTGGAAAAACAAGAATAGATGAAGATGCGTATTATGAAGAAACAGTGGCAGTAGATTCTGTAGTTGTAGCAGCTGATTATCCTAATGAAAATGATATCAGAGACAGTATAAAGATCAGTGAGTTTAATCCTGAAATCAATCAACAGCTTGCTCCGGATAAATATGTGAAAAATAATACGACAGAGTATTATTATCTGTCTGAAAACATGAAAGATCTGCTTAAAAATGTAGATTCTGTGAAGAAAGATGATTTCTTTTCAGATAACGTACATATTTATATCTGGATTGCATTTTTCCTTTCTACTTTTATTTTCGGTTTCAGAATTACCGGACTACGTTCATTACTTTTCAGTGTGATTAGTGCAGGAGTTTTAACCTTATCTATTACGTTGATTACTGTGTTTTACGGACTCACTTTCAGAGGACAGGAAGAGTTTTTTGTTGCCTATTTTGTTTTGTTTATCGGTCTCATTATTCTATTGATTCCGTTACTGAAAATGAATATGACCAATAAAATGGTATCATCTGTTTTGATTAATATTTCTTTGAACGGTTTTGTGCTGTTGATGCTTTTAATTTTTGCAATTATCAGTCTTCATCAGAAAGCAGCATGTCAAATACCTGTTACTCATATAGACTACGATTATACCTACCAAAACTGTCCGAATATTTTTGAAGATTTGGGCTTTATATTAAGTTATATCATCCTGATACTAGGTTTTGTTTTCATGTATTTTTATACCGCTATTTTGCAGAAATGGAAAGCAATGCCGGAATAAATTTTTCTAATATATTTTAAAACCTCATATTTTTATGAGGTTTTTGTTTCATTAAAATTTATGAATGTGAATATTATTCAGACGTTACTCGATGCAGATTTGTTTCAAAAAAAGAAAATGATCGACAGACATTCTTTTCTGACTTTGGAAGGCGATATCGACAGCAATATTTATTATGTTGAAAAAGGAAGTTTGCGCATTTTCATTAGAGATGAAGATCAGGAAAGAACTATTCGTTTTGGATATAAAGAAAACATTATTGTCTGTCTCGATTCTTTTTTATCTGAAAAACCGACCGATTTTTATATTCAAGCGATTAAGAAAACCGAAATTAAAGTAGCTTCAAAAAAGTCTTTTTATGAATTTATAAAATCGTCAGATGACAACCTGAAATTATGGACTTTGATTTTAGAAGATTTAGTTTTACAACAAATTGAAAGAGAAAAAGATCTGTTAATCAATTCTCCGAAAGAACGTTATGACAGGGTTTTAAAAAGAAGCCCGAAACTTTTTCAGGAAGTTCCCAATAAACATATTGCCAATTATCTTCGGATGAGCCCGGAAACATTATCACGACTTAAAAAATCTTGACTGTAATCAAGGTTTATCATTTTTCAAAACAAGAAATTTGCAATAAAAATGGTTATGAAAATTCCTTCACAACAACTGCTTGATGATTTAAAAGTAATTACAGAACAAAATATACAGTTTGTTGAAAACATTCTTAACGAAACGGATAAAAAACTCAATTTCAGACTTTCAGAAAAAAGCTGGAGTATTTTAGAATGTCTCGAACATCTGAATCGTTACGGCAAATTTTACATTCCTGAAATCAGCAAAAGAATTAAAAATTCAGATACAAAATCAACAGAGATTTTCAATTCTGGGATTCTAGGAAATTATTTTGCGAAATCGATGCTTCCAAAAGAAAAACTGAATACAATGAAGACTTTTAAATCTATGAATCCAATTCACAGCACGCTTGATAAAAGTGTTTTGAATGAATTTATTACTCAGCAACAACAAATAATTCATCTTTTGAATGAAGCTGAAAATATAGATTTAAACAAAGTGAAAACCAGCATCAGTATTACAAATTTAATTAAATTAAAACTGGGTGATACTTTCTGCTTTGTAATCTATCATAATTTAAGACACATCGAACAAGCAAAAAGAAATCTATAACTAATCTGTGATCTTTGCTTAGTGGAACGCCTTTGCGAACTTAAAAACAGTTAGTAGTTAAAAAAAATCTTTGTGACCTTTGCGTTAAAATAAAAACAGAATCATTTTTCTTCATCAATTTAATTTAACAAAATTTAGTATCTCAAAAAGTGATTTATGAACTCGATTTTGTAATTTTAGACAAAATTTTAAAAGTGAAAAAATTATTATTTGCAGTTTGCATATCAGCTTCAGCTTTAAGCTTCGCACAAGATTATTCAGTACCTGCAGCAAGTCCGCGTCAGAAAGTAGAACAGCAGTTTTCAATGTCAAAAGTCTCTGTAGATTACGGTAGACCAGGGGTGAAAGGAAGAAAGATCTTCGGAGAATTGGTTCCTTACGGGCAAGTTTGGAGAGCGGGCGCAAACTCTTCTACAAAAATTACATTCGGACAGTCTGTTAATTTTGGTGGAAAAACTGTTCCAGCAGGAACTTACGGTTTGTTCATCGTGCCAACAGAAAAAGACTGGAAAGTTATTTTAAATAAAGATTTTCAGCAATGGGGAGCTTATACATACGATCCAAAACAGGATGTTGTAGACGTAACGGTTCCGGTTAATAAATTAGCTGATAAACAAGAGTGGTTTGAAATTACTTTAAACCCGACGGATGAAAATTCAGGAAATCTTGTAATCAAATGGGATATGGCTCAAGCTGAAGTAGTTTTAAAGCCTGCAAAACCTGAAGCAGTAACCAAAATTGCTGAGAAATTAAAAGAAATCAAAAAAATAGAATCTGACGCTGCAAAAGCAAAAGGCTAAGATTCAAGTTTATAAAAGATGAATTTTTCTATTCAACCTGTTTTAGAAAACGAAGAATATCAATTAATCCCCTTACAGCAAGGGGATTTTGACTTATTGTATGAAGTGGCTTCTGACCCTAAAGTTTGGGAGCAGCATCCTAATAAAGACCGTTACAAAAGAGAAGTTTTTGAAAACTTTTTTAAAGGAGCTATGGAAAGCCAAGGTGCTTTTAAAATTGTAGAAAAATCGACCGGAGATATTTTGGGAAGTACCCGTTTTTATGATTTTGATGAATCTAAAAATAGTATTTTTATTGGCTATACTTTTTACGGAACAAATTCATGGGGAAAAGGGATCAATCCACAGATTAAAAAAGTGATGCTGGATTATGTTTTTCAATTTGTAGACAAAGTTCATTTCCACATCGGAAAAGAAAATTTCCGTTCTCAGATTGCATTAGGAAGATTGGGCGGACAAAAAATTGCGGAGGAAGAAGTCGCTTATTTCGGAGAACCAACGAGAACCAATTTTGTGTACGAAATCACAAGAGAAAACCATTTTAAAGTTGATTAAACTTAAATAAATTTTCTCGCAGATTATGTTGATTTGGCAGATTTGAATTGCTGAAATTAATCAGTATAATGCGTTAAATTTGCGAGAGATTAATTAAATAAAATATAATCATGAAAAAATATAAAATTCAGAAGTCACCATTTGTAGTTCCTACAACCGACGGAAAATTAATTGAAGAACATTGGGGAAATTCAACTCAGAATTCAAATATCTCTATTGCGCATATGGTTGCTCCGCCAGATTGGAGTGAACCTCATCAAACTCCTGAATTTGATGAATTTACCATCATTATTTCAGGCAAAAAACAGTTTGAAATTGACGGAGAAGAGGTAATTTTAGAAAAAGGACAAAGTATTTTGATTGAAAAAGGAGCAAGAATCCGTTACAGCAATCCGTTTTCAGAATCTTGCGAATATCTTGCGATTTGTCTTCCGGCATTTTCGATAGATTTGGTGAATAGAGAAGAAGAAAAAATTTAAATATGGCGTTACAAATTTGCCCAAAGTGTAAAGAAAACTCTTTCACTTGGTTCATCAATGGAAAGACTCATTTAACGAGTTGGAGTTGTTTTAATTGCGACTACGAAGCGAAAGAAAATGAGAATGATGAATGTGTCTGTGAAAATTGTGAAAAGAAAACAAAAAAGAAATTGAAAGATAAAGAATCAGAATATTGGTGGTGTTCTAATTGTAATACAATCAGTGATTTATAAACAAAAACAACCTCAGTTATTGAGGTTGTTTTTAATTTATTGTAGTTCAATTACTTCAAAATTTCTTTCAAAAATAGTAGCGTATGATTCCAGGCTCTTTTTGCCATCACAGGATTATAATCGGCTGATTTTGGGTCAGTGAAAGTATGTTTTGAATTGGCATACGTAATGATTTGCCAATCTGCTTTACCCTCATTCATTTCTTTAACCAGATTGTTGTAATCTTCCGGCGTCACACTTTTATCTTCTGCAGGATTTTCTACTAAAATTTTAGTTGAAATAGCTTCATTGGGTCTCGATTGGTCTTTTCCGATGCTTCCATGAATGGAAACAACGCCTACAACTGGTAATTTCCCTCTCGCAGATTCCAAAGCTCCGGTTCCGCCAAAACAATAACCAATTACCGCAATTTTATCTGGAACCGCTCCGTTTTTCTTCAATTGCTCTAAAGCCAAAGAAATTCTCTTCTGATAAGCAGCATAATCTTTCTTGTAAAATCCGGCAGTTTTTGCAGCGGAAGCATTGTCAGTCGGAATATTTCCTTCTCCGTAAATATCAGCAATAAATGCGATATAACCTTGCTTTTCTAAATCTGCGGCTGCCGTTTTTGCTTCGTCATCAATTCCTTTCCAGGCTGGAAGAATTAAAACTCCCGGAAGTTTTTTTCCTGCATTGGAGGTTACCAAACCGTTCAGTTTTTGTGAACCGTCCTGATAAGACACTGTTTTTAAATTCTGACTGAAAATAGTTCCTGAAGTCATAAGAAATGCGGATAATAATATTGAACGTATCATATTTTGTAATTTATTTTTGAAGCTTTTTCCTCCTTTTCGTTGCAATCTTTTTTTTCAAAAAAGGATTTTCACTACAATCAGGGCTAGGTATTGGTCAGATTTACAATTTTTTCACCATATAATTAACAGGTTCTTTGTCATCCTGAAAGAATCTCTACAATGCAATTAAGAATGATTATTATAAAAACTCTTTAATCGTTTAGATTCTTTCAGAGTGACAAATGAGAGGTTTCTTCGTTGAAAACAAGTAATCTTCATCTAAATTAATGAAAATAACTTACAATCAAGATTAACAGAATGTTATAAAGCTGTATTTACTCAAATTTTACACCTAAATTATTCAGTTCAGTTTTCAAATCAGTTTCCGGTAGAATATGAATGGTTTTAAAACCAAGAGTTTTTGCCATCTCAATATTTTTAAAATTATCATCAATGAAAACAGATTCATTGGCTTCTAACTTGTATCTTTCCAATAAAACATTCCAGATTTTAGGGTCGGGTTTGATTAGCTTTTCTGTTCCTGAAACCACAATTTTTCCGTCAAATAATTGAAAGAAATCATAGTTTTCTAAAGCATAAGGAAAAGTTTCTTCAGACCAATTGGTTAATCCGTATAATTGATAAGAAGTATTTTCCAGTTTTCTCAGAATTTCTACATTTTGAGGAATGTCACTTTTCAGCATAACCGTCCAGTTATCATAATAAGCTCTGAGTTCTTTTTCCCACTCCGGAAATTTTTTGATTTGAATTTCTGTTCCTTCGGCTAAAGTTCTTCCTCTGTCTTGCTCGATATTCCAGTCATCTTGGGCAATGTTTTCAAGGAAATATTCCATTTTCTCATCATCATTAAAATAGGTTTTGAAAAAATATCTTGGATTCCAATCCATCAAAACACCTCCAAAATCGAATATTATATTTTTAATTTCCATACTGATATTTAAATTTATCATACAAAAATCAAAAAACTTTTTTACTTAAACATCCTAAAATAGATAAGTTTAGAAAAGTTTAACATTGAGAAATAATTGATTATTAAATTGAAATTATTCAGGCTTATAAAACTGATATTGTTCGTTTTCGTAATAGGCATTAATGTGCTGCAACCCGTTCGTTAAAATAATTTCAGAAGCACCGATAACAGAATTGTATCTTGCAGTCTGTTCGAATGTTTTTTCGGTCAATTTGATTTGTGGCGCTTTACATTCGATAAGAATTTTTGGCTGCGCTTTTTCTGTGATTAAAAGGTCAATACGCTTCGTTAAGCCATTCAGAACAATCTTTTTTTCGGTAATTAAAGCAGAAGTAGAGTAAGATTTTACGGTAAGATAATAGTGAACCCAATGCTGCCGAACCCACTCTTCGGGAGTGAGCAAAAGGTAAGTTTTACGAACCAAGTCATAAATAAAAAACTTATCTTTGTCTTTCTTGAATTTAAAATCAAAAGTTTCCTGAAAGTTCAGTTTTGGAAGTTCCATTTATATGATGAAAGAATTAGATTTAATCCTCAAAAATATTAAAAATAAAGAAGTTTTACCGATTTATTTTTTCCACGGAGAAGAACCTTACTTTATTGATGTTGCTGTAAAAGCTCTTGAACACGACTTTCTGGCGGAAGACGAAAAAGCTTTTAACCAAACCGTCACTTACGGGAAAGATACCACGTATCAGGAAATTCTTTCTTTGGCGCGACAGTTTCCGATGATGGGCGACAAACAGGTAATTATCGTAAAAGAAGCGCAGGATTTGAAATTTAATGATGAAGAAAGTAAAGCTTTAGATGCTTATGCAGAAAATCCGGTGCCGTCAACGGTTTTGGTTTTTGCCCATAAACACAAGAAGCTGGACAGCCGAAAAAAGGTTACCAAAACTTTAACAAAGCTAAATGCGCTTTTTCTGAGCGAATCTTTAAAAGACCATACGCTTCCAAAATGGATTGCTGATGAATGTCTCAGACTAAAGATAAAAACAGCCCCAAATATCTCTAACCTTTTGGCAGAATATCTTGGAAACGACCTTTCCAGAATCTCAAATGAACTGGGGAAACTTAAAATTATTTTAAAAGAAGGTCAACTTTTAGACGGTACGATCGTTGAAAACCATATCGGAATCAGCAAAGAGTTCAATGTTTTTGAGCTTCAGAAAGCTTTAGGAGCGAAAAACGCCAATGCTGCGTTCAGAATTGCCTATTTTATGGGAAAAAATCCTAAAAACAATCCTTTTGTAATGCTCCTTTCTAGTTTGTACAATTACTTTTCTAACGTGATTATTTACAATACAATGATTGGGCAACCGCAACAAGTAATTGCTACGCAAATGGGTATTAATCCTTATTTTATTAAAGATTATGCAGAAGCAGCGAGATTATATCCGCTAAAACATTCCACCCGTGTCATTTCAATTTTGAGAGAATTTGACATGAAAGGAAAAGGTTTGGGAGCCGTAAATATGGACGATGCCGAGCTGATTAAAGAATTGGTTTACAAAATTATCAATGTAGATAAAATTAAGATGAAAGTTTGATTTAAATATATCGAAAGGCACATGAAATGGAAATTTATATTTGTCATATTATTAAATTTTTTTATTTACATTTTTCTATTCCCTTATATACAAGCTACAGCTAATCAACACATGAGTACAGGTGATTTCTTTAAGGTTATTTTCTATTCTGTTGCAGTAATAATTTTTTTGTACACTTTTGTAGATTATTTTCTGAAAAGAAAAATATTGAACTTTCTGTTTTTTACTTTAATTTTTATCACATTAATATTTTGGGGAACCGAATTTACAAGTGTATTTTGTGAAGTTTGTAAAAATAGGGGTTAACAAACCAATGAAATAACAATTGAATATTCACATATTAAACATTGACAAGTATCATTAAATTTCCTTTAATAAAACATTAAAATTTACGAAATTAGCATCCTTGAAATTGATAAATAAATTATGGAAGAAAATATTTTAGATTGTGTGATCGTTGGATCTGGACCTTCTGGTTTTACAGCGGCAATTTACGCAGCAAGAGCAGACTTAAAACCTGAATTATACACAGGTTTGGAACCAGGTGGACAATTAACTACAACAACAGAAGTTGATAATTTCCCGGGTTATCCTGCAGGAATTACAGGCCCTGAAATGATGATGGATTTGCAGAAACAAGCTGAAAGATTCGATACCAAAGTACATTACGAAATGATTACCAAAGCTGAATTTTCAAAAGAAGTTGGTGGTATTCACAAATTGTATGCAGGAAATAAAGAAATTTTAGCTAAGTCTGTGATTATTTCTACAGGAGCTACTGCAAAATATTTGGGTCTTGATGACGAGAAAAAATACAATGGAGGAGGAGTTTCTGCATGCGCAACGTGTGACGGATTTTTCTACAGAGGAAAAGATGTAGTGGTTGTAGGAGCAGGAGATACCGCAGCTGAAGAGGCTACTTATCTTGCAAAATTGGTGAATAAAGTAACGATGTTGGTAAGAAAAGGGGAGTTCAGAGCTTCAAAAGCAATGATTCACAGAGTTGAAAATACGCAGAATATTGAAGTGAAATTTCACCATGAATTAATTGGTATTGAAGGTGAAAACAATCTTGTAGAAAGAGCAGTTGTCATCAACAACCAGACTCAGGAAAAGTCTACAGTAGACGTTCACGGAATTTTTATCGCAATCGGACACAAGCCAAATACCGATATTTTTGCTGGCCAAATCGATTTAGATGAAAATGGATATATTGTTACTGAAAAAGGCTCTACAAGAACAAATCTTCCGGGGGTTTTTGCTGCAGGAGATGTTCAGGATCATATCTACAGACAAGCGATTACAGCAGCGGGAAGCGGTTGTATGGCGGCAATGGATGCAGAAAAGTATCTTGCTGAATTACATTAATTATTAAAAATTAATTTATAAATCTGAAAACGCACTTCTTTGAGGTGCGTTTTTACTTTCTGATCTAAAATTTTCTCTGTGTTAATCAATGTTTGTGAAAATAATTGGTCTGATTTTTAGTCGATTATTAATTTTTGTTAAAATTTATAGTAGAAATATTTTGACGTAATTGAAAAACTTTCTATATTTGCACCACTGAAAACAACGATACAATCGGAGTTTAAGGAGAGATGGCAGAGTGGTCGATTGCGATAGTCTTG
>NZ_LELA01000045.1 GCF_001677955.1 Chryseobacterium sp. BGARF1
AGGCTTTCTGTTATCATTTGCTGAACGAAGTGCCTTTGCGAACGGAAATGTTTTCAATATTTTAAAAATTAAACTTTGCGCGCTTTGCATTTAAATTTATTGTATTAATTTTTTGATCTCTTCAATATCATCAATTTCTTCAACGGTTTTATCTTTTCGCCATCTTAGAATCCTTGGAAAACGCAATGCCACACCACTTTTATGACGATTGCTGAAACCAATTCCTTCAAAAGCAATCTCAAAGACCAATTCAGCTTTCACGGTACGAACCGGACCGAATTTCTCAATAGCATTTTTATTCACAAACTTGCTGACTTCCATAATTTCTTTGTCGGTCAATCCGGAATAGGCTTTGGCAATTGTGACCAATTTATCTCCGTTTTTTACGGCAAAACTGTAATCGGTGTAGTAAGCACTTCGTCTTCCGCTTCCTTTTTGGGCATAAATGAGAACCGCATCAATCGTCATCGGATTGATTTTCCATTTCCACCAATCACCTTTTTTTCGCCCTGAATGATAATGTGAATTTTTCTGCTTCAGCATCAAGCCTTCACTGTTAATATCTCTTGAATTTTCTCGTATTAAATCTAATTGAGTCCAGTCTTCAAAACTGATTGCCTGAGAAATTTTTATATTTTCAGGAGCTTCATTTAATAATAATTCTTCCAGCATTGCTCTTCTTGCTGAGATTGGTTTTTCCCGCAAATCAGTTCCTTCGAGTTCTAAAATATCATATGCAAAAACTTCAATCGGAATTTCTGCGAGCATTTTTTTGGTTAAAGTTTTACGATTCAAACGTTTCTGTAATTCATTAAAATTTAAAACGTTTCCTTCCTTTACCGCAAGTATTTCTCCATCTATCACAAAATTACCTTTCATTGCTTTTACAGTCTCCTTAATTTCAGGAAACTGCTCAGTTACCAGTTCTTCACCACGAGACCAAATAAAGACTTCATCATTTCTTTTGATGATTTGTCCACGAATTCCGTCCCATTTATATTCGATGAGCCAATCTTCAGGTTTTCCCAAATCTTCCAAATCTTTTTCCAAAGGATATGCAAGACAAAAAGGGTAGGGTTTTGAATTATCAGGATTAATATTTTCAGCAGAAATCAATTCTTTAAAGGAGACTTCATCAGGCTGCCATTTTCCCATCAAACTATGCATTAAAGTGCTTGCTTCCTGTCCTGAAAATTTTGTCAGAGAATTTATCAATGTTTTTGACGAAACACCAATTCTGAAACTTCCACCTAATAATTTATTGAAAATCAAACGCTCAGTATAATCTAGCCCATTCCAGGAATTAAGAACGAATTCTTTCTTTTCAACATCCGTTTTATTTTTTAAGCCGATAATTTCACGCATCCATTCAGACAACGTTTTTTCAATTTTTTCTATTGGAGGCGGAAGAATTAACGATAAAGTTTCACCCAAATCTCCAACCGAAGAATAGCTTTCCTGAAATAGCCAAAACGGTAATTGTGTAATTTCCAATGCCCATTCTTTCATAAAATTGGTGTTGACGTTTCGCTTGGGTCTTTTGCCCGTAAACAAAGCGATGAACCACAATTTATCATCATCTGGAGCTCGTTCCAAATAATCGATGATAGCATCGATTTTAGCATTGGTTTTATTGGTGCTTTCGAGAGCGTTGATGAGTTCTGCGAAATTTTTCATTCTAAATTTTGTTTTTTTGGGCAGCTTAATTCGCCTTCCGTTCCCAATCTTTTTTTGCAAAACGTTTTCAGATATAATCAAAATTTGTACTTAGCAAAAAAAGGATTTACACTCAAGTCGGGCTGCGATTATTTGACCCTTAGCAATCCGTAATTAATAGGTCGCTCCTACGGAGCTATATCTCTTGGTTATTAATATCTGCTATTAACAGTTGGCTTCTCTGAAGCCTTCAGATGCAAAAACCTTGAAAGTTTAATTTTCAATAATTGTTTTCTCTTTTTCTACTTCTTCATCATCGTCTCCATACAAAGTTTCCACCACATCAGATTTAATTCCGATTTCGTTTAAATATTTTGAAAAAACTTCTGTTTGTCCGTGTGTGACGTGAACGATTTCGGCTTCGGTAGCTTTTATTGCCTGTAAAAGACCTTTCCAATCGGCGTGGTCGCTCATTGGAAAACCAGCGTCCATACTTCGCCATCTTCTGGCGCCGCGAACCTGCATCCATCCTGAACAAATTGCCGTTGCAGCGTCAGGAATTTTCTTAATCACATTACTATCTAATAATGCAGGCGGAACAATCACAATGTCACCTTGAACTTGCTTGATACTTTCCCTAAAATCAGGAACTTCATAATCTGGAAGTACGATTCCTACTTCTTCAAAGGCTTTATTCAATTTTCCGATCGAGTAATGAACGTGAATTTTCCCCATTCCTTCAACCGCTTTCATAATCCTTTGCGCTTTCCCCAAAGAATATCCGATGAAAACAGAAGTTTTTTGATTCTCCTGATTTCTGAGAACCCAATTTTGAAGTCTCTTATTTAAATCAGGAACTTCCAACCAATTGTAAATCGGAAGTCCGAACGTACTTTCAGTAACGAATTCATTACATTTAATCACTTCAAAAGGAGTGCTCAAACCATCATCCTGAATTTTATAATCTCCCGAAATAACACTTACATAACCTTTATATTCAAGACGAATCTGTGCAGAACCAATAATGTGCCCTGCAGGATGAAGAGAAAGTTTCACACCATTGATGTCTAAAACTTCACCATACTGCAAAGTCTGACATTCAATATCCGGTGAAATTCTTTGATGTAAAATAGGTTTTGTAAAATGATGGCAAAGATACTTCTTCATCCCCCAACGGGCGTGATCGGCGTGTCCGTGAGTGATGACCGCAAAATCAACAGGTCGCCAAGGATCTATATAAAATTTTCCCTGCGGACAGTAAATACCTTTGTTTGTAAATGTGATGAGTTTCAAAAGTGTGATGATTAGTGTGTTTTTGAATATTCAAAAACCTAACCAAATTATTTCTTTTCAAGACTTTTCTGCAAATCGTTCCATGCACCGCCGTTGTAAACTTTTTTAAAGCCTTTTTCTTTTAAAATATGTTCTGCTTTTACGCTTCTTAAACCGTGCGAACAAACTGTGATATACGTTTTAGCCGGAGCAAGTTCTACATATCTTTCACGGATTGTTCCTAAAGACATATTCTGTGAACCAACGATATGTCCGGTTTCAAATTCTTTTCCATTGGCTTTTGTATTTCCAATCGAGATGATTTCATAATCTGCTTAAAATTTTATGGTCAATATAGAATGTTCCAAACGGAATAACGCATGCCAACAATACCTTCCAGGTTATTTCTTTAAACTTCCAGTTTTGCTCGACACCAACACTTAATGTATTAAATAGAAACAGCAGAAATAATGTGCCATGAATTGGTCCCATCATTTTTACAAATGCAGGATTATCAAATCCATATTTTAGAGGAACTGCGATAAATACTAAGGTTAATAATGAAATTCCTTCAAGAATTGCGATAATTCTTAAACGTCCGATTTTAGTTTTAAATAAATGAATCATAATTATCTGAAATAAGGTCTGTTTGCAAGTGGAGAAAAAGGCCAAGGAATAGCAATGAAAATAATAAGTAAAGCAATGATAAAATAGATCAACATTATTTTAAACTTCTCTTTATCAGTTGTTTTTCTCTTGGAAACGGCTGAACCAATTGTGATTAGAATAATCGAAAACAGCATTAAAAAAATGTGAATCATTCCAAAAAATAAAAGATCAAATGATTCTTTAGCTTCATTGAAATTCTTCCAAAAATATTTGATGATCGGGCTTTGAGAATATAAAATAATTCCTAAAACCAATTGAACATGAGCAATTGTTGCCGTACAATGTCTTATGGAGTTATCTGCCTTTGTAAATTCTTTATTCGAAAAATAACCTTTATAAGCTCTGAAAATTGAGTATAATAAACTCAGTAAAACTAGCCATCGAACAATGGAATGCAGAAATGTAAGTGTCTGGTACATTATCAAATTTTTATCAACATGACAAAGATAAAACAAAAACATACTAATCAGTATGTTTTTTAAGAAAAAATTATTCCAAACTATTAAAATAAGATTTAAGTCCTTTTAAATAAATAAGATAAACTCCTTTAGAATTTTCTAATTTCCCTAAATTCCGAACACCCCAATAACCCGACATCACAAAAACAGTAACTTCTTTTGCATTAACCTCCGATTTTATTTTACCATTTTCTATTCCCTTTTCAATCGCATTGATCATTGCTTTCTCCCATTCCAGAGAAAGTTCGTTTAAAGCTTTTGTAAATTCAATATTCCAGGGAGCCATTTCCTGAGTAAAATTGGAAGCCGGACAACCATATTCAACCTTTAAATCTTCGTTTTCTATCAGTAAATGGTACATCAGATTATAAATTGTATCTAAAGGATTTACATCACTTTGAAAAGGTTCAATAAAAGTATTTTTAAAAGTGGGTTTCATTCGTTCATTGATAATTGCCAAACCCATTTCATCCTTCGTTTTAAAGTGATAATAGAAAGCTCCTTTTGTCACTTGAGTCGTCGCAATAATGTCGTCAACACTGGTCGTTTGATACCCGTGACTGTAGATTAATTCAAATGCTTTTTGAAGAATATTCTGGCGTGTTGCTTCCGATTTTTTCATAAAATACCAATTGGTCTGTTTTACAAAGGAACAAATTTTATTAATCAAAAAAAAGAGCTGCTTTACAACAACTCTTTTATATTAACGATCTAAGGAATCAGTTTTTCTTCCTTTAATTTTTTAAACAAATCAAGAAAAGATTCTTCCGTGTTTTGATATTCCAGAAAACCGGATTTTCTACTATTGCTCATGTCAGTCATTACTTCCAGAGGTCTTCCTAAATCTAAATCGGTATGCCACGCTGAAGATAAACGGTCTAAATTGTTTTCTTTTAAACCATATTTTTCAGCAATTGTTTTCCAAACCCCATGATTGTTTTGCATTTCTTTTTCTAGAGGCTTAATTTCATTTTCGAAACCGACAGCTTCTATATCAAACCAATCTGCAAGCCTTTTCCAAAGCCATTTCCAGCGAAACACATCACCGTTTGAGATATTAAATGCTTTATTTTTAGCTTCTTCTGAAGTTGATGCCCAAACCAATTGTTTTGCCAAAATTCTGGCGTCTGTCACATCAGAAATTCCGTTCCATTGTGCAGAAGATCCCGGCCAGATAAATTTACTGCCTGTTTCTTTGCAAATACTTGCATAAACCGCCAAAGTAGTTCCCATATTCATTGCATTTCCTACTGCATACCCAATTACAGTATGCGGTCTGTGAATGCTCCAGGTAAAACCATCTCTTTTAGAAGCTGCATAAACCTCATCTTCCTGAGCATAATAAAAATTGGGAAGCGGAAGTCTAGGTTGCTCTTCTCTCAAAGGAGTTTCCGGTAATTTTCCTTCTTTTGCATAGGCTTCGAATGGTCCTAAATAATGCTTTAATCCTGTAACCAAAGCAACATGTTTTACAGATTTTTTGGGAGACAAAACATTTAACAGATTTCTAATCAAGGCGCTGTTTACACGAATGTTTTCTTCTTCTGTATCATTTCGCATCCAGGTTGTGAAAAAAATGTGAGTAGGAGAGATATTTTCCAGGGCTGTTTCTAAACTTTGTACGTCTAGTAAATCAGCTTTTACCGGGATTAATCCTTCGATATTAGTGTTTGTATTTCTGGATATTCCGTAAGTTGCCCAGCCTTGAGATATAAGTTCCTGAGCGAGATTGCTTCCCGTAATTCCCGTTGCACCGACAACCAATGCGATATTTTTATTGTTTTCCATAATGTAAAATTTCTTCTACAAAATTATGGTGGTGATCAGCGAAAATACTTGATCTACATCATGAGTTTCAGTTGACCTCAGTCAAGTTTACATTCAGTAAGCATTAACCTTTCAACAAAATTTTCTTACGAATTCGGCTGATCGTTTCCGGTGCCAAACCAAGGTAGGATGCAATCAGATTATGTGGAACTCTTTTGATCATTTCGGGATTTTTTTGAACTAACTGAAGATATTTTTCCTCAGCTGTATAACTGTTTGAAGCTATTAAACGATAATCTTTCGTCACCAAACTATTTTGGTACAAAATCCTAAAGTAACGATCCATCACTGGAATTTTTAGCATCAGTTTATCATAATCTTCAAGAGTGATCATGAGCAATTCTGTTTCTTCAACTGCATCGATATTCAAAACCGCTTTTTCGTGATTGATAAAACTCTTAAAATCTGAAATCCACCAACCTTCAAATGCAAACATATTGATGTTTTCACCACCTTTTTCATCAGTAAAATAAGACTTTAGCAAACCTTTATTAACAAAAGAAAGGCATTTACAAACATCGCCTTCCTGCAACAAATATTGTTTTTTCTTCAATTTTTTAACCGAAAAAAAAGACTGTAGTTCAGTTTTTTCTTCTTCAGTTAAACTGACTTTGTTTTGAATATGAGAAATAAGGATGTCAAACATTTGAAAAAATATAAAACAAAATTAAGGTTTCTCATCCGACTTTTCAAAATCATAGAGATTGATTCCTACTTCTTCATTTTTAGTTTTATATACCGCTGTTTCGAAAGGATAGAAAAAGAATTCTCCTGCGCCCCGAATTTTTGCATCTTGTAAATGCCCGGCAATTGCAGAATAATCCTGTCGTCCCAAAGTAATGTGAAGATGAAGCAACGGTTTTTCGTCAAGTACAGAAACATTTCCAGAAATATTGGTAACTTCTATTTGTTCATCAAACTTTTTATCAACATAATCTTTCGTCGAGAAGTCAAAAAACCTCAACGTTGCTTCACTCACCGCACCAATTCCTGTTATCTGACCAGATTTGATATTCTGATTTAGTACAAAGTCATTCAAAGCTTGTACAATGCTAGATTTGTCTTTAATGCTAACAATATAATTGTTTTCAACTTTTTTGGCGGTCCAAAGTTCGCCTTCTAAAATTCGTTCGATCATAGTTTATTAAATTAATGGTTGATTTTCTTCAGAACTGTATTTTAAATAAAACCACAAAAGCGCAAACAAATACAAAGAATGGAGTAGTTGTGCTTCAATAGCTGACCAATTTTCAATAGAACTGCTTCCCAAAATCAAAATACTCATCAAGGCAATTGCAGAATATATCGTTAGTTTAGGTTTAAAACCAATTAAAAGAGAAATTCCTATAATCGCTTCTAAGAATGGCAAAACATATCCGAAAGGCGTAATCAACGCTTCAGGAATTGCAGATTTCTCCATAGACTTTACCATTCCTTCGGTGAAGGTCTGTAATTTTGGTAATCTTACCAATCCGTGTCCTGCTAATGAAATGGCAATTGGAAGTCTTAAAAAGAAAAATATGGTTTTAAAGTCTTTCATAGTTTACTGACTTTTCAGTTTTTTCATAAATTCTGTGATGGCAGGTCGCAAGTCTTCAAATAAAGGATGTTGCTTGTTTTTTAGCATCACTTCTGTGAATAGCTTTAATCCTAAACTAAATTCATTTGCGGTATTTTCATCCTCAAAAATATTTTTAGATTTTATCACCTCAAAAATTTTAAAAAGATCATCATGATTTTCAAATTCAAAACTTAGTTTTTTTTCAGCTGAAGAACCATCTTTAAGCGACAGTTCATTCAGTTGAAGTTGGTATTTATTATTTCTTTTTTCCATAATTTATCCTTTTGGAACGGGTGCATTTTCTTCTATTAACTTTTCTTTCTTTAATTCTGCCCAGAAACCTGCAGGAATTTTCGCTTTAAATGAAGCTGCATTTTCCTGAGCCTGTTTAACGGTGTGAGCTCCCGGAATCACTCCTGAAACCACGTCCGGAGCAGCTGCAAACTGAAGAGCAGCCGTTTTTACATCTACTTTATGATTATTAGCGACACGCTGTAAAGACGCCAGTTTTTCTTTAACTCCGGCTGGAAAGTCTCCATTATATAAATAACGGTCTTTACCGGACAAAAAGCCTGCACACAAAGGTGCACCTACAACAATTGAAATATCTTTTTCAGCAGCTTTCGGGAAAACTTTATTCAAATCATCTTTGTGATGAATCAATGAATACTGACAAGCAGATAAGAAAATATCCGGATCTGAAACTTCGATGGCTTTTAAAATGGGTTCAATCGTGTTTACGCCAAATCCCCAGCCTTTAATCAAACCTTCTTCACGCATTTTGATCAATTCGGGCATAGCCCCTTTTGCAGCAATATCAAAATATTTTTCCCAATCGCCTTTCATATCTTTGTTATCAGGAGACAGATCATGAATGAAAACGATGTCTAATGAAGCAACGCCCAATCTTTGCAAGCTGTCTTCTACACTTTTTCTAGCTCCTGCAGCAGAATAATCGTAGTCATAAGAAAAATTGAGTTTTCCTTTCCATAATCCGTCTAATTTGAAATCATCGTGAGGCTTCAGAATTCTTCCGATTTTTGTGGAGAGTGTAAACTCATCACGTTTTTTATCTTTCAAAAACAATCCCATTCTGTGTTCGCTAAGACCTAAACCATACCAAGGCGAAGTATCAAAATAACGAACTCCGGCGTTCCATGCTGCTTCAATGGATTGCAGACATTCAATATCCGAATTGGCATTAAATCCGTTTCCTAAAGCAACTCCGCCAAAGCCTGATTTATTTTTTGGTCTGAATCTTTTTCCAAGGCTTGTATTTTCAAATTGTTCCATACTATTTTCTTTTAATAATTGGGATGCAAAAGCAGGAACGGCAGATGATGCCATTAATCCTGCAGCTGCGAGTCCGCTGTTTTTTAAGAAAGTTCTTCTTTCCATTTTATTATTGTGAGTGGTGATTTTTAAAATTTAAAAAGCATTGACCAAATCGTCAATAATTTTCAATTCTTCTTTGCTTAAGCTAATATCAATTGCTTTTGCATTTTGTACAGCCTGTTCCGCATTTCTGGCTCCTGCCAAAGCGATGGTAATTCCAGGTCTTTCTATTGTCCATCTCAAAACAAGTTGTCCTAAACTTGCATTATGGTTTTCTGCAATCGGTTTTATTTTATCTAAAAGCTGATTTGTTTTTTCAATAAACTCTGGTTGGAAGTGTGGTAATTTCGCTCGATGATCTCCTTCCTGAAACTTATAATCTGTAGTGATTTTTCCTGTCAGCAAACCTCTTTCTAAAGGACTGTATGCCAAAATAGATTTATTGTGATCTATACAGTAAGGAACTGTCTCTTCCTCAATTCCACGATTAACCATACTAAACGGAATCTGGTTGGAAACTAAATTCAACGTTTTTTCTGCCTCTGCCATTTGCTGAGCATTATAATTACAAACTCCGGCAAAACGAACCTTTCCCTGATCGATCAATCTTGAAACGGCTTCAAAAGTCTCATCAATCGGCGTGGTAGAATCCGGCCAGTGAATTTGATATAGATCGATGTAATCTGTGCCTAATCTTTTTAAACTTTGTTCGCATTCATAGATGATGCTTTCTTTTCCTGCATATTTATAGACATCAATATCTTGTCCGTCATTATTTTTGCTGTGCATTGCAAAATCTCCTTTCGCCAAATCCCAACGCATTCCGAATTTAGTAAGAATCTGTACTTTATCACGGGAAATACTTTTGATGGCTTCACCCACTATTTCTTCACTTGTTCCCTGTCCGTAAATAGGAGCCGTATCAATAGAACTCACACCAACATCGTAAGAAGCTTTTATGGCTTCAATAGCATCATTTCTATCTGTACTTCCCCACATCCAGCCTCCTGCAGCCCAAGCTCCAAAGGTGATTGCTGAAATTTCTAAATCGCTGTTTCCTAATTTTCTGTATTGCATTGCTGTATAATATTTTTTTTAATGAATTCTGAATAATGAAATGGTTAACTAGATTTTTATTCAACATCTACAAAAGAGATGCAGAATAAGCTATTACAAATTTTGTCAAAAAAAACGGCAAAACACTTGTAACAATTATATAACATATTGTAATTTTATTACATGAAGAGAAAACAGTTTGAGCCTTTGGAGCTTGATTGCTTTGAAGCTGAAGTTTATCCGTTTCCCAATCACAGTCATACCTATTACGAACTTGTTTTTATTGTAAAAGGAACAGGAAATCATCACATCAACAAACTGGTGATCCCTTATAAATCCGGAGACCTTTATCTGATCTCTCCGGATGATGAGCATTTTTTTGACATCAAAAAATCAACCAAATTCTGTTTTATAAAATTTAACGACAGTTATTTTAATTTTCACAAAAATCTTTCACCAGACGATATTTTCATGGCTTCACCTTTTGATATAATGCGAAACCCCGTCTTTAAAGAAGAAAAGCTAAGGTTTAATGAGCCATGCAAAAGCATTTTAAAGAAGACTGTTGAAAACATTTTTGAGTATCACCAATATCATAAAGTTTCAGATTCGCCGATTGTATTTTTTCAGGTAATGTCACTTTTTGGACTGATCCGTGAAGTTTCAATGAAAAACATGAAGTTTAATATCGACCGGAAAACTCCAGAAAAGGAAGATCTTATCACCTATATCCACAAGAACATTTATAATCCTGAACTTATCAGAATGCAAATAATTGCTCAACATTTCAGTATTTCACCAGGTTATTTCAGTAATTATTTTAAACGAAATTTTGAAGTAAGTTATCGGGATTACGTGAAAAATTATAAATTAAGGTTAATAGAACGGAGAATTCTGTCGGGAAAAATGACCATGAAGCAGATTGCCTTCGAGTTTGGGTTTACAGATGAAAGTCATCTCACCAATTATTTTAAAAAACAGATGAAAATGAATCCTTCTCAATATAAATTGAAGTTTGCATAATAATTTTTCAAAAAATCAAATTTCTGTTTTTCGTCACTTTAGAATTAATAAATCTTACGGAAATTTGCAAAAAATAAATCAATGAAGGTTATAGATATTGAAAGCTGGAACAGAAAAGAGCATTATGAGTTTTTTTCTAAAATGGCTAGCCCGTATTTCGGATTTACAACGGAGGTAGACTGCACGAAAGCTTATGATAAAGCCAAAAGAGAAGGTCATTCTTTTTATGCTGTTTATCTTTATAAATCAATGGTGGCGATCAATACTGTGGATGAATTAAAACTCAGAATTGTTGACGGACAAGTGATTTTGTATGATGAGGTACATGTAGGAGGCACAATTGGAAGAGCAGACGGAACGTTTGGGTTTTCATTTTTTCACTATTCTCAAGACTTTGAAACTTTTAACGAAAGACTTCAAGAAGAAATTAAATCTGTGCAAAATTCTACAGGTTTAGGAATAAGCAACGATGTTTTACCAATTAATCACATTAGGCACACTACAATCCCGTGGAACTCATTTACTACCATTTTGCATCCGACCAATTTTGATCCTAAAGAATCTATACCAAAGATTGCATTTGGAAAATTCACCATTCGTGAAGGTAAAAAGTATCTTCCGGTTTCCATTGAGGCACATCATGGATTGGCAGATGGGCTTCATTTGGCAAAATATATTGAAGAATTTCAGAGACAGTTAAGCTTATAAATAGTTGATGGTTTTTAGTTGGTAGTTTATGGCAGAAATTGAAAGTATTAAAAACTTAAATATATTGCAATAACTTCACACAAAAGAAAAATCCTGATTTACTCAGGATTTTTTTATTACCAATTGCTCAGTCCGTTTTCTAAAGCTTTTTTATAATTTTCTTCATCAAAAGAGTAGAGGTCGGGAGATTTGTGGGCACCACCACGACGTTGCTCATTTAATTTTCTGAGAATCTCTAAATTTTTTATCTTTCTGTAAAAGTTTCCGCGATTAAGTTCTTTCCCCAGAATGGTTTCGTACAACTTTTGTAATTCTGAAAGTGTGAATTTTTCAGGCAATAAATTATAACCGATAGGCTTATACGTAATTCTTTCACGCAAAGTCAACAAAGCTTTTTCTATAATTTCACGATGATCCATTGCCAATTCTATTTCGCTAAGCTGGCTCAGAGAAATCCATTCACATTTTTCACTAAGCTCATCCACGACAAGGTTTGCATTATCCGGATTGTACAAAGCATAATATCCTATGGAAACAAAACGTTGTTTCTGCCATAGAGAGTCGTCGAAGTCTTCAAAATAAAATTCGCTTCTTTTATTTTTACCAAAAACAGCAAACTCTTCTAAATATACATCAGAAATTCCTGCTCGCTCTTTTAAAACCCGTTTCGCTGCATCATCTATATCTTCTTCTTTTTTTACATAACCACCCGGTAAAAGCCATTGCTTACGATACGTCATCTGAAGAAGAAGAACCTTTAATTCACTTTGATCAAAACCAAAAACTACAGGGTCTGCAGAAAGGTGTGGAAGAAAAAGATCTTTTGCCTCCTCAGATTTCTTTAAAAATTGTTGTTGTGAATCCATAAAACTGTTTGTGAATACTTAGTGTGACAAATTTAACATTAAAAATTTAACATTACCCTAATAATACATTTCCGCAACTGTTTTTAGGGATTTTTTAACTTTTATCTTTACTATAAATTCATTATGAAGCAATGACATTTTCGTTTTCAAATCAATAATAAATAATTAAAAATCAATTAATTACTTCTTCATTTTCATTTAATATCATCTTAAAATCGGTCATCTAAGATAAATTTATTGTCTCAAATTAAGAGATTATCAGCAAAAGAGATTATCTTAGCCTCTTAATTTTAATGTATATGATAAATAATGAAGTACAATCTAAAAGGAATTATACCATTCCTTTGATTACCATTACGCTTTTATTTTTTATGTGGGGATTCATCACATGCATGAATGACATCCTCATCCCATACCTGAAACAACTGTTTAAACTGACATTTTTCGAATCGATGTTGGTTCAGTTCTGTTTCTTTGGAGCTTATTTTATAGGCTCACTAATTTATTTTCTGGTTTCTACATCAAGCGGAGATCCCATCAACAAAGTAGGCTACAAAAAAGGAATACTTTTCGGAATTTTCCTTGCGGCTTTCGGATGTATTTTATTTTATCCGGCAGCAACATTCTCTTCTTACGGATTGTTTTTAGGAGCTTTATTCGTTCTTGGATTAGGATTTACCGTTCTTCAGATTACGGCAAACGCTTACGTATCACTTTTAGGTTCGGAAGATTCTGCATCAAGCCGACTGAATATGACGCAGGCTTTCAATGCCTTCGGAACAACGATTGCTCCGGTTTTGGGCGGACATTTAATTTTTGAATTCTTCTCTGCAGCAGACGGATCGTTCTCTGCTGTCGCAACAAGAATTCCTTATTTAATTTTTGCGGGAATTTTATTATTGGTGGCTTTATTGATTTCAAGAGTAAAGTTGCCATCATTCCAAACTGCGGAAGAGGAAATTGAAAAAGGCTTTGGAGCTTTTAAGTTTAATCACTTAAAGTTCGGCGTTTTTGCGATGTTCTGTTATGTAGGTGGGGAAGTGGCAGTAGGAAGTTTTATCATCAGCTTTTTAGAGCAGCCTCAGATCATGAATCTTTCTGAAGTAGTAAGTAAAAACTATCTTTCTCTATATTGGGGTGGTGCAATGATCGGCCGTTTCTTAGGTGCGATTTCATTAAATCATTCGATCAGTCAAGGAAAGAAAGCATTATATATGTTGGGAGCTGCAGCTGCGGTTTTCCTAGTAATTTTTAGCATTGTTGATCTTACGTTTTCACAAATTAGTTTCTTCTTGGTATTTATTGCTTTAAATTTTGTGGCATTCTTTGTTGGGAAATCTGCTCCGGCAAGAACGTTATCGATTTTTGCAGGAATCAACGTTTTATTACTGATTTCAGCGATGTTAAACCACGGCGAATTGGCAATGTACAGCATTTTAGGAATCGGAATTTTCAACTCGATTATGTTCTCTAATATTTATACACTTGCCATTTCAGGATTAGGAAAATACACGAGTCAAGGATCTTCATTGGTCGTAATGGCTATTTTAGGTGGTGCGATTGTTCCTATTTTCCAGGGTTATTTGGCGGATGTTTTCGGCGTACAGCAATCATTTATTATTCCTGTGTTCTGTTATATTGCCATCTTAATTTTTGGTGCGTATTGTACTAAATATTTAAGCCATGTAAAACAGGATGCTGATGCAAAATCTGGACATTAAGATTTTTAATTTTATATATGGAAAAACCTGCTTTGAAGCAGGTTTTTTTATGGTTTACAACAAATATAAACTTCAGTATTTGCTTCATAACAACTAGAAATTAAAGAGGAAACAAACCAAAGAATTTGTATTACCTCGTTACGTTCAACAAAGTACTCTCCATTTTGTAACTTCATCAATCTGTCTTCTAAAGCAGCTTTACTAATGAAATTGATTATTATAAATACTTGTTTTTTTATATTAGGATAACCTTTTACTTTTTTGAAGTATTCAATTACATCTTTTTCATCTTGTTTTGTTCTTATTCTAGAGATTTGGGTTAAAATACCATCATTTTTATAATTTCTTTCCCAATAATTTTCTTTTAAACTCCATTGGTCTTCTCCAGGACTTAAGTTGCCTAAATTTTTAAGAGCCTGACCAATAATATCCTGAAAATCAGAAGCTGAAAAATTTGAATCTTTATATTTTGAGTGGTAAAAAGATATTGTATTTTCGCTTAGTCCAATATGATCTGCCCATTCTTTATAAAGGTCGTCACAAATAAAATAATCATGATTAGCCATAAATTCTTCTTCCACAAAACCAAAAACTGAATTTGCATCAAAAAGTGTTGATGTAATTCTAAAACTACCTTTTTCAGAACTCACATTTTCTAATTCTGAATATGGAATAAATATTTTGAGGAGTCCTTCTAAATTTCCTAATAATCTGCTATCCTTAAACAATTTTCTATTACAATAAATAAGTTCAGGATTATCAAATGTAATTATATAACTTTTTGTCCAATTAAGAACAGATAAAATCGGAAAAGATAAATCATTTTCATACTCTACATGTACTTTTGCCAGCTTTGCTGAGCGAAGAGTTATTGATTTATTATTTTTAAAAAGAAATAAATCTTTTATGAGCTGATGCTTCAAATGATAACCTTCATCAGCAACCTCAATTTCTACCAATTTTTCGAAATGTTTAAGAATACTCAATAAGTTAATATTACGTTCAATATATTCTTTATTAATTTTCAATTTAATAAAGCACCTTTTAATCTTGTTTTCTTCATATTCTTTATATAATTTACTTAAAATTATTAATATTGCTGTCGGATTTAAAACATCTTTATATTTTGTATAATCGACTGATGTTGCAAATGAAGATAAAAAACTAATTTTAAGAGTACAATCTTTTATACTTTCAACTACTTTATCTGACCATTTTAAAAAACCTTTAAAATTATTTTTTGGTCCTAATTGATTAATTCGTGAGGCATTAAGTGATAAAGCAATTTTACTATCATCATTATTAACTCGAACATTATTTAAGATGTAACCTTGTAAACCAAAAGTAGATACATTATCCTTTAAATTATTTGATTCTAAGCTTTTTTGTCTTATAGCTTTGTCTGAAATATTCATATTATCCATACTCAATTTTTCAAAAGAAGTATTTTCATTTGAAAATATTGATGTCATTACATCATAATCTAGTGGTTCAAAATGTGAGAGGAAATCATTTATTTTAGATATATTTCTTTTAGCAATTACGATATGATTTTCAAAATCTATTAAACATATGTACGCAAGTTTAGTTTCTTCCCAACCTACAATTGACTCTTCAATAAAAGATGGTTTCTTTATATATTTAAATATTGCAATCGAATAATAGATTTCCCTTTCATTAATGACATATGATTCTTTTTGAATATTTAATAAAAACCTTCCTTGCTTGTCTTGAGAAGCCTCTTCAAAAGTTGTTTTGATAAGTCTTTTGGTTAAATATTGGTTATTGTCCTTTATAAAAAAATAAGCATTTTCGTGTAAAATTATATTCTGTAATAAAATTTCTTCATTCATTGAGGTTATAGTTTTAATTTATTTAAAATATTTTAAGTTTCTTCAAAAATAATATTCTCATAGTAGCTTTCATTACGGAAAGCCGTAACAACTTAAAAATAAGTACCATTCCGCAATTTACTTTTCAATAAATTCAAAATCTTCAGTATTTCTACTAAAATTCAAACATTCAAAAACATTCGTTTTAAACCCCACACCTCCTTCGGAAATCACAAAACAATCGTTTTTAAACCAAACAACTTTTACTTTTGTTTGAAATCAACTGTTTTGTAACAAAACACAATTGACGGAAGTGTCCCGCAATCTGTTGGAGACCAAATACAAAGTTGTTTTGTTTCCCACAAAATGTTTGAAACAAAACAATGTTTTATTTACATTTAAAACTTGTAATAAGTGAATTATTAACAACTAAAACACAATTTGTATGAAAATTACATTATCAAAATTGAGTACCAAAGATCTGGCTACTCTTTCTCAGAGAATTATTAATTCTTCAGAATCAGGGAATTTCCCTGTCATCAGCGATCATCCTTTGCTTACAGATCTTAAAACAATGTTTGCAGATTACGATGAGGTCTACACCAAACAAATCTACAGCGGGAAAGGAGTAAATGTTGCAGAGGCAGACAGAGAGCGAGATAACGCTTTCAGAGTCTTAAAGAACCTCCTTAATGGTTACCGCAAAATGACTACTTTATCGAATTATCAGTTTGCTGAAGATGTGTTTCAGATTTTCAGACTTTACGGAATAGATATGGATAAAGAAAGTTATTCTCGCCAAACGGCTCAGATGAAAAAGCTCATCGAAGACCTTGAAAAACCTGAAAACATTCAAAAGCTTCATGCACTTTCACTGACGACTGCTTTTAATGACATGAAATCTAAGCACGAAGCTTTCGAAATTATATTTGCCGAACAGGCAGTAGCCAATGCCAATCTCCGACTGATGAAAAGTGCAACAGCCATCCGAAGAGATCTAGAGAAAACAATAAAATCTTTCCTCAGTCTCATTACTGCTATGAAAGACATTCAAGATTGGAAATTGCTGTATGCAGACATCAATGAGCTGATAAAGGCAGCGAAATAGTAATACAGTTTTATATAAAGAAAAGGCTATCAGATTTGATAGCCTTTTCTTTATTATTAATTAAAAAGTTTACTTTTTAATTGCTTTTATAGTTTTTACACTTCCGTCGGTCATTTTTAAAGTAATCAAATAAGTTCCTTGTTTTAAGTCACCTAAATGAATTGAAGATGAAGGTTTTTCAATAGTTTTGATCAATCTTCCCGAAAAATCGGTAACAGAAAGTGATTTTATTTCAGATACATCTGAAATATTAAGAAGATCACCGAAAGGATTTGGATATACTTTTATTTTATCTTTCTTTTCAGAAATTTCGGTGGTAGATAATTGAGTATTGTCGAATGCCGAAACTTCGAATTCTCCACTATCAATAGTTAAATCATATTTCCATACACTCACATAAAGGGTAGCACCGGGAGTCTGCCCTGTCAACGATATTTGTGAGAATAAATCAACGCCACCATCATCATCACAAGCAATTTCTGTCAAAGCACCACAGGTTCCACTATAAACGGTAAGTACAGAATCATAAAATGAAGAGCCGTTAATTTCACGGGTTTCTAATGTGATGTTCCCACTTGCAGGCACAATTACTTTGAACCAGATATTTTCGACTGCGTCTGTGTTGCAGGAAGGTAAAGTACCGTCAGTAGTTGCCAATATGTTGTGAGAAGATATCATCCCTGATGTAAAATCTGTTCCTACAGTAAGTTGGGTAGCATCTGTACAAACATTATTAAGCAATACAGAATCAAATGCTGAAATTTGGAATTCTCCATTATCAACAGCAGAATCATATTTCCATACACTGATATATAGAGTCGATCCAGGAATTTGCCCAGTTAATGAAATCTGTGAGAAAGTACTCACATTAGTATCATCATTACAGCCAATTTCAGTTAAAATACCACACGCTCCACTATAAACAGTAAGTACTGAGTCATCAAATAAAGAACCTAAACCTTCACGAGTTTCTAATGTGACGTTTCCACTTGCAGGCACAATTACTTTGAACCAGACATTTTCGGCAGCGTCGGTACTACAGGAGGGAGCAGTTCCGTCTGTCGTAGCTCCAACATTGGTGGAAGTGATTGCTCCCGAAGCAAAGTTTGTTCCTACTGTAAGGGTGACTGCTCCCGAGCAATTGTCGTTTTGAGCATTCACATAGTTAGCCGCTGAAAATAGCAGAAAAAGAAGTAAATAATTTTTCATATAAATATTTTTTGGTAATACTAATATATAAAAATTATTACATCCTAAAACTATTTTTCTTAATCGGAATACTTATAATACACAAGGCAATTTCTTAAATTATTTTTGCGGCAATTATAAAATTTCATATGTACTTTTCACTTTACCATTCATGCTTGATATTGGTCATCAACAACGCATTATCAAAAATTACAGAATTTTTAGGAAAGAAACTTTCGTTTTTAAAAAAAGCTTGATTCCACTTGTGAAACATTCAGACGTTTTAATTTTTCAATGAAAGTTAAGACGGGTGGTAAAGCCATAAAAAACGAGAACCTTTTACAGATTCTCGTTTTTATTTTCAAATAAAAGTTCTCGATACAAATTCTTTCAGAATTTTACTCGAACTGACGTAATGAACATCAATCATCCAAGTAAATATCCTGATGCGATTTTCTAGATTTCAAAAGCATAAAAGCTAATCCCAAACCTAATCCGGCAACCAAAGCAATTTTGGCTTTCTTTCCGGGAACGGGTAAAATAGTTTCACCATAAATCCGATGAGGTTCTGAAGAAGGTTCAAGCACATTTCCGGAATCGGGTGGTGCATTTTTTAGTTTCATCATCAATCGCATTCCGGCAGAAGCGGTATTGATAATTACTTTTGGAAACATTTCGTATAAATTGACCAATGCTCTCGATTTAAAGTCCGGAAATAAATCCTTTTGTGGCTCTTTCGCCAACTGTACGATTTTATCTGCGGTATCTCTAGGATCAGAAGCAAATGGCGGAATTTTAAAGTCTAATCCTGAAAATTTTGCAGAATGCATATTTCCTGTAGACCTCTGGATTTGAGGATACAAATTGGCAATATGAATGTTAGGATAATCTGAAATTTCACCATGCAGGCATTCCATCATTCCACGGATTCCGAATTTTGTTGCCGAATAAACTGCGCTGTAAGGAGCGGGCATAAATCCGCCAATTGAAACATTATTGATGAGAATTCCTTCATTCTGTTCCTTGAAAAGCGGTAAAACTGAATACGCTCCATGCATATATCCGAAAAGATTGGTCTTAACGACCTGCTCGTGAAGTTCCATCGGAATTTCTTCAAATTTTCCGCTTGCCATTACTCCGGCATTGTTTACCCAAATATCAATTCGTCCGAATTCTTGTACTGCAGCTTTCAAAAGATTGTCTACTTCTTCAGCTTTCGAAACATCGGTAGAAACAGCAATAGCATTTACACCTAAGTCTTTGCAAATCTTTAAAGTTTCATCTAAAGCTTCCTGACCTCTTGCTGCGATAACGATGTTGCAGCCTTCAAAAGCAAAGGCTTCAACGGCAGCTCTTCCGACTCCGCTGGTTCCTCCTGTAACGACGACTGTTTTACCACGAAGGCTTCTTTTTTCTAAATTGTTTTGTGATTTCATATGGTGATGTTTATAGATTGAGATAAAGTGTTATTTGTTACCTATCTATTTTTACACCAAATAAGAATTTCAGAGCGATTAATTTTAAATCTAACCATTAATAAAACAAAAAACACAGACTGAATTGCCTATGTTTTATTTGAAATAATATTTAAATTGAGTGTTTTATCTGTATAAATCGAGCTCGAGAAAATTGTTTGTTTTTTTAAGTGCATCTTTTCTTTCTTTTTCCATCAACTTTAGCATATCATCTTGTGAATATGTTTTACCATCGAAAGTAATCGATGATGAAACGGTTACAGGAGCTGAAATACTTGAGGAACCTGAAGTTTGTCGCATCTCTTTCACAGGATCTTTCTTATAATCATTCCATAATTTTTTAAATTTTTCTTCGTCTACAATAATTTCTCTGCTTTTTTTACTCAGCATTTCATCAGAATAAGCAGTCAATTTTTTTGTTGCGATAAGCCTAAATTGATGGTCCCCTTTAGAATCTTCAGCTTTTACAATAAGACCGGGAAGCCCACAAAACTCGTGTGGTCCATCCTGAATCGGAATTTCGGGAGCAAACCAAACATTCCATTTTCTGCCGTGCAAAACAGTTGTTGCCAACTGAACATCATAACCCAGAACTTTTGATTTTTCTTTGCTGATTTCCCATTTTATTTTTTTATCATAAACAATTAAAAGCCGGTTTGAGCTGATGCTTCGCTTTAATGTTCTTTTATAATCGGGATAAGTTTTTATCACTTCTGTACTTACTTTAGACTGTTTCAAATTTGTAAAATCAAAATGCGTCTTCTGTGTTGCCTGTGCATCTTTAAATGCTGCAGTCATGGTAGAATCATAAATAGCTTTTACCTGACTGTAAAATTTGGAACCTTTAGGAGAAGTATGCAATATCATATTTTCAGCATCAGATTTATCTCGGTTTAAAGAGTCTATCTTGAATGTGTATTCATAAATGAACTGATTAGATTGTGCAAAACAGAAACCTGCAATTAATAATAGCAGAATAGATAATTTTGTTTTCATATTTGTGAATTATAGATTATTGAAAGATAATACTTTCGTCTTTGGTATTATAAACGATTATATTTTTATTGCTTCCATCAGTTTTTGATACCGTTTTAGCATACAATATTTTAAAATCTTTTGGATTGTAAATAGTAACCGTATTGTTTTTCTCGTCTATCGTTACCCGTTCAGCATTTTCCAAAGAAATATTTTTTGTTTTTAGAACAACATTTCCCTGTAAAATAATTGTTTTCTCTTTAGTATTATGTTTTACTTCGTCACTTTTATAATCAATCTTATCTCCAGATTGCTTTTCCTGAGCAAAAGTATTTTGAGAAAGTAAAAAAAGCATAAAAATGCCTGAGATTGTAAAAAGTCTTTTCATATATTCAATTTTATTAAAACGAAAATACAGATAAATCTCAACCTGGTGTAAAATTTAATATTATTTATGATTTATAAGAAATTTTTAACTAAAGTACTTACAGTAAAAGACTTTACTCAAGATGTAATCTCACCCACTTTAGGCCCACTCAAAAGTAGAGTTTTTTGTTAATAATTGATTGTTGTCGTTGTTAAAATTTTGTTGGAATG
>NZ_LELA01000046.1 GCF_001677955.1 Chryseobacterium sp. BGARF1
AAAATTGTGAGTTTTAAGTGAGCGCGTCAGGATTCGAACCTGAGACCGTCTGCTTAGAAGGCAGATGCTCTATCCAGCTGAGCTACGCACCCATTGAATAGTTTTGAGAAAACTATTAAAACAGTCGGGGCGGCAGGATTCGAACCTGCGACCTCCTGGTCCCAAACCAGGCGCGATGACCGGACTACGCTACGCCCCGAGAATAATAAATGCGGAGAGTAAGGGATTCGAACCCTTGGTACCGTTACCAGTACGCATGTTTAGCAAACATGTCCTTTCGGCCACTCAGGCAACTCTCCTAAATAACGTCTTTTTGAATGATCGCTGCTCCGTTATTGCGAGTGCAAATATAGAACAGATTTCTTTATTTACCAAATAAATTTCAGAAAAAAATTGTGTATTTTTAC
This sequence comes from Chryseobacterium sp. BGARF1, assembly GCF_001677955.1. Lineage (GTDB taxonomy): Bacteria > Bacteroidota > Bacteroidia > Flavobacteriales > Weeksellaceae > Chryseobacterium. The sequence goes on from NZ_LELA01000046.1 coordinate 408, forward strand.
GCTTATAAATGATTAAAAATTTAAACTAATGCGTAAGACATTATATATCATAAGCTTAAGTACACTTGTTTTTTCATGTACTTCACAAAAAAATATTAAAAAAAATACATACCGTTCCAAAACTCCAGTCTCACAACCAAAAACTGTAACTAATTCTACTTCTCAGGAAAAAATTAAACCACAAATAACAAAAGAAAGTGGAGTAGAGTTTTTTACTACCAATATTGCAGATATCACTAAAAATGATAACACGGCAAGTTACGGTTCTATTGTTTCAGCAAAACCTGCAGGATACAAAGTTGTAAAAACTCATTTCCCCGCAATTGCACAAAATTTCAGACAAAAGTATCTTATTCTTCATTACACCGTTTTACCGGATGATAAATCGATAACAGTTCTTACTCAGCAAGGAGTGAGTGCACATTATCTTGTAAATAATTTAGGTGACAATGAGATCTATCAATTGGTAGACGAAAACAAACGTTCTTATCACGCAGGAGTAAGTGCATGGCGCGCAGATAAAAACCTAAACGATACTTCAATTGGAATTGAGATCGTAAATATGGGGTTTACAGCTGATGCAACTGGAGCAAGGACTTTTCAGCCTTTCAGTGACGACCAAATTAAAAAAGTAGCTGCTTTAGCTAAAGATATTGTAACCAGATATAATATTCCTGCAACCAATGTTTTGGCGCATTCAGATATTGCACCATTAAGAAAACAAGATCCGGGTCCACAGTTTCCGTGGAAAAAGCTTTACGACGAATATCAAGTCGGAATGTGGTATGACGAAGCTACAAAACAGAATCTTTTGACCAACGCACAAACCGATGTTTCTACGAGATACAATGAGTCTCCGTTCATCTTTTTAGTACAGACTGCATTACAAAAATTTGGCTACGATATTTCGCCTAACGGAAAATGGGATGATGCAACCAAAAAAACAATTGAAGCATTGCAATATCACTTCAGACCTCAAAACTACAATGGGATCATGGATGCCGAAACATGGGCAATTCTTCAAGCTTTAAATCAAAAATATCCTACAAAATAAATTTTTAAAGCGCATCTTTACGGTGCGTTTTTTATTAATCAAATAATTAAACTATTAAATAATATTTAATGGAAAATTTCAGACAAGAAAGCGATTTACTGGGTGAACTAAATGTTCCGGTAAATGCTTATTACGGAGTTCAAACTCAGAGAGCAATTGATAATTTCAAAATTTCGGGGCAGCTTTTATCATCGTATCCGGAATTTATCAAAGGGTTGGCGTATGTGAAAAAAGCGGCTGCTAAAACCAATTATGAATTAGGTCTTTTAGATCAGGATCTATATTTTAAAATTGCAGAAACTTGCGACGAGTTGATTGGCGGATTGTTCCACAGTGAATTTCCGGTAGACATGATTCAGGGTGGAGCAGGAACTTCTATTAACATGAATGCTAATGAAGTAATTGCCAACCGGGTTTTAGAAAAATTAGGAAAAAGTAAAGGTGAATATGAATTCTGTTCACCAAACGATCATATCAATCTTTCGCAGTCTACCAATGATGCATATCCTACAGCAATCAAAATGGGATTGTTGCAGATGAATGAAACGTTGGTGAAAAAACTGATAGGGATTGTGGAAGCTTTCCGTGCAAAAGGTGAAGAGTTTCATGATGTCATTAAAATGGGAAGAACGCAGCTTCAGGATGCTGTTCCGATGACGATGGGACAAGAGTTTGAAGCATTTGCAGCTACTTTAGAAGAAGATATTTCAAAACTGAATAATAATGCCAATCTGTTTGTTGAAGTCAATATGGGCGCAACGGCTATTGGTACAGGAATTAATGCTCCAATCGGTTATGCAACGCTTTGTGCTAAAAATTTAGCAGAATTAACAGGATATCCGGTTATTTCTGCTCCCAATTTGGTGGAAGCAACTCCGGATACAGGTTCATATGTGATTTATTCTTCAGCAATGAAGCGCCTTGCCGTGAAACTTTCTAAAATCTGTAATGATTTAAGATTGCTTTCTTCAGGGCCTAGAGCCGGATTATCTGAAATCAATCTTCCTCCGATGCAGCCAGGTTCATCGATTATGCCAGGGAAAGTAAATCCGGTAATTCCGGAAGTGGTTAATCAGGTTTGTTTTAAGGTAATTGGAAATGATTTGACAGTGACTTTTGCTGCTGAAGCAGGACAATTACAGTTAAATGTAATGGAACCTGTACTTTCGCACGCGATTATGGAAAATATTCACTTCTTGTGCAATGCTCTAGAAACGCTTCGTGAGAAATGTGTGATCGGAATTACTGCCAATAAAGATGTTTGCCTGAATATGGTAAAACACAGCATCGGGATTGTAACCGCTTTAAATCCTTATATCGGGTATAAACAATCTACAAAAATTGCAAAAGAAGCTTTAGAGACAGGCAAAAGTGTTTATAATCTGGTTTTGGAACAAAACTTACTTTCGCAGGAGAGATTAGATGAAATTCTAGACCCTAAAAACATGCTGACTCCGCACAATAAATAATAGTAACGACAATTGATAAATGATAATTGATGCAAGCTAACTGTTGAATTTTATCATTTATCAATTATTATTCATCATTGATAATTTACATTGAAATTTTTAATCATAATTCCTGCACACAACGAGGAAAATAACCTTCCGTTTACTTTAGATTCTTTACAACAGCAAAGTTTTAAGGATTTTAAAGTAGTGGTTGTTAATGACGGTTCAACTGATTTAACTTCAGAAATCATTAAAAAATACACTCTTCAGGATTCCCGATTTGAAACCATTAATTTGGAAAAATCGCTTCATCAACCAGGCTCAAAGGTGGTTGCGGCTTTTAAAAACGGTTTACAAACTCAGGATTTGAATCAATTTGATATTATTTGCAAGTTTGATTCAGATATTATTCTTTCAGAAAATTATTTACAAACTGTTGCAGATTCTTTTGTGAAAAACCCTGATTATGGTTTGGTTGGAGGACTATTGTATGTTGAAAAAAGTGGAGAATGGGTGTATGAAGGAAATTCCAACAAACATCATGTTCGCGGTCCGATGAAAGCGTATCGAAAAGAATGTTTTCTTCAAATGGGAGGCTTGCGAGAAACATTGGGTTGGGATAATATTGATGCAATTCTTCTGCAAAATTTAGGTTGGAAAGAAGTTGTTCTTCCTGATTTACACGTAAAATTAATTAAAGTAAAAGGTGCAGATTATACCATAAAACCAGCTGATTATTATGGACGATATTTTTATTTTTTAGGCTTAAACCGTTTCCTGACTTATGTTGCGGCAGCAAAAGAATCTGCAAAAATAAAATCACCTTCATTTCTGTTTCAGATTATCAGTTCATACGAAAAATGTAAATCTCAAAATCTTGAGTTGAAAATTTCAAAAGATGAACAGAAAATAATTAATCAGCAGCGTTGGAATCAGTTTAAAAAGAAGTGGTTTAAAATTTAAAATGTGACTTATTTTAAATTTTAATAGGAATGGGCTTTAGCCCGTTTAAAAAAATAGAATCATTTCATTGGCTTTAGCCTAAACTTAACATCTAAATTTTAAATTTTCATTTTGAAAAAAATAGCTTACATAGAAATCGATACTCATGCAGAAATTGCAGCTGATTTTATGGATCTGATGAAAGATTCAAAAGGGTTTTCTGTGGACTATTATTTTTCTGAACGAATTAGAAATCAGATTAATACTCACGGTGTACCTATTTTTTTATCTGATAATTCAATGATTTTAGATCAGTTTAAATCTAAAAAATATGATTTAATAATTATAGGAACGGTTCATCGATATTTCAATACTTTTTTGAATATTACCAATAAATATAAAACTGCTGTAATTGTTCATAATCTTAATTTTTCAAAGGCTTCCAAATTAGATTTAATCAAAAATGTTTTCAAGGAAGATGTTATTTATCGATTGAAATTATGGTGGAAGGAAGGTCTTTTTAATACATCAAAAGTTTATAAAAAATCAAAGAATCTTTTGGTTTTGGATAAAGAATTCTCTTCGCATGAATATCGGTTTTTACCACTTTTTTATACAAAATCCATTGAGTTACCTGTAAATAAAATATTTACAGTAATTATCCCGGGTGGAGTTTCTCAGAAAAGACGAGATTATGAAAACGTAAATAAGATTATTTTAGACTTAGAAAACAGAATGAAAGGAGGTTATAAACTGAAAAACCCACTTATTGAATTTGTATTTCTTGGAAAAGCTAAAGACGACGAATTAAAGGAGCTTATCGATTTGGAACGTTCTCTTGAGCATATCAATATTACCTATTTCAAAGAAAGAGTTTCACAGGAAGATTTTGAAATATGGATGGAAAAAGCGGATGTTTTGTGGTGTCCAATTCAACAGCAAACCGAATTTTTCAGCCAAAAAGAAGTGTACGGAAAAACAAAAATGACCGGAAACATTGGTGATGCAATAAAGTTTGGTAAAATCGCAGTTTTCCCTGAAAATTATATTTCAAATCTTGATTTTATCGTTGCAGAAAAAGAAAATGTTATTGAGCAGTTTTACGAATTACAGAATGTTCAATATGATTTTCAGAAAGAATACAACAAGCAAACAGTTCTTAAAAATTTAGAAGATCTTCTTCACAAACTTACTTAAATTTCAAGATACTTTTAAAGAATTTCATATTCAGATAATCTTCAATTGGGAATATTTTGGTGAAATGATTTCCAATAAATATAAGCACTAAAACAACAGCCGGTTTATAAATAAGATTGATGAAATTATTATCAAAAACAGGCAAAACAATAGCCACCGTAATCGCTAAAGTACAAATAATCGACACGAAGATCATTTCAATAGAAAAGGGCGAGACCTTAAACACGAAATAATTGAAAATAACTTTAATAAGATTGTAAAGAGTAACCGAAATTGCGGTTGACAGAGCAATTCCTATCAATGAAAGATCGGTGTGGTTGATGAAATACCAGTTTAAGCTGATCGTTAAACCAGCCAATAAAAGCATTACGATAATATTGAATTTATAATATCTTGAAAGCGAGATAATATTTCCGTTAAAACCTGTCGCTAGATCCATTAGAACAGCAGAACCCCAAATCCAGATTACGGGTTCATACATTCTCAGTAAATCTCCTTTATTGGGCATGAAATAAGTTAAATACGGGAATCCTACCATGATACAGCCAAACAATACGGCTCCCAAAAAGTAAATGGTCAACGATGTTTTTTTGTGAAATCTGTCGAGTTCTAGCATGTCTCCATCGGCAAGATTCTTTCGTATAATTGGTGCCGAAATATTAAATAATCCCAATTGCGGAATGGATATCAATGAAATAAGTGCCAATAAAATGCTGTAAACAGCAATCTCTTCTTCACCAATAAATTCACCAATCATATAATTGTTGATCGCCATATGATTTCCGAAAGTTCCTAAAAAACCAAAGAAACTATACGCTGCAAATTCTTTATAGAAATTGTCTTTTTTAAAGTAATCTCTGCTGAAATCAAGGTGTATTTTATCAAGTTTGTTGGTGTAATAAATATATCCTGTAAGCATTAAAGCGAACATTCCGAAGAAAAAAGCCAATGCAATCTGCTCTGAAAACTGAAAATAAAAAAACAGACAGAAAGACCCTAAGTTGGCTAATTTCGGTAAAAGATTGTCGAAGATATTAGAAACAACAATTCTTTTGTAATTGGAAATATATCGGTTAAAGATTGCACATAAAGAAAGCGTTAAAACAAGCGGCAAAATGTATTTTTTGCTTACCCAGATTTTCATTTTTGTAAATTCAGGGAAAAAGCTTGGGATAAGGAAAAAAACAACCAAAAAGATTAAAAAATTAATAGAAACCAATGCTAAAGAAAGAGACAACATGTTTTGATGTTTGTCATCTTCGTGAGCTTTGCCAAAAAACTTCACATTCGAATATGAAATTCCCAACACAACAAAAGGAACCAGCATTTCTGCAGCAGACATAATGTATCTTAGTTTTCCGTAAAAAAAGAGGTCGTTGGTGAAAATAAAGATGGAGAACATCCCGATCAACGTCGCGACGTACCCGATAATGGAATACTTAAAACCCTGCCTTGCTACTACACTCATATTTAGATTTTAAACGTTTTTGGGAAGGAAAATGATATTGTTGATGTAGTCGGTTTTATTCTTTTCGTCGCTGATGTTTTTTAATAGAATCTCTTCGGTCAATTTTTCGAGAGTAAATGTTTTTCGGTGTAAATAATGGGCTTCAAAACCCCAGTTTTCAACTTCGGAAATTTCGTTCCAAATCGGCTGTTCGTGGTGTCTTTGTTCCATTTCAACCATTAAAGTAGGTTTGAATTTCTGTATGGTTTCTTTTCCGCCAAAAAGAGTTTTCATTTCGTTTCCTTCCACATCGATCTTGATGAAATCTATTTTTTTGATGTTTTTAGATTTCGCCCAATCATTCAGTTTTACAACTTCTACGGTTTCTGTATAAGAGTTTTCTTCGTCTTTTTCTTTGTAAGAAGTATTTAAAGTACCTCTTGAAGCAACCATTTTTCCTTTAATAATCGGAACTTTAAACTGTGCCGTTGTGTTTTCGTCAGAAAGTGCCACAGAAGAAATGTTCATTGTCGGAAACAATCTTTTCAGTCGAATATTGAGTTTTTTATTGGGCTCAAAAGCAAAAATATTCTTGTGATTCAATTTGTTTTCAAACTGATAAAGAAACGTTCCTACATTGGCTCCGATGTCAAAAATTATGGCATCGTTTTGTAAATATTCTTTGATCCAAACTAGCTCTGGTTCTACATTACGACCCGAAAAATTTTCTTTGCTGAGATTTTTTAAACTTTTAAAATACCTCTGTTTATAAAAACTTGGACTGATGTATTGTAGTTTTTCTGCGAGTTGCTGGTATAAAGACATTGTATGGAAATTTGACGACCAGCAAAGGTAATGAAAAATGTTAAATTGTTGTTAAAAATATTTAATTGTAATAAATTGATTATCAGTGTTTATTTTGCTTTTGTTTAATTTTGGAGGTTTGAAATTGAGGTATCTAGAAAATCATTCAAAGGTTTTGCAGCTTCAAATATTTTTGAAATGTTTTTTACTGCATTTTTTTCCATCAAATCTTTGTCGGTCATGTTGTGTACACCAATAAAACTTTTCAGTTTTAAAAACTCGCCCATTGGATTGTCTTTTTCAAAACCTTGAGGTATATTTTTTAGTTTGTGTTCCTGGTCAAGCTCTCCATAATATTTTTTGAAATCCTTATCTTCAATACTGGTTAAGAATTCGTCTTTAAAAACAGAGATTTCTTTTCTTATTTCTTTTAAAACCGGTGAATCAGGTAAATAAATTCCGCTTCCTAAAAAAGATTTTCCGGGTTCTACATGAAGGTAAAATCCAGCTTTTGTATTTATTTTCCCCATTCCAAGCGATGCACCGAAATAGGTTTTGTAAGGTGTTTTGTCTTTTGAAAATCTGGTGTCTCGATAGATTCTTAGTAATGATTTTTTGGCATCGAGTTTTAAAATAGTTTCATCAAATTTCCCCATTTCGCTAATCAATTCTTCGGTGAAATCTTGGAAATCTGATTGAGCTTCAAGAAAAAGATTTTTATTATCGTTAAACCATTCTCGGTTGTTGTTTTTCTCAATAAGTTTTAAAAAATCAAATAGCTTGGATGAAATCTGAGATGCCATATTTTAAATTTTAATCAAATGTAAATAATATTATTTGAAATTATTATCCCATAAGTTTTCATTATTTCATAATTATTAATCTATAAAACGTATTATCTGTTAATTGTGGCTAT
>NZ_LELA01000047.1 GCF_001677955.1 Chryseobacterium sp. BGARF1
GATTATGATTTACTGATATATCGTGCACAATCGATTACAAAAGTATTTTGATAAAAAAAGCATAAGAGAAATAAAAAATAATTAAAAAACAAGTAAAATATTTTAAGGCTAAAATATTAACTAATTTTAATAGACTTTTTTTCCTATCAAATAGTGAATTATCTTTTATTAATATTGAAAGCAAGGTCAAAATTTGAATCTTTACTTCTAAAAGAAGCATAACTAAAGTAATTCAATAAATAATCAGCTAAAAATATATTTTTAAAGGAGATTTAGAACCTAAAAATAAGACTAGATATTTTCATAAAACTATTTTCACAAAAAGAGACCTAAATTGCTTTAGGTCTCCTGGAATATGGCATAGTAAATTTTAATTCTCAATAACAAATTGAAATCACCCTGTTATTAAATCTTGTAAATAATTAATAATCACACAGTTACCAATTTCTTCTTATTTTACTTTTTATTTATTTTTTAATGAATTTTATTACTTTTTCTTGTCCCTTAAGTTTCAGAATGTACTGTCCTTTTACAAGATCCTGTACTGCAATTTCTCCTTTTTTAATTTCACCAGACTTCACCAATTGCCCTACAGCATTATAAATCATAAAATTAGAATTATCTGCACCATTTAAATGGATAACATCTGTAGCAGGGTTTGGATACAAAGTAATTGGTTTTGATTTTACAATATCGTTGGTACCCAATGAAGTATTAGGAAAAACCAAATTTTGAGCATAAATAACAGAAGTTGCATCACCCGTTTTTTTCTCTTTGAAGACAATCACTGCTTGTTTATTAAGAGGTTTCAAACTACTTAAATAAGATTTACTTGCATTGAAGATCGCCATTGGAATATATTGCTGTGACCATGCAAAATCTCCGCTATCATTCAATAAAACAGCATTATAAGAAGTAGGTAGCAATGCAGTATTAATTCTTTTTTCAACGACAAAGTATGGCTTACCTTCATGTAAATACAGATCACCATTATGCGACATAAACTCAGCAGATATAGGGAAGACCTGCTTAGCATTATCTGTAAAAAGTCTAGCTCCTGTATTTTTATCAAATTTTTGTACATATTCACCTCCAGATCCTTGTGAAGGGGTTGTATAATTAGCAATAGCCCAAATATATGGAGAGCCAGAAGAAAATGCTATTCTTGTATTCTTTTCAAAGTTGGTTTGGTTGACATCAAAGTCTATCCCATCAATCCCCCAAGGTTTAGTACCATCAGAAAAATTAATTCTTTGTAAATACGAATCAAATCTATTGCCTTGTCCGGTGCTGTAGCCATAGTATACCATATTCCCATCTACAACAGCGGAATATTTAACATTATAAGCCACAGATTTTGTACTCACTTGTATAGGCCCGTCTGACCATTGGATATTTCCGTTGAAATCTATTTTTTGAGCAAACAGATAACTTGTAGTCTGTGCTGATACTTTTTTGTGGAATATTAAAGCTATTTCGTTATTTGGCAACTCAAAAAAGTCAGAAGGAGCCGTCTGTTTGGCTGGGTCATCAGATGCTATACCGATAGGAGCTGCCCAAACTGGCTGCCCAGCTGCATTGTATCTTTGCACCTGCATATTCGTTTGTGTTGAAGACAACATCCCTACCACAATATCATTATTGGATAAAGGAAGAATAGTTGGCAAATAACCAGCCCCTACATTAATTCCGTTTGGCCATACCAATGTTCCCTGAGGTGTAATTTTAAAAACAAAAGCCGGAGTTCCTGTTCCCGTTCCTGTTACTCCAATATAAAAATTCCCAGAAGCATCAACAGCTGTCTTTTCAAACACTGTAGAACTAGCCATTAGAATTTGGTTACTAAGCATAGTACCGTCTGCTCCTAATAGCTTATTTCCATTCTGATCTAATATCTGCAACCACAATTCGAAATTAGTAGGCGCACCAACTTGTTTCCAAAAACCAATATATGTTTTCCCGTCTTTAGTTACTTCAGAAAATACTGATCCATTTCCAGGATTTGTAACAGATAAATTTTGATTTGTATTAGGATTCCATTGTGCAGATGTTGCAGAAATCATGAACCCTGTCAATAATAATGTAATTAATTTTTTCATATCTCTCTATTATTTCTTGTCTGGGACAAAGGAATAAAGTATTCTGAGAGTACCATAAAAAAACATTACATAGTTACCACCTATAGCTGTAAAACTTCACACACACACCACACACCCAACCAACCATAAAAACCTAATATACAACACATTAAAAATCATCAAGATATTTAGACAAATCTTCTTTTGTATTGGTCAATTCTAGTTTTTTCCGAAGTCTTGTGCGTGAATTCTCTATTGTTTTAGGAGTAACATTCAATAAATTTGAAATTTCTTTTGTAGATAATCGAAGTTTTAGCATTGCAGCTAGCCGCTTATCATAATTGGTAAGGTTCGGATGTTTTTGTTCTAAATTTTTATAGAACGACTCATGGATATGTAAAAACTGATATTCGAAATCTTCCCAGGTGTTAGGCTTCACACTTATTTTAATTTCATTAATGATCTCTGAGATTTCTTCTGCATGCTGATATTTTATTTTCAAAGCATTTACTTTTTCCAAGATAGATTTAAAAATAGAATCAACTTTTTGCTGTTCCATCGACTGATATACCAATAGTTTTTCTTTCATGTGGTTATCAAATTCCAATTCTTTTTCTCTGGCTTCTATCAGTTTTTTCTCAAGATTTAACGCTTCAGTTTTATTTCGATAATTAATCGTGTAGAGAATACAGATAACAACGATCAGTAGAAAAACTACCAGTATAACAATATATACTAAGTTTCTTTTTTCTTGCTTTAAGGTATCTAGCTTCTTCTTTAGCTCATATTCATGCTGAGCTTTTATTCGTTCTACATTTACAGCTTTCTCTTCAATATTGAGCATATCTCTTATAGAATCATACTTTTTAAAAGTTAAAGCTGCATTTTTATAATCATTATTAAGAAGATAAGCATTATACAAATTATCCAAATATCTGATGTTACTAAAATCAACCGTATTCTTTTGAATAAAATCTCCAGTCTTTTCTGCATAGGCTAATGCTTTTACAGGGTCACGACGATTAATATAAAAGGTTGCAAGATTATAATTAGCATTGTAGTTTACATCTGGATCATTGATTTTATTTTCTACTAAAATATTTTTAACCTCCAGCAAATAGTTTTCTGATTGCGTAAATTGTTTTTTACTAAAAAGAGTTTACCAAGATTTGACATGACAAACGCTTTTAAAATCGGATCATCATAATCTTTAAAAATTACCTGACTTTTCTGAAAGTAATACTGAGACGAATCGTATTTGGATAATGTGAAATAAGCATTCCCTAAATTATTCAAACCTTTGATCATTCCGGCTTTATCATTTTTCTTTTCGTAAAAACCTAATGCTATTTTGTAATATTTTATAGCCCTTTGTGGATCATTAAGCTGAGCATAAATAAAAGCAAAAAAACTATTGACCTTTGCGAGTTTTACCAGATCTTTTTTTTCGGTAAACACTTCATGAGCTTTGGTACAATACTCCAATGCCTCATCAAAATGATTGATATCGATATAGATTTGGATTGTTTTAAGGTAAAAGTCTTCAAGGTCTTTTTCAGAGGCTATTTTTTTAGCTTTTTGAATATATAGGTTTGTCTTTTCTACATCTTTGTACTTAAGCGCATTGGCTGAATCTATTTAAGAAGCATAAGATTTTCTCTCTTGTGCAGCACAAAAATTAATAAGATTTAAAAATAAAAAAACAAAAAATACTTTCTTTTTCATCATTTAATATAAAAATAGTTTCATTTCAGATTGAAACTACTAATTCTTATCTAAATTTATAATTTTTTTTAATAGGAAGGTTTAATTAAAGGTTTAAAAGAATTAAGAACATATTCTTAAAAAATTACCCATAGATTATCTTTTATTCTGGGAATCATGGATCAACAACAAAACCTGGGGATAAACTAGATAAAATTCTATTTTTGTATTTAATGAAAACAGAAGAAATACTCAAGCTGCTCTTGC
>NZ_LELA01000048.1 GCF_001677955.1 Chryseobacterium sp. BGARF1
AATGGCGAATTTTCAAATTCTTTTTTAGCAAAAATAACTTCGTTGCCTAAAGGAGTATTAGGTGCATTTGCTAAAGGGTCGGGAATAAATGCTCCATTCATTGTTCCAGCTTGTGGAACGGGAAGGTAATCCAGAGCCTGTCTCCCAAATCCGTCATAGGTGATATGAGACACCACATCTTTTTGTAATGGGGATGCTTTGATATTCACAACCTGTTTAGGTCTGCCTAAACCATCAAGATATTGAACGGTTTCAGAGGTTTTAGCGGGTTGATTATTTGCATCATAATCAAGATAGGTTTTTGAATAGACATAATTCTGATTGGTACTTAAATTCAAAGTTTGCGCATGGGAAATACCCACTACAAACAATGTACTTATCGGGATGATTATTTTTTTCATATCTGGTTTTTAGTGTTTGTAGTTGTATTTGAATTCTTTTACTGTTTTATAGATTAGGTTTCCTGCGGCATCTTTTTCCTGTTGTTTTATTTCTTTTAATCGATTCGCTGAATCATATAAATATATTTCTCTAATTCCTGATGGTGGGGTAATACTTGTTACTCCTACCAATGGATCATATGTGTAAGTGGTAATCTGAGTATTTTGTAATGCAGAATTTTTCCTGAAGGTATCTAGTTTGTCGATTAGAGACTGCTCAGTACCTAAATTAATATATGCATTAGATGCTGCAATTATTTCTGCCGCCAATCCAATTACAAGAGAATAAGATATTCCTGTTATTTTTGCTATCGGCTGGGTGGAATTGTAACCCCAAATAATTGTTGTTGCTACTCCATCTTTAGTTGTGTATTGTTGTAAGTTACCTTTTAAATCGTACTGATCATAAGTAACTTCGGTAGAATTGGTATTGCTAAGGTCGGTCGAGATTACAGAGCTCGGCAATAAGTTGGCAGGATTATCAT
>NZ_LELA01000049.1 GCF_001677955.1 Chryseobacterium sp. BGARF1
AACAAGCAACAAGCAACAAGCAACAAGCAACAAGCAACAAGCAACAAGCAACAAGCAACAAGCAACAAGCAACAAGCAACAAGCAACATGAAAATTACTTTAAACAGACTCAACGACGATTTTTTATTTGAATGTACCAATGCTCAGGGAAATTCAATTTTATTAGATAATACCTCTCAACCTGGTGCAAAAGGAGTTTCTCCTATGGAAAGCGTTTTGATGGCAGTTGCAGGTTGTAGTGGAATTGACGTGGTTTCAATTTTAAAAAAACAAAGGCAGGAAATCACAGGCTTTAAAGCTGAAGTGGAAGGTGAAAGAGTTCAGGTGGATGATGCAAAACCATTCAAATCAATTACGGTAAAGTTTTTATTGGAAGGAAATATCGACCCTAAAAAAGCTTTAAAAGCATCAGAATTATCTTTTGAAAAATACTGTTCGGTTTCAAAAACTTTAGAACCTAATGTAGAAATCGGGTACGAAGTTTTCGTAAACGGAGAGAAAGTTGAGCAATAGAGTGGGAGAGTTTTAGTGTTTGAGAGTTATTGAATAAGAAAATATTTTCAACAACTCTCAAACACTACTTCACTCAAACCCTCCAACTCAATTACGCCAGTCTCGGCTTCATCAGTTTTGCCACAGTTGCAGTCCATCCAGTTTGATGCGAAGCTCCAACTCCACGACCATTATCCCCGTGGAAATATTCATAAAATGTGATGTAATCTTTGAAGTGCGGGTCATAATTAAATTTATAATTCCCGCCGTTAAAAGCGCGTTGTCCGCTTTCATCTTTTAAGAAAATAGAGCAGAGCCTTCCACTGATATTTTGGGCAACTTCATCTAAGTTTTTCTTTTCACCACTTCCAGTAGGTAATTCTACTTTTAAACTATTTCCATAATAAAAATGGAAACGCTGTAGGCTTTCAACAATCAGGAAATTAATCGGAAACCAAATCGGACCGCGCCAATTGCTGTTTCCGCCAAACATTCTGCTGTCACTTTCTGCAGGCGTATAATAAACTACATTTTGGTTACCGTGCACCGTAAACACAAACGGATTTTCTTCATAAACCTTAGACATTGCACGAATTCCGTAAGAACTTAGAAATTCTTTTTCATCCAACATTCTTGTCAAAACTTTTGTAAGTCGGTTTTTACGGAGAATACTCATCAAATGTTTTCTGCCGCTCCCTTCTTCATCCCAGTGAGAAACTAAAGATGTCAGTTCAGGTTTATTTTTTAAAACCCATTCCATTCTCGCACGGAAATTTGGCATTTTGCTTAGCAGATGATGGTCGATAATTTCAACTGCAAATAAAGGAATCAGCCCTACGATACTTCTCAATCTTAAAGAAACACTTTCTCCGTTTGCCAACTGTAAAACATCGTAAAAGAATCCGTCTTCCTCATTCCAAAGACCTTCTTTGCCTTCACCCATGTTTTCCATGGCTTCAGCAATATAAAGATAATGCTCAAAAAATTTGATGGCCATATCTTCGTAAACCTGATAATATTGAGCCAATTCCATAGAAATTCGCATCATATTTAATGCGTACATTGCCATCCAGCTTGTTCCATCGGCTTGCTCAAGATGTTCACCGTCTTTCAGTTCCATATTTCGGTCAAAAGCACCAATGTTATCCAATCCTAAAAATCCGCCGCCAAAAATATTTTTACCGCTTTTATCTTTTCGGTTAACCCACCATGTAAAGTTGAGCAATAGTTTCTGGAAAACTTTTTCAAGGAATAAAAGGTCTGGTTTTCCGTTGGTTTTTTCATCAATTTTAAAAACTCTGAAGCACGACCACGCATGAACAGGCGGATTGACATCACTCAGATTCCATTCATAAGCAGGCATTTGTCCGTTCGGATGCATGTACCATTCTTTAGTAAGCAAAAGCAATTGATTTTTTGCAAAATCAGCATCAATAATTGAAAACGGAACACAGTGGAATGCCAAATCCCAAGTCGCATACCAAGGATATTCCCATTTATCGGGCATTGAGATGATGTCTTTATTGTGAAGATGTTCCCATTCTGTATTTCTTACATAATGATTAAAATCTCTCGGAGCTTCATAATTTGGGTCACCTTTTAACCATTTTCCTACGTTGTAATGATAGAATTGCTTGTTCCAAAGAAGCCCTGCAAAAGCCTGTCGCTGCACATTTTTTTCGTCATCATTAAATATATCCTGCTGAATTTCATCATAAAATTCATTCGCCTCATTCATTCTTGCGTTAAAGATATCATCAAACTGATAAAATGCATCATCCATATCATAAGGTGACAATCTGAATTCAAAAATTTCAGACTGACCTCCTTCGATGACTTCATCAATGATGAAAGCTGCTTTTGTCCCCTTTCTTTCAGGATTTACAGTGTTTTGTTGATGAATAATATAATCGTTGATTCCATCTTTATAGTAAGTATTTTCTACAGACGGAGTGCCATGAAGTTTGGGGTTATTGGTTTCATTTTCACAGAAAACCTGTTCTGCATTTTTATTTTTTGAATAAAACTTTTTAATGGGAAGACTGTCGTGAACCACGTTGATACAGCCTTCTTTTCCGCTTTCTACCTGACCTTTGTATTCATTATAGCCCCATTTCCAGTTATTTCTAAACCAAGTTGTAGGCAAAATAACAATCGGGGCAGCTTGGTTACTTCTGTTGCAGACAGTAACACGAATTAAAATATCGTGAGCGTCAGATTTACAGTATTCTATGAAAATATCAAAATATTCATCCTTATCAAAAATTCCTGTATCGAAAAGTTCATATTCAGGTTCTTTTTTGGTACGTCTTGCATTTTCTGCTACGATATCATCATAAGGAAATTCGGTGATAGGATACTTGTACACCATTTTCATATAGCTGTGAGTTGGTGTATTATCAAGATAGTAGAAAATTTCTTTAATATCTTCTCCGTGATTTCCTTGTGGATTGCTCAGCCCGAAAAGACGTTCTTTTATTCTTTTATCTTTTTTATTCCAAAATGAAAGAGCGAAGCAGAAAAGTTGCTTGGTATCCGAAATTCCAGCGATACCTTCTTCTCCCCAACGATACGTGTGGCTTTCTGCAATGTCGTGGTTGGCAAAATGCCAAGCATTTCCGTTGGGGCTGTAGTCTTCACGTACATTTCCCCATTGTCTGTTGCTTACATAGGGACCCCAGTTTTTCCAGTCTTTATCTTGTAATCTTTGCTTTTCGATATTCATTTTCAGCCATTTTCATTGCTAAGTTAATTTTTTTGATAAATAATTCCAATTTTTTTAATCTGAATAATTCTTAACAATCTTCTCAAAACCCTGCTGTGATTACGTTTTATATTATTTGTTAATTTTTTTTAATTTTTAAAATAAAAAGTTTTATCTTTGCACCATTCGTTCATTTACATATTGAAAATGTTATCAAGAAAGGTTGAGGGATATAGACCCTATGAAACCTTAGCAACCCTTTGCGCAAGCAGAGAAGGTGCTACGTTCTACCAAATAATTTATTTTGGACAGATAACTTACTGAAGTTCTTTTCAGCCATTCTCATGGCATTTTCAAATTTATTTTTAATAATATATAATTTGAAAACAGAACTGCAACATATTAATTTTTTGTACAAAACCGATTCTCTAAGAGAATATCATATCCCGTTAAGCTATCAGCTTTTTGGGAAAGAGCTTTTTTCAGCACCCATTATTTTGTTAAATCATGCCTTAACCGGAAACTCAAACGTTGCCGGAGAAAAAGGCTGGTGGAAACAACTGATTGGTGAAAATCAGGTAATTGATACAAGTAAATATACTGTACTCTGTTTCAATATTCCCGGAAATGGATATGACGATTTTTTTATTGACGAATATTCAGATTTTACTCCTTCAGATATTGCAAATATATTTCTGAAAGGCCTCGAATCTTTAAATATTAAAAACTTATACGCTCTGATTGGAGGATCTTTGGGTGGAGGAATTGGTTGGGAAATGCTTTCAAAAAAAGCAAATTTAGCCGAAATTTTTATTCCGATTGCCTGTGATTCTAAAACTCATGATTGGTTGCATGCTCAATGTCTCGTTCAGAAATTTTTATTAAATGGAAATGATGAACCACTTCAAAAAGCTAGAATCCATGCAATGTTGTGCTACAGAACTCCTCAGTCTTTAAACGAAAGATTTCAAAATAAATTCAACTCAGAAAAACAACAGCTAGAATCTGAAGACTGGCTGACTTATCATGGTAATTCTCTTGCCGAAAGATTTAGTTTAAAATCTTATCAACTGATGAATCATTTACTGATGAATATAAATACAAAGGAAAATATGTTGGAGAAAATTCAGGCACGAATGCACATGATCTCTGTAGATACAGATTTGTTTTTTCCTGCCTCTGAAATCAGAAACGGCTTTGAAAAGCTAAAGGAAAATAAAAGAGATGTTTTCTATCACGAGATCAAATCAGTTCATGGGCACGACGCCTTCTTAATGGAATACAGTCAATTAAATAATATCATAAATAACATTTTGTAGGAAAAAAGGAGTTAAAGGTAACTCTGTCTTATAAAAAAATTAAAAAAGGTTACAGATGAAAAGTAATGCAAACGAAATAAAATTTTTAAAGAACAGATCAATCATCAAATTTGAAGGAGAAGATTTTTTAGGTGAAATAGGGATTGATGGAAGAGTGTTTAAAGCGCTTACATTTGCGCGTATCAGTGTAGGAATAATTTCTCAGCAGGCGGTAGAAAACGGATTGTCAATTTTGGTACACGAAGATGATTCTGAAAAAGCAGTAAACTGTCTTATCGAAGAGTTTGCTACGGAAAGAAGATCAGGAAAAGTTACTCAGATTTACAGCATCAACAATGTTTCTGTCATTGGTTTTGTGGCAGAAGATTTAAATAAAATACTTTCAGAATTAGCAAGAAACAACGTTTTTCCATTGCTTTTAAACCAGAATTCAAGCGAGAAACGTATCAATATTGTTGTGACATCTTCTCAGGATGAGAAAACTAAAAATATCATTGAATCTGAAATTTTCAAAAAACCAAAAACAGTTCACTTGGCAATTATCGGTCACGGAAATGTGGGGAAGACTTTGATAGAGCAGGTTTTACATTCTTCGGAAGAAATTAAAAGAAGAAAAAATATACATCTTAAAGTCGTTGCTGTTGCCAATTCTAGAAAAATTGCTTTCAACAAAAAAGGTTTTGACAACCAATGGAGCAATGAGGTTTTTGCCTCTGAAAAAACTTCTAATGTAGATGAATTAATTAATTTCTCTAAAGAAAACCAGCTTGAAAATCTTATTGTTGTTGATAATACAGCAAGTACAGATTTTGTTAAAAACTACCATGCTTTGGCAGAAAATGGGTTCGATTTAGTTTCTTCAAATAAAATTTTCAACACTTTACCTATTGAAGAATACCGTAAACTAAGATATACGTTGAACAAAAATAACAAACGTTATTTGTATGAAACCAATGTTGGTGCAGGTTTACCGTTAATTGATACCATAAAACTTTTGCATCTTTCTGGTGAAAATATCACAAGAATTAAAGGTGTTTTTTCAGGAACATTAAGTTATGTATTCAACAATTTTTCTTTGAGAGATGATAAGTTTTCAACCATTGTTAATGAAGCCTTAGAAAAAGGTTTCACGGAGCCAGACCCAAGAGAAGATCTATCAGGGAACGATGTGGCGAGAAAATTATTGATCTTGGCGAGAGAATTAGATTTAATTAATGAGTTTAATGATATCAACATTCAAAACCTAGTTCCGGAAGCTTTATTGTCTATCTCAAAACAGGAATTCCTTTCAAGATTGGAAGACTTAGATGAAGAATACGATGAAATTAAGAAAAGCCAAGAGCCTGGCCACGTTTTAAGATATGTAGGAGATTTGCATGGAGATTTACAGAAAGAAAAAGGTAACCTCGATGTAAAACTAATCTCAGTGCCTGCAACTTCGGCTTTAGGACAGTTAAAAGGTTCAGATTCTATTTTTGAAATCTATACCGAAAGTTATGGTGAAAACCCAATTGTCATCATGGGAGCCGGAGCCGGAGCAAAAGTAACGGCAAGAGGAGTTTTCGGAGATATTTTAAGATTAAGTGAAACGAAATAAACACGTAGGATGCTGGAAGATGAAAGTTTGAAGTCTTTCATCGCCGAAAAGTCCCGAAGGGACGATTTAAATCAAGGTAGGATGAAATCCTATCAAAAATAACAAATCAAATTATAACAATATAGTAACATGTCAATTTAAAAATTTAAAAAAATCATAATTAAATTGATGCATTACTAAAAAGATAAATAAGTTTATGAGCGATAATAATCAACCAAAAACTAACAACGAGCAACTGTTAACAAACTTCGAGACTCTTGCCATTCGCTCTCAAACCGAAAGATCTCAGTTTGACGAGCATTCTACACCTTTATATCTTACTTCAAGCTTTGTTTTTGAAGATGCAGAAGATATGAGAGCGAGCTTTGCAGAAGAAAAATCAAAAAACTTGTACAGCCGATTTTCAAATCCGAATGTTACAGAATTTACTGACAAAATCGTTAAAATGGAAGGCGCAGAAGCTGGTTATGCTTTTGCAACGGGAATGGCGGCAATTTATTCAACTTTTGCCACTTTGCTAAATACAGGAGATCATATTGTAAGCTGTCAGTCGGTTTTCGGATCTACGCATACGTTGTTTACCAAGTATTTCCCAAAATGGAATATTGAAACCACTTATTTCAAAGCAGAAGATGCTGAAAATGTAGAACAATACATTCAACCCAATACAAAAATCTTGTACTTGGAAACGCCAACCAATCCGGCGATTGAAGTATTAGATTTAGAATTTTTCGGACAAATTGCAAAGAAACACAATCTAATTTTCATTGTGGATAACTGTTTCGCAACGCCATATTTACAACAGCCAATAAAATACGGTGCAGATATCGTTGTTCACTCGGCTACAAAATTAATTGACGGTCAAGGTCGTGTTTTAGGTGGAGTTGCGGTTGGAAGAGAAGATTTGATTCGCGAGATTTATCTTTTTGCAAGAAATACAGGTCCTGCAATGTCACCTTTCAACGCTTGGGTTTTGTCTAAAAGTTTAGAAACTTTGGCAATCCGAGTAGAAAAACATTGTGAAAATGCTTTAAAAGTTGCAGAATTTTTAGAAAGCCATCCGAATGTAGAACTAACGAAATATCCTTTCTTGCCGTCTCATCCGAGTTATGAAATAGCTAAAAAACAAATGAAACTGGGCGGAAATATTGTAGCATTCGAAATCAAAGGAGGTATCGAAGGGGGAAGAAACTTTTTAGATAAAATAAAAATGTGCTCACTTTCTGCCAATCTTGGCGATACCAGAACGATTGTTACGCATCCCGCATCAACAACGCATTCCAAGTTGTCTGATGAAGAAAGAAATGAAGTGGGAATTACCGCAGGTTTGGTTCGTTGCTCGGTAGGTTTGGAGAACGTGGAAGATATTATTGCAGATTTAAAGCAGGCTTTGGATTAATTCAATAGCAACGGGCTTTAACCCGTTTTAGTGGATGAGTTGAGTATAAGGCTTTAGCCGAAACTTAATTATTTGGGCAGCTTTTCCGCCTTCCACTCCCGCTTTTTTGCCTCCGCTTCGCTCCGGCAAAAAGAGCTCCGCTCAAGTCGGGCCGCAAAGATTCAGCGTAAAAGTCAGCCTTGTCAAGGTTCAAAACCTTGACAAGGCTTAGAAATAAAAAGTTTGAAATAAATAAAAGAGTCCTGCAAGGACGATTTAAATCAGAATAGGATAAAATCCTATTAAAATGAAAAGAACAATTTCAAAAAAAGTAAAATGAAAAATTCAGAACAACTATACAAAGCATTATCCGAAAGAATTTTAATTCTCGATGGAGCAATGGGAACGATGCTTCAGCGATACAAATTTGAAGAAGAAGATTACCGAGGCGAACGTTTCAAAGACTGGGAACACCCGGTAAAAGGAAATAATGACTTACTTTCTTTGACTCAACCCGAAGCCATTGAAGAAGTTCACAGAAAATACCTAGAATCAGGAGCCGATATTTTGGAAACCAATACATTTTCAGGAACTACGATTGCGATGGCAGATTACCACATGGAAGACTTGGTCTACGAACTGAATTACGAGTCTGCAAAAATTGCCAGAAAAGTTTGTGATGAGTTTACCGCTAAAAATCCGGATAAACCAAGATTTGTTGCAGGTTCTATTGGGCCCACCAACAGAACAGCAAGTTTAAGTCCGGATGTAAATGACCCTGGTTTTCGTGCGATTACTTTTGAAGAATTAAGACTAGCTTACAAACAACAGTCTGAAGCTTTATTAGATGGCGGTTCAGACATTCTTTTGGTAGAAACAATTTTCGATACTTTGAATGCAAAAGCCGCATTATTTGCAATTGATGAAATTCAGGAAGAAAGAGGAATTGAAATTCCGATCATGGTTTCGGGAACGATTACGGATGCTTCAGGAAGAACGTTGAGTGGACAAACCGCAGAAGCTTTTTTGATTTCCGTTTCGCATTTAAATTTATTAAGTGTCGGGTTCAATTGTGCTTTGGGAGCAAACCAATTAACGCCTTATTTGGAAACATTAGCGCATAACTCAGACTTTTTTGTTTCGGCATATCCTAACGCAGGTTTACCAAATGCTTTCGGGCAATATGACGAATCTCCCGAATTTATGGCTGAGCAGATTAGAGAATATGTAGAAAAAGGATTAATCAATATTATTGGTGGATGTTGTGGTACAACGCCGGAACATATCAAAGCAATCGCTGATTTAGTAGATAAATACGAACCAAGAAAGTTGTCGGTTGTTAGTTGATGGTTGTCGGTGTAAATATGAAAATAAATATGGAATATACAAGTTTGGAAGTATGGATAGAATCGCGAAAATTAACCAATTTAGTTTACGAAAAAACTAAAAAATTTCCCAAAGAAGAACTTTTTGGATTAACTAATCAAATCAGAAGATGCTCCGTCTCAATACCATCAAATATTGCAGAAGGTTGTGGCAGAAGAACTTCTAATGATACAATACAGTTTTTGCATATTGCAAAAGGTTCTTTATTTGAATTGGAAACACAGATCTACTTATCATTGGATCAAAACTATATTTCTGAATTCGAATTTAATGAAGTTTCAAACCAAGTTTTAGTTTGCAAAAAATTAATCAACGGTTTTATTAACTATTATAAAAAGTTGAACAATGGAAAATAACAGTATAAATCTGACAACCGACAACCAACAACCAACAACCAAATATCTTCGTTTGTCAGGCCTCGAGCCTTTAATTATAACTCCGGAATCAAATTTCATCAACGTTGGTGAAAGAACGAATGTTGCCGGATCTAAAAAGTTTTTAAGATTAATAAAGGAAGAAAAATTTTCTGAAGCTTTAGATATTGCCCGTGATCAGGTCGATGGAGGCGCTCAGATTCTTGATGTTAATTTTGACGACGGTTTGATCGATGGAAAAGCTTCTATGATCAAATTCCTTAACCTGATCGGTTCTGAACCGGATATTTCTAAAATTCCAATCATGGTTGATTCTTCCAAATGGGAGATTTTGGAAGCAGGTCTTCAGGTTGTACAAGGGAAATGTGTAGTCAATTCTATCAGTTTAAAAGAAGGAAAAGAAGAGTTTGTAAAACACGCCAAAGCAATCAAAAGATACGGAGCAGCTGTTATTGTAATGGCTTTTGATGAGATTGGGCAAGCTGATAATTACGAAAGAAGACTTGAGATTACCAAACGTTCTTATGATATTTTGGTTGATGAGGTTAAGTTTCCTGCAGAAGATATTATTTTCGATTTAAATATATTTCCGGTAGCAACCGGGATGGAAGAACACCGAAGAAACGCAATCGATTTCATCGAAGCAACACGTTGGGTTCGTCAAAATCTTCCTTATGCTTCGGTGAGTGGAGGAGTTTCTAATGTTTCGTTTTCTTTCCGAGGAAACGATACAGTGCGAGAAGCGATGCACTCGGTTTTTCTTTATCATGCCATCCAGGCGGGGATGAATATCGGAATTGTAAACCCGGCAATGCTCGAGGTTTATGATCAAATCAATAAAGAACTTTTAGAACTTGTTGAAGATGTAATTCTTGATAAAAGGGATGATGCAACGGAACGTCTTTTAGATTATTCTGAACGAAATAAATCGGTAAAGAAAGAAAAAGTTGAAGAATTAGAATGGCGTACCCATCCATTGCAGGAGAGAATTACACATTCTTTGGTAAAAGGAATCGATCGTTTTATTGAAGAAGATGTAGAAGAGGCAAGGTTAGAATCTGCAAGGCCTCTTCATGTTATCGAAGTTAATCTAATGACGGGAATGGGTGTTGTTGGAGATCTATTTGGTGCCGGAAAAATGTTTCTTCCTCAGGTTGTAAAATCTGCCCGTGTTATGAAAAAAGCGGTGGCTTATCTTCAACCATTTATTGAAGCTGAAAAAGACGAAAAACAAAAAGCTAACGGGAAAATTTTAATGGCGACGGTAAAAGGAGACGTGCATGATATCGGAAAAAATATTGTGAGTGTGGTTTTGGGTTGTAACAATTACGAAATTGTCGATTTAGGTGTAATGGTTCCTGCCGAAAAAATTATACAAGCTGCAATTGAACATAAAGTTGATGTTATTGGTTTAAGTGGATTGATTACACCAAGTTTGGATGAAATGGTATACATCGCATCAGAACTAGAACGTCAGAATCTTAATTTTCCTTTATTGATAGGTGGTGCAACGACTTCAAAAGCGCATACTGCAGTTAAGATTGATTTAAAATATAAAAATGCGGTCGTTCATGTGAATGATGCTTCTCGTGCGGTAAATGTTGTAAGTTCTCTTTTGGGAGACCGAAATAAAGAATATGTAGATGACCTTAAAAATGACTACTCAGATTTTCGTGAAAAGTTTTTGAACAGACAGGTTGATAAAGAGTACGTTTCTCTGGAACAGGCAAGAGCTGATAAATTTAAAATCGATTGGGAAAATGAAGAAATATTCACTCCAAATCAATTAGGAATTCAGGTTTTTGAAAATCAGGATCTAGCAGAATTGATTCCGTTCATCGATTGGTCTCCATTTTTCAGAAGTTGGGATCTGCATGGGAAATATCCGAATATTCTTGAAGATGAGGTGGTAGGTGAGCAAGCCAAAGAACTATTTGCAGACGGACAGAAAATTCTAAAGAAAATTGTTGATGAGAAGTTATTAACAGCAAAAGCAATCTTCGGAATTTTTAAAGCTAATTCAAACGAAACCGATGATATTTTTATTTATGATGAAAATGATCAGGAGCAAGTTAAATTTTTAACGCTAAGACAGCAGGTTCAAAAGTCAAAAGGTAAAGATTACTTGGCATTAAGTGATTTTATTGCCCCAAAAAGTACAGGAAAAACGGATTACATGGGTGCTTTTTGTGTTTGTACAGGCTTTGGAACTGATGAACTATCAGATCAATATGAAAAAGATAATGACGACTACAACGGCATTATGGTAAAAGCTATTGCCGATCGTTTTGCAGAAGCTTATGCTGAATTTTTACATAAAAAAGTGCGTACAGAATATTGGGGCTATACCAATCAGGAAAATTTAAGCAATGAAGAATTGATTGCAGAAAAATATAAAGGAATCCGTCCTGCTCCCGGTTATCCTGCGTGTCCGGATCACTTAGAAAAACATGCGATTTGGAATCTTTTGAAAGTGAAAGAAAATATTGGAGTTTACCTTACCGAAAGTTTAGCGATGTTTCCTACAGCGGCAGTTTCCGGATATTATTTTGGAAGTCCACATGCAAAGTATTTTGGTTTAGGAAAAATCACAGAAGAGCAGGTGAAAGAATATTCAGAAAGAAAAGGAATTTCTTTAAGAGAGGCGAAGAAATGGTTATCTCCAAATTTAGCAGATGGAATTTAATGTTTTAGTTTTTTGGTGGCAACGGTAAAAAACTAAAATTCAATTCAAAAAAATTAAAACTTACTATTATTAAATGAAAATCACAGACCATATAAAAAACGCAAACGGAAAAGCTTTATTTTCCCTGGAAGTTGTTCCGCCTCAAAAAGGAATTGGGATTGAAGATCTATATAAAAATATCGACCCTTTAATGGAATTTAAACCTCCATTTATTGATGTTACAACTTCTCGTGAAGAATATATTTATATCGACAAAGGAAATGGTTTGATGGAGCGCCGAATCACCAGAATGCGCCCGGGAACTTTAGGTATCTGTGCCGCTATTCAGCATAAATATAATGTAGATACTGTTCCACATCTGCTTTGTGGAGGTTTTACGAAAGAAGAAACAGAATATCTTCTGGTCGACTGTATGTACTTAGGAATTGATAATATTATGGCGCTTCGTGGCGATGCCATGAAAGGACATCAGTATTTTGAACCAACATTGGGTGGTCATGCAAGTGCAATGGATTTAGTAGGTCAAATCAATAATTTAGGACGTGGGAAATATCTTCATAATGATGAGCAGATTTGTGACGAGCACAATAAGTTTTGCATTGGTGTTGCCGGTTATCCTGAAAAACATATGGAAGCCCCTTCAATGAACTATGATTTGAAATGGTTGAAACAAAAAGTAGATGCAGGAGCAGATTATATCGTTACCCAAATGTTTTTTGATAATAAAAAGTATATCGAGTTTGTTACTAAAGCTCGTGAAATGGGTATCACAGTTCCTATTATTCCTGGTATCAAACCTATTGCAACAAAGAATCACCTGAAGCTTTTACCACAAGTTTTTAAAATAGATTTGCCTGAAGATTTAATTAATGCTGTTGAAGGTGCAAAAAATAATGAAGCCGTAAAACAAATTGGGATTGAATGGGCGATCAGTCAATGTCGAGAATTATTAGATTTTCAAGTGCCTGTCCTACATTTTTATTCAATGGGGAAAAGTGATAATATTAAGAAAGTGGCGGGAGAGCTGTTTTAAATAAAGTAATATTTGATTTGAAGCCTTGTTAAAAAAAAACAAGGCTTTCTTGTTTGTAGTTTTGGGTTTTAATTGAAATATAAAACTACAATTCCGGATGCCTTTCAAATTCTTTATTCCTATCAAACAAATACCGATAAGTTGCCAATTTTCGAGTAACTGTAGTATCAAGATTTTCTGCAATTTTTATCATTTTAGGATTAAAATCACCGATCCATTGCAGCTCAGTGGTTTTGAAGTCGGTATGTTTTCTTAAATGTTGAGTACCTTCCCAGATCATGTATCCTTCAAGACCTTTTTTCTGCCATTCTGGGACAACACCGAAAACGAGACCTACCATTTTCTCATTCTTTTTGAACTTTTTAACCCACAAAAATTTTAATTTTTCAATAATCCCGAATTTTCCGTTCAGATATTTGAACCATTGATTAAGGTCAGGAATATTCATCCACATGGCAACAGGTTTTTCATTTTCATACACAAACCATGAGATATGTTCATTGATAATGGGCTTCATTGTCTTAAACATTTTTATGGTTTTAGATTCGTCTAAACATTTTCCTTGACCGTGTGAAGCCCAGGCTTTATTGTAAACCTCAGTAAAATCCTTTGCAAATTTCTCCAGATTATTCTTCTTCATGGGTTTTGCCGAAATCTCAGGATTTTTGCTGTGCTTTGCATGCATCACGGTGAAAACTCTCGAAACTTCTGCAAAAATAGGTCTCGAAAAACAAAGCTGTTCAAAATATATTTTAAATCCATAATTTACAAAAAGCTCTTTGTAATAAGGAAAATTGTAATTCATGCAATATAAAGGTTCAATAAAACCTTCTGTCAGAAGTCCCCAGAATTTATCACGCTCTCCGAAGTTAATTGGGCCATCCATCGCTTCGATTTCTCTTTCCTGAAGCCAGTTTTTACAGTAATCAAAAATGAAATTGGCAGTTTCCTGATTGTCGATGCAATCAAAAAATCCAATTCCGCCAGTGGGCTGGTCTTGTTCGTAAGATTTGTTAATAAAAACGGCAATTTTTCCAACGGTTTCAGATTTTTTTTTAAATAAAAGTCTTACACATTCTCCGTTTTTATAGAATTTATTTTTTTCAGAATTAAAAACTTCGTTGATGTCTTTGTCTAAAGGTCTGATGTAATTTTTGTCATGTTGATAAAGTCTTGCCGGGAAATCGAGAAACTCCTTTTTTTGTTGGGTATTTTGTACTTCTTCAACCGTGATCATAACTTTTTAGCAGAATAAAACCGAAAGGTAATATTTTTAAGGATAAATTGAAATAGCCGAAAAGATTTTATCCGTATTTTTGTTGAAAAATTATTTAAAATGGTTGATTTTACCGATAACGATGATGATATTTTTACAGGGAAAGAGCATACGCCGATCCGTGAAGATGCTTTTGAGAAATCGCCACAGGAAAAAATAGAAAAAATTACCGAGCTTTTTGGTGAGATTATGGAAACTTTAGGTCTTGATATGACCGACGATTCTTTAAAAGATTCTCCAAAAAGAGTTGCGAAAATGTATGTGAACGAAATTTTCGGAGGACTTCTTCCTGAAAATAAACCTGGAATTTCTACCTTTTCAAATAAATATAAATACCGCCAAATGTTGGTGGAAAAAGATATTACGGTGTACTCATTCTGTGAACATCATTTTTTACCGATCATAGGAAGAGCACACGTTGCTTATATTTCTAGCGGTGAAGTAATAGGTCTTTCAAAAATCAACAGAATTGTTGATTATTATGCAAAAAGACCGCAGGTACAGGAAAGACTGACCATGCAAATCGTGGATGCACTAAAAGATGCACTGGGAACACAGAATGTGGCCTGTATTATTGATGCAAAACATCTTTGCGTAAACTGCAGAGGAATAAAAGATACCGCAAGTTCTACGATCACAGCAGAATTGAGCGGAATTTTCAGAACCAATCCTATTACAAGACAAGAGTTTCTACATTATGTAGGAAGTCATGCGAAATTGGATTATTAAAATGGAAAAAAATGGAATTATTCTTTATGAAAAAGCTAATAACTTTATATTTGATTTCCTAGTTAAAGAAATTTTAAATCCTTATAAAGGGGTTTTAATTGAGAAGATAGACGACGGTTTCGATACAAAATATTATGATTTTAGTATAGATAAATATTTTTTTACTTTACATCAGACTCCAATGTTAGGAATTTTATTTTTCCCAACGGAGAACAAAAGTTTGAAAGAAGATTTTAGTTTTTACGAGGAGCTTTCATCTTTACTTAAAAATAGATTAAATGATAAAATTTAGAAAAGTTTCAACACAGATTTTCATCACAACAATTATTTGTTGTGGATAGTTTTTATCATGAAGAAATCTCAAATTTCAAACCTCAAACCTCAAACCTCAAATTTCAAATCAAATTATGCAACTAAAAATATACAACTCGCTTGCGGGAGAAAAAGAAATATTTAAACCAATTTTAGAAGGAAATGTAGGAATGTACGTTTGTGGACCAACTGTTTACAGCAATGTGCATTTGGGAAATGTGCGAACTTTTCTTTCTTTCGATTTTATTTACAGAAGTTTAACGCATCTTGGGTATAAGGTAAGATATGTAAGAAATATTACCGATGCAGGTCACCTTACCGATGATGGAGATGTAAATAACGACCGTTTTGTAAAGCAAACCCGTCTTGAAAAGTTAGAACCTATGGAAATTGTGCAGAAATATACTGTAGATTTTCACAAGGTTTTAGATATGTTCAATCTATTACCTCCAAATATTGAACCTACTGCAACTGGTCACATCGTTGAGCAGATTGAGCTGACTCAAAAATTAATTGAAACAGGTTTCGCTTACGAAAGCAATGGTTCTGTTTATTTTGATGTTTTGGAATATAATGCAAGAGGTTTAAATTACGGTGAACTTTCAAAACGTAATATTGAAGAGCTTTTTGCCAACACAAGAGATTTAGACGGACAAGGAGAAAAGAAGAATCCTCAGGATTTTGCATTGTGGAAAAAAGCTTCTCCTGCACACATTATGCGTTGGAATTCGCCTTGGGGAGAAGGTTTCCCGGGATGGCATCTTGAATGTACTGCAATGAGCACGAAATATTTAGGTGAAACTTTCGATATTCACGGTGGCGGAATGGATTTGAAATTTCCGCATCACGAGTGTGAAATTGCACAGGGAAAAGCTTGCAACGGAGCTTCTCCGGTAAATTACTGGATGCATGCTAATATGTTGACAATGAATGCTCAGCGTATGAGTAAGTCAACAGGGAATTATATTTTACCAATGCAATTGGTTTCTGGTGAGAATGATTTTTTTGAAAAACCTTTCCATCCTGCTATCGTTCGTTTTTGCTTTTTACAGGCACATTACAGAAGTGTTTTAGATATTTCTAATGATGCAATGTTGGCGAGCGAAAAAGGATTCAGCCGCTTAATGGAAGCATTAAAAATATTAAATTCAATCACTCCGAATGACGAAAAACAATCTGGTTTTAGTTTGGAAGATTGGAAAACAAAATGTTATGATGCTTTAACGGATGATTTTAATTCACCTGTTCTGATTGCTCATTTATTTGAAGCAGTAAAGTTTATTTTTGCTTTAAAAGACGAAAAAGAAACGATTTCTGCTAAAGATCTGGAAGATTTAAAATCTATACTAAATGCTTTTGTTTTTGATGTTTTAGGATTGCAGAATATCGAAGAAAATAATAATGAAAAACTTGATCAGACGTTACAGGTTTTAATTGAATTGAGAAATCAGGCAAGAAAATCTAAGAACTTCGACCTATCAGACCAGATCAGAGATAAACTTTTAGCAGAAGGAATTGAGCTAAAAGACGGAAGAGAAGGCACAACGTACTCTATTTCTTGATCTTATTATTCATAAAATTTACATCCCTTTCAAATTAATCATTTGAAAGGGATTTTTTATTAACTTTGAAAACATCCATTAAAACTATTAACTATGATAAAAAAACTATCTTCTTTTATTCTTGTGTTCTTTTCATATCTGGTATTGTTTTCTCAATTTAGTTGGTCAAAAATGAACACATTATATCCTTCGAGTGTCGATAATGTTTCTATTCATTACAGTATTGTTAACGAGCAGGTTATTTGGGCTAATTATTGGAATACTAATGGTAGGGTAGCTTTCACAAAAAGTACGAATGGAGGAACTACATGGAATATGATACCCACGGTATTTCAATACAATGACTATAATTTTTCAGTTACAGATTTTTTTGCAGCTTCAGAAAATGTTGCCTTTTTAGCAACCACTTATCAAAATAACATTGGAAGAGGGCGTTTGTACAAAACCACAGATGGTGGTAATACTTGGAATTCAATAAAAGATTTTACCACAGGTTTAAGTTACGTTCATTTTTGGGATACAAATGTTGGGATTGTTGTTTGCTATCCAGATATGAGCAACAGCGGGCCAAAAAAAATCGAGATATTTAAAACTACAGATGGTGGAGCGACATGGATTCCGAAAGGAGGTGCTTTGCTTACGAATTCAAAACCTAATCAAATTCCTAGATATATAAAAGATGAATTGGGTGATTCTTTTTGGTTTGGTTCTAGTGATGGAGAGATTATTAAAACTAATGATAAGGGTACGACTTGGACGGTAACACAAAGTCCTTACACTACATCTCATTATGAGCTTGACAGCAAAAGTTTAGGACATTTTGCAATTATTAATTCTAATACGGCATATTTTACAGACTATAATACTGGAAAACTATATAAAACGACGGATGGTTTTTTAACAGAGCAATATGTAAGTGATCCAGGGTTTGGTAGACAAACCTTTATAGAAAAAATACCAAATACTGATATTTTAATTGCTGTATCTGGAAGCTACAATCCGGGAAGTTCAAGAGGTTCAAAATTCAGTAAGGATGGTGGTCTTACTTGGGTTCTTATTAATAATGTAGGTAGAGCACTTGTGAAGTCTAAAGGAATTGATGCTACCTTTGCATTTGGATGGGATGGTTTAGGAGGAGATGGTGATTATTGGAGAATCGTAAAATTAGCTGGAAGACCAATTGAACCTCAGAATCCTCAGAATCCGGGGACTCCCCAAAATCCGGGCAATCCTCAAACGGGGTCAGGAAGTGATTCTGATATTTTTGCAATTTATCCTATTCCTACAGGTGATTATCTGCATATTAAATCAAAAGTACTACTAGATTCTTTTTCTATTTGGGATTTTTCCGGAAGATTGATTTGGAAGGGAAAAAGTGCAGATAATAGAATAAATGTTTCAGGACTTAGCAAAGGCGTTTATTCAGTTTCTGTATTGCATCAAGGGATGCATCATTATAGAAAATTTATCAAAGAATAAATATCTTCATCAAAAAAAACACTCTCATTACTTTTGTTTTGAGAGTGTTTTTTTTATTTACTTATTCAAGAAAATTATTTAACTTAGTAAGACTAAAACAATTACAAATAAAAATTAACACATGAAAAAACATTTATTCCCTATTATCTTATTATTACTTGGAAATACAGTTAGTGCACAGCAGGATTTTTTTGCATTGGCAGGAAAAGATTCTCCAAGAATTGAGTTCAATGATTTCCGTGCGATGAATTCAGACGGAACTTCCGGTGAAAGTATTTTTACGGTTTCTTCGGAAGCAAAAGTAATTTCTCAATCAAGAAAAGCCTCGATTACTGAAGACAAAAACTCTTACAATCATGCTCAGTCTATGACTTTGGCTGCATTAGCGTATGATCCTTCAGGTAATAATCTGGTGTATATGCCTATGTTTTCATCTAATATTTATGTTTTAAATCAGAAAACAAAAGAAATCACTTTAGTTGAAAATACCGTTGCAAGAGTTACATCTTGTGATATCAATTCGCATATTACAAGAATGACAACTGGTTATGATGGAAATATTTACGCCATTAACAATGCAGGAACACAATTTATTCAAATCAGTAAAAAAAATAATCAGTACGTTGTAAATGATCTTGGCATCATTAAAGACGATGCTTCAAACAGTAAAAATTCGTTCACTGCAATGGAAACTGGTTTTGGTGGCGATATGATTGCTGATGCAGATAATAATTTCTACGTTTTTGCAGCTTCTGGAAATGTATTTAAAATTTCAACGAAAGAATTAAAGGCAAAATTTTTAGGTAAAATCACAGGTTTACCCGATAATTATTCTGTAAATGGAGCAGCGGTAAATTCTAAAGGAAAAGTAGTAATTGCAAGCGCAAAAGGAGCTGCTTTGTATGAATTGAATCTTAATAATCTGGAAGCAAAACAACTTCCTGGTGAACAGAATCTGCATATTTATGATTTGGCAAGTAAATATTTTGCGAATGACAGAGTTGCTGTTGCAAACACATTGGCAAATATTGACGTTTATCCAACAAAAGTTGATGAGCAGACAATTACCGTAAATGTAAATGATAAAGCTATTAAAGGAAATATTAAAGTGAATGTTTTCGATGCTTCTGGGAAATCAGTGATGTCAACAACTTTATCTGTAAAAGACGGAAATCTTAATCAGCAGATTCAACTTAGAAATCTGGTAACCGGAACTTATGTGGTGAGCGTCGCAGAAGAATCTGGAAAAAACTTATTGTCTAAGAAAATTTTGGTTACTAAATAAATTGACTTTTTTATAATATTTAAAGACCTTTTCTCTGTATTGAGGAAAGGTTTTTTAACGAATATTTGACATTGCAACAGCTTGTTTTTCAATTTTTAAGCGTATTTTTAAAGAAAATAGACATCGATGAAATTATATTTTAATATTGAATATCATGCAAGATCCGGCGAAAAACTAGAGTTGCTTATTGATGAAAAAGATTCTGCCAATCGAAGTTACATGATGTTTTACTCTGACAACTTATGGAAATGTGAGGTAGATTTTTTTTCTAAAACAATAGCTTACAAATATCAGCTTAAAGATGAGAGAGGAAATGTTTTGCGTGAAGAATTTGTTAAGCATCATTTAAATTTCTCTCATAATTATAAAGAGTTTTTAATTTTTGATGAATGGAACAGTAAAAATTTTCCTGAAAACTATCTGAACAATAAAATTCTCAGAAACAAACTTTCTCAATTAGTTCCAAGGAAAATTTCGGTCTTAAAAAAACATACTCATTTATTTAGAATTGAAGCACCGGTTTATAATCCGGACTGGGAAATTGTTTTAATAGGAAATACCCCTTCTTTAGGGAATTGGAGTTCTGATAATTCAATTCCTTTATCTCAGACTGATTTCGGAATTTGGGAAGCTTCTGTTGATATTCCGGAAATCCAGCTTATTCAATATAAATACGCAATTTTTGATACAATTGAAGGAAAAGTAATTGATATAGAAAGTGGTGAAAATAGGTCGACAATGCCTAATCAACAAAAAGATGTTTTGCAAATCATAGCAAATCATTATTTCAGGTTTAGATCTTACCAAATGTATCATGATGCAGGGGTTGCGGTTCCTGTTTTTTCTTTAAGAACTGAAGATGGTTTTGGTGTAGGAGAATTTTCTGATTTAAAAAAGCTGGCAGATTGGGCAGATAAAGCTTCATTAGGAATTATTCAGATCTTACCAATCAATGATACTTCTGCCAATTATTCATGGACAGATTCTTATCCTTATGCGACAATTTCGGTGTATGCTTTACATCCCCAATATATTTCTATAGAAAATCTTGATTTTGAATTACCGAAAGAATTAGTTGAAGGGTTTCTTGCGGAAAAATCAGAATTAAATTCTTTAGAGTTAATTGATTACGAAAAGATGATTTCTGCAAAATGGAAATACTTAAAAGCTATTTTCAATACCGAAAAAGAGAAGATTTATAAAGACAGAAGCTTCAAAAAATTCATTAAAGATAATGAAGAATGGCTTTTACCGTATTCTGCATTTTGTGTTTTGAGAGACAAATACAAAACACCAAATTTCAACGAGTGGAAAGCCCATAAAAAATATATTGCAGGTAAGATTGCACCTTTTTTCTCAGCAAAAAATAAAGACTATGATGCTTCGATGCTTCATGCATGGGTACAGTTTCAGCTTCATAAACAATTGAAAGATGCCGTTGATTATACTCATGGTTTAGGGATTTCGTTGAAAGGAGATTTACCGATTGGAATTTATAGGCATTCTGTTGAAGCATGGGCGGAACCAGATCTATTTGGAATGGATTTTCAGGCAGGTGCACCTCCTGATCAGTTTACAGAGATCGGGCAGAATTGGGAATTTCCAACTTACAACTGGGAAGCGATGAAAGCAGATGATTACAGGTGGTGGAAAAACAGGTTTAAAGCATTAGAACAGTATTTTGATGCAATGAGGATCGATCATATTTTAGGATTTTTCAGGATCTGGAGAATGCCGATTTCGGCAACTCAGGGTATTTTAGGATATTTTTATCCTGCAGTTCCGGTAGTTTTGGATGAATTTAAAGCGAGACATATCCCTTTTGATTTTGAAAGATATTGCAAGCCTTTTATTAATGATGAAATTCTATGGAAATATTTTGGGGAAGAAACTTTTAACGCTTTACAGTTTATCAATAAAAATTCAGACGGAACTTATCAATTTAAAGAAGAATTCAATACGCAAAGAAAGATTGCTAATCATTTTAAAGATAAACCTGTGGATATTTCTAAAAAATTAATTTCGCTTTGTGCGAATGTTTTGTTCTTGACTGAAGAAAAAAACGACGAAACGGTTTATCATCCGAGATTTAACATTTTTAAAACTGAATCTTACCAATATCTTTCTGATTGGGAAAGGAAATCTATTTACGAGCTTTATCAGGATTATTTCTTTAAAAGGCAGGATGAATTGTGGAAAGAAAACGCAATAGAAAAGCTTCCGGTAATTTTAAATGCCACAAATATGTTGATCTGCGGTGAAGATTTGGGGATGATTCCTGATTGTGTACCTGAAGTGATGGATGAATTGGCGATTGTCGCATTGAAAGTTCAACGTATGCCTTCCGGAAATATTTCTTTCTATAACCCTAAAAAAGCAGATTATATGAATGTGGTGACGGCTTCTTCGCACGACAGTTCAACGCTTCGTCAATGGTGGAAAGAAGATCCTCAGTTAACGCAAACTTATTTTAATCAACAATTGAATCAAAATGGAAAAGCGCCCAATAATTTAGAACCTTATTTAGCCGAAATTATAATGAAACAGCATCTTTACAACGATGCAATGTTAGCAATTTTCCCTATTCAGGATTTCTTTGCAATCGATAAAAATTTAGTCAATTCGAAGATTGAGAATGAGAGAATTAATAATCCTGCAGTGTTTCCGCACTATTGGTGTTATAGAATGCATGTAAACATTGAAAATTTAACAGAAAATGTAGAATTTAATCAAAAGATTTCAAAATGGATTAATGAAAGTGGTAGAAGTTGATTAAAATTATTGTGTTGAAAATCAATTATTTAAAAATATTTATGAAGAAGTTTTATCTGTTGATTTAACTTCTTTTTTTTATCTACATCCAAAAGACAAGAATGAAAGTTCTGGATTAACCAATTAACGATCAATAAAATGAAAAATATATTTATAGGATTTGCATTAAGTTTAGCAACGTTATCTTTTGCTCAGCAATATCCAAATAACGGAGGATATAATGATGGGTATTATGGAAATAATGACGGCTACTACAGTGATGATGATGACAGGAATTATTTTCCGGATGATTATTACTACAATTATCCACAAGATTATTATCCTACAGATTATTACCAGAGTTATTACAATGATTACAGACAGAGTATCATCAATGTCAACTGGAACGGATTTTTTGCTCAGCATAGATTAAACCGTTGGCAAATTGATCAGATTATGTACCTGAATAATTTATACTCAAGTTTTGCTTCGTGGAATAATTTCTACCGTTACAACCCAGACAGATGGTATTACGATAGATTTTATGCAATGGAAAGAATTTTAGGACCAAGAGTATTTGTAGTTTTCCAAAACAACTATTATCACGGTTCTAGCCCGATTGTCTATTTCCAGAATTACAGAAGAACACATTATGTTCCGACATACCGAGTAATGCCTCGATATAGAAATGTGAATATCAATATTTATAGAGTTGACAGAAACAGCTTCCGTAGAAATGATAACCCAACTTTAAATGTTGTAAGATCTTCACGAGCGGGAAGTATTAGAAATGGAAATTCTTCCGGTGGTTTTAGAAATTCAGATTCCAATAATGGCATAAGAAATAACAACGGAAATAACGGGATCAGAAACAATAACGGAAATGGTGGAGTAAGAAGTAATAATGGAGGATTCAGAAATGATAATGGACGAAATGAAGGTGGACAAAGACAGAGAGAAGCTACTCCAAGACCTGAGAACAATACTCCAAGAAATAACGGAAATGGAGGTTTCAGATCACAACCGAGAAACGAAAATTCTAGTCCGAGACAACAAAATAATGCTCCAAGACAGCAGAATAATTCTAATGAAGGAAGAAATTCTGGCTTCAGAGGGAATTTAGTAAGAAATTAATTTTCATATATTATATTTGAGTGGTGTTGAGAGTAGATTTCTTATCTACTCTCTTTTTTATTTTAAAAAGTGTTGAGATATTAATAATTAAATTTAACATTATTTATGAATTTCATTTTTAACTTATTGTGGAATTCAGTATCAAAAAGATATAACAAAACAATTAATTAATTTAAGCACATGAAAAAATTAGTATTAGCCGCAGCCTTTATCGTAACAGGAAGTTTTGCAATGGCACAGCAGGTAAATCCTCAAGATAAAAAGATCAACAGAGAGGAAATGCATAAAAAAATGGAACTGAAGCAGCAGGAAAGAATTTCTGAAATGCAGAAAGAATTAAATCTGAATGAAGCTCAGGTTGCAAAAATAAAAAATCTTCAAGAAAAGCGTAAAGCTGATATGAAAGCAGAGTTTGAAAAAAACAAAGGCGAAAGACAGGCGAAAATGGAGAAAATGAAAGCCAAAAGACAGCAAATGGATAATGAGATGAAAAGCATCCTGACTCCGGAACAGTATGATAAATGGCAGGTTTCTAGAAAAGCTAAAATGGAAGAAAGAAAAGCGATGATGAAAGAAAGAGGGATGAAGCATGATAGAAAAATGATGGCAAAACCTCAGTCTGGAACCTCAATATAAGCTGATATAGAAGTTTATAATTTTGATTTTTAATGTTAGAAGGGCAGAAGTAATTTTGCCCTTTTTTATATTCAATCTAAATCTAAATTTTGTGAAAACTTTTCAATTCGCCTTTTAATCCGTAATTTTGAATATAAATTTTTTATTATGGTAAGTGAAAAAATTGCACAGCTAATAAACGAACAAATCGCTCACGAGCAATATGCGGCTCAATATTATCTTTCTATGTCTGCTTGGTTTTCAGCAAAAGATCTTGACGGAATTGCCAATTACTTCAGAGTTCAAAGCAAAGAAGAATTGATGCATGCCGACAAAATGTTTGATTACTTAAACGATGTGGGTGGCGAAATTATCTTAGGGGAAATTGCAAAACCACCACATGAGTTTGAGAATGCAACAGATATTTTTGAAAAAGCTTTGGCACACGAAAAGACGGTAACCAAAAGTATTTTCAACATTGTGAAAAATGCAAATGAAGAAGGAGATTTTGCAACAACTTCATTCTTGCAATGGTTCATAATTGAGCAGGTAGAAGAGGAAGCGAGTGCTTCTCAGTACGTAACAAAAATCAAAATGGTTTGTGATAACCCTTCGGCATTATATCTTTTTGACCAAGAATTGGCGAAGAGAGTTTTTGTAGCAGATCCTACAGCTTAAAAATATTTTTTTAAATAGTAAATTTCGGCGGTACCTTTGGTGTCGCCGAAGTTTTTTTAACTTTATAAATTCTCAGGAATATAAATCAACTGTGTTTTAATAACTCTCATTCCGAGATGCTCTAAAACAGATTGATAGGTTTCAATTTGTTGATCGTTCTTTTCGGTTTCCATTCCGGTTTTAAAATCAACAATGATATAACCTTCATCACCTTTTAAAATTCTGTCGGGACGATACATTTTACTGATTCCTCTTTCGGAGATCATGATGTCTTTTTCGTTGATGACCTTCCATTTTTCATCAAAAAACTCTGAATATTGATGAATAATCTTTTGGAGGTCGTCTTTAATATTCGCTTTTTCTTCTAGCGTAATCTGACCTTCCAAAACATACGTTTCCAAAACCTTATCAATATCTTTTTCGGTATTGATCTTTGAAAGCAATTCGTGTACAAATAAACCGATTCTCACTTTCTCGTTTCGCACCTGATAGTTTTTTGAAGGCGTCGCGATCTTTATCGAGCTTGTATTTTCATGCTCGTTTCTCAGGTTCTGAATATTTTCAGTTTTAAATTCAGATTTTTTGTGAATAATTTGTTTTTTCAGCATTTCAGGATGGGTTTCATACAAATCAAACTCATCAAGGTCTTGCAGGTTTTTAGACTGTACAAATTCTAAAATTTCTAGATTATTCGAAGTCTTATTCTGTTTCTGAAGATAAAAAAACAATTGTTCTACGGGTCTTGTTGTCGCCACATATTGCAAACAAAGTCTATCAACAAAATTTTTGTAAGAGTTTTCTTGATTAAACTTTTCTATTCCTTCATCGTACACTTCAAGGTTTTTATTGAACTGATTAATGTTGACCGATTTTAAAACTGATTTTTCATCTGTTTCAAACCAGTTGCTAAATTCAGAATCACGGTTTTTATTCATCATTGGAATGAAAACAACCGGAAATTCAAGACCTTTTGCTTTGTGAATGGTCATGATCTGGATCGCGTCAATATTTTCAGAAGCCTGAATGGTATAGGTTGATGCTTCTTCGTCCCAATATTTCAAAAATTCTTTGGTACTTGCTCCTGCATTTTGGGTGAAATTGAAAAGCATTTCCAAAAAGTTGAGAAGGAAATCTGTTTCTTTATGCTCAATCGAAAACTCGTTGATATAATATTCAATAAAATTATAAAGATTAAATTTCGGAAAATGATCCTGCTTTAGCTTTAAAAAATATTTTTCTTCGATAAACTGAATAATAGTTTCATGTTGTTCTAAAGCTAGAATTTCTTTCATATCTAAAGTAAAATCTGGCATGCTGATTCTTCCGAGTCTGTTGAGGTAAAACATCATCATAATAAGATGAGGTTTGTTTTTCGGATTGGTTTCCCATTTCAAAAACTCAACAACGGCTTTTAAAGTATTCGATAATTCTAAGGTTAAACCTTTATCCGAAATCGTTTTGATGTTGGTTTCTTCTCCGTGATAATTGACTTTTAAATTCCCCAATTTTTGTGAATACGAGAAAATATCAAAATTTCCACGACAGAGAATGGTAATGTCAGAAAATTTGAATCCATTATCCAAGCATTCCTGAATGTCTTTCTGCATTTTTTCAGAAACATCATTGTAGAAATCCTCATTGGTTAAATTTTCAATCAGATTTACCTTTACCCTTCCATCAATTTTTGCTTTTGGGTTTTGTTCGCCATCCACTCCAAAAATATGTTGGTGTTCTTCTTCAAGGTTTAAAGAATGAAAATGATACAGCTCATTATTAAACTGTACAATATTTTTAGCACTTCGCCAATTGTCTTTTAAAACTAACAATTCTGCTTCTTTAGGTGCAAATTCTTTTTTGTTGATAATATCCAACATCAGTTTACTTTCACCCCCACGAAAGCGATAAATACTCTGTTTGGGGTCTCCCACCAAAGTAAAAGAAGTATTTTCTGTCGAAATACTGTGGTCTCTTAACGGAACAAAATTTTGCCATTGTAATTCTGAAGTATCCTGAAATTCATCAAAAAAATAATGCTGAAACTGCGCTCCTACTTTTTCATAAATAAAAGCAGAAGGCTCATTTTTAAGATTTTCATTAATGAGAATATTAAATTTTGAAAGCAAAACCAGATCATTTTCTTCCTCAATTTTTCTTAGTTCATCCTGAATATCTTTGTTGACTTTTAAAGGCAATAAAGCGGAAAGTATTTTTTCTTTTTTCTGAGTTTCGATAAACAGAAGAATGAGTTTCATTCTGTTTTCAAGAAGTGGCTCCAGAATTTCTGAAATTTCTGCGTCTTTATGTTTGGATTTTGCTGCGGCTCCTTTTCTGTATTTTTCAACCACAGATTCTTCTGTCGAGCTTGGAAAAGGAAATCCTGGTCTTTTTTTCTGATAAAAATCAACTACTTTTGGAAAAAATCCACCAATTCCATTTTTCCCCTGCGCAAAATCTTCGATCTCAATATTTCTCGATTTAAATAATTCAATTGATTGTAAAGCTAATTCTAAAGACTGCTTTTTGTTGGATGTAATTTCTTTCCTTAACGTGTTTTTGATGTTTTCATAATTCTCATCATCAAATTCTTTATTGTCTTTCAGATGTTCATAATGAATGTCTTTTACAAATTCTTTCGCAGAATCGTAAAGGTTTTTATTCAGATTAATTCTTTCATTATTTTCTAAACTGTAATCTACATAATCCATAAATGAATTAGAAATATTTTCATTTTCTCCAATCTGGTCAAGCATTTTGTCGACAGCTTCAATTAAAAATGGTTCTGCATCAATTTCAAGATTAAAATTTTTAGCTAAACCCAATTCATAAGAAAAACTTCGCACCAATCGAGAATTAAAACGGTCAATCGTTCCGATATTTAAGGTAGAATAATTATGAAGAATATAGTCTAAAAGCTTTTTAGAACGGTTGTGAAGTTCATCAATCGTTATTTTCGGACCTTCGTTTTCAAATGCTTTCTGAATGTTTTTGAGGTCATTATTATCTCTGTAATTTTCTGCTGTAA
The DNA here is from genome assembly GCF_001677955.1 of Chryseobacterium sp. BGARF1. Taxonomy (GTDB): domain Bacteria; phylum Bacteroidota; class Bacteroidia; order Flavobacteriales; family Weeksellaceae; genus Chryseobacterium. Next base: position 27,813 of record NZ_LELA01000049.1, read on the forward strand.
ACTTTTCCAGCCATGAAAGAATTCTTTCCTTCATTTCGTTGGCTGCTTTGTTGGTAAACGTTAATGCCAAAATATTTCTGATTGATTGATGTTGGTTGGGATATCTCAGACAAATCATCAAAAGCCTTTGTACAAGAGCATAAGTTTTCCCTGAACCGGCAGATGCATTGATTACAGTATATGAATTTGACATTTTTTACGAAATATTTTATGCAATTTAGATAAATTTTATTTGAAAATTTAACAAAATGAAGTCGATATTTTAACAGTTTTGAAGTTTAAATTCAAAAAAAATATTAAAACCCGTTAAGTCTGGTTAAACTTGCTGGGTTAATGAAAAATAACTTTAGTTTTGCTTAATAAAACCATAATCTGTGAAATTTAAATTACTCTTTATTTTATCTCTTATTTCTTTCGTTCAAATGAATGCTCAAAACTATATTTTTGGGAAGATTTCATCTGAAGATTTATCTGAAGTTCCCAATGTAACCGTTATTAATATGCGTACTAATGAGCAAGCTCTTACCAACAGAGATGGTCATTTTATGGTTTCGGGAAGAGAGGGTGATATTCTTCGTTTTTTTAAAAACGGATTTGAAAGAACAGATCGAAAAGTTTCCAAAGAAAATGTAGAATCTCCAATGAACGTAAAGTTGTTGAGAGCTGCAGAATTAATCGCCGAAGTGGAAATCAAAAAAGGACTCAGTGGAGACTTGAAGATTGATTCTAAAATGATGAATCCTCCAAAAAAAGTTGAGAAACTGAAAGCCGATATTAATAATTATCTTAAACAAAAATCTGACCCTAGAATTTTAGCGGCAAGACCCGGTGAATTTGTGCAGCCAAAAGGACAGGGGTTCTCTATTGGAAAGGTGAAAAATAAATGGGATGACCTTGATCTTGCAAATTATCTGGCATATGCTTTAGGAGACCAGTATTTTAAAGATTTGAAAATTGAAAAACCTTTTATCAATCATTTTATCAATTACGTTCTTGCTGGTGGATTTGAAAGGGCGAAAATTTTGAAATATGGTTTTGTAAGCGATGCGGATTTGATGAGATTTCAAAGGGCGATTTTAATGAAAATTGATTCCTATCGAGCGCCGCAAACTCAAAAATAAACATAAATGATGAGAAAAAATCTTGCTGTATTTTTCTTTTTTCTTACAATATATTTCTTTGGTCAGCACAAAATAACGGGAAAAACCTTGAGTGAAAACGATATGATTGTCGCCTCAGTTTTGGTCGTCAATATTTCGAATGATCAAAAGGTCTACAGTAATTCTTTAGGTGAATTTTCTATCGAAGGTTCAGAAAAAGATGAAATCAGGTTTGTCAAAAAAGGATACGAAAGAGCTTCAAGAAAAGTTGTGGATGTAGAATCCTCAATGAATGTTGTTCTGGTGAGAATTCCGGAAGAGATAGAAGAAGTAGAAATAATTTCTACAACCGGAGATTTAGCAAAAGATTCTAAAAGGCTGACTAAAATAGACAAAAAAGAGCAGCTTCAAAAAGATATTGGTCTTCCGAAACCTCCTGAAAAGCCTCGTGAAGTTCCGGCGGAAGTAAAGAAAGTCTTATTGGCCGCAGCTTTTGGAAACGTTAATGTGCAGGCTGTTTATGATTTGATAAGCGGAAAATCCAGAAGGCAGAAAAGATGGTATAAATATGAAGATGTGCAAGACGATATTCTTTGGATAAGAAAAAGAATTGATGATGACGATTTTGTGAAAGATGGAATTCCTGTAGAAAGAATTTCAGAATTTTTAGAATTCAGTTTCATCATCAAACCAGAAATAAGGTCTTATGTGAAAGCTAAAAATATTTCCAGAGTAATGTTTAATTTGGATGAAGTTATTCCTGTTTATGTAGATAGGCTCAAAGAAAATAATACGAAATATAAAGAATGAAAATGAAGGTTGCTTTTCATAAATTGGTAACTGTAGTTGCTTTATTAACGATAATTTTCACATTTTCACAGCAACAAATTTTAGGTAAAATTGTTGATGAAGACCACAATGATATGAATGCTGTTTTGATCTTTAATACCACGCAAAATATAAAAACATACAGCAATATTTCTGGTGAATTTTCAATTGAGGCAAAAGAAAATGATGAAGTGAAGTTTATAAAAGAAGGCTTTTACAGGATCGATAAAATTATTAAAAAAGAAACATTCAATTCTCAATTGCAAATACAGCTCGTAAGAGCCGAAGCGTTGATTCAGGAAGTGGAAATTGATTATAAACCTTCAGGAGATTTTGCGAAAGACAGTAAACGTTTAGATGATTCTAAGAAAGTGGCTTCCTTGAAATCTGAGCTGAATGATTACATGAAATCTGAATTAAATGAGCCACTTCCTAAAAATGAGATTTCAAAAACTTTTAAAGGGCATGATTTTCAGGCAGGACATTTAAGTTTAGATATTTTAGAAACTATTGCAACGATAATTTTTTTGACTAAAAAAGGCTCTATAACAAAAATTACCACTCCCAATTATATAGAAACTCAGAATTTTCTTGCTAAAGTGAAAGCTGAAGTAGATCTAACAATGTTTGAAAAATACGGAATGGATGAGGAAAAAATAGACTATTTCCTGGCCTATGCTGAGAAAGTAAATCATCTTTCGAAAAAATATCGCAAAGATTTTAATGCGGCTGCCATTCTGAGTGAACTTCAGAATGCGTTTGTAGAATACTCTAAATTAAATAAACTAAGCGAGTAATTTTTATTCAAATAAAATGTATGAATATTTTAAATAGTTATCCACAAATTTCTTAGTTATCCACATATTTTATTTTAATATGTATAAAAAAGATATGCACAATCCTTTGTGGAAATCAACGTAATCTGTTTGTAAAAAAAATCCAAAGCAGATAACTTTGGATTTTATATTTTTTAATGATAAACGATATCGTAGATTTCGTCTTTTACATCTTTTAAATTTTCTGGAGAATAATTCGCAAGAAGCCACATTGGAAGGCTTTTTTTTCCTTCGCCATAGCTTGGCTGTACGTAAGTGTCGTCAATCAGAGTAAAGCCGTTTCTTTGATAAAACGAAAAGCGTCGTTTAGCATCTTCGTTTAAATGTTCAGGCTCAATCTCTAAAATAATTCTTGGGTAATTTGTAAATAAATAATCAGTAATGTGTGACCCCAGTTTTTGATTTCTGAATTGGGAGAAAACTTCAAAATGCTCTACAAAAACAAAGTTGCTTAATTCCCAAATGATAAGATATCCAATGTTTTCTGAATCGTGCAAAACAGAAATTACTTTTACTTTCTGATGCCCGAATAATTGTAAAAATTTATGCCAATCTCTTCTTTCGTCTTCCGGAAAAGAGGTTGAGTATGAGTTGTAAATCTGTTGCACGCGATAATCATCGGGTGCAGTAATCTGTAAAAATTCCATAGTTAAAGGTCAAAAACGCTTGGTCGTCTGGTGATAAAAATGTCTTTTATCCAAAGAATAAAAGCCAAACCAAGATAAATTAGAAAGAAAAATCCTGCCGTTGCAAAGGTAGAATAGATAAAGAAAATTCTCAGTTTAGAAACCGGAATTCCCAGTTTAGCACCCATTCTTGTGAGTACACCAAACCATTCGCGTTCCATTTTGTGGCGTAGATTATCAAACATTTTTTTAAGATTCTTTTAAAATTTTAAATCCGATACTGCAATTTAAGCAATTTTTTTCTTTACAATAGTTTTTAAAATGATAAATCAGGCTTTGACTTTCTATAGAGGTTTTCGTTTTTAAACCTAATTTCTTCCATTCTTTAATAATAGAATTTTTTTCTGATTGAATCTCACTGTAAAAAGATAAGATTTCGTCACCGATATTTTCATTCTGATGTTTGTGATAGGCATATTTTACAGGAAGAATAGTATTCAAAATAATCAGTTCAATGAAATCTTTTGTTAAAACTTTGGGATGATGGATAGAAGATATTTTACCAAAATTAAAATGGTCAGTCCAATAGTCTGAAGCCTGAATTTCTTTGAAAATTTCAAACAAACTATTTGTGTTTTGTGCTGAAATAATTTTTGAAAATAAATTCTGATGCTGAAAATAGAGGTCTGCAAACTGTGACAAACGTATTGTCGGAAAATTGGGTGGTCTCAGTCGAAGAAACTTTGGGCGAATCGTGATTTCAGGGATGTTATATTTAGCTTTAAGAAAATCAAATTCTCTTTTCCAGATTTTCATTTGTGAATCTTGTGGATTTTCAAGCCAGCCTGAAACTCCGAAAAACAATGCTTCAAGCTGTGTTTTATTTTGCCGTATTTTATTGATAATCGTAAAATCAATGCTTTCCGCAATCTGTTTAAATAGCAAAGCATTTACAGTTAAGCCAAAAGAGTAGGCGAGATGATGAAACATAACGGCTTCATAATTGTTTTTGTGACGTTGTAAATCGTCTTCTATTTCTAAAGATTTTTCCTCTAGCTTTTTAAGCAAATTTTCTTCATGAAAGTTAATGGGGATTTTCTTGATACTGAAAATCTTTTCACATGGTATAAATTGGTTTTCCTTTAAAAGATTTTCATATTTCTGAAAAACATTTCTGTCGATATAGTCTTTCAGTTCAAGAGTAGGGATATTCTGGTCTGCGAAATCTTTGATATCGACATCATTCTGAAAAACGACATGCAAAATAATATTCTGATAGGCAGGGTCTTTTGAATGTTGATGAAAAATCCAGTCGGAAGATTTTACATGAAGCTCGATGTTGCCGGCAAGGATAATGTTTTTGGTTTTGATTTTTGCCATTAAAAAATCGGGCCCGGAATCGGTATTCCATCGTCCAAAATCTAAAATTTCAACAGAATCTCCGTTGGTGTCTGTAAAATCGAAATGGGTGAATACTTTAAAATTCCAAAGATATTGAAGCAATTTCTCGTTCATCAGTTGTGATTTTGTATTACAACTAATGTAGCGAAAATATTCATCGATTTATCAATTATTTTTTTTATAAAAAGTTGCTTCAATGGAGTTTAGGTTGCAATGAAGTAATTATTTCCGAAAATATGCTGCAGCTCTACAGGAAGCTTTCAGGTTCTTCCGAAAGGTTCATGCAGGGCTGCAGGGGACTTTCGGGGACTATGGAAACCTTCTCGCACCCTAGTAAGAAGCTTTCGGCAAGTTCCGAAAGTCTGTCGCAGCCCTGCAACAAACTTTCGAGAAAAATCTAGTTTCAAAAAAAAATCAGAGCAATTTGCTCTGATTTTATAATCTATTTTCAATGAATTTAAGCTTTGGTGAGTTCGCCTTTAAAATTCTCAATCGTTGTTTTGTACATCTCCTCATAAATGGGAAGAATATTTTTTAAGTCAAATTTTACCGCTTGTTCTTTAGCGTTAATCTTCATTTGTGCTAAAAGCTCATCGTTGCTCAATAATTTGATACAGTAATTGCTCATTGCTTCTACGTTACCGATTTCAGCTAAAAAGCCTGTTTCGCCCTGAATGTTTACTTCAGGAATTCCACCTGCGTTTGAACTGATTACAGGAGTATATGCTGCCATCGCTTCTAAAGCTGCCAAACCAAAACTTTCTTGCTCGGAAGGCAATAAAAAGACATCTGAAAGCTGTAAAACTCTATACAAATCATTTACTTTCCCTAATAATCTTATTTTTGAAATTAAATCAGGGTTTTCTTCTAAGAATTGATTTACTTTTTCCATATCGGGACCTTCGCCGATGATAATGAGTTTAGATTTTACTTTCTTTTCAACGTTTTTAAAGATTTGTAAAACTTCATCCACACGTTTTACCGGACGTAAATTGGAAACGTGAATCAGTATTTTTTCGTCGGGACTTGCAAACTGTGTTCTCTGACATTCATTAAGTTCATCAAATTCAGAATTGTCAATGAAATTGGTGATGACCTGAATTTCTTTTTTAATATTGAAAAACTGCAGCGTATCTTTTTTCAGACTTTCAGAAACAGAAGTAATGGCATCCGATTTATTAATAGAAAATTCTACTGCATGTTTGTAACTTGGATGTTGCCCTACCAAAGTAATATCTGTTCCGTGCAATGTGGTTACCAAAGGAACATCGTTATTGTCTTCCTTCAACATTTGCTTCGCTGTAAAAGCTGCATAAGCATAAGGAATGGCATAATGAGCGTGAAGCAAATCTAGTTTATAAAGATTCACAACACGGTAAATCATTGAGCTCAATGCAATATCATAAGGTTGATATTGGAAAAGAGGATAGGTCTGAACATTTACTTTATGAAAGAAAATATTCGGATTGGTGATATCTAATCTTGCAGGAAGTGCCGAGCTGATGAAATGTACTTCATAGCCTTTGTTGGCAAGAGACATCCCTAGTTCTGTTGCCACAATTCCGCTTCCGCCGTATGTTGGGTAGCAAAGTATGCCTATTTTCATTGTACTGTTGTTATTTTGAAGTGGTGAATTCTGTTGATTTTGAATATTTAAATGGGTCTAAAGTTATTCCCATTCCTGGTTTTAATTCGTCATTAACCAAAACAGGAAGTTTTCCCGGAATTATAGTCTTTCCACGAAATGCATCTGCAGTTGCCGTCATAGAATCATCATTGTTTTCGTAAGAAACCAGAACGGTGGAAACTTTAGAAATATCAATATCCTTCAAAGCATATGCGCTTCCAAAAACATTTAGAATAACATTTTGGCTTTTAGTTAAATCTGCCAATATTTTTTTAGATTCTGCTGAAATTTTGTAAGGTTTGTAAGCGGTAGAGTTGTCTTTATGAAACCCAACAATTACCGTTGAGTTTGCCGGAATTGTATTGATTTCTGAAGCTTTTTTAATAATAACTTTAACATCTAGTTTTAACCTGTTTTCAAAAGTCTGATAAGGAGCTTCTTCTAACGGAATATAGTAATAAGTTGAGTTATAATTTAACGGCAGTAATTTCTTTTCATCTTTCAATAATGTTAAAGCATTTGAATAAAGATTTTGAACCAATTTTGTATGCGAATCATTATTGAGGTCGTAGTTTACATTTTCAGGATTTTTCGGAGTGTATTGATTTAAGCCTAAAAAATATTTAGTTAAAAGAATTTTCTTTACACTTTCTTCCACTCTCGATTGTGAAATTTCTCCTTTATCAATTGCTTTCTGAATAAGTTTTTTACCTTCTGCAACACCTTGGGAAAAAAGCATGATGTCATTTCCTGCTTTAAAAGCTAAAGCATCTAGTTCTCCTGGTTTGTATTTATTAGCTACAGCACCCATGTTTAAAGCATCTGTGATGATTAAACCCTTGTAGCCCCATTTGTCTTTTAGTAAATCTGTGATAATCTTTTTTGAAACAGAAGCAGGGATTCCTTTTCCTGACTCCAGACTAGGAACGTATAAATGCGCAACCATGACGCCGCCAATTCCTTTATTCATTAAAGCTTTGAAAGGTGCTAATTCTATTTTATTTAATCTTTCCAAATTGTGAGAAACGACTGGAAGGTCGAGATGAGAGTCTGTACTGGTATCACCATGTCCCGGAAAATGTTTAATCGCCGCAAGAATATTGTGGTCTTGTAATCCGTTGGCATAAGATAAAGCGGATTGAGTAACATTAGAAACTTCTGAGCCAAAGCTTCTGTTCCCAATAATCGGATTATTTGGATTGGTATTGACATCAACCACAGGTGCGAAATCCCAATTGATGCCCATTCTTTTGCAGTCTTCGGCGATTTTCGCAGCCATTTTATAAATGAGATCTTTATCCTGAATAGCACCCAATGTCATCGCCCATGGAAACTTGTGAGCGGTGTTGATTCTTTGATATAGTCCCCATTCAGCATCCATTCCAATCATCAAGGGAACTTTTGATTTTTGCTGAAATTCATTCACCAGATTGATTTCTTTTGCCGCATCATCTTGCATCAGAATTAATCCGCCAATTTTATCATTTATAACAATATTTCTTACCTGATTGATATGGTTTTCGTCTTTATTGGTATAAAGCGCCACAATAAAAAGCTGACCCAGTTTTTCATCCTGTGAAAGACTGTTGTAAGTTTGGTTTACCCATTCTTTTGCTTTTTTTAAATCTTGCTTTGAAATATCTTTGGGCTGATATTGTGCCGAAAGATTTAAACTGAATAAAATGGTAATTAAGAGAAAATTAAAAACTAATTTCTTCATGATTTTTGAATATGAACAAAAATACGATTAAAAAAATGATGAATACTAAAGTTTTTGTGATTTTTGGTATATGTTTTGATTCCGCCTTTAGTAATATTAAAACTTATTTAAAATGAAAAAAATTATTCCATTTTTAATGCTTGCATTTGTCAGTATATTTACCGTTAGTTGTGATAATAATGATGATGTGGTTCAAGTACCTGTAGACTATGATACTTATTCTACAGCATATGATATAGCCCCTAATTTTGCTAGAGTTAATAGCTCATTATATGAATATGTCAATACTTTTAAAAGTCCTTTAGTTGAATCTGATGTGGTACTTGTTTATATGCAAATTGACACAACAAATAATGGATCTCCTGTTTGGAAATTATTACCATATACCTTCTTTACTAATAATGCAAATAATGATGAGGTTGATTATGGTTTTGATTTCAGTAAATTTGATTTTAGCATCACTGTTAATGCAACATTGAATCTTGATAGCAATTCTAATTCTGTTTATTATACGAACAAAAGATTTAGATTAGTAATTGTACCAGCTAAAACTGGGAAAAATGGAGGAGTAGATTACAATGATTACAACAGTGTTGTTAAGTTCTATAACATTGATGAATCAAAAATTAAGCTTCAAAACTAAAGAGTATCTTTTCAAATTTTTATAATAAAAAAAGCGCCGAAAAATTATTTTTCGGCGCTTTTGATTTATTTGATTTAGATTATTTCTGGTCATCTAAAAAATGACCGAAGAAATCTTTTTTTGTCTGTAAATATTCTTTACTATTTTCATTTGCAGGGATTTGCAACGGAACTCTCGAGTTGAGATTGATGTTGCTTTCCTGTACAAATTTTACCTTTTCAGGATTATTGGTTAAAAGGTTGATGTTTTCAATTTTCAGCTGATTCAGAATTTCGATGGCTACACCAAAATTTCGGTCATCGGCAGGTAAGCCTAGTTCCAGATTTGCCTGTACTGTATCAAAGCCTTTTTCCTGAAGAGAATATGCTTTAAGTTTATTAATAATTCCGATATTTCTGCCTTCCTGACGGAGATAAATGATGAGTCCGCCATTTTCGTGCATATATTTCATTGCTGCATCAAGCTGTTGCCCGCATTCACATTTTTTTGAATGGAAAACTTCTCCGGTAATGCATTCAGAATGAAAACGTACATTGACAGGTTGAGAAAAATCTGTATTTTCTGCGACTACCGCCATGTGTGGCATCCAATCACTTTCATCTTCCGAAAAAGCAATCATTCGGAAATTACCGTGCTCTGTAGGAACATTAGCTTCCGCCTGAATTTTAATCATTGAATTGTTTTGTTTATTTTTTTCCGTTCACAGAATCTTCTATTACGGTAATGTTTGTTTTAAGTCTTACCAAATATCTATTTAATACTTCATCTTCATCTTTCTTCAGATATTTTCTTAGTTTCTGAATGTTTTTGTAAGATTTTTCCAGATTTCTGATGGTCTTATTTTTACCTGAATTATTTCCTGCAGCTACAGCATATAAGTAATTTTGAAGAGTATATTTCAAATTACTGACTTCGTCATTTACGGCAGTGTTAGAAAACTTAGGAAATGTAGAAATTAGATTAGTGATTTCTGAGGCATTTACATTTTCGGTAATATTGATGCTTATACTTTTTGAGTTTTCAGGGTCAATAGATTTTGAATCACTTGAAAACGTGTTTGATAAAGGTGATAAATTCAGCTTTTCGGTGGCACAAGAAGAAGTGATTAATATCAGTATTCCTAAAAAAAGTAGTCGTTTCATTTTTGCTCCTTTTGGTAAAGGATTGGGTTAAGACTTTCATCGTTGTACATTTTCATTTGTTTGTACACTTTCATCTTAACATCACCGTTTTCAATATCTGTAAGTAATTGAATAATTGAAGTTGACAAATCTTCTTTTTGAGTAAGCAGTACGTCTAATTTTGCCTGGCAATTTATACGATGCTCCTCTGAAGCAGATTCTCTGTTGGCTTCCAATGACATATGATAAACCTTTAATGCTAAAATAGATAATCTGTCAACAGCCCAAGCCGGAGTTTCAGTATTTATTTTCGCATTAAATTTAGGAGTAATATTTTTGTATTTATCTAAAAACCAACTGTCTATAAATTCTACCAAATCAGTCCTTTTTTGATTTGAAGAATCTATTGTTCTCTTTAATTGAAGAGCCTCAACAGGGTCTATGTTTTCATCTCTAATAATATCCTCTAAATGCCATTGAACGGTATCAATCCAGTTTTTAGCATACAAAATCCGTTCCAAACTCTCTGTTTCAAAAGGATTTGTCACAGGTGTCTCAACGCTGTCAAATACATGATAATCTTCAATTGATTGGTTGAAGGTCTTCCAGGCAGTATCGGTGAAATTCATAGAAATGAAGAATTATTTAGTTGCTTTTTGAGGTGTCGTTTGAAGTAGTGTTTTCGGTGGTTTTTGTCTCCGGTTTATCTTCTTCTTTAATAGCATCTTTAAATTCTTTAATTCCAGAACCCATACCTCTCATCAATTCAGGGATTTTTTTACCTCCGAAAAGTAATAAAAGGATGATGGCAACGATAAGGATGTGCTGCCAAGATAACGCAAGTATTGTTAATGTGTACATTTCTTAATTTTTTTGCAAAGTTAATCTTTTTTTAATATGAAACCCAACCTAAAGGGTCAACTGCATTGTTTCCATTCCAGATCTGGAAATCAAGCGTATACGTTCCGTCAAAATCCTGAGCAACTGCTCCTACCACCGTTCCTGCAGAAACCTGTTGGTTCTTAGAAACTGTTGTGCTGCTAAGATTTGAATAGATGGTAAAATAATCACCATGTTTTATCATTACCGTTCTTGTTCCGTCTGCAGAAGGAATTACCTGAGATACAACTCCTGGGAAAACTGCTCTTGCAGAAGTTACTTTAGCTACAGATATTTTGATTCCGTTATTTTCTTCCCAAATCGATTTAAAAACAGGATGTTGCTGTCTTCCGAATCTGTGAGTGATTGTTCCTTGAGCAGGCATAGAAATTCTTCCTTTACTTGATGCAAAATTACTTCCTGCAGCTGGAGCAGATACCCCATAATTGGTCATTGCTTTTGTTTCTGCCGCTTTCTTGTCACTTTCTTTTTTCTTTTCTAAAGCTTCTTCAGCAGCTTTTGCTGCGTTTAGTTTTGCAGTGGCTTCTTTAGACCTTAATTCAGCATCTTCAGATGCTTTTTTAGCTGCAATCTTTCTAGCCTCGTCTTTTGCACTGGCCTCACTTTTTGCGGCTTCTTCATTTCTTTTTCTCTCTTCTTCAGCTCTTTTAGCAACTAAATCTGCTGCTTTTTTTGCTTCCGCTTCTGCTAGTTTTCTTTCTTTTTCTAAGGCTTCAGCACGTGCTTTTGCTTCAGCTTCAATTCTTGCTTTTTCTCTGTCTGCCGCGATTTTTGCTAAACGAATTTTTTCAGCTTCAGCTTTTCTTCTGCTTTCTTCTTCAGCTTTTGCAATTCTTATTTCTTCAGCAATAATGGCTCTTATTTGACCTTCTAAAGCTTTAGATTGAGTTTGTTTTTGTCTAAGGTCAGCGGTAAGTTTGGTTTCGTTTTTCTTGAAATCTGTTACCAATTGTTCTTTTTGGGTACGCTCAACACTAATTGTTGTTAAATCTTTTTTCTGATTAACCAAAAGGTTTTCTTTTTCGTTGGCTGATTTCTTTTTCTGTTCAACAGATTTTTTCAACGCAACTGCAGCAGCTGTTATTTCTGCCGCTTTCTTATCTTGATTATCAGAATACTTTTTAAGATATTGTACTCTTCTTAAAGCTTCTCCTAAACTTTTTGATGAAAGGATAAAAGTCACTTTATTTTGTACTCCTTTGTTTTTATATGCATTCACCAAAACATGAGCAAAGTTTTTTCTTAAAACAGCAAGCTCTCTATTTTGACGATTAATTTCAAGTTGACGAAGATAAATCTCATCTTCAATAAATCTTTTTTCTTTTTGAGTATTGTTGTAAACCTTTTCTCTAAGCGCTAATTTCTGATTAACGCTGTTCAAATAAGATATAGACAATTTAGATTCGTTTCTAGTCTTTGCCAAATCTGAATTTATCTGAGATATCTGTTTTTTTAGGTCAGCATTTTGCTTTTGCAACTGTTCTTTGGTTTGTTGAGCATATTGTAAACCAAACAGCAAAATGCCTATTAAAAAGCTAATTTTTTTAATCATTTAATATCAATTTTCTTATAATTGGCTGGAACAGAATAAGGTGTTTCCATCCTCGAAAAGTCAAATTTCGTGTTTTCCATCAAAATTTGACTTGTTTTGGAACCTTTTATAATTATTTTAACATTTTTTGGTAGCTTTACTTCATTAGGAAAGGTCTCCCAGTTTTCATATACGATTTCAATAGCATCATTGGATTTTACATCCTGTAATTTTACCCAATTTAAATTAAAATCTTCAGTATACTGCATTTCTACTTTGTATTCTCGTGTAATCTCGTTGCTTACAATTTTTTGATTGGTAATTGAAGTCAGTTGATATCCCTGAGAATTTTTTACAATTTTAGAATTACTGTTGGTAATTTGCATAAATGTACGTCCCATCAACAGTTTTTCTAAAGTTGTATAATTAATAAAATTTACATTCAAAAGATTATTAAGATAGTCAAAGTCTGAATCGATATAATTTTTATTATATTTATCCATAGCTTTGATGCCTTCGGGAGTAATAATTGCTCTGGCTGCAGGAATTATCAAAAATGAAATATTAGACCATATTTTTTTATCACTTTCGATATAAATAGTCGCATCAAGCGGACTTACTCTCAAATCGCTTGCTGTAATCTTACTATTTATTTTTACGTGTTCAAATTTAGGATGAATTAATATATTCTGGTAAAAAGCTATACGATCCTGAATGTTTTTGGCATCTTTGGAATCATTTTGATCTGAATTTTGAATCTGGATGCTGTCGTTCTCAGAAGAATTCTGATGAAGTGCTTTTCTGCTTTTACAGGAAAGTACTGTGAGTGTTATAATCAGTAAGATAGCCCAGTTTTTCATATAAAGGTTTTATAGTTTTTGGCAAATGTGCTCATTTTGATTTCATCTGCAATGTATAATAATCTTTTTACAATATTAACGCCAAACCACACAAAATGTTTTTGTGTGGTTTTTCTCAACGTTATTTTATTTAAATTTATTTTGATAAAAAATCCAAAACTGAAAAATCTCCTAAAGAAATTTCTCTGGCGACACCATAATAATGAGCCGAGCTTCCAATCATGGAGTTGGAAAGATTTCCGTGATCAATGATGGTCTTCTCCTGAATCAATGAGTTGTCAATATTAGAGTTGATTACTTTCGTTCCTTTTCCTAATGAAACGTAAGGGCCGATTTTTGAATTTGAAATTTCTACTCCTTCTCCAATATAGCAAGGCTGAATAATCAAAGAATTTTGAATATTCGCTGATTCAGGGTATTCTGTAAATTCATCTTTTTCATATTCTAAAATTTTACCGTTTGTTTCAACAGTTGCATTCTTGTTTCCACAATCCATCCAGTCATCTACTTTTCCTAAAGAAAATTTAGCGCCGGCTTGACGAAGGTTTTCTAATGCAGTTGTCAGTTGATATTCTCCACTTACTTTAATGTTATTATCCATGATGTGGTTAATCTCAGACATCAGTTTTTCTGCTGAATTAAAGTAGTAAATACCAATGATAGCCAAATCTGAAACAAAAGTTGCCGGTTTTTCAACAAAATCTGTGATAAAACCGTAGTCATCTAATTTTACAACGCCAAAAGCAGAAGGGTCATCTACTTTTTTCACCCAGATTACTCCGTCAGAATTGGTGTCTAAAGTGAAATCTGCTCTGAAAAGTGTGTCTGCATAAGCGATTACAATATTTCCCTGCATAGATTCTTCAGCACATTTTATTGAGTGAGCTGTCCCAAGAGGTTCTAGCTGATGATAAATAGTTCCTTTTGCGCCAAGTTTTTCGGCTATTTTAAGTAATGATGCTTCAACCTCAGCTCCAAAATCTCCGATAATAAATGCTACTTCTTCAATTTTTTCACCTGCCACTTTAGCGATATCTTCTACCAATCTCTGTACAATCGGTTTTCCTGCAATCGGAATCAATGGTTTTGGAACAGTTAATGTATGTGGTCTCAATCTTGAGCCCTTTCCAGCCATTGGAACAATAATTTTCATATGGGAATATTTGTTTTGTTTATAAGTTTATTTAAGGTCTTCTCAGTATTTTATTGATCATTGTTCTTTCGTTGTATGCTAAAAATGCAATGAAGAAAAGAAACAATCCGTTTCCAATTAAATAATTGTGACGGAAATAATAAAATGATATCATCGAAATAGCAATAGATAACGAGAGATAAATTGCTATTTTGGATGTATTATAATGAATGGGATATTGCGATTTCCCCCAAAGGTATGAAATAATCATCATACTTGTATAGGTGATTAATGCTGCAAAAGCACTTGCCCAATATCCATATGTAGGAATAAATGTGAAGTTGATGAAAATGGTAATGGCTGCTCCGATTAAAGAGATATACAAACCAACTCTTGTTTGATCTGAAAGTTTATACCAAATCGATAGATTTAAATAAATACCTAAAAATAATGCACCTAACATTACAAACGGAATGATCTCAATTCCTTCAAAGTATTCTGGATTACCAAGATATTTTTCAGCAATCCATTGAAGATTTACCATTAATCCCATGTAAATTAAGCAATTGCAAATCACAAAAATATCCATTAAAACTGCATAAGTTTTATGGTTGTTTTTATCTTTAAAACTTGAAAAAAAGTAGGGTTCAATCCCTAATTGATAGGCCTGTCTGAAAACCGTTATGAACGTCGCAATCTTATAAACAGCACCATAAACTCCAATTTGATGCTTTGCTTCTTCTTTTGGAAGCCAAAATTTTAAAAACTGACGGTCTAAAGTTTGATTGATAATTCCTGCTAATCCTGCAATCATTACCGGCCAGGAATAATTCATGATTCTTTTCCAAAGTTTAAAGTCAAATTTTTTAAAGCTAAAATTTACAAACTCTTTTCCCACAATCAGTAAAGTTATGATGCTTTGAACTAAATTAGCTATAAAAACATATCCGACACCAAATTTTGCATTGTATTTAATTCCTAAAATTCCATTAGGGTAATTGGGAAGCCATTTGATGAAAAATACAACAAGAAAATAATACGCTAAAGCTCCAATAACTTTTGAAAGCATATATTGTATAGGCTTTCCTTCTAATCTCAAAATTGCTGAAGGTATTGTCGCAAAAGCATCAATGGAAAGCATAAAAAGAAATATAACCAGATAATTAACCTGATCAGGAGTTTCAAAAGCATTTGCAAGATCTTGCCTGAAAACATATCCTAAAATCAAATAAATAAAACCAGCTCCCAAAATACTTAGAGCACAGGTAGAAACCAAAGTTTTCTTATCAATATCACCTTCCTGTGCAAAACGGAAAAATGAAGTTTCCATCCCATGGGTAAGAAAAACAGTAATTACTCCAGCAATAGAATACCAATCTACGAAAGGTGACGAAGCAGAAGGTCCGAAAGCTTTTGTTACGATGGGTGCAATAAGAAAAGGGAAGATTCTTACCAATACAGAACTGAGCCCGTAAACAGCGGTTTGTCCAAATAGTTTCTTATACAATTTTAGGTTTTTAAAATGCAAATGTAAATATTAGAATTCACAATTTTCTGATTGATGTTTAAAAATCACTTTGGAAAATATTAAATTTGTGCAATATCAATCTTATATCTAAAAGTAAAAATGAAAATTCTTATAAAAAATGCTCAAATCGTCAACGAAGGAAAAATTATTAAAAGTGATATTCTGATTGAAAACGATTTGATTTCTAAAATCGATTCTCAAATTTCTGAAGATGCCGACCAAATCATTGATGCTTCCGGAAAATATCTTTTGCCAGGAGTAATTGATGATCAGGTCCATTTCCGTGAACCGGGTTTGACCCATAAAGGCGATATCGAATCTGAATCTCGTTCAGCCATTGCAGGAGGAACAACCAGTTTTATTGAGCAGCCAAACACAGTTCCTAATGCGGTTACGCAGGAATTGTTAGCTGACAAATATGAAATTGCTTCTCAAAAAGCCTACGCAAATTACGGTTTCATGATGGGTGGAACGAATGATAATTTGGAAGAAGTTTTAAAAACAAACCCAAGAAATGTTCCCGGAATTAAATTATTTCTTGGTTCTTCTACAGGGAATATGTTGGTTGATAATCCTGAAACTTTAGAAAATATTTTCAGCAATACAAAAATGCTGATTGCCGTTCATTGTGAAGATGAGGCAACGATTCGTGAAAACACTCAAAAATATCTAGATGAATATGGTGAAGATATTCCTGTGAAATTTCATCATTTGATCAGAAGCGAAGAAGCTTGTTATAAATCTTCTTCAAAAGCAGTTGAACTGGCGAAAAAAACAGGAGCAAGACTTCACGTTTTTCACCTTTCCACGGCAAAAGAAATGGAACTTTTCAGAAATGATATTCCTTTAAAAGATAAAAAAATCACTGCGGAAGTTTGTGTTCATCATTTAACTTTTACAAATGAAGATTATGATACAAAAGGCGGATTAATCAAATGGAATCCTGCGGTAAAAACTCAAAATGACAAAGATGCACTTTGGGAAGCGTTGTTGGATGACAGAATTGATGTGATTGCAACAGATCATGCGCCTCACACTTGGGAAGAAAAGCAGAATGTGTATACAAAATGTCCTTCCGGGGCGCCGTTGGTACAACATTCTTTGGTGGTGATGCTTGAAAATTATATTAACGGAAAAATTTCTTTAGAGAGAATTGTTGAGAAAATGTCTCATAATCCTGCGATTTTGTTCAGAATTGAAAAAAGAGGGTTCATTAAAGAGGGTTACAAAGCAGATCTAGTTTTGGTTGATTTAAATGAAAAATGGACGGTCGAAAAAGAAAATATCCTGTACAAGTGCGGTTGGAGCCCGTTGGAAGGGATGAGTTTCCATTCTAAAGTGACTCACACTTTCGTTAATGGAAATCTGGTTTATGAAAATGGTAAAGTCAACGAAGAAAAATTCGGCGAACGTTTGCTTTTTGAAGTTCAAGAATAAATTACAAAAACTAATTATATCAATAGAGTAGGCTTTAGCTTAAGCATAATTTTTTGCTCAAGTCGTGCTGCGATTATACTGCATCACCAAACCTCACAGGTTTCTAAAACCTGTGAGGTTTTAAAATTCATTTTTAAAAATTTCTTTAGCAAATCTATGACCATTTACTTGTAAAAAATAAATCGTATGCTCAGGTTAATACTATAAATGCTATTGGGAAAAAATAGAAACGGAGAATGTTCGTTTTGGTTAATTACAAAGAACAATTGATGTCATTTTAAAAGTAATTTCCAAAAAGTGGAGCTTAAGAATTGTGGTAAAAGACTAGTGTATAGTGAGAAAATGCCAGTTGTTGTAGAATATATTTTTGGTGATTACAGCAGAACACTGAAAACTGTGATTGCATCATTTTCGACTTAGGAAGAAATCGCAGAAAATATTAGGAAAGATTTTTTTGCTTAATTTTAAGAAGCTAATATCAAAAAAAGAAATTAGTCAATTACCAATCGGTGCTTTTTTCGAAATATAAAATACCGTTTTTAGTTTTAAGTATATCACCGTCATTTTCAAGGTTTTTTAATATACGGCTCACTACTTCTCGGGAGGTACCTAAATTATTGGCAATTTCTTGATGGGTTATTCTTAAAGGGTTTCCGTGATTAATCTGTACTTGGTCTTTAATAAAGTTTAAAATTCTTTTATCAAGTTTATAATACATCGCATTATTTACCTTAGAAACAATATCCGAAAGTCTGTTTTTGTATTCCAAATAAAAAACTTTGTTGATTTCAGGGTATTTCACCAGCCATTGGTGCAGTTTTTCTACAGGGATGAGTATAAGCTGAGAATCTTTTACAGCCACAGAATAAACGCTGCTTATATAGTTGCTGAAAATAGATGAAAATGTCATAGAGCAACTTTCGCATGGTTTTACATAATAATGGATAAATTCGTTTCCATCATTCAGAGAAAACACTTTTAGTGATCCTTTAGATAAGATAGGAACAAACCTGTTTCTTTGTCCTTCTCTCAGAATTTCGTCTTTAGCAACTACATTTTGTATGAGGACATTATATTCAAACTCATTGAGAAAATCCTTTCCAAGAAAGCCAAACTTTTTTACAATAGTTTTTCGGTACATTAAATTTATTTCAAGTATTATTAAATAATAGCCTCCATTTTAAAAATTATCAAAAAAGCTTTAAGGCGTAGTTTGATATGTTTACCTATCCGTTTTTTTTGTGTCTTTTTTTGAAGATAAGCTTCGCAGAAAGAAAAAATCTATGTAAGCAGATTTAAAATGATGCTGAAGCAACGATTAAAAACTTGGCCGAAGCGTATTCAGTCTTTAATAGAATTAATTTTATAACATCTTAAAAGACGATTCTAAAAAAATCGAAATAAATGAAAACATATAATGTGTTTTTGTATTTTTAAATGATCAGTTTGCAAATTAGCTTCCGTAATTAGCCAAAATTTGGCTATACATTCTATTCATTAAAAATTGAATGTCATCAAGAAAACTTCATCAGGCTTTGATGATGTTCGTACAGCCCGTCCAATAAAAGAGATTGCACTTTATTTACAGCAAACTGTCTTAATACAGTTAAGTTTTTTTCGGAATAATCTTTAAATCTGTCTGGGTGAAAACCAACAGGATCCTGTAACAAATTTGTGACGATAAAATCTTTGTCAATAAAGAGATGATTAAACCTCATTTTAATAGTTTCGGAGAATTCGTGAGTGAAAAATTCATTAAAACCAATATGCACGACGGTAGATTTTTCATTAAGGATATCGATTGCACTTAAATCTTTTGCAAAAATAATTTTTTTTGGCTGTAATATTAATTCTCTTTTTTTATTAATTAATATTAAAGTGTGTTCATAGGTGATGATAATATTGTAAAAATAATCGAAACAATTTTTATTCAAGCTCAAAACAGCTACTTTGAAATCTTTCATATTATTCATTTTGTACTAGTATGTGGTGTTAAAAATTAAGTGCTTTTTAAAGAACAGGATGGTCTTTAATCAGACATTTTTTTTCTGAACAAAAAGACAGAATAGTTTTTAATTTAAAATTGTAATTATTCATTTAAAAAAAAAGCAAATACAGAAGTTTTAAACGTAATAATTAATTATTTCGACTAAATAAGAATTATTATGAATAACAAAAATGATAAATAGGAAGATTACGAAACGGTGATAAAAGTCACAAAATTTTCTTTTTTTAGTTAAATAGATGGGGTACAGTAAAAGAAAAATGCCTTCAAAACAGAAAAGGCATTTATAAAATTGTAATAAACGGAAAAAAACAATATTTTCGAATTCAGAAAAGACAGAAAATAATATCAATAAAGACAGTATCAAAAATAGTTTAGGAAGATGATTAATAAGAATGGGCTTTAGTCAAAACATAATTTTCTCTCGCAAATCAAGCAAATTTTGCAGATAATTGAATAGAAAAAAATCTGCATAATCAGCCAAATCTGCGAGAGAAAAAAACAATCATTTGTGAAAATCTGAGGAATCTGTGGGAGAGTTAATTAAAAGACTGTCTAAATTCCAACGGTGACATATTTGTCTTCTTTTTAAAAAGTGTAGAAAAAGACTGCGAATGCTCAAAGCCTAGTTCATACGCAATTTCGCTTATCGAAAGCTCAGTCGTCGAAAGCTTTTCTTTTGCTTTATTAATGAGTTTTTCATGAATGTGTTGCTGAGTATTTTGTCCGGTATGAACGCGCAAAAGATCACTCAAGTAATTTGGAGAAAGATTCATCGCTTCTGCAATTTGATGAACCGTTAAAAGTCCTTTTTCAGAAGATTCCTGATTAAAATAATCATTCAAAAAAGTTTCGAATTTCGTTAAAAGTTGATGTGTTCCACTTTTTCTGGTGATGAATTGTCGCTCATAAAAACGCTTCGAATAATTCAAAAGCAATTCAATCTGCGACAAGATAATTTCTTGCGTATGATAATCAATATGCAGACATTCTTTATCGATTTTGTACATGATCTCAAGAAGGTCATTCTCTTCATCCTCAGATAAATGTAACGCTTCATTCACAGCATAAGAGAAAAATCCATAAGAAGAAATGGTCTTTGCTAAATTATGTTTCAACAGAAGATCTTCATGAAAGATTAACAAATAACCCGTATTTTCACACTCCATTGTCTTTAGATCCAGATACTGCACCTGATTCGGAGCCGTAAAACTCAAAACCCCTTTGTCATAATCGTAATGTTGCTGTCCGTATTTTATTTTTCCGGTTGCATTTCGTTTCAGAGCAACACAATAATATCTGCTTACAAAACCCTTCCACGTATCATCTTCAATAAAAACAGTTTCAGAAAGATCGATAACGCTTACCATCGGATGCTTCGGTTCAGGAAGCGAAAGCAGTCTGTGAAAAGCAGAAATAGATTTTATAGTGTTCATAATTTTCAAGTTTTTTTAATGATAATTTGGGCAGCTTTATCCGCCTTCCGCTCCCAATCTTTTGTTCGTCGTTCCTCCTCACAAAAGGATTTCCGCTCAAGTCGGGCTGCAATCATATTGCGTTTCATATATAAACCTCATAGGTTTCAAAAACCTATGAGGTTTGAGTTATTTTTAAGAATTAAAGGTACAGATTAATAATCCAAAAGTCCCATGCCGAATTCGTCATACGTTGCTCCGGTATCTGTTCCTAAAGGTACGATACTTTCCAGTTTCTGAAGTTCCGTTTCGGATAATTTGATTGTAGCTGCTTCGATATTTTGTTCAAGATACTTTCTGCGTTTCGTTCCCGGAATAGGAAGAATTCCTTTGCTAATGATCCACGCCAAAGCCAATTGTGATGAGGTGATATTTTTTTCTTGTGCAAGGTTTTCAATTGCTTCCACCAACTCGATATTTTTTTTGAAATGCTCCCCTTGAAAACGAGGAATTCCTCTTCTGAAATCATTTTCAGGCAAGTCATCAATTGTACGAATCTGTCCGGATAAAAATCCTCTTCCAAGCGGAGAATACGCCACAAAACCAATTCCCAATTCGTTCAAAGTTTTGATAACACCTTTTTCTTCAACGGTTCTTTCAAAAAGAGAAAACTCACTTTGCACTGCCGAAATCGGATGAATTGCATGAGCTTTTTTCACCGTTTCAGAAGAAACTTCCGACAAACCAATGTAACCAATCTTACCTTCTTTTACTAATTCGCTCATTGCTCCGACCGTTTCCTCGATAGGTGTGTTTTTATCAAGACGATGCATATAATAAAGGTCAATGTAATCTGTTTTTAAATTTTTCAACGAACGTTCGACAGACTTTTTTACATAATCTTTTGTTCCGTTGATTTTCCAGGTTACCTGTTCGTTATCATCAATTTCCCAACCGAATTTTGTAGCGATAATATACTCGTCGCGATTGCCCTCGATAGCTTTTGCAATTAATTGCTCGTTTTTGAAAGGGCCGTATAAATCGGCAGTGTCCAGAAAGTTTCCACCCAATTCTAGTGAGCGATGAATGGTTGCTATAGCTTCTTTTTCATCCGTTTTGCCATACATATCTGCATCGCCAAAACCTGTCATTCCCATACATCCCAAACCAATATTTGGAACGATTAAACCTTGGTTTCCTAATTTTACTTGATTCAATTTCATATTGTTGATTTTTATTGATACAAAATTCAGCAGAAATTAGAAACCGAATGTATGCAAAACCATGGTTGTCGTATGCAAATTACAGATTGTATTTTTTTAATTTAAAAAAGATATAACACAATCATCTGTGAAAATCTGTGAAATCCGTGGGAGAAAAGTCGTAGCAGCTTTTGTCATTTCGAGGAACGAGAAATCTTTAATTTAAAATGGAAAATAGATTCTTCACTTCGCTCTCGCTCCATTCAGAATGACAAATGTTAAATAAATATTTGTGAAAATTAGTGTAAAATATTAGCGCAATTAGTGTTTAAAAATATTTAAATAAAAAACTATTTTCTAGGTTTAGAAGACATATAAAAGCTCAATTTTCCACCATTCATAATATCAGAATGTTTCAAAGTAAAGTTTTTAATTTCCTTTCCATTCAATAGAATTTTTTCAACATAGACATTCTTTGCACTTTGGTTGATAGCTTCAATTTCAAAAGTTTTTCCGTTTTCTAAATTCAAAATTGCGTTATCAATTGCGGGGCTTCCAATAGCATAATCTTCCGAACCCGGAGCAACAGGATAAAATC
Organism: Chryseobacterium sp. BGARF1; assembly: GCF_001677955.1. Lineage (GTDB taxonomy): Bacteria > Bacteroidota > Bacteroidia > Flavobacteriales > Weeksellaceae > Chryseobacterium. The sequence continues at coordinate 50,323 of NZ_LELA01000049.1, forward strand.
CGAGCGAGCTCAAAATATACCAGGCACTCATTTGTCCTGCGTCATCATTTCCGCCCAATCCATCAGGTGTGGCTTTGTACTGCATTTCCAAAATTCGTCTGATTTGCGCCTGAGTTTTCCAAGGTTGACCTGCCCAATTATAAAAATAAGCAACATGATGAGCCGGTTCGTTCCCGTGAACATATCCTCCGATAATTCCTTCTCGTGTAATGTCTTCAGTATCTGCGAAAAACTCGTCTGGTAAATGCATCGTGAACAATTCATCCAATTTTGAAGCAAATTTTTTCTTGCCGCCCATCAATTGAATTAATTCATCCGGATTTTGGGGAACGAAGAAACTGTAATTCCAAGAATTCCCTTCAATGAAACCTTGTCCGTGCGTGCTTAATGCATTAAAATCTTTCTTAAAACTTCCGTCTGCTAAGCGAGGACGCATAAATCCAACGGTTTTATCAAAATTATTTTTCCAGTTTTCAGAACGTTTGATGAATTGATCATAAATTTCCGTTTCACCCAAATGTTTCGCCAGTTGAGCAATTGCCCAATCGTCGTAGGCATATTCTAGAGTATTTGAAACTGAAGTCCCACTTTTTTCGGCAGGAATGTATCCTTTATCTATATAATATCCGATTCCTTCATAATCTCTTTTATTGGCTGTTTCTACACAGGCTTTTAATGCAGCTTTTGCATCACCGTTATAATTTCCTTTAATAATCGCATCTGCAACAACGCTTACGCTGTGGTATCCGCTCATACACCAATTATCATTCGCGTAATGCGACCAAATTGGTAACATCTTCATCGAAAACTGATTGTAATGTGCCATCATCGATTTTACCATATCACCGTTTCTTTTGGTTTGAATGATATTAAAGAAAGGGTGTAATGCACGATAGGTATCCCAAAGTGAGAACGTTGTGTAATTGGTAAAACCTTCTGCTTTATGAATATTTTGGTCTAAACCTTTATATTCTCCGTTTACATCCGTATAAGTTGTCGGATTGATAAAAGTATGATACATTGCCGTATAAAAGTTTGTTTTCTCTGTTTCAGAGCCTTTAATAACGATTTTATTTAATTCTTTATTCCAAATTTCCTGTGTTTGTGCTTTTACCTGGTCAAAAGATAAGTTTCCAGTCTCTTTTTCTAAATTTTCTAAAGCATTTGCTTGACTTACCGGTGAAATTGCAAGCTTAACTTCAATTGCTTCATTTTCATTCGTATCGAAATCAAAATACATTTTCAGATTTTTTCCTGCGATTTCCGGAAAGTTTTTCGTCTGGTCAAATTTTCTCCAAAATCCGCCATACACTTGTTTCCCGTCATAATTTTTCTGGCCGTAAGATTTAAATGGCTTTGAAAATGTCATCGCAAAATAAACCGTTCGTGTTCTTGCCCAGCCGTTGGTCTGTCGATAACCTGTGATGGTATTTCCGTTTTTTACACGAACGTAAGTCCAAACATTTTTACCATCATAATTATAAATACCGGCCATCAAGTCTAAAATAATATGTGCCTGGTCAGATTTTGGGAAAGTGTAGCGATGAACACCGACTCTTGTCGTAGAAGTTAATTCGGCTAAAATATTGTGGTCGTCTAACTTTACTTTGTAATATCCAGCTTCTGCGGTTTCATTTGAGTGTGAAAATCTGCTTCTGTAACCACTTTCAGGATTTGTTGCTGTTCCGGGATTCAATTGTAATTTTCCAACAGTGGGCATTACCAGAAAATCTCCCAAATCAGAATGTCCTGTACCGCTAAAATGGGTTGAGCTGAAACCTACTATTGTTTTATCTTCATAGCGATATCCTGCACAATATTTATAAACATCACCGTTGTATTTTCCATTCATTTCATAAGAAATAGTGTCTGTTTCAGGGCTGAGCTGAATGGCTCCAAAAGGTGCGGTGGCTCCGGGATATGTATGTCCCATTTTTTCTGTCCCGATCAAGGGGTTGACATATTGATGCAATTTTTCAAATTTTTGAGCTTTATTTAAACCAAAAATTAAAAGAAATATAAAAATAGGAGCTCCGGAATTTTTCATAAGATCTAAATAATGAAGTTATGTTAAATATAAAAAAAATGTTTGCTAATAAATTACAGTATTGAATCTAATCTATTTTATAAAAAAAGCGATTTAAAAAACCATAAACAAGATTTTTATCCTGCTTTTTAAAGTTATCGTCAATCATGATGGAGCCTTTTGGCTGAAATCTAATAATTGGTAGGTGATCATCAGCAATTTTTATTTTTTGATAGGGTATTCCGTGTTCTTCGAGTCTGTCGAGATTGCTAGAAAAATACCCTGCGTCAATTTTTACTGTTTTCCCGGAGTTCTTAAGCATGTCTAAAATATAATAGGTCTTTTCTGTCCCATAAATATTTAAGACAGCAACTGATGAAAAGAAAAATAAAATATTAACAATTAAAATTCCTTTTAAAATAAAGAGGTTCTTGATCTTAGTATTATTGACCTCCAATATAAACAGCAATATCAGTGGGATCAGATAGAATTGTGGAATATATCTTATCCACCAAGGGTCAGAAATGATCAATACTGAAGCTAAGATTGGAAGAATGCTAATAAAAAGTATTTTTTGCTGATGAGTGAGATTTTTCAGACGTTTATAATTGACTATAAAAAATAATAATAGAACGATCAAAAAACCACCATAAAATATTCCAAATCCTCCTACACCAATATCTGCATCAGCCAACCGATTCAGCTCTTTTTGAGAAACACTGAATGGAATTTTATAAGACATGTTATCTTTATCAAAAGAACCTGTTTTGGTAAATAATGTAAATGCGAGTTTTTCTATCCTATTATTATTTCTTACAAATCCTTCTGGTGCAAAGCGCTCAAGAATATCAATTGAGCCTTCTCCTCTTAAGGGATAAAATACATGTTTTCCTTCTTTTAAATTTGTAATATATGGGTTGTAATTGCAGAATATTAACAAAAAAGAAGCGCATAGTAATGGCAATACTAAGGCTTTAAGTGATGATATTTTTTTCAAAAACAATAAAATAACCAATATACAGACAGTCAGTACGCCCAATGTTGGCATTGAAGTAAATTTTAAACTTCCACCTATCGTTAAAGTTGCTATGATCAATGCTATATAAATTCTTTCTTTTGTTTTGATAAAAAGAAAAAGAGAACTCAAAAAGCAAATGATAAACGAATAGCTAAGGCCGTCTACATAAAAAGTTAAAATTTGTGAAATTACAACTGGATTGGCAGCTATGAGAAAAGCAAAGACCCATTGTCGTTTAAGATCAATACTAAGGAATTCCAAAACTTTTTTTGTGATCAGCAATGAAGCGATAAAAAGAAAAATATTTATGGCTTTCGCCGTTTCTATTTTACCCCAAAAATAATATATACAAGACTGTATGACCTCGGCTCCTTTTGGATAATGCTCCGTCCATATCTTCATCGTACGAGAATGAGATTCAAAGTAAATAGGATCCCAGCCATTTTTCAACTGAATGATACTTTCCTGATGATAGCTTTGCCCGTCTGCAGAGAGATCAAAAAAATAACCGCTGATCAAAAAACCAAATAATAAAATGAGCGCTGTAATAAACCCAGAAATAAAATTAACTCTACAAATCAAGAAAGAAATGATGACCGCTAGTGGGTAATACAACCTCGTGATTGGAAAGTTTAAAAATAGGCCAAGTTGAGAAATAAGCAAGCAAATGAAAAGATGGAAAATAACAATAAATACTATTTTTTCGAGATAAATTTTATTCATATTCTGCATTTATACAAATATAAAATATTGTAAGAATAAAAGATCAATTTAAAAAAATGAAATTGGAGATAAGATTATTATTCAGAAAAGCGAAAACCAATTCCGTGAATGTTTTCTATCGTAACAGTATTTTCATCGGCAAAAACTTTTCGCAATCTTGAAATAAAAACATCAAGACTTCGTCCCATAAAATAATCATCATCGCCCCAGATTGCCTTCAAAATATCCTGTCTTTTGAGGACGGTATTTTTATGACGAATAAAATACAAAAGCAAATCAGATTCTCTTTGAGTAAGCGTTATTGTATTTTGAGTGTCGTTTAAAGTATAGTTTTTAGGGTCAAAATTGTACTTTCCGACTTTATATTTTTGTGGAAAGGCTTCCGTTTTCTTGGAACGTTTTAGGAAAATTTCAATTTTTAAAATCAATTCTTCGATGCTGAAAGGTTTTACCAAATAATCATCTGCACCGATTTTCAAACCTTTAATTCGGTCTTCTTTTAAAGCTTTAGCAGAAGTGAAAATGATTGGAATTTCGGCATTTTTATCTCTTATTTTTTGTGCTAAATCGAAACCGTTCATTTCGGGCATCATAATATCGAGCAAACAAATATCAAAATCTTTGGTGTTGAACGCTTCAAATGCTGATTTTCCGTTGGAGCAATGCTCTATTTCATAATAATTTTCCAAGCTGTCCTGAATCAGGAAAGCTATGGTTTCATCATCTTCTGCGTATAGAATTTTAGATTTATCCATCATTACACAAATTTAAATTAAAACGGAAAAAACAGAGTAATGGTGATGCCTTTATCTACATTGTTTTCAACTGATATTTTCCAGTTATGCTGCTGAACGATTTTTTTTACATAAAATAATCCCAGCCCAAACCCGTTGATTTCCTCACTATTATTGGCAGGAACTCTGTAAAATTTATCAAAAATATGATTAATGTTTTTAGCAGGAATGCCCATTCCGTTGTCTTTAAACTTTAAATATAAGCCTTTTGAATCTTTCACCGAAGAAATAAGAATTTCAGGTTTTGTTTCGCAGTATTTGATTGAGTTGTCTAAAAGGTTGTAAACGATATTGGTAAAGTGAAATTCATCTGCTAAAATTGAAATGTCATTTTCAATATTTATCTGAATGGAAATATTTTCATTTTTCTGTTTAATAGTTTCTGCAATCTCCTCAATAAACGGTTGCAAAATAATTTTTTGAGGTTTTAATGATAATCCTGAAGCATCGTTTTTCGCAATATTCAGTATTTTTTCAATATGATTATTCAGTTTATAACTTTGATTAATGATAATTGATGTGTATGTTTTCAACTTAGAATTTTCTTGCACGACTTCTTGTTTGTTGAGCGCCTCCGAAGCTAATAATATTGATGATAACGGAGTTTTAAACTCATGCGTCATATTGTTGATAAAATCACGCTGCAATTCTGAAAATTTCTTCTGCTGAATAATCGTATAAATAGAATAAACATAAACCAAAAGAATGATAATCAGTGCGAAAGTAAGCAGATACCAAAAGCGTAATGAGCTGATGAGGTAAGTGGTTTTGTCGGGGAAACGTATTGAAAAGTAATAGGTAAGATTTTTATGTTTCGGAAACTGAATTACCTTTTCATTGGGCTCTTCCTGATGGCTCGTCATATATTTCCCATAAATCATTTGATCGCTGTGGCAATTGTATAAAGCGTAAACATAATCTGTATTAATTTGAAATCTTGTAAATTCTGTTTTCAAATAATGCTCAAGAACAGCCGGATGGAATTCATTATTGATATTCACAACGTAATAATCATTCGCAATAATCTGAACAGGATTTTCGGTAAAAGAGGATTTTCCTTCAGACATTTTGTCGACAACCTCCATTAAAGCGATGTTTACTTTCTGATTAAATTTTCTATCCTCAAGATTATACGCTTGTTTGGTCCACAACAGTTGGGCTATCAAAATTCCGATGATAGCAACCAATCCGAGGCTTATAATAATATTGAGTTTCTTAATTCTCATTTTCAAAAGCAATATTATCCAAAAATATCTATAATTTTTTGATCATTAACAACTCGTTAACAAATGTTTGATAACGGTTAACAACTTACAATCGTTTTCAGCTCTACATTTGTTACAACAAAAAATAATTAATTAATATTTGATTTCATAACTACTAAAAATTTATACACATGAAAAATTTAAAAATTACAGCGCTTCTTGCGGTTTTGGCATTCTCTCCGTTTTATGCAAACGTATTTCCGGTAACTCCGGCTTCAATTGTTAAAAAAGTAGCAGAAGCTGCAAAATGGAAAGCAGAAATTATCGATGTAGGAAATATTCCTCAAGGGAAACCAAAAATCATCAGATTTGAATTTACCAATACTTCATCACAGCCAATTATGATTGATAAAGTTGCGCCATCATGCGGATGTACAACAGCTGATTACACAAAAACTAAAATTTTACCTGGAAAAACAGGATTTGTGGAAGCAAGCTACAATGCTGCAGCGGAAGGTCCATTTACAAAATCAGTTACGGTTAATCTGAGTGACAGTCAAAATCCGAAAATACTTTCTTTTAAAGGAACTGTTGTTAAGTAATTAATTTAATCTTGTTCAATATAAAAAACAGCCTGTCAATTATTTGACAGGCTGTTTTTGTTTTTTGGAAAATCGTAAAGGTGCAAATTAAATCCAAAATATTATTTCTAAGGCGCAAGGATTTTTTTCTACAAAAAAATAAAAGTTTATTGAAAATCTTTGATTTTTCTGCGCCTTATAACAATATGAAGAGCAAATATTTGCGTCTTTGCGATTCTTCAACAATCTATTGTTTTAAAAAGAGCTATTTGTAGCATCATTTATCAATCTATTTTAAGGGATTACATTCTAATATTTATTATTTTTAAGAAAAAATAAAACGTATGAATCTTTATACACAACCGATGTTGCGTGAAGACGCTCTAAAAGATAAAGTTGCTATTGTTACAGGAGGCGGAAGCGGTCTTGGAAAAGCAATGACCAAATATTTCCTGCAATTAGGAGCAAAAGTGGTGATTACTTCCAGAAATTTAGAAAAACTTCAGGTTACTGCGAAAGAATTGGAAGATGAGACGGGTGGAAAAGTTCTTTGTGTAGCTTGTGATGTAAGAAATTGGGATGAGGTTGAAGCGATGAAAGAAGCCACTTTAAAAGAATTCGGGAAAATTGATATTCTTTTGAATAATGCTGCCGGAAATTTTATTTCACCTACAGAAAGATTAACGCACTCTGCATTCGATTCTATTTTAGATATTGTTTTAAAAGGAACAAAAAACTGTACACTTTCTATCGGAAAACACTGGATTGATTCAAAAACTCCGGGAACAGTTTTAAATATTGTAACGACTTATGCTTGGACGGGTTCGGCTTACGTTGTTCCATCAGCTTGTGCAAAAGCGGGAGTTTTAGCAATGACAAGAAGTTTAGCAGTTGAGTGGGCAAAATACGGAATTCGTTTTAATGCGATTGCTCCTGGACCGTTTCCTACAAAAGGAGCTTGGGACAGATTGCTTCCGGGAGATCTGCAGGAGAAATTTGATATGAGAAAAAAAGTTCCGTTGAGAAGAGTAGGAGAACATCAGGAATTAGCAAACCTTGCTGCGTATCTGGTTTCAGATTATTCAGCTTATATGAATGGAGAAGTCGTTACAATCGATGGGGGAGAATGGCTTCAAGGCGCAGGTGAATTTAATATGCTGGAAGATATTCCACAGGAAATGTGGGATGCTTTGGAAGCAATGATTAAAGCAAAAAAATCGAATTAGTTATAATTATGAATGATGAATTTTTAGTTTCTGGTGATTTAATTATTGCTAATAACTAAAAAACATCACCAATAAAGCTTCTCTATGAAACATAAGTTTTATTTTTGTTCTTTAATTTAAATAAAAACCCTAATGAATTTCAGATTTTCAACTTTATTACTATTTGTTTTTGCATGGAGCTTTTCTCAGAATTTAAAAGTAATGTCTTTCAACATCAGACTCAATGTAGAATCTGATAAAGAAAACTCATGGACAAACAGAAAACAGGATGCGGTAGATTTATTAAGCTATTACCATCCAGATTATTTCGGCGTTCAGGAAGCACTTCCGGAGCAGATGAAAGATATAAAAAATGGTTTAAAAAACTATGATTATGTAGGTGTAGGTAGAGACGATGGTAAAGAAAAAGGCGAATTTTCTGCGATATTTTATGATACCGAAAAATTGCAGGTGGTAAAATCGGGAACGTTCTGGCTTTCAGAAACTCCGGAAAAACCGTCAAAAGGTTGGGATGCTGCTTACAACAGAGTTTGTACGTATGCTGTTTTTAAAGATAAAAAATCGAAGAAAGAATTTTTGGCAATGAATCTTCATTTCGATCATGTAGGAGATGTGGCAAGAGTAAAATCTGCAGATTTGATTTTAAAGAAAATTAAAGAAATCAATCCTAAAAATTTACCTTTAACATTAAGCGGAGATTTTAATCTGACAGACGATACAGAGCCTATCAAAATAATTTCTCAAAACCTGAAAGATACTTTTTACAACTCAGAAACAAAACCTTACGGACCAAAAGGAACATTTACGGCATTCAACGTAACCGAAGTTCCGCAGGAAAGAATCGACTATATTTTTGTAAAAGGTTTTAAGATAAGATCTCATAGACATATCAACGACAGAAGAGAAAATCTGCTGTATCCGTCGGATCATTTCCCGGTTTTGACAGAGCTGCAGTTTTAAAATATTAATTCTCAGGAAAATCAATCTCAAATCCAATTCCTCTCAGGGATTGGATTTTTATTTTGTCGTCATGCTGAAAATATTTTCGCAGTCGGCTGATAAAAACATCAAGGCTTCTTCCGGTAAAATAATCGTTGGTTTCCCATAAATTATCGAGAATGTCGTCTCGTTTGATGGTTTTATGATTGAATTTCAAAAGATAAAGCAAAAGATCTTTTTCACGAATGGTGAGTCTTATTTTTTCATTAGGATGAGAAAGCAAAAGTTTTTCTGTATCTAAAATATAGCTTCCGATGCTGTATTGAGTAATTGTTTCCGAAACTAATGTTCTTTTTAGAATATTTTTAATTCTTAAAATTAATTCTTCCGGATCGCAAGGTTTTGAAATGTAATCATCTGCTCCGATTTTCAGTCCTGTCAGGCGATCTATTTTCTGATTTTTTGCCGTTAAAAATAAAAGTGGGAAATCGGGTTTAGTTTTTAAAATCATTTTTGCCAAAGAAAATCCGTCGAGTTTGGGCATCATAATATCTAAAATCCCAATATGAAAAGGGAAATCTGACTGTAAAATCAGTAAAATATCTTCAGGATTCTGAAACCATACAACTTCAAAATCTTCAAGCTCGAGATATTGTTTCAGGATCATTCCAAAATCTGAATCGTCTTCTGCCAATAAAATCTTAATCTTCATAGGGAATTGAAATTTTAAAAGTTGTTCCTATATTTACTTCACTCGTAATCTCAGTTTTTCCTCTATATTTTTCAACAATTTTTTTCACGAAAAATAACCCCAAACCTAAACCTTTGCTGTTGTGAATATTGTTGGATTGTATTCTGTAAAACTTTTCGAAAATATTTTTCAATTCGCTGTGTTCTATACCGTTTCCATTGTCTGCAACAATAATTTCGAGCTTATTTTGAATGGTTTTTATATCAATTTTAATTTCTGAAGCTCCATATTTTACACTGTTTTCGCAAAGATTTTTGATTACGGTTTCCATCAGTTTTTTGTTGAAAGGAAGTTCTTTTGAAACTGAATTATTAAGTTTAAAATCAGTGTTCTTGTAAGTAAAAGCCAGATCGTGAATGAAAAAATCCCAATTTTCTGGTTGAATGGCAACATTTTTTTCGTCAAAATCTTCGGGGTGAAGCTGTAACATTAAATCTTCAAGCCTTAAAATTTGTCGGTCAATTAAAGGTAAAATTTCCGGAGTAAATTCTTTTTTTAATGTTTTTGAGGCAATCTTCAACGTAGCAATTGGGGTTTTAAATTCGTGGGAAATATTATCAACAACAGTGTGCAAAACCTCAACCTGCTTCTGTTGTCTGATTAAATTTTTAACGGTGAAAATATATAAGACCAAGACACTCAGTAAAATAGCAACACAGCATAAAATAAGTAAAGTAAGATCTTGAAAAACAACAGTGTTGATATTTAAGATTTGAAAATCGGTCTGGCTCTTTACAAAAAAAGAATCGTCTCTTTCAAGTTGATCGCTTTTATCAGACCTCGAAGTGGAAGAGGTTTCCCATTTTCCGGTATTAGAAATTCCGGCTTTTGTAATCTTATTTCGCGTTTCGTATAAAGTGACAGGTTGATTGATCAGGTTTATATTTTTCGGAACATAAACAATGGATAAAAACTGAGTTCTTACAGCAACTTTATAGCCTTCTTTCTCAAATTTATGGTCTATATAATCGCTTAATTGATTTTGTGTTTGTTTTTTGTTTTTTTCGAAATAGTTTAAAAACTCTTTTTTGCTGATCTTCTTATTACTGAATTCTGCAAAGATTTTCCTTTGGCCTTCATCACCCAAATTACTTGAACCGCCAAGATTTTCCAGATTATCGATGTAATCATCAATTCTATTATGAACATCGCTGTAGATTTCTCGCTTTTTTACCTGAGAAGTTTTGTACATAAAATATACCTGAATGCCCAATAATAGCAGAAATAAAGCTGCAAAAAGAGAGATAAGATATTTGCTTTTAGAGATCATTGAAGCAAATATATACATTTCGTGAATGCGTTTTTACCATTAACCTCGCATTAACCTTCCGTTAACCGAAATTCTCGGTGGCAATATTCAATTTTGTCACAGTAAAATATCAAACTCATTTGAATTAATTTAAAACTAACTGAAATGTATAAATATCTTCTCTTTCTTATTTTCCCGGTTTTTATGTTTTCGCAGTCGCAGAAAATTTCCGGAACCGTTTTTAATGCTGATAAAGAAAAACTCGATTCTGTAAAAGTGGAATTGTATAATCATGAGAACACTTTAATTAAATCTTTTTTTACCGATTCTGAAGGTCGATTTTCGTTTAATGATCTTTCATCACCATCTTTTAAGCTGAAAATCAATAATGAAAAATATCTTTCATTTGAAAAAAATATTGATGTTAAAAACGAGAATGAAATTTTAAATATCATCTTAAAAAACGATCAGAAAGATATTGAAGCGGTCACGATCACTAAGAAAAAACCATTAGTGAAAAGAAAAGTAGACCGTTTGGAATTTAATGTAGAAAACAGCAATATTTCTTCACTCAATGCTTGGGAAATCCTTAAAAAAACACCTCAGGTTACGATAAATAATGATGTTTTGGCGGTGAAAGGGGGAACGTCGGTTTTAATAACCATTAATGATAAAAAAATAATGATGTCGGGTGAAGAGCTCAAAAATTTTCTTGAAAACACACAAGGCGATGATGTGAGATCTGTAGAAGTTATTACCAACCCGCCTGCAAAATATGAAGCTCAAGGTGGTGCCGTTCTGAACATTGTAATGAAGAAAAATAAAATTGAAGGCTATCGTGGAATTCTTTCTTCAAAATACATTCAAACGCAATACGCAAAAGGAGTTGCAGGACTTTCTCAATATTACAAAAAAGATAAACTTTCGGTGATGGGAAGCTATTTTCGAGGAGGAGGAACGTATTATCGTGAAGGTACAGATTATGTAAATTATCCTGAAGACGGCACAACTTGGATCAGTACGATGAACCGGAAAGATCAAAACAAAAGCCAGAATACAGTAAATTTTAATGTAGAATATGAAATCGATAGCCTTACAATAGCAAGTCTGAATTACTCCGGATTTTTTGCTCCTAAATCTTTTGGAACTTATTTTGTGCCGACTTTGATTTATAACACTCAGAATGTAGCTGAATCTAATTATACAACGATTAACGATCATCATTCCAGAACAATTAATAATTCATTAAGCTTTCAGATAGACCGAAAACTGAGTAAACAAAGCAGTCTTTCATGGATCAATTATTTTACAACAAACAATTCAAGCAAGTATCAGAATGTGTTGACCTATTTAAATTTTATTAATGAAAATACAAGGGAAACCAATTTTATGACCAACAATAAAAGTAATGTTCAGCTATATTCTACGCAATTTGATTATCAATGGAAAAATGAGAAGCTGGAATTGGAATCTGGTGCGAAATACAGCTTTGTAAAAACGAACAGTTTGCTTGATTTTTCGGATAATGAAAATGGACAATTTCAATACAGACCAGAAAAAAGCAGCCTTTTTGATTATAAAGAGCACAACTTTGGAATTTATACATCAATGGCCTATAATCTCGGAAAATGGAATTTCAAAGGCGGGCTTCGTGCTGAAATGACCGACTTGGAAGGCGTAGTTTCTGAACCTTATGAAGTAAATAAAAACAATTATTGGAGCTTGTTTCCAACTTTTTATGCACAATATACTACAGAAAATAAACATGAGTTTGGCTTCTCTTACGGGAAAAGAATTAGCAGACCTTTTTATTCATGGCTAAATCCGGCTAAATCATACTACAATTTGTTTTCTTATTATCAGGGAGATCCAAAATTAAAAGCGACTACCATTCATAATCTGAATCTTACCTATTCATTCAAAAACTGGAATTTAGATTTTTATTACCGAAAAGAACTTTTTCCGTCGATGGAAATCTCCTTTCAGCAGCATGAAAACAATAATCTGATTTATTATTTTACCAATATTGAGAAAGGGGAGGCTTTCGGTATGAGTCTTTACAAAAGCTTTGAAATAAAACCTTGGTGGAGTTTGATTGTTTCTGAAAACCTGGAGCACAACGAAAATTATTTTAAAGGAATAGATGGAGCTTTAAATAAAAATCAAGTCTGGAATTGGGTTTCAAATATCTCAACAAGCTTTACTTTAGACAAAAATTCAGACTGGAAAATGGAAGCCGGGCACAAATATTATTCGCCGGCGATTCAGGGAACATTCAGAATTTCCAGTCAATGGTCGGCTTATTTTGTAATGAACAGGAAGTTTTTCAACAAGAAATTAGAAGCAACATTTATTTTTAATGATATTTTCAGATCAACACAGCAGAAGATAAGCACCAAATATGGCAATCAGGATAATTACTTTTTAGATTATCAGGATACTCAAGGTTTTACTTTTTCTTTGAAATATAATTTTGGAAATCAGTCTGTGAAAAACTCAAAATCTATTAAAAAAGCTGATGAACAGGAGAGGTTATAAATTTCTTTGATTGATCTGCCTAATTGAAAATTTTTAACAGAAAAAAGTATTGTACAGCAGGGAAATTTCTTTAATTAATGATAGATTTGCAGCAATTATGTAATTCGTTAATAGCAAATAATAAAATTATCAAATGAAAAAACAGACCATTGCATTATTTTGTATCGCAATATTTAGTATTTCGTGCGCTCAGAAAAATGATAAACAAGGCGATAGCAAATATACTGATGACCAAAAAGCGTCATATTATATTGGTTTAAATATTGCCCAAAATATGAAACAAGAAGGTTTTAAGGTAGATGCAGATCTTTTGGCTCAGGCTATTAAAGAAGAAATGAACGGAACAAAGAAACTGATGCCGGCTGAAGAAATGAATGCTTTTATGCAGGATTTTATGCAGAAGCAAAATGAAAAAAAGCAATCTACTGCATTAGCACAAGCTGGTGAAAATAAGAAAAAAGGTCAGGATTTTCTTGCAAAAAATAAAAGCAATCCTAAGGTAAAAACTACTGCTTCAGGTTTACAGTATGAGGTATTGCAGGAAGGTGACGGTAAAACAAAACCAACGGCTACAAACGTTGTACAGGTAAAATATACCGGCAAACTTTTAGACGGAACTGTTTTTGATTCTACGGATAAAAATGGAGGTAATCCAATGGATATTAATTTGGGTAGCGTAATTAAAGGCTGGACGGAAGGTATTCAACTGATGAGCAAAGGGTCTAAATACAGATTTTATATTCCTTCAGACCTTGCTTATGGAGACCATGGAGCTGGAGCTGCAATTCCGGCAGGAGCTACAATCATTTTTGATGTGGAATTAGTAGGTATAAAATAAACCGAATATACTTTTAACATAAAAAAGAAGCTGAAAAGCTTCTTTTTTTATTGGGAAATTTCTGAGTAAATTATTAGCTACGATTCTGCAAAACCATTTTTAATGGCAAAAACTGCTAAGCCGACTCTTGTTTTAAGATCAAACTTTTCACAGAGCTGATCGCGGTAGCTTTCTACAGTTCTTGGGCTGCAACACATTTTTTCTGCAATTTCTTTATAGCTGAGTTCAGTAACAGTGTAGGTGAGAAATTCTTTTTCTCTTTCGGAGATTTTCTTTTTTTTCTCATTGCTTTTCTCATCGGCCATATTAGAAAAAATAATTTTTGAGGCCCAATCCGGATAAAAGAAACCGTCGCTGCTTAATTTTGTAAGCGCTGTTTCCAAATCTTTTGGATGGGTGTTTTTTAGAAGATATCCTTTCGCTCCGTTTCTGATCATTTTGATAACACTGTTGTCGTCACCCTGCATACTGAGCGCCATTACCTTGATGTTTGGATGATTCTCTTTCAGCCATAAAGCGGTTTCAAAACCATTCATGATCGGCATACTGATGTCTAAAAGAATGATATCAGGAATTTTTTGCCCATTTTTAAACTTTTCAATAAGGTCTTTCCCATTTTCTGCTACATCAATGACTTCAAAATCTTCGAAATTACCGATGATTCCTTCAAGAGCTTTGGCAATCAATAAGTGGTCGTCAACAATTACAATGGTCTTTTTCATGGCTGTTTTTTTAGTTTTATTTCAATCGAAGTACCTTTGTTCTCGTTACTTTCAAGATTAAATTCGGCTCCGATGATGGCAGTTCTGTTTTTCATATTGGTTAACCCGATACCGTTTGAAAGAATTTTGTCGATGTCAAAACCAATTCCGTCGTCATTAATCTTTAATTCCCAAAGATTTTCTTCGGTAGTATTGAGCCTAATGAAAATATTTTTACACTGCGAATGTTTCATGCTGTTTTGAATAAACTCTTGTGTAATTCTTAACAAAACATTTTTATGAACAAAATCGAGATCAAGACATTTAAAATTATGCTCAAAATGAATTTTGCATTTCTTTAATACGCTCGCATTTTCAACTTCTTCCTGAATCAAAGTTACAATGTCTTTTTGATTAATGTTATCATCAGTCAATGTTTTCGAAAGACTTCTTAAATCCTGCAGAGACTGATTGATAATTTGAGAAACCATATCTATTCTCTCGCTTTCTTCAAGAATTTTATTTTCATAAAGCAGCTGTTGTGTATAAAGGCTTGCTAATGTAAGTTTTTGCCCAATGTTATCATGTAGTTCTCGTCCGATTTGCTGCATGGTTGCCTGCTGAATTTCGAGCTGAGTAGCTAAAAGTTCTTTCTGATGAATCTCATTTTTAAGTTGAATTTCATTAAGATACTCTACTTTTCTCTGCTTATATTTTCTAATGTAAATCATCACAGCGATAATAAACATCGCAAAAAATACATTGAATATAATAATGGTTAAGTATAATTCTGTTTTCCCCATATAAATGAACTTGCAAATAACAGATACATTATAATTCCGGACAAAAGGAAATAGCTATAATAGAGGCTCCAAATATCCATATGCTCCAAAAGTTGGAAATAAAATGTCCAAAAAGGGAGCGTACCTATATAGAATAAAGTTACGCCTAGATTAATATAAAACATTCTATTTTGGGTGAAATTAAGAATATTCTCCGAATTTACCTGCTTATAATATTCCATAATAACCAAAAACATCAAAAGCAGACTTCCAAATGTATAGTTGAAAGAAAAAACATGCTTGTTTTTTACAAAATAAAGCTCATTTGGGATGAATGCTAAAAGAAATAATGCAGAAAAAATAAAAAACAGTTTTTTATTTTTTAGTGACTGATATGCAAAAAGCCAGTAAAAAAATATAAATTCTATCGGGATAACGAAATAATTGAAAAATAAATTTTTAGGGTAAGAAATATAGTTTTCGGCAAATTTCCCGAATATTTCGCAACAGAAAATAAAAATAAGGAATATTGAAAAATACCGATAGTGACTTCCCTTGATTCTTTTAAAGAAAACAATTGATGCAAGTGCAGCAAGACCTTCTGCGAAGATCATACAGTTCTGTAAGAAAAATTGGAAGTCACTCATGGGGTTGATTAATAAGACTCTACTATTGAAGTATTTGGAGGAATCAAAGTTCCATGATTTTCAGCTAATGCAATTCCGGTAACGCCAAGTGCTTTTCCTTCTTCTTTAAAAGGATTGAAATCATAATGTAAGCCTTCTTCTTCTTTGGTAGGAACCATTACCAACGTATGTCTTTTAGCATAGTTGGAAGGAATAGGTTGTGCCGGGTTTTCAGGGTATGCTGCATAATAAAATCGGATTCCCAAATCATTACTTTGTACAGCAGGATTGACTATTTGAGCCTGAGCTTCTATTTCTGCAATAAAACTTTTTAACGCTGGCAAATCAAACCATACTGAATGTGCATCGTCTATCTTTATGCTTTGATTAATACAATTTAGTTGATTATTTCGATAATTATCGACCAAATTTTGAATAAAATCCACAGGAAGTGTATTTAAGTTAGTGTTGTCCATTTTCTTAGGTTTTATGGGTGTTTTTACAAATTTGCAAAAAAAACTCTTTACAACCCTCCGTTTTTTTACTGTAAATCCTGTCTTTGCACTTTATTTTTTAATAAAAAAAATAAGTACCACAGAATGAGATCCGTGGTACTTATTAAAAAATAATATATATGAAAAAAACTACTTATTTTTCAGCAGGTCTGAAAACCAAACCTGTTTCCTCGAAATAATCCAAGGTTATTCTGTCGCCGTCATTCACGGTTCCAGCAAGAATTTCTCTCGATAATTTGTTTAAAACTTCCTGTTGAATAACTCTCTTCAATGGTCTTGCTCCGAAAACTGGGTCGTAACCTTTGTTCATCAGATAATCTACAGCATCCTGAGTGGTGGTCATAATAATATTTCGTTTTGCTAATAAATCATTGTATCCTCTCAATTGATATTGTACGATTTTTCCGATTTCTTTTTTTCTTAAAGGCTGGAACAATACCGTCTCATCAATTCTGTTTAAGAATTCCGGACGTAGTGTTTGTTTCAACAAATCAAAAACTTCAATTTTAGTTTTGTCTACAATTGCGTCTTGATTCTCTTCAGTGATATTTTCAAAATTCTCCTGAATGATATGCGAACCCAGGTTCGAAGTCATAATAATGATTGAGTTTTTGAAATTCACGACTCTACCTTTGTTATCCGTCAATCGTCCATCATCCAAGACCTGTAATAACGTGTTGAAAACATCCGGATGCGCTTTTTCAATTTCATCTAAAAGCACGACTGAATAAGGTCTTCTTCGTACCGCTTCGGTTAATTGTCCACCTTCATCGTAACCAACATATCCAGGAGGAGCACCAACCAATCTCGAAACAGAATGTCTTTCTTGATATTCACTCATATCGATTCTGGTCATATTGTTTTCGTCATCGAATAAAAACTCAGCTAAAGCTTTTGCTAACTCAGTTTTACCAACACCCGTTGTTCCTAAGAATAAGAAGCTTCCAATTGGTTTTTTCTCGTCACTTAAGCCTGCTCTGTTTCTTCGGATGGCGTCTGCAACCGCAGTAATGGCTTCTTCCTGACCAACAACTCTGTGATGAAGTTCGGTCTCAAGATGCAAGAGCTTTTCTCTTTCAGATTGAAGCAATTTTGTAACTGGAATTCCTGTCCATTTTCCGATAACTTCAGAAATATTTTCTGCCGTTACTTCTTCTTTAATTAATTCATTCTGATGGTTTTGCATCTCCAATTCAAGTTTTTGCAAAGCATCTTCCTTCTCCTTAATTTTTCCGTACTGAATTTCAGCCACTCTTGCATAATCTCCGGCTCTTGAAGCTCTTTCTGCTTCATGTTTTAGAGATTCTATATCTTTTTTAATCTGAGTTAAATCTTCAGATTTTTGTTTTTCTTTCAGCCATTTAGCGTTAATTTCATTTCTCTGTTCAGAAATTTTTGAAATATCTTCTTTTAAATGGTCGATTTTCGTTTGGCTTCCTTCTCTTGAAATGGCTGCCAATTCAATTTCCATCTGCATCAATTTTCTGTCGAGAACATCCAGTTCTTCAGGTTTTGAATTGATTTCCATTCTCAATTTAGCCGAAGCTTCATCAATCAAGTCAATCGCTTTATCCGGTAAAAATCTGTCCGAAATATATCGTTGAGACATTTCCACCGCCGCAATAATCGCTTCGTCTTTGATTCTTACTTTGTGGTGAGCCTCATATTTATCTTTAATTCCACGAAGAATGGAAATTGCAGATTCTGTATCCGGTTCTTCTACCATTACTTTTTGGAAACGTCTTTCTAATGCTTTATCTTTTTCAAAATATTTTTGATATTCATTCAAAGTGGTTGCACCAATGGCTCTTAATTCTCCTCTTGCTAAGGCTGGTTTCAAAATATTGGCAGCATCCATCGCACCTTCACCACCTCCGGCTCCAACCAAAGTATGAATCTCGTCGATGAAAAGAATAATCTGTCCGTCAGATTTTGTCACTTCGTTTACAACAGATTTCAGACGCTCTTCAAATTCACCTTTATATTTTGCACCGGCAATCAATGCTCCCATATCCAATGAATACAGAGTTTTATCCTGCAAGTTTTCAGGAACGTCGCCATTGATGATTCTGTGTGCGATTCCTTCTGCGATGGCAGTTTTACCAACACCGGGTTCACCAATTAAGATTGGGTTATTTTTTGTTCTTCTCGAAAGAATTTGTAAAACCCTTCTGATTTCTTCATCACGACCGATTACCGGGTCAAGTTTCCCTTCCGCAGCAAGTTCGTTGAAGTTTTTAGCATATTTGTTTAAGGATTGGTAAGTCTCTTCTGAACTTGCAGAAGTTGCCTTGCTTCCTTTTCGTAATTCTTTGATTGCACCTTCCAAAAGGCTTTTTGTAACGCCCATATCTTTTAACATCTTAGAAACTTCAGAATGGGTTTCTAATAATGAAAGCCACAAATGTTCGATGGTTACGAACTCATCATCCATTTTTTTTGCAATGTTGGGCGCATCCAGCAAAACTTTGTTTGCTGATTGTGAAAGATAAATATTCCCTCCCTGTACTTTTGGAAGTTTCTCTAAATTTTCACGGTTACGCTCTCTTACCAAATTGGCATCTGCTTCAGATTTTTTTAGTAAGAAAGGTGAAATATTTTCATCTGTCTGGAAAATTCCTTCCAAAAGATGTTGAGGTTCTATTTGTTGATTGCCAAATTCCATAGCCACTTGTTGTGCAGCTTGGATGGCTTCTTGTGATTTTACGGTATATTGATTTAAGTTCATATTTTATGTATTTTTTGGTTTTTGTTATTTTTTCTCACATTTACAGATTTTAGACATCAGATTTCAGACCATTAAGACTTGAATAAATAATATTTTAAAATCTAATCTAAAGTCTGATGTCTTTCAATCTGATTCAATCATTTAATTCGAGAACTATATTTCAAAAACTGTTCAATTGTTGATTTTTTAAAAATAATGGACAAAATTTCCGAAATATTCATTGTTGAGTCTATTTTAGAAAGACAAAATTTCCGATTTTGAAAGATTGAACTCTAAATTACGAAATATAAGTGAGTATCAAATTTAAAAACGATTCTTTACAATGAATAAGATTGTATTAAATGGGTATATGAAAATCAGGATATTAAAATCAGAATAATTACTTTTGTACTTTACTTATGGAATTAAAAGAAAAACAGATTAAAATACTCGAAGTTGCCGTAGAACTTTTCAAAGAGAAAGGCTATATGGGAAGCTCGGTAAGAGATCTTGCCACAAAGCTGAATATTAAAGCAGCATCATTGTATGCGCACATTCGTTCTAAAGAAGAAATTCTAGAGTGGATTTGTTTTGGCGTTGCACATGAGTTTTTTGAAGAACTTCAGGAAGTAAAGAATACAAAAGTTTCTCCACAAGAAAAACTGAATTTATTTTTAGATAAACATCTATCGGTTGTTCTTAAAAACCGTGATGTTACGCACATTTATTCTAATGAATGGAGGCATTTGGAAGAAAGATTGCCCGAATTTATTGAATTAAGAAAAAATTATCAGCAGGAAGTAGAGCAACTCATTTCTGAAATTTATCAGGCTGAAAACTGGGAACTGAAATCTTCTGCTTTTACCACAAGATTTATTCTTCACACCCTGAATAATTCTTATTTCTGGTTTAAAAGAAATATAGAATCAACTTCTGAAATTACCAATGAGATTAGAGATAAACTGCTTTTTGGTCTCTTGGGAAATCAAAAATAGTCTTAAGTTTTTAGATTTAATTTTAACTATGAAAATTTTCACCCATTAGTCACATAAAAGTTTTTTGATGTCTATATAAGAACACATTAGTTTTTTGAAAATCGTTGATTTTCTCTTATATGCTCTAAATATTTTCAAAGATTTAAACTAAAACTAATGTGACTAATGTGTCAAAAGCTTTTAAGGTCTTAAGAAATATTCGTTCTTATCATTCATCAATGTTTTTGATATTTCGTTCCCTTACTTTTGTTCTATCTTAAAAACAAAAATATGGAATTAGGAATAGGAATGTTTGGCGACTTGGCTTTTGACCAAACTACCGGAAAATATAGAAATGCAGGAATCAAGATTAGAGAAATTCTTGAGCAGGTAAAATTAATGGACGAGGTAGGAATCGATGTTTTCGCAATGGGAGAACATCACCGTGCAGATTATGCCGTTTCTTCCCCTGAAATTGTTTTGGCTGCCGCTGCAAGTATTACAAAAAATATAAAATTAGCAAGTGGAGTAACGGTTTTAAGCTCATCAGAACCAGTAAAAGTCTATGAGGATTTTTCAACATTAGATTTAATTTCTGATGGAAGAGCTGAAATTTTTGTCGGACGAGGAAGTTTTATTGAATCTTTTCCACTTTACGGATATTCTCTAAATGATTACGAAGAACTTTTTGATGAAAAATTAGAATTATTATTAAAAATAAATTCGGAAGAAAATGTTTCATGGTCTGGTAAACTTCGTGCTCCGATGCAGAATCAAACGGTTTATCCGAGAGCAAAAAATAAGGGAAAACTTTCAATTTGGAGAGCAGTTGGCGGAACGCCGCAATCGGTTTTAAGTGCAGCACAATTGGGAATGCCTTTGGTGGTTGCAATTATTGGCGGAATGCCGATTCAGTTTAAAAATTTAATCGAATTTTACAAACAGGAATATCGTAAAGCAGGACACGACGAAGCTGAAATGCAGATTGCCATTCATTCACATACTTTTGTAAGTGATGACCAAGAAGTTGTAGATGGATATTTTCATAATTATAAATCTCAGATGGACAGAATTGGTTCTTCCAGAGGTTGGTCTCCTTATACAAAAATGCAGTATGAAGGTGGAAGAGGGAAGGATGGAGCATTATTTATCGGAAATGCCAATGAAGTTGCTGATAAAATCAATTACATGAAAGATATTTTTGGAATTACAAGATTTATCGGGCACATGGATGTTGGCGACCCTGCGAACGATATGATGATGAAATCAATTGAGTTGTTTGGAGAAAAAATTGCTCCACAAGTAAGGTAAATAAAAGCTCCGTTGAATATTCAACGGAGCTTCTTATACTTTATCAAACTTGGTTTTATATTCATTCAGAAGATTGGCAAGATTTTTTGCTGACATTCCGTACGTATCGGGAAATGCTCCGGATTTCCCTTTCATTTTAGGGTTTTCCAGAAGTTTTTCATCAATGGTAAAAGTGACCAATTTATTAACGAAAATAAATTTAGTTTTAAAACCACTCACAGCCTGCCAAGGAATGAAGGTTGTTTTGAAAAGATTTTTCATTTCAATTCCTCTTTCATCAATTTTAAGGTAAGATGCATTGGGAATCATATTGATTACAAAAATAATAAGACAGATTCCGAAAAAGAAAATATTTAAAACCGCAATCAGCATATTTTTTTCTAAAAGTGAAATTCCTAAAACTATAAAAGCAGTACTGATGACAATAAGAATGGTATTTTTTATTTTTCCGGGTTTTAAGGTAAGTGGTAAATTTTGCATTATAATTTTTATGTATATCCGTTTTTCATCATACCGCTGTAATGTTAGCAATAATGAGCCTATCGAATAGTTTATCTGCAAAATATCTTCGAT
>NZ_LELA01000050.1 GCF_001677955.1 Chryseobacterium sp. BGARF1
AAATTATATTTGCATTCTGTACCAAAAATATACCAACTTATTGGTAACAAAAATCTATCAAAAATAGATTTTTATTTTTAGATTACATAATTTTAGAAAAGTTAAAATATTAAAAAAAAATTAATGGCAAAATTAACTTCAAGAAGCGAAGACTACAGCAAATGGTATAATGAATTGGTTGTGAAAGCTGATTTGGCTGAAAACTCAGGCGTGAGAGGCTCTATGGTTATAAAACCATACGGATATGCAATCTGGGAAAAAATGCGTGATGAGATGGACAGAAAGTTCAAAGAAACCGGTCACGTTAATGCTTACTTCCCGCTTTTTGTACCCAAAAGCTTGTTTGAAGCTGAAGAAAAAAACGCTGAAGGTTTTGCTAAAGAATGTGCTGTAGTAACGCATTACAGACTAAAAAACGATCCAGATAATCCAGGAAAATTAATTGTAGACCCGGAAGCTAAATTAGAAGAAGAGCTTATCGTAAGACCAACTTCTGAGGCAATCATTTGGAATACTTATAAAGGTTGGATCCAGTCATACAGAGATTTACCAATTCTTATCAACCAATGGGCAAATGTTGTGCGTTGGGAAATGAGAACCCGTCTATTCTTGAGAACTTCAGAGTTTTTATGGCAGGAAGGTCACACCGCTCATGCCACCAAAGACGAAGCGGTAGAAGAAGCAGAAAAAATGAATAAAGTATATGCAGATTTCGCAGAAAACTTTATGGCAATGCCGGTTGTGCAAGGTTTAAAAACACCTTCAGAGCGATTTGCTGGTGCTGATGAAACGTATTGTATCGAAGCATTAATGCAGGATGGAAAAGCCCTTCAGGCTGGAACTTCTCACTTTTTAGGTCAGAATTTCGCAAAAGCATTTGACGTAAAATTCACCAACAAAGAAGGAAAAATAGAGCACGCTTGGGCAACTTCTTGGGGAACTTCTACACGTTTGATGGGTGCTTTAATTATGACGCATTCTGATGATTTTGGTTTAGTACTTCCTCCAACTTTGGCACCAATTCAGGTGGTCATTGTTCCTATTTTCAAAGGAGAAGAGCAATTAAATCAGATTAGTGAAGTAGCATTGGATATTCAAAATAAATTAAAACTGAAAGGAATTTCGGTAAAATTTGATAATGACACCCAAAATAAACCAGGCTGGAAATTCGCAGAATACGAATTAAAAGGTGTTCCGTTGAGAATTGCGATGGGACCTAGAGATTTGGAAAATGGATCTGTAGAAATCGCAAGAAGAGATAATCTTACGAAAGAAACCCGTTCGTTGGAAGGTTTAGATTCTTACATCGAAGATTTATTGAAAACTATTCAACAGGATATGTACACAAAAGCTTTAAACTTCAGAAAAGATAATTATACGAAAGTAGATTCTTATGATGAGTTTAAAAAAGTTTTAGAAGAAAAACCAGGATTCATCTATGCTCATTGGGATGGAACCGCTGAAGAAGAAGAACAAATCAAACAAGAAACCAAGGCAACCATCAGATGTATTCCTCTGGATGACGATATCGAAGAAGGTGTTTCTTTAGTATCTGGAAAGCCATCAAAAAGAAGAGTTTTATTTGCTAAGGCTTACTAAAACTTTAACATAATAATTATTAAATCTGCAAAAATTTTAAGAATTTTTGCAGATTTTTTTTGAAAATTACAATTTGGATAGATTTTTGTTTAAATTTATCTCACATTAACTTCAAAATAAATTAATATGTCATTAAACATCATTGATCTCATCAAGGGGCAGCTAGGTTCTGCACTTGTTTCTCAGGCTGCATCGCAACTTGGAGAAAGTGAAGCTGGAATTTCTAAAGCCGTTTCTGGTTTACTTCCAGTGATTGTAGGTGGACTAGCCAACAATTCTGACAATCCTGCGGTATTGGATTCTGTTTCCAATGCTTCTTCGCAAGGTGTTTTGGGGAATTTATTAGATACAGCATCTAACAATTCTATGGTTTCAGGACTGCTATCATCAATTTTTGGCGATAAGCTCAGCGGAATTATCAACACCATTGCTACTTACGCAGGAATCAGCAACAATTCTTCATCTTCTTTATTCAATTTAGTAACCGGAGCAACAGTAGGTTCTGTAGGAAAATATGCCGCAGAAAATAATCTTGATAAATCTGGAATCTCTTCTTTATTAAATGATCAGAAAGGAATTGTTTCTACACTTTTACCAGCCGGACTTTCCTTAGCATCATTAAATATCGGAGATTGGGCTAAAGGCTATAAGTTTGATAACGATGCGATCACAAGCCCTCCGCATGACGAACCTAAAGTAGAAGTTACCAGAAGCGTTGCTGATGGCGGTACTTTTCCAAACAATCCTACTCCTTCCGAAGGGGGATCTATCTGGAAATGGCTTCTTCCCTTATTGCTATTAATTGCAGCAGGGTATTTTTTATGGAAACAATGTGAGAAAAAAGAAACAACTACAACAACCACCGTTTCTGGTGACAGCTTAAGTACTGTAAATGATACGATGTCGACACAAAACGACACAACTACAATGACGACCACCAAAGTTGATGAAGATATCGATTTAAACGGAATGGCATTGAAAGGTTATAAAGGTGGACTGGAAGATCAAATGATCACTTTCCTAAAATCTGATGGCTATAAAAATGCAGCAAACGATGACGCTTTAAAGACCAAATGGTATGATTTTGACCACGTAAACTTTACCATCGGAAGTGCAAACACTTTAGAAGCAGGATCTGAAGGACAATTACAAAATTTGGTGGCGATTTTAAAAGCGTATCCCGATGCAAAAATAAAAATTGGAGGTTATACGGATAAAACCGGAGATGAAGCTAAAAACAAAAAGCTTTCTTCTGACAGAGCTCATTTCATTAAAGATTGGTTAGGAAAACAAGGTGTAGGAGCACAAGTTATTGCAGCCGATGGATACGGAAGTGAATTTGCAAAAGTAGACGCTTCAGCTTCTAACGAAGAAAGAGCAATTGACAGAAAAATGTCTGTAAGATTTGCAAAATAATCGTATTTAAAAATATAAATTCAATCCCGAAAAATATTTTTCGGGATTTTTTATGAGAACTTTACGTTCATTTCATTTATTTAATTAAATTTGTTAGTCATTTCTAACAATGACTCAGTTCAATATGAAAAACGCTTGGCGAAAAGATAAAACATCCCACTCATTACCAGAGGTATTCTCTTCTATTTCTATTCCTAAAAAATCAGGTTTTTGGAGGAAATATCTTGCTTTTGCTGGTCCCGGATTAATGGTTGCAGTCGGATATATGGATCCCGGAAACTGGGCAACCGATATTGCCGGTGGATCGCAGTTTGGATATACTCTCCTTTCTGTAATACTTATTTCTAATATTTTTGCAATGGTTTTGCAACATTTGTCTGTAAAATTGGGCGTTGTTGCTGAGAGAGACTTAGCTCAGGCTTGTAGAGATCATTTCAAACCAACTACTAATTTTATTCTTTGGGTATTTTGTGAAATTGCCATCGCCGCCTGCGATTTGGCAGAAGTGATAGGTTCAGCAATTGCCTTAAATTTACTATTTGGAATTCCGCTGACTTGGGGAATCGTCATTACAACGATTGACGTATTAATTATTTTACTGCTTCAGGCAAAAGGTTTCCGCTGGATAGAAAGTATCGTTGCCGGATTAATGTTTATTATTTTAGTTTGTTTCGGGTACGAAATTATCATTTCCAAACCTGAGATCAATGCTATTTTAGGTGGATTAATCCCACAAAAAGAGATTATCACCAATCCCGCAATGCTTTATATCGGAATAGGAATTTTGGGTGCGACCGTAATGCCACACAATTTATATCTCCACAGCAGTATTGTACAGACACGTGACTACACAAGAGACCGAGAAGGTAAAAAAGAAGCCATAAAATTTGCAACTTTAGACAGTACAGTTTCTCTATTATTAGCTTTTTTCATTAATGCTGCTATTTTAATTTTAGCCGCCGCCACTTTTCATACCACAGGAAATGAGCATGTTGCTGATATTCACGACGCTTATCAAATGTTAACTCCTATTTTGGGAGCTTCTATGGCAAGTATCGCTTTTGCAATTGCTCTTTTAGCTTCCGGACAAAATTCAACATTAACCGGGACTCTTGCCGGACAAATTGTAATGGAAGGATTTTTAAATATCAGACTAAAACCTTGGCTGAGAAGATTAATTACGCGACTCATTGCTGTAATTCCAGCATTAATTGTAACCATTATCTATGGAGAACACGGAACGACAGACCTCTTGGTTTTAAGTCAGGTTATTTTGTCGATGCAACTTAGTTTTGCGGTGGTTCCTTTGGTTATATTTACGAACGATAAAGCGAAAATGGGTGAATTTGTTAATAAACCTTTTTTAAAAATCTGTGTATGGGCTATTTCTATCGTTATTATTATTCTAAATCTTTATCTTTTGTATCAAACATTTTTTGGAGATTAGTATAAAAGTGAATAGTCACTTAGTTACATTGTCAATCTTCCTTAGTGAAGGTTGACTACTTTGTTTTTAGCCCGGATTGAACGGCATGTTTGAGCTCTTTTTGCTAAAAAGGAAAGTTAGGGCGCAAAAAAGCGAGTAGTGAAAGCCGGAATAAGCTCCTAAAAATAACATAAATACTATTCAACAAAGTAAAAAAGCTTTTAAAATCATCAATTGATAAATAAGAAAAAATGGCAATGTTAAATTTCTCTAAAGTGACTAAATGTCATTCTTTTCCCTTTGGCAGAATGTTTGTGAAACAACCTTGTAAAAAGTTATTGAAATATGGAAAATAAGGATATCAACGAAGAAAATATCAATAATCAGGAAGAAAACATCACTCAGACTCAAGAAACAGTTGAGGAAAATGTGACAGAAATACCTACCGCAGAAGAACTTTTGGCAGTAGAAAAAGACCGTTACATCAGACTGTACGCTGAGTTTGAAAACTATAAAAAAAGAACATCTAAAGAAAAAATGGAATTTTTCACCTACGCCAATCAGGAAATGATGGTTTCTATGTTGGGTGTTTTGGATGATTTTGAAAGAGCATTGAAAGAAATTGCTAAAAACGGTAACGAAGCCGACCTTCAAGGTGTTGAATTGATTTACAACAAGTTTAAAAACAAACTTACTGAAAAAGGCTTAAAAGTAATGGAAGTAAGAGCGGGAGACGACTTTAATGTTGATTTCCACGAGGCTATTACACAGATCCCTGCACCTTCAGAAGAATTAAAAGGTAAAATTGTAGATGTTATCGAAACAGGATATACTTTAGGTGATAAAGTAATTCGTTTTGCAAAAGTTGTAACAGGAAACTAAAACATAAGCAATGAGCAATCGATAATAAGCAATTTTGAATATTATTGATTACACATTACTAATTACTCATATAAAAAGATGTCAAAAAGAGATTATTACGAGGTTCTTGAGGTAAGCAAATCTGCGAGTGCCGACGAAATAAAGAAAGCATACCGAAAAATGGCTATCAAATTTCACCCAGATAAAAATCCGGGAGATAAAGAGGCTGAAGATAAATTTAAAGAAGCTGCAGAAGCTTACGAAGTTTTAAGCGACGACAACAAAAAAGCACGCTACGACCAATACGGACACGCCGGTGTAGGTGGTGCCGGAGGTTTTGGAGGCGGAGGCTTCGGAGGCGGTATGAACATGGAAGATATTTTCAGCCAGTTTGGAGATATCTTTGGTGGTGGTGGTTTCGGAGGATTTGGTGGCGGCGGTGGTCGTCAACAGGTGAAAGGTTCTAATCTAAGAATCAGAATCAAGCTGAATCTTGAAGAGATGGTGAACGGAACTCAAAAAACTCTTAAAGTAAAAAAAATGAAGATGGCAGAAGGTGCCACTTCAAAAACTTGTCCTACTTGTAACGGAGCCGGAGTTCAAATGAAGGTGATGAATACTATGTTTGGGCAGATGCAAACGCAAACCACTTGTGGAACTTGTCAGGGAATCGGTAAAGTCGCCGATAAAATTCCTGCAGGAGCCAATGCACAAGGTTTAATAAAAGATGAAGAAGAAATTACCATCAACATTCCTGCAGGTGCAAGAGACGGCATCCAGCTGAATGTAAGAGGAAAAGGAAACGATGCGCCATTTGGCGGTATTCCTGGAGATCTTTTGGTGATTGTTGAAGAAGAAGTAGACAACACAATCAAAAGAGAAGGTGATAATCTTCACCAGGAATTATATGTTTCTTTTGCTGAAGCTGCTTTGGGAGCTAAAAAAGAAATTCCTACCGTGGGTGGAAAAGTAAAAATCACTGTTGATCCAGGTACACAATCCGGAAAAATCTTAAGATTAGCAGGAAAAGGGTTACCAAGTATCGATAGCTACGGTAAAGGTGATATGTTTATCCACATCAATGTATGGACTCCTCAAAAACTTACAAAGGAGCAAAAAGACTTTTTCGAGAAACAAATGAACAGCGGAGAAATGGTAGCTGAGCCTTCTGGAAAAGAAAAAACCTTCTTTGATAAAGTAAAAGATTTATTCAACTAAAAAAAAATTAAAAAGGGGCTTTTTAAAGTCTCTTTTATTTTTAAATTTACATCATATTTAATTTGATATATTCCTTTAAAAAGGATATTGTAAAAAATCTCTCATGAACTACAAGCTTGAACTTCGCACACCAGATTCACAACCTAAACTAATCTTCCATGCCATTACTTTTGATACATTCAAAGTGAATATTGTGGAAAGATATGGTGGCGTAAAACCAATATTATGTGATGTTTTATTTAGAGTAAGAACTCTGGATGATCAAATCATCAAAAGAAAAGACGGACACATAAAAATAAGAATTAAAGGGGAAGAGCTTGAAATATATCAAAGATTATTAAAGGTTTTCAAATCTTATGACTATAAAAACCGTCTTATCAGCAGAAGAGATGCTGAGCAGGATTTGGTGCATTTTATTTTGCGAATGGTCATTATTAATTACGAAATGAACTAATCTATACTAAGACTAAGACAACGATATTTTTTTCGTTGTCTTTTTTTATAAAACAAAATAGTCCACTATAAAATTTACAGCAAATACTTCAGTTTTTTATTAAGGTAGACCAAAGCAAAGCTTACCGGAATTAAAATAGCTAAAAAAATAAGGACCTTAAAAGACTCTATTTCTTTGTAAAGATCCGATTTCATGATCAGCGGATGTACAACGTATATTGCAGTTGAAAAACTGGCTAAAATTTTCGAAGTGGTTTTTATATATATTTTTTGACAATACAAAAACAGCAACGGGCTCGCAAAAATTAGAGAAAATAATATATCTGTGCTTTCGATACTGATGTATTTATAGTTTAAAAAAGCCTCGCCAATAACACATAAGATTGATAAAATTACCAGCAGAGACGAGTGTTTATATGTTGAAATATCAATTTTGTGCCTGTTAATTAAAAAGCCAATTGTTAAAAACGGAAAACATACGAAAAGGAAGTTTCGGTAAAGCAGATAATCATTCAAAAGGGAATCTGATTCAGCATTTAAATAATGAAGATTTCCTAAAACCTGAACAACGTATCCAAGCGAGAATAAAATAGCCGTCAAAGCAATCAACAATTTTGAATTTTGGTTTCTTAGTACATAAAGGATTAATCCGGAAAAAAAGGTTCCTATCAAGTACCATAAATGATGATATCCGAAAATAATTGTCAGTAAAATCTCATCATTATCTTTCCAGTAAGAAATGTAAATCAGCATCCAGATTACATACAAAAGAAACGTTCTAAAGAGCCATTTTTTTAGTTTTTTTGCAGTATCGATATGGAAGAAATAAAATCCTGTGATGACTAGAAAGACGGGAACAGCAATTCTAAAAAGTCCGTTCACTAAAAGGTAGCTTAGCAAAGGATGTGTTTCTTTCAGAAAGTTCATGTGCAGAAACACGACAAAGAATGCCAAGATAATTTTTAAAACATCAATTGATAAATTTCTACCCATAATTAAAATCAAACCTTTATTGAAGATTTATATTTTAGCAAAAATAAATATTTAAAATTGATTAATAAGTCCAATTATTCACTGTTTATTTTCAAAATAAAAAGAAGTAAGCAGATTAATTCATATTAAAAAGAAAACTTTAATGTTTGTCCGCAGTTTCTCATATCTTATTACTTCTTGTATTTCTTTGCTAAGTTTACGCCTTTGCATAACTTTAAAACGGTCAAAATTTTAATATTCTTTGTTTGTCTTTGCGTTAGTAAAAAACGGACATTCATTAAAACTTTAGATAAAAAAATTGTTTAAACTTTTTGTTTAACCACAAAAGAGGCAAAAGATTTAGATATTTCTTTTTAAAGTTAATGAGTAAGTAGGTTAAAACAATTAACAATATATTTTTGGGCAGCTATTCCGCCCTCCGTTCCCAATCTTTTTTGCCCTCGTTTTTCCAGCCGCAAAAAAGGATTTCCACTCAGGTCGGGCTGCAATCATATTGCTTTTCAAAATGTATGGTTTAATTATTATTAATACTTATAAAGAAAAAGTACACAAAAACTCTTTAAAAATTTTTGATTTTTATTCTTTTGAAAATTTTAATTATCTAATAAT
The DNA here is from genome assembly GCF_001677955.1 of Chryseobacterium sp. BGARF1. Taxonomy (GTDB): domain Bacteria; phylum Bacteroidota; class Bacteroidia; order Flavobacteriales; family Weeksellaceae; genus Chryseobacterium. The sequence continues at coordinate 8,576 of NZ_LELA01000050.1, forward strand.
AGCTTTATGATTATCTTTTGTTCCTTTTGCGGTTAAATCTCAAATTAGTTTAAACAGACTTAAAATTAAAATCCTGCTCCAGAAAACTGAAGCAGGATTTTTTTATGAAAATCTAACAATTATTTCTTTGTTGCTAATGAATAAATTTTCTTTCCACCGGTAATTAAAAACAAAGCAATCAATCCGCCTGCTAAACCGAAAAGAACTTGTTTCAGAACTTCATTCCAGGTTGGTAATGCATGATGAAGCTGGTCGATATTATGATCAAAAATTCCACCTGCAACCAAAATCAATGCGATAGTTCCGATAATCCCTAAAGATTTGATGACCCAAGGAAGCGCTTTCACAAGCAAATGCCCCAATTTACCAAAAAGGCCTTTATCATTACTTTTTTTAATTAATTTAAAACCAGCATCATCCATTCTTACGATCAATGCTACAATTCCGTAAACTCCCACTGTTGCAATAATTGAAACGATGGAAACGGTAACAATCTCTACAAGAAAAGGATCAAATTCAGATTTTAAAGCATGATATCCATCTTTTGCAGCAGCTAATGCAATTATAACAATCTCAAGAGACAAGATAAAATCAGTAGTAACTGCAGATTTCACTTTAGCTTTTTCTACAGCCTCACCGTCTTCTTCAACATCCTGGGCTTCTTCGATTACCTCGTGTCCTTTTTTATCTCTATGAAATAAAAATTCAACAATTTTTTCAACACCTTCATACGCCAAATAAAATCCTCCAATAATAAGAATGATTTTTATAGCAGGTGAATACAGCCATTCCAGCAGGAAAACAAAAGGAACAATAATCAGTTTATTGATAAATGAACCTTTCATAATTTTCATTAATACAGGAATTTCCCTTGAAGAAAGGAAACCTGTGGCTTTTTCTGCGTTTACCGCTAAATCATCGCCCAAGATACCTGCTGTTTTTTGGGTTGCAATTTTACTTGTTACAGCAACATCATCCATCAAAGCAGCGATATCATCTAAAATCGCAAAAAAACCAGACGCCATAGTATTTTAATATTTTTTTAATAAGTGTTAAGTCTTACAAAAATATAGATTTAATTTGGTTTTTAAAGGCTTATAATCTTAATAATTATTCATTTAAATTAAAGCGTTTTCTTTAATTTTACTTCAATGAAAATATATTTAGTTTTCCTCCTTACTATTTTCTCGCAAATAGTATTTGCTCAGATAAATGATGGCAACATCCGATTAAAAACTTTGCAAAAATCAAACATTGGTAAAAACTATGTCTATGGAAAATGGAATGAAAAAGGCGGAATGGAGACCCACTTAACATATTTAGGAAATGTAAAAACTAAAAAAGGAAAAACTTATAAAATTATGACCTCTGTATGGCTTTGGGGATTGTCAAGGAGAGCGACTAATAAGATCTTAATTTTTAATAATCTGAATCAATATATCGGAGAATATAGTGTAACAATGATTTCAGATTTACCTAAGAAATTAAAAAATGGAATATTGATATTTGAAAATAAAAATAATGATTGTGATCAAAAAGTTTCATCAAAAATTAATTTTAAAAACGGTATTCCAAAAGAATTTTTCCGAGAATGTAAAAAAGGCTCTGGTGACATTTATGAGTTCTATAGTTTTTAAGAATAAAATCATCTTTGTTTGTCATCATAAAAATCAAATTCTCCTTACCTTTACTCTATGAAAAAGCTGATTCTCAATTACCATTTTTTTGTTTTAGGATTGATTGGTTTGGTATTAAATTCATGCAATTCAAAATTCAGGGTTTGGGTGGGAAAAGACAGTCAGAAAATTTATAATCTGAAATATGGTGAACACAAACGTCAGAAAATGGATGTTTTTCTTCCCGCAGATTATCCGCAAGATTCTCCCGTTATTTTAATTGTTCACGGTGGTGCATGGAAATATGGCAGAAAGGAACACATGATTCAAATTCAGAAAATGCTTTTTGAAAATAATATTCCAAGCATTAATATGAATTACCGCTTGGTTTCAAAACATCTCACGTACAAAGAGCAATTGGAAGACATCAATTCTGTGATTGAAAAATTTAACGCACTTTCAGAAAAATCGGAACTGCTACCCAATAATTATATTTTATTAGGTGAAAGTGCAGGCGGTCATTTAGCATTGCTTTACGGTTATCAAAATCCTGATAAAATCAAGAAAATCATTTCTCTCAGCGGACCGACAGATTTTTATTCTCATGAATATTTAAAGTCATTTTATTCAAAATATACTTCAGGAACGATTCAAAAAGTGGTGGGAACTAAATTTGACCGCAAAAATTTGTCTGAGGATTTTCAAAAAGCCAGTCCGGTAGCGAATGTGACGAATGTTCCAACGCTTTTATTTCAGGGAAATCAGGATTTTTTGGTGAATCAGAAACAGGGTTTAGCATTAGATTCTGTTTTAACGAAGATGAATATTCCTCATAAATTCGTATTTATGGATAAGACCGGTCACGCACCGAGATTTTTCAATAAGAAAAAAAGAGACAGCATCATCTATCCGAATATTTTGGAATGGATCAGGAATTAAAATTCAATTCTTTTTTTAATTCTTTAAATCTTTTTCTCTCGCTGATTATGCAGATTCCGCAGATAATTTGTGCTAAAAATCTAGCCAATTTGTAGAATCTTTACGCTAAATTATGGTGCGTTTTTTAGAAGCAAAAAAAATAACCCGCAAAAATTGCAGGTTATTTTCTATATTTTAAATTGATTATTTTTCTTTGTCAATCAAATCATCCAGAACCTCATCTTCCAGTTTCGGATTTCCTTTTGGTGCTCCAAACATAAATTTAAGAACAACAGGCACAGTCGTAATTAAAACAATTACAATAATAATAAACTCAAGTTTTTCTTTCAGATTGATGCCAAACTGATCTAAGAATAACTTATCCAAGTAATGTCCTGCAAAAATCAAACTGAAAGACCAAAGAATACCTCCAATGATGTTATCACGAACGAAAGATTTTTTGTCCATCTTCACAATTCCTGCTACAATTGGCATAAAAGTTCTTACCACAGGTAAAAATCTTGCCATAATAATTGCTAAAGCTCCGTTTTTTTCAAAAAAATCATGTGCCTGGTAAAGGTATTTTTTCTTGAAAAGCATGGTATCTTTTTTCTTGTATAAAGCCGGACCTGTTTTGCTTCCGAACCAATACCCTACCTGATTACCTACAATCGCAGCAAAAGCTACTGCGCTTGCCAAAATGGTGGTATCTAAAAAGTCACTCCCTGTAGAACCAAATGTTTTAGAAATAATGTCTACTGCATAAATTCCTGAAACAAAAAGCAGTGAATCTCCCGGAAGGAAAAACCCTACAAACAAACCTGTTTCGGCAAATATGATAAACAATATTACCCAAAACCCACCCATGTTGATATAAAACTCAGGGTTTAATAAATCTCTCCAACTATTGAATTCTTCCATATGTAATGATGATGAACAAAAATAAGCTTAATAAAATTATGCTGAAAATATATTAGCATATTTTAACAAAAATGTAAACATGATTTTCTATAGGTCGAAATCATCGTCCGAAACCGCCGTTCCATCGGCCATAAGAAACGCTTTAAGGAATGGCGTAAGATTTCCGTTCATCACTCCATCAACATCTGATGTTTCGTGACCCGAACGCACATCTTTTACCAATTTGTAAGGATGCATCACATAATTTCGGATCTGACTTCCCCACTCGATTTTCATTTTGTTGGCCTCAATTTCGTTTCGGGCTTTCAGACGTTCTTCCAATTCCATTTCATATAGTCTGGATTTCAAAAGCTGCATTGCTTTTTCTTTATTCTGAAGCTGAGAACGTGATTCTGAGTTTTCGATGATAATTCCTGTCGGTGCGTGACGAAGACGAACCGCAGTTTCTACCTTGTTTACGTTTTGTCCACCCGCTCCGGAACTTCGCATGGTTTCAAATGAAATATCTGCAGGGTTGATGTTGATCTCGATCGTATCATCCACCAAAGGATAAACATAAACAGAAACGAAACTGGTATGACGTTTTGCATTAGAATCAAAAGGAGAAATTCTTACCAGTCTGTGAACGCCATTTTCACCTTTCAAATATCCAAAGGCATATTCACCATCGATTTCTAAGGTTACGGTTTTCACACCTGCAACTTCGCCTTCCTGATAATTCAGTTCTTTTATTTTATAGCCCTGTTTTTCCGCCCACATGTTATACATTCTCATCAGCATTGCAGCCCAGTCACAACTTTCGGTTCCACCCGCTCCTGCCGTGATCTGAAGCACCGCTGAAAGCTCATCGCCCTCATTAGAAAGCATGTTTTTAAACTCCAGATTTTCTATTTTCTCTAATAATACTGGGAAGGCTTCATCTAATTCTTTTTCAGAATCAGGGTCTTCTTTTGCAAACTCAAGCAAAACCTGCAAATCCTCAAACTGAGTATTGATCTCTTCATATTCTTCTACCCATTTTTTCTTGGAACGAAGTTGTTTTAGAAAAACCTCAGCCGTTTTAGGGTTGTCCCAAAATTCCGGAGCTGCCGTTTTTTCGTCATCATTAGATATCTCTATCTTCTTTTTATCAATTTGAAGATATTTATGAAGGTCTTCAATTCTAGATTGAATTTCTTTTATCTGGTCGTTATTAATCAAAACTAAAAAATTTGAAAAGCAAATTTACGGATAAAATCACGAGTTTGGGTAATGTTAAAAAACTAATTAGAGGTTTACAAAATTAGCTTCAAATACTTTAATTTTTAATGTTAAGAAACAAAGCATTTAATGAAACGTATCATTAGTTTATAAAAGCAAAAACAAGCCGATTAATTAAAACCGGCTTGTTCCACAATGATTTTCGTGTAAATTATATAATAATCAAAGTGAAAAAAACTCCAAATTAATGTTTAACAACTTTCTGAGAAGTTGAAGTCCCGTTCTTATTTTTAAGAACAAGAATATAGTTGCCTTTATCTAAGAATGAAAGGTCTAATTTTAATTTTGGCTGAATATTTCTCTTAACAGTCTTACCTGAAAAATCTAAAATATCGATAGAGACCAAATCTGAAATATTTGCTAAATTCAATTCATTTGAAAAAGGATTTGGGTAAACTGATTGTTCTTTAGCCTTTTTAAGATCTGAAACAGAAAGCTGAGCAACCTGTGCAGAAACTCCAAATACATTGATCACCGTTACCGCTGTAGAAGTTTTTTGAACAGTAATAGAAGTAATTAATTTACTTTGATTGGCTGCATTTATCGCTAATGAGATCTGATAAATTCTTGGGTTTGTTCCACCTGCTGCATCTAAAGCATTGGAAGCTCTGTTGATCCTACCGATTCCCTGAATGGCAGCACTTGTTCCGCCATACCAGTCTTGAAAATTTGTAGCGGCAAAAACCTGTGTTGTTCCATCTTGAAAATTAACGGTAATATCTCCTGTAGAAGGCCCGCTTCCACTTACGGCAAGTACATATAGATTATTGGCTGCTGTTGGTGTTGATAAAGTAAGTGTACCTATATCATTTGCATTGGGAAGTCTTAAAGAATTATTTGCAGAGTAAGAAGCCAATTGGTAAGTTAATCCACTGGTTGTTGCTACAGCAGAAGTAATCAAACCATTTTCCGGCAAGCCATACGTTAAAGCGGAAGCGGAAGAATTTACTTTGAAATCTCTAGACATATAAGCAAAATTATCGGTGTCTTTATCTAAGCTCATTGTTGTAGAATTCAGAGACGGACCAACTCCGTTTGCAATCACATCTGCATTAAATCCTGAAACCGCTAATGTTTGATAAGATTGTGCATTTATCTGAGTAAAAGCCAAGATTACCCCAAGAGAAAATAGTTTTCTTTTCATAAGTTTTTATATTAATGTTGATAAGTTTTTGAAAATGAGTTAGTTTCTTCATCAGAATCAAAAAGATGAACAAATATATAAGATGACCTGTGAAAAGCGCTACTCTGAGCATAGAAAGTACATACTCAACACATACTCACACCGCATAGAATTGCTTATATGACAACATTTAAGAAACATTAAATAATTCACAACAATTAATACAATCATAAAAAACAAAAAAACAACATAAAAACAATCAATATCATGAAAAATTAATAATGATAAAAAAGTAGCAATTTAGAAATACTTACAGCATTAAGTTTGAGACAAAAAAAATCCACTACTATTTAAAAGTAATGGAAATTCATATTTTTACAAAAGGTAGATTTATTTCTCTTTTTCGTCTTCATCATTATGCTGAAACCCAATTTCACGTCTCGGAATTTCAACTTCCTGATAAGTCTCGAGCTCAGACTTCAAAGCATGAATCCTCATTTGAAAATCATCCAGATTATTGATAATAACATCATTTAAAAACTGGGCAATTTGATTAAGATACTCTTCCGTTAATTTTGCAGCAGCATCACGCAAAGCACCATTGAGAAGAGTTTCATCAATTTTCAATTTTTCATCTTTCGTTCGTTGGTAACGGTTTTTAATTCTCTTTTTTAAGCTTTGGGTAAAATCGATAAGCATTGTATTGCTGAAAACTTTCATTTTTGCAACAGTTTCTGTCCAAAAAGGAATTTTATCTGCTTTATTATTTTTAAGAATTTTAAAAAGAAGAGAATCTTTATCCAAATTTTTGGTCATTGAATACAAAATAATCTCTGATCTTTCGGCAGCATTCGGCGGGAAAACAGGAATAACAACATCAAATCTTCCGGGTGCAAGAATTTCTTCGTTAATGTCAACAACAGAATTAGCAGAACCAACCATCAACACTCCTTCGCTTTCAAATTTTGAAACATGATGAAGAATAATCTCCTGAGTTTCAAGATTGCAGGAAGCTACACTATTTTCAGCATTTCTTTCCATCATAATTTCATCAAAATCTTCAAGGAAAAGCAAAACTTTATCTTCCTTCATCATCGATACCAAAAAATCATTGAAGTTGGTTTGATTTCCGTCGATGAATGAAGTTCCTAAATAATGTTTTTTAACTTCTTTAAATTTATAATTAATGATTTCGGCAATTTTATTCGCCCAAAATATTTTTCCGCTTCCTGGAGGTCCATACAAAATAATTCCTGCAGGTTTGTGAATTCCCCAGTCTTTGGTTTGCTGAGGATTTAAAAACGGTTCTAAAACATCGGAAATATAAAAGAAAAGATCTCTGTAACCAATGAAATCTCTTTGCTGAAGCTTGGTTTTATTCCCAAAATAATTGTAGACAAATTTATAATTTCCACCTAATTTCTGATCGATCCCGTAACTTGAAATAGAAGAACGAAATAATCCGTTATCAAAAATATTTGACGGGCTTTCTTCAATGGCTTTTTCTATTTTTTCTTTGGGCTGATTGATGGTTTCTGCAATTTGCTCAACGGTTTTGTTTTCATCCAGATCCTTTTCATATAGTTTTAAAAAATCTACATTTTCACGGGCAAATTTTTCAAAATCTTCTTTCACTTCAAATTGAGTCGAAATACAATCAATCAAATCAAGATCAAAATCCTGAATAAACTGCTTGATAGATTCTGCGGAAACATTTAATTCTTTTGCAAGTTCAATTAACTTCATACCAACATCTTTTAAATCAAATTTAATGAAAAAAATTGGTTGTTAGTTATTTGTTGTTAGCTAAAAGTATTCATCATTCATCATTCATCATTCATCATTCATCATTTATATTAAAATTAATCTTCTTTGTAACATTTCACAAAAAAGAGAAACTCATAGTACATACAATATACTACATGGAAAAAATTTTATCAGTAAAGAATCTGACGAAAAAATTCAAAAGAGTCGTAGTCAACAATATTTCTTTTGATGTGGAAAGAGGTAATGTTTACGGTCTTCTTGGTCCCAACGGAAGTGGAAAATCTACCACTTTCGGGATGCTTCTTTCAACCATTAATCCCACAAGCGGCGACTGGTTTTGGTTTGGACAAAAAGGAACAACTCCTGAAACGCTTAAAAAGATCGGAGCCATTATTGAACAACCCAACTTCTACCCTTATTTAAGTGCAGAAACCAATCTGAAAATTGTTGCCGAAATTAAAGGAACTCCTTTTTCGAGAATTGATGAAGTTTTAAATACAGTAAAGCTTTTAGAAAGAAAAAAAGATACGTTTAAAACCTTTTCTTTGGGAATGAAGCAACGTTTGGCAATCGCTTCTGCTTTGCTCAACAATCCTGAAGTTTTGATTTTGGATGAACCTACGAATGGTTTAGATCCTGAAGGAATTATTCAGATCAGAGAAATTATCGGGACTATTGCAAAACAAGGAATTACCATCATTATTGCGAGTCACCTTTTAGATGAAATCGAAAAAATTTGCAGCCATGTAATTGTCTTAAAAGAAGGAAACGCTATTTATTCTGGACTTGTGGATGAAATTACCAGCAACCAAGGCTTTTTTGAATTGAAAGCAGATAATAATACTGCTCTTTTGAGTGCTTTGGAAGAACTTCAATGGTTTACTTCAGTTACGGCAGACGGTGAACTGATAAAGGCACAGGTTCGTGATGATGCGTCGATTTCTGCATCGGCATTAAACCAGAAACTTACTGAAAAAGGTATTTTCTTGTCACACTTAGCTAAGAAAAAACAATCGCTTGAAAACCAATTCCTTGAACTTGTAAAAAACACTAATTAATCATGATGAAATTATTAAAATTAGAATATTATAAAAATCTGAATTATACGCCGTTTAAGGTTTTTACCATAATGTATTTTGCTATTTTGGTAATCTTTCTTTGTATTGGTTTAATTGATCTGAAACTTTTTGGAGACACCATCAATTTAAAAGAACAGGGAATGTATAACTTTCCTGAAATATGGAACTTCACCACATATATTGTAGCATTATTAAAAATATTTTTAGGACTAATTATCGTTTTCTCAATCTGTCAGGAATTCAGCAACAGAATGTTTAAGCAGAATACAATTGATGGTTTAAGCAGAGAAGAATTTATTGGTTCAAAATTACTAACGATTGGTATTTTCACTCTAATCTCAACAATTATTGTATTTGCTATTACTTTGTTTTTAGGTCTAAAATATTCAAAAACTACAGAATCAGCATTGGTTTATAAAGAAATGTTTTTCATCGGAAATTATTTTCTTAAGCTATTTGCATTCTTTTGTTTTTTAATGTTTTTATCTATTTTATTAAGAAAATCAATCTTTGTTTTCCTTGCATTTTTTGTAATATGGATAGGAGAATCTATTCTTGGTGGAATTGAAACTTATAGTAAAGTAGCAGGAACACAGGCTGCTCAGCGAAACGAAATTCTACAACATGAATTTTTCTTTAGCAAACTTTTTCCTTTGGAAAGCATGTCTAATTTAATTCCTAATCCAATGTTGAGGCTAAATATGGCTAAAGCCTTTGGTTTAAAGTATGAGTTTACTTACCCAACTGAAAGCCTTATTGCTTGTCTGGTTTGGTGTGCTTTATTTATTGTAGGATCTTATTTGATTCTAAAGAAAAGAGACTGGTAAATTTATTTTACATATTATTCAAAATTAAAAGTGATTCATTTGAGTCACTTTTTTTTGTTTTACTTATTATTTCATCGGGTTTTACCCGATGCTTTGATAAATCGTCCTTTCAGGACTCTTCCATTCAAAATATTTAATTTTATATCTGATGCCTTAAAATAAAAAAGCTCCGAAACACAAAGTTCCGAAGCTATATGTATAGAGGCAAAAATTACTCATTGCCTATTATTCATTACTTATTAACCAAGATATGGGTATTTGTAATCTTTAGGAGAAACAAAAGTTTCTTTGATAGATCTTACAGAAGTCCATCTTAGTAAGTTCATTTTAGAACCCGCTTTATCGTTTGTTCCTGAAGCTCTACCTCCACCGAAAGGCTGTTGTCCAACAACTGCACCAGTTGGTTTGTCATTGATATAGAAGTTTCCTGAAGCATTTTCCAATGCTTTGAAAGCTTCGTTTACAGCATATCTATCTTGCGCAAATACAGAACCTGTCAATGAATAAGGAGAAGAAGAATCAACAACTTTTAAAGTCTCAGACCAGTCTGCATCTTCATAAACAAAAACAGAAAGAATAGGTCCAAAAATCTCTTCCACCATACTTTCGTACTGAGAATCTGTAGTTTCAATAACTGTTGGATATACGAACCAACCTTTAGAATCATCAGTTTTACCACCGATCACAACGTTTGCAACATCTGAAGCATTTGCTCTGTCGATATAACCTTTACACTTTTCGAAAGAATTTTTATCAATCACTGCATTCACAAAGTTTGAAGGGTCTTCCGGAGAACCTACTTTAATTGAAGCAATTTGAGTTTCCATTACTTTTTTCACATCAGCCCAAAGAGATCTAGGAATATATGCTCTTGAAGCTGCTGAACATTTTTGTCCTTGATATTCGAAAGAACCTCTTACCAAACCTGTTGCTACAGCTTCTACGTTTGCAGAAGGATGCGCAATGACAAAGTCTTTTCCACCAGTTTCACCAACAATCCTTGGGTACGTTCTGTAGTTGTGAATATTGTCGCCGATCATTTTCCACATTCCCTGGAAAACTTTTGTAGATCCTGTAAAATGAAGTCCTGCAAAATCTCTGTGAGCCATTACTTTCTCAGCAGTTTCTTTTCCGTCTGTAAAGATCATGTTAATAACCCCCGCAGGAAGACCCGCTTCTATTAAAACATCCATAATTACTTTTGCAGAATAAATCTGTTTATCTGAAGGTTTCCAAACTACAACGTTTCCAAGCATTGCCATACAAGTGGGCAAGTTTCCTGAAATTGCTGTAAAGTTGAACGGAGTTACTGCAAAACAGAATCCTTCCAACGGTCTGTACTCTACTCTATTCCAGATTCCTGCATCAGAAACCGGCTGCTCAGAATACATTTCTGTCATAAATTCTACGTTGAATCTCAAGAAATCGATGAATTCACAAGCTGCATCAATTTCAGTCTGATGAACGTTCTTAGACTGTCCAATCATTGTTGCTGCATTAATCACGTCTCTATAAGGTCCAGCTAAAAGATCAGCTGCTTTTAAGAAAATTGCAGCACGGTGCTCCCAACCTAAGTCATTCCACGCTTTTTTTGCCGCTAAAGCAGTATTGATTGCATCATCTACATGCTGCATCGTTCCTTTGTGATAAAAACCGAAATCATGTGCATGATCTTGTGGAGACTGAAGCTTTACAGTATCACCTGTTTTTACTTCTTTACCATTGATTACCATTGGGATTTCTATCTTTTCTGCCCACATTTTTTTGTAAGTTGCAAGAAGAGATTTTACTTCTGCTGATCCCGGTTCGTAAGAAGTTACCGGCTCATTTACTGCAAATGGTACTTGCGAAATTGCTTTTGACATATGAGTTGTATTGTTTAATTTTTGCTTTTTACAAATTTACAACATTTAAAATTTATTTTGAAGAATTCTGAATGCTGAATTTTTCTTTGAAAGTGAAAAGTCAATTATCAATTTTGCTTTGCAAGCGAAGAGTGAATTTTAAATGATTTCAGTTTAAATTTTAGTCAAAAAAAATGATAAACAAAGCGAAGTGACCTTCTACGATTTACTTTTTTACATCTTTTCCTTTTCCAAAATTTTTAAAACCAATTTCTCTTCCTGTGTCAAATCTGCTTTACCATCGTTTTCTTCAATGACTTCAATTTGGTCTAGGTATTTTTTTATAGAATTATTTTCGTAAAGATTAATAATTAAAGGATGTACGTAATATTTTCGGCAAACCGTACTTGTATTTCCCAGATGTTCTGCAACAATATCTAAAGCAGCCTTCACTTTCTTTTTGTATTGCGAATTATTTTCAGCATAACCGATTTCTTTAAACGCAATTAAAGCATTCACCGTTCCTGACCAGGTTCTGAAATCTTTAGCTGTAAAATCTTCACCGCTTATTTCTTTAATATATTCATTCACCATTCCCGAATCCACAGAATGCCTGTTTCCCTCGCTATCAAAATATTGAAACAGTTCTTTTCCGGGAATTTCTTTGCATTTCATAATTAACCTTGCCAATCTCTTACTTTTGAGTTTGACATCGTGCATTACTCCTTTCTTCCCTTTAAATGAAAAATTAATTTTTTGCCCTTCTACTTTTACGTGTTTTCCCTTTAAAGTAGTCAAACCAAAAGAACCGTAGAGTTTTTCGTAAATATTATTACCGATACGAATGTTGGTACGTTGCATTAAACTGACAATTAAAGCCAGAATTTTTCGCTTTTCAAAATTTCTTAAGGCTAAATCTTTCTCAAGTTGCAGACGAATTTTTGGTAAAACGTAACCAAACTGAAGCATTCTGTAAAATTTGGTATGATTTCTCAATGCACTCCAAAGAGAATGATAACGATATTGTTTTCTATTTTTAACATCAAAACCTGTTGCCTGAAGATGACCATTGTCTAAAGCACAGATCCAGACATTTTCCCAAGCCGGCGGAATTACCAAGCTATTAATCCTTGCAATTTCATTCTTACTTTTAATTTTTTCGCCGTCTTTAAAATACAGATATTTTTTGCCTCTTTTTCTACGAATAATTCCGGAAGTTTCTGCATCGGAAGTGTAAATAAGATTCACCGCCTTTGCAGAAGCTACCGGATCTTTCATAATTTTTACAATCTTTGAAGGCTTAAGATGAGAAATAATCTCTAAGTCTGATTGTTCCATAAAAATTGGTTAAGAGTTCTTACCCCGCGAAAAAAGCCATAATAAAATACCGACCACTCCGACAACTAAAATAATCCCCCACCACATTCCGGCCTTAAAGATCGTTTCCACTGCTTCGCAGCTTGTAAGTAGCATTAAACTAAGAATAGTCATGCTGTATAAGGTCCACTTTTTCATAGTAATATAATTTAGGTTGTTAATTATTTTAAATTCGATGAAGATCGGCTCTCCATTTTTTTATAGATCTTTTGATCTGATCTCCCGAAATATTTTCGTTCAAAGCTTTATATAAGAGTTCTTTAAATTCTTCATCATAAGCGAATCTCAAAGCAGCGATTTGTCCGAAACTCAGTTTTTCTTCTACCTCATCTGATCTTTTATTGAATAATTCAAAATATCTTTGCTTAAATTCCAGTCTTACCAAACGGTTTTGAAGTCCTAATGCATAATGTTGACGCAGCATAAGAGCTAAATAGAGCATTAAAAATATTACAACAGAAAACAGCAACCATAACAGTTGGTTTTCGGAATCTGCAAAGAGCTTATAAACTCCAAAGATTTCTGCAATAAGCAACAATGGCAGATAAATAAAATGATGTGGCGGATAAAATTTTCGGTGGTTATTATAGTTTTGCGTTCCCATGTTGCTGATACTGCAATAATCTTTCCAAAAAATAAATTTTCCGTAATGAAGAGCGCGATGTGGTATGTAAAAAGGCTGGATGTTTGATGAGGGAAGTTGGAAGTAGTTTCTCGTTTCTTTATGTCTACATAGTCATTATTGAATTAAAAAAATTCTAAAAAAAATCAAAAATCTAATTTTGTATTCCTAATTAACTTCCCTCTCCCAGCTTCCCACATCCAACAAATCCGTTCAAAATTTGTACAGTTTTTAATCTTAAAATCAGCATTAATTCGTAACTTTCCATCTTTAAAATTGATAGAAAAATGACTTCAAAGGAAAAAGTAGCTGCGCTTCGTGATGAAATGCAGAAAAATAATGTTGATGCATTTATAGTTTATTCTGCAGATCCTCACATGAGCGAATATTTACCTGAAGAATGGCAAGAAAGAGCCTGGCTTTCAGGTTTTCTTGGTTCTGCAGGTTTTGTGGTAATTACTAAAGATAAAGCCGGACTTTGGACAGACGGAAGATATTTCACTCAGGCTCCAATTGAATTGGCTGGTTCAGGAATCGACCTTTTCAAAGATGGAATGGAAGGCACACCCAATTACATCGACTGGATTATCTCTGAAATTCCTGCTAACGGAAAAGTGGCAGTCAATGCTTTAGCGACTTCACATTCAAACTGGGAACTTTTATCCCAAAAACTGAATGCCAAAAATTTAACTTTAGTTGATTCTCCTTTATTAAAAGAAGTCTGGAAAGAAAGAGGAACCCCTTCAAAAAATCCAATTTTTGTACATCCGCTTGACAGAGCAGGAAAATCTGTTACCTATAAAATTTCTGCAATTCGTCAAAAAATGGAAGAGCAGGAAGTTACCGTTCATGTCATCTCAAGTCTTGATGATGTTGCATGGACCTTGAATTTAAGAGGAAGTGATGTAGAAAGCAATCCTGTATTTTTAGGATATATTTTAATTACTAAAAATGATGCAATTTTGTTTACAGATCTCGAAAAAATGGAGGTTGAAGCAAGAAAACAAATGGATGAATCATTCGTAAAAATGATGCCTTACGAAGAATTCTACAATCATCTTAGAACGATTAAAAACGAAAACATTTTAGTCTCACCAAACAGCAACCAATCGATTTTTGAAGCTTTAAAAATTGACAATAAATTTGTAAAAGCTGCCGTTCCTGGAAATCTGATGAAAGCTCAGAAAAATGAGACAGAGCTGGAAGGTTTCAGAAAAGTAATGGTGAGAGACGGTGTTGCGATGGTAAAATTCCTTTACTGGTTAACTCACAATGCAGGAAAAGAGGCAATGAACGAATATTCTATTGGTAAAAAACTGAGAGAATTCCGTGCTGCAGGCGAAAATTTTGTGGGTGAAAGTTTCGGAAGTATTATTGGATACAAAGATAACGGTGCAATGATGCACTATTCTGCTAAAAGCGAGGGAAGCAAAGAAGTGACCAACGACGCAAGCATTTTGGTTGATTCTGGAGGTCAATATTTAGAAGGAACAACAGATATTACAAGAACTTTAGCTTTGGGAGCGGTTTCTGAAGAGTTTAAAACCAACTCTACTTTAGTTTTACAAGGAATGATCCGTTTATCGATGGTGAAATTTCCAAAAGGAACAAGAGGTGTTCAGCTTGACGCGATTGCAAGACTTCCTTTGTGGATGCAAGGAAAAGACTATAATCACGGAACAGGTCATGGTGTCGGAAGCTTTATGAACGTTCACGAAGGTCCTCAAAATATCAGAAAAGATATGAATCCGCAGGAACTTTTGGTTGGAATGGTCGTTTCAAATGAGCCTGGTTATTATTTGGAAGGCGATTATGGGATTCGTCATGAAAATCTGATTGCTGTAAAAGAATCTGAAACTACAATTCACGGTACATTTTATGAGTTTGAAACATTAACTTTCTGCCCGTTCTTTAAAAATGATATTGTAAAAGAAATTCTTTCTGGGGATGAAATCAACTGGTTAAATTCTTATCATAAAACGTGTGAAGAAAAAATCGCACCATATTTAGAAGGTGAAGTAAAAGAGTGGTTCTTTTCACTTGTGAGCCCGCTTTAAAAGAATACAATTATTCTGATACAAATTATACTAATCGTCCTGCAAAGAAATTCGCAGGACGATTTTTCTATTTTACACAACCGTATTTTTACGGTATTATTTATGGGGGATATCCTGATGGAAAGTAAATTCTTATCAACTATTTTTGTGCTTACAAAACCGATCACAGTTATATACTAAAAAACTAATATCCTTTAACATCATCTCTATTTAATAGAGGTGGTGTTTTTTTAATAATGGAAAATCATTACTTAAATTTGTTACAATTAACAATATAATTTATTGACTCAATGATTCACCAGTTCTTCCAAAGCTTCAACCTTTTTTCTAAAAATGAAATAGATAATCTTTTGATTTTTTTTAAAGAAAGAAAGCTTGCCAAAAATGATTTCTTTGTGAAAGAAGGTGGAAAATGTAAGGAAATCGCTTTTATACAATCAGGAATTTTCAGGTCATATTATGTTTCAGAAAAAGGAAAAGATAATACATACTGTTTTAGATTTCCTAACGATTTATTAGCCTCATATTCTTCATTTATTTCTGATCAGCCAAGCATAGAAAACCTGCAGGCTATTTCTGAAGCTACTCTACTCATCATTAAGAAAGAAAAAATTCAAGAACTGGCATCGAAAAACCCGAAATGGAGCGAATTTTTAAGAATGATTGCTGAGCAGGAATATTTAGAACTTGAAAAACGTTTTTTCCAGCTTCAACGAGACAGCGCAACTAAGAGATATCTTTTTTTAATTGAAAACCAACCAGATTATATCCAGAAAATCCCTTTGCAATATTTAGCATCTTATTTAGGCGTTACCCAAAGACATTTGAGCCGCATTAGAAAAGAAATTTATTTTTAGACATTTGTCCTATCCATTGATATTGATGTTACCTAATTTTGTTTGAAAGAATCCGAGTATTCAAATAAATATATCATGAAAAAGATTGCATTAATTAACGGACATCCCAATAACGAATCATTTAATTTCGCTTTAGCCGAAGCCTATAAAAAGGGAGCCGAAAATTCAGGAGCTGAAATAAAGGAAATTATTATCCGAAATCTTGATTTTAATACAAATTTACAATTTGGCTACCAAAAAAGAACAAACCAGGAACCTGACTTAATAAAAGCGTGGGAGATTATACAATGGGCAAATCATCTCGTGTGGATTCATCCGGTTTGGTGGGGCGGACTTCCTGCCATTACAAAAGGTTTTATCGACCGTCTTTTTCTTCCCGGTTTCGCTTTTAAATATCGTGAAAATTCAGTTTGGTGGGATAAGTTTTTAACCGGAAAAACAGCACACATTATTACAACCTTAGATCAACCCAGTTGGTATTACAGGATATTTTACGGAAGACCAAGTGTCAATCAACTCAAAAAATCAACTTTAGAGTTTTGTGGAATAAAGCCTGTAAAAGTTACTTACATCGGAATTATTAAAAATTCAAAAGATGAGCAGCGTAAAAAATGGATTGAAAAAGTATATTCATTAGGTGAAAAATTTAAATAAAATTATCTAAATTAAAATTTAATCAGAATCAATCGGTTTGAAGATTAACATAAAAATCTTCATATAAAACCGTAAATTTGCAAAATGAATCATGACACTATCTGCGCACTTGCCACAGCAAACGGAATTGGAGCTATCGGAATTATCAGAATTTCCGGGGATGATGCAATTTCCGTTTCAGCTAAAATCTTTGACGGTAAAAATCTTGAAAAAGTACAGTCACATACTGTTCATTACGGATTTATAAAAGATGGTGATGAAGTGATTGATGAGGTCATGATTGCCGTTTTTAAAGCTCCCAAAACCTTTACTGCTGAAGATTCTGTAGAGATATCTTTTCACGGCTCACCACACATTGCCAAAAAAATTCTTGAAGTTCTTATTAAAAACGGAGCAAGAATGGCAAAAGCAGGTGAATTTACTATGCGCGCTTTCATGAATGGAAGAATTGATTTAAGCCAGGCCGAATCGATTGCCGATTTGATTGCTTCAGAAAATGAAGCTTCAAGAAAAGTAGCATTAAACCAATTAAAAGGCGGAATCACTCATGAAATTTCCTTTTTAAGAACCGATTTATTAAATTTTGTTTCTTTAATCGAATTAGAACTTGATTTTGCCGAAGAAGACGTAGAATTCGCAGACAGAACCGCCCTGAATCAATTGCTTGATAAAATTGAAACTAAATTAAATTCTCTTATTGAAAGTTTCCAATACGGAAATGCCATTAAGAACGGAACCGCCGTTGCCATTATCGGAAAACCAAATGCAGGAAAATCTACTCTTCTGAACGCTTTGCTAAAAGAAGAAAGAGCGATTGTAAGCAATATCGCAGGTACGACGAGAGATACGATTGAAGAAATACTTCATATCAAAGGTCATGCATTCAGATTAATTGACACTGCTGGTTTGCGTGAAACTTCCGATGAAATCGAAGCCATTGGTGTGAAAAAAGCAAAAGAAAAAGTTGAAAATGCCAATATTCTAGTTTACCTCGCTGATGCAGCTACAAAAGACTTTTCTGAAGACATCGAGATGATAAAATCTCTGCAAAGAGATGATTTAAAATTGATAATCTGTGCAACAAAAATAGATGAAGTTTCTCCTACCCAATATGAGTTGGTGGAAAATATTTTCAGAAAAGAAATCTCACAAGATTTTGATCTCATCACTATTTCTGCAGTTGAAAATCAAAATATGCAAGATTTGAAAGACGAATTATCCTCTTATGTAGAACAACTAAAATCGGAAGAAAGCAACGTAATCATTACCAATCAGCGTCACTTTGAAGCTTTAGGAAAATCTTTGGATGCCGTAAATAAAGTTAAGGAAGCCATTACTTTCCAGATTTCTACAGAGCTTTTAGCTTATGAACTAAGAAATGCTTTAGAACATCTTGGTGAGATTTCAGGCGAAGTGACAAATGATGAAGTTTTGGGAAATATTTTTTCTAAATTTTGTATCGGGAAATAAATACACTTTCTCTTGCTTTCTTTTAGTTTCTTATATTTGATTAACAGTTATTTATGTGATTTTTATTTTCTTTTGTTAGAGTTTGTTTGTACTTTTGTTACCAATCACGTACTACTTAAAAAAATTAATTCTTTTAAGTAGTACAAAGAAGTACAAAATTACAAATTATGAAAATATCACTCAACAAACGAGCTTTGAAAGATGGACGAATTAGTCTTTCGATTGAATATTATCGTGGCTCGGAAATTAATGAAGAAGGTAAAAGACGACATCTCAGAAGTTTCGAGAATTTAGATACCTATTTATTCGGTAATCCTAAGACTTCTGCACAAAAGAAACAGAATAAAGAAGGACTTGAATTTGCAGAAAATGTGCTCTCAATCCGGAAAGCAGAGTATGTTCAAGGTAAGTTCGATTTAAAGAACACAACAAAGTCAAAACGTACCTTCCTGAATTATTTTGAAGAAAAAACTGAGGAAAAGCAAAAGCAAGATTCTTCAAACAATTATGGCAATTGGTTTTCTACGTTACAACATCTTAATAAAATCATTTCCAAAAATTTAACCTTCGATGAAGTTGACGAAGCTTTGATTAAAAAAGTTCGCCATTATTTTGATCATGTTGCCCGGACAAAAAGTGACTTACCATTATCTCAAAATTCCAAATATTCTTATTTCAACAAATTTAAAGCAGCTTTAAGAAGTGCATTTGATGATGGATATCTATCAATTAACTATGCTTCGAAGGTAAAATCTTTTGAACAGGCAGAAAGCCAACGAGAATATTTGACTTTTGAAGAATTACAATCTTTAGCGAAAGCAGATTGTAAATATCCTATTTTAAAAAAAGCTTTTTTATTTTCATGCTTATCTGGTCTTCGCTGGTCAGATATTAATACATTGATTTGGTCTGAAGTTCGAGATGAAGGAGAGTTTTCTAAAGTGAATTTCAGGCAGGTGAAAACTGATGGAGTAGAATATCTTTATATCTCTGCTCAAGCAAGGGAATTACTTGGTGAAAGGCACGATCAGCTGGATCGAGTTTTTAGAGGATTGAAATATGGGATGACTTATAATACCGAAATTATCCGCTGGTGTAATCGTGCTGGAGTTCCTAAACACATTACTTTTCATTCAGCTAGACATACAAATGCGGTACTTCTTCTGGAGAATGGTGCTGATATCTACACTGTTTCGAAAAGACTTGGCCATCGTGAAATTAGAACTACCGCTATCTATGCAAAAATAGTGGACACTAAGATGAAAGAAGCTGCTGAGATGATACCAACATTAAAAATTAACTTTTAAAATATTTAAAGATGGAAATTTTATTTTACGGAAATGGGAAAAGGATGATTAAGTATTATAGCTTAATTATAATTTGTCTTTTAGTTTTAAGTGGATTAAATCTGTACTATTTACCAAATTTTAAGTTGTTAATGCTTGTTGTCTTAGTGTTAATTCTAGTCTATTTTGCAATTGTAGTCAAACTAGTTTTTGGAAAATTTATAGAATCAGGACTTAATGATATATTTTCAACGGAATTTAATAGAATGCGAACATTTATCTTCTTAGGAATTTTTGTAATGATTTATATTTCGTTTGGACTTCTTCAAGAACCAATATTGTATATAAGTGGCTTTAGTCTAGTATATATTCAAAATTCATTGGCTATAACTGGTTTAGCGATTTGTGTTGGTTTAACTGACGTAATGTATAAAACCATTACTATTGATTTTACACAAACTTATGATGGTTTAAATAATTTAAATTATACTGAAGTAAGCAATTCTGATAACAAGCGTGGGACATTGAATATAATGTATTATTGTTTTGCAAATAATCCAAAAGAAGCAAAAAAGGGATTTAAAGCTCTAATTGCTACTTCAAAACCTGATTTAAATGATGTACAAGAGTACAATATAAAAGAAGATAAATTAATCTTTCTTTACGATTCTCTTAGAAAATACGAGATTATTAGAGATTCTACTACTTATGATTTTTTTAAAGATTCTTTTCTCAGAAAACCAATAATTGTGGATATGAATTATTCCGACTTGTATTTATTTTATAAGCTATTCGTGGAAACATACTCAGTTAAAATAACAATGAAAAAATTTTGCACTTTCTTTTTACAAAACAGCTCAGGAGTGTTCGATTATGCAACATTTAGGAAAGAAGGGCGTAGGCAAAAAGAACCTAGAAAGACAGAGGTATTAGAAGATATTTTTGATATTTAATTTTCTTTTGGTAACAATAATATTATAAAGGTAACATGATACTATTGTTACCTTTTTTACTTTCCTATAGTACAACTTTGCTGCATAATTACAATAATTACAGCAATGGAAAGCGACCTTATTCTACACAAGCTCAACAGAATTGAAAAACACATTTTCGCACTGAAACCAATCCTTAATGTCGAAGAGCTGGCAGATTACACTGGATTCAAAAAATCATATATCTACAAACTCGTACACGAAAATCTCATCCCTTTTTCGAAACCTAATGGTAAAGTATTATTTTTTGAACGTAAAAAAGTTGATGAATTTTTACTTCAAAACGCGACGAAATCGAAAGACGAAATCGAGAGAGAAGCCATAGAGTTTTCTTTAAAGAAAAAGTGATTTTACTGTGAATAGTAAGAAATTTTTTATACCAGTAGAAAGAAAGAAGGTACTTATTTCTAATGATTTTAGAGAAATCCTCATCACCCAAGACACAACGATTATTGAGCAGCGTCTCATTGTTATGATACTTTCCTCAATCAAGGATGAACAATCAATGTTTATCTCTGTAAAAAGCCCCATTGATCTTGGAGTTCAAACACAGCTTTCATTTGATGATTGTTTTGATGGCTGGGCTAATCAGGGAACTGTAAACTTTATCATTCCGTTGAAAGATTTAAATCCTGAGAGAAAGATGAAAAATAAATCCATTAAAACCGCACTGATTAACATGACAAATATTAATTGGCTGCAATTGAAAGACGAATCCATTAATGGGTATAAAGCTGTTCCGTTTATTTTAGAACCAGGCTGGAATCGTAGTAATATCTTCTTCAAAATGGATAAAGCAGTGATGAAGCATTTGCTGAATATGAGCCATTATTTTCCATTAAGAAAAGATTTACCGTATAAAGCTTCATCAACGAATACTTTAAGGTTTTTGATGTGGATTCTTAAGTTTAGAAAATTTGGAGGAGTGACGATGGCGTATTCGCAGGTTTTGAAAGAGCTTTATATTCCAAATGACAAATATGACGGGCGATCTCGTTTTGAAAGAGATTTTCTTATGAATATAAAAGCCGATTTAGATTTTTGTAATGATTTAAGTTTTAATTATTCTTACAAAGAAGACAAGTATTCTTTTGCTATTTACGATACTGGAAAGACAGTGGGAGTTCATGAAAAGTTTAAAACATTAAATGATCTCCAAATAGATCGAGCATTAAAATATATTAAGAAAAAACGTGAATTAGACGAAGCTCAAATAAGAGTCTTAAAAAGCCTTTACTTGCTAAGAGGGTATGATAAGCTTGCGAAGAGGATAAAGAGCAAAATAAGTCCTTCTTACAAAGGCCAAGATTACATAAAAGCTGTTTTAGTTTTACTTGAAAAATAAAACACGACTTTATCTCCGGAACTTGGGATTTTATCTCCGGAAAGCGAGACTTTATCTCTGAAAAAGTGGACTTTATCTCCGGAAAAGTGAACTTTATCTCCGAAAAACGAGATTTTATCTCCGATTTTTCAATTTTAAAAATGCGAAAAGCTCTTTATTCATGGCGGTTTCGAGAGATTGAAAATTTACCCCTTAATTATATTAATGTTATTAATTATTCTAATGTTATTAATTAAATTAATGAATATGGATAAAAACAACATATTTATACTACTGATAATCAATTGTTTAAAAATAGTTTATTTGAGAATAAAAGTGGGTTTTATCTCCGAAAGTGATTTTTTGCTTTAGAAAAGAAAAAAAATAAAGAATTAGTAAAAAAGAAGAAAAAATGAACATACAGCAGGCAAAGAATATTTCTATCAAGAGTATCATGGAAAGTTTCTCTCTTTTTCCGAGCAAAGGCAATGATAGAACAGCTTTTTATTTTGCGCTGGATCGTGAAGAAAGAACCCCTAGTCTTTCGGTGAATTTCGTAGGGAATACAGCTTTTGATTTTGGGACAGGAAAGAAGTTTGATAATGTCTCGTTAGTTCAAGCGATTAAACAATGTTCGATCTCAGATGCTTTAAAATATATCGCTGGTTTAGATCATGCATTTGCAAAAGAAAAAATTACTCTAGAAAGAGAAACTAGCTTTGAAATTTTAACAATTAAAGATCTTGAGCACCCCGCATTAATTCAATATTTATATAGCAGAAAAATAAATTTCGAAACTAATTATTTACGAGAAATTCATTACGAAATTTCAGGTAAAAAGTATTTTGGTATAGCTTTCGAAAATAATTCTGGTGGCATTGAAATTCGGAATAAATATGCAAAGCTCTGCCTTGGAAAAAAAGATATTTCCATTTTCGAAAATAATTCAAGTACTCTTCAAATTTTTGAAGGTTTTATGGATTTTATGTCTTTCAAAAAGATGGAAGAAATTTTCGGAAATCCGTCGGCTGATTATGTTGTTTTGAATTCTATATCGCTAATCTATTTACTTGAAAAAATGATAAAAAAGTATGAGAAAGTTGAGTTGTATCTCGATAATGATAATGCTGGAGATAAAGGAACTATTGAACTAAAAAACATATTTCCTAATGCAAGTGATCAAAGGGGCTTGTACAAAGAATTTAAAGATATCAATGATTTTTTAATGAGTAGATAGGGGGTCGTTGTATAGCGAGATGTGCCTTTGTGCCCACAAACCTTTCAGATTTGCGCTCCCTAAAGGCGATCTCGCTTTTTCTCCCGAAGGTCGCAAAAGGAAGAATCGCTTTCAGTGATTAAATAAAAATTCAACAATGAAAAATGAATTTATAAAAATAAGAGTGTCTCGAATTGAGAAGAAAATTATTGAAAGAAAATCTAACAAAGCCGGGCTTTCAGTTTCTGAATTTGTACGTCGTTTAGCTTTTGAAAAAGAGTTGAAAAGCAGGCTCAGTGAAGAAGAAATAGAATGCTATAAATCTCTTTCAAAGTATGCGGATAATTTTAGAAGAATCTCGAATCTTTTTAAGCTTGGAGATGTTACCGGAATGAAACAAGAAACCATGGAAGTGGGAAGATTAATTCGTGAACATTTGAAGAAGTTTCAATAATTAATAGTCGGAAAAAACAATGTTATGATAGGAATGGCACAATCCTGCAAAGGTGGCGCAGCTTTGGGAAATTATGTGATGCAAGATGAAAAGGGCTATGAACTTTGTCGAAATGGTGTTTGTGGTGAGAATTCTAAAGAAATTCTGCAGGAAATGAAGATTATTCAGGATTTGAATCAGAATGCTCAAAATAAAACTTTTTCATTGGTTTTCTCACCCGAAAAATCAGAAGGACAAAAACTTTCCAACAAGGAGCTTCGTGAAATTACAAGAGATTTTATGAAAAAACTAAATATTGATCCGGAAAAGCAACAGTTTATCGCTTTTGTACATACCGAGAAGTCTCATAAGCATATTCATATTATTGCAAATAGAGTTCAGGACAACGGTAAATTAATTTCGGATCATTTTATTGGTAAAAAAGCACAATGGGCTGCACATGAGGTTGCGAAAGAAAAAGGATTAATCTCTGCCAAAGAGGTCATGATTAATAAACTTCAAACTATTGAACAAGGAAAAGATTTAGATAGAGCAGTAAAAAATGAAATCTTAAAAAAACATGAATTTGTAATGAATCAAAATCCAAAATCAATGGAATTATATATGAAAAAGATGGAGGAGCTTGGAGTGAAAGTTACTCCCACTATTAATAAACAGGGACAGATACAAGGACATCGTATGATGGATTTGGCGACTGGGAAAGATTTTAAAGCAAGTGAAGTGCATCGAAACTTGGGGTTGAAAAAAATAATGGAAAATGGTATTCCTTTTCAAGATTCTAATTTATCATTCACCAAGCCATTGGAAATTGTGCAAAATGTAGCATTAAAAATTTCAACAAAAATAATCAAGGAAATTGTAAAAAAGACAGTCTCTCAAGGAATGGGATATTAAAATGAAACTATGAAAGCAACACCAAAATTACAAGACACATTAGAAATATTTCTGGAACAAATTGATGGATTAGAAGCTTCTTTAAAAGAAATGAAAAATGTTTCGCCTAATCTATCTGCAAAAATTAACGAGCTTAAAACGATTAAGATTGAACCTGATTTGAAATATTTACAAACGATACATGCTAGAAATATTTCAGAATTTTCTGAAGAAATAAACCGACTTACGCTATTGTTTGATCAAAATCAAACAAGTTTAAAAACCATTCTAAATGAAAATAAGCATAAAATAAGCCACTTCTACTTTTATATATTAATAGCTTCTTTGATAACTATTGGTGCTGTATATTTTGGAATAAAAGGAATGAATTCTCAATCTCAATTAAAATCTCAAATTGAAAGAGTAAAGTCATACAATCAAGATTTAGAAGGTTTTATTGAACATTCTCAACAGTTAGAAAAATACAATAAGTGGTTAGAAAAAAATAAGGCCAAATAGAAATTTCAATCAATTTCATCAAAATTCTGATAAACAATATTGAGAACTTTGTTGTAATCGTATTGTCTTACATAGCGATCAACCAAAAATAAGTAATGCTCTTTTGTAACTACTTTTGATTCATAAGGGATGAATTTTAAAAAATCGAAAAATTGAACATGCAAGTAGTTTTTCATTTCATCGGGAAATTCTTTTGTCCAAATGAGTTCCTCTAATATTTCATTATCTTGTTTTTTGGTATCAATTTCTTTCAAATTATCTTTTGTATCGAACAGTCTAAAGATATTATTCAAAATTCTTATATTACTGAAACCATAGCAATTCATCAGATCAACTAAGTCTTCATCTTTGATCTTTTTGCGGTAGCTAGCAATCGTTATCTTATAATATGAATTGATAATTTCATTATTCTTTTCTGTAGTCTGATTTTTGAGTAGGTCATAAAAATCGAGTAATGATTTCTGAATTTCGATTTCATCGTTATTCTTCGAGAAATTTGGTTTACTAACCTTTCCGAACAATGTTAGATTAATAAATTTTTGTAAAACAAAATGATAGTCTTCAACAATAATTTCAGTAGTATTTTCCATGATTGAGTAAGAAAATACAGTTCCGATATTTTCTATTAAAATGAAAAAGCGTGGAACTGAAGCCAATCTGTTACAGAGGTACTGCGAAGAACCCTAAACCCAGATATAAACTTACAGCCCACGCCATATAATGACATGGGCGTAAGCCTATCGAATTTGGGTTTATAGAAGATTCGCAGTTTTCTGTAACCAATACGATAGCTTACGCTTTAATTAAATTTTTTATTTTCTAGAACAAAGATAAGAATTCGATCTTGAAAAAATATCCCTGAAAATTTCGCAAATAAGAATTTTATCTTAATCCGCATCTAATTTTGGGTTGTAAATCACAAAAAAGTAAAAAAAACATTGATTATGCGGTTTCCCGTTTTTTCTTTTGTTTTCCTTTAGTTATATTTATCGATTATATAAAAATCAATTCAAGGATTACTTGATGATATGAATAATTAATAAAACCATGTTTCAAAAAACTATAATTTCAAAATATCTTAAAAATCAAAATGGAAAGAATGTTACACAAAGGTGGGATCTGTTCAAAGCTCATTTTAATCATCCTGAAATTCAATCAAACATCAGACAGTCCAAAGAAGAACAATATCAAGGGGAGTTCTTAATTGACCTTTTTGTAAATATCTTGGGTTATACCAAAAACCCTACACCCAACTATAATCTTACTACAGAATATAAAAATGTAAAAGACAGCAAAAAAGCTGATGGTGCTATTGTTATCAATAATTCAGTAACTGCGATTATTGAATTAAAAGGTACTAAAACAACTGATCTCTCAAAAATTGAAGAACAGGCTTTTGGGTACAAAAACAACCAGACGGATTGTAAATACATTATTACTTCAAATTTTGAGAAACTAAGATTATATATAGATAATGCCATTGAGCATTTAGAATTCAATTTATTTGAACTTACATTTGACGAGTTCCAGCTTCTTTATTTATGTTTGGCTTATGAGAATATTTCTGTGGATGTTCCTGCAAAGATGAAAGCTGAATCTCTGAGCCAAGAAGATGCAATAACAAAAAAGTTATATAAAGATTATTCGGTTTTCAAGAGACAACTATTTCAGAACTTAGTTGAGCTTAATCCGCAGTATGACCAACTAGAGTTGTTCAAAAAATCTCAGAAATTATTAGACCGATTACTTTTCTTATTTTTTGGGGAAGACAGAGGCTTACTTCCTCCAAATTCTGTAAGATTAATTGTAGAACAATGGGAAAAATTGAAGGAACTGGATGAGTGTATTCCACTTTATGAAAGATTTAAAAAATACTTTGGATATCTCAATACAGGCTTTAAAGGTAAACAATTTGATGTTTTTGCTTATAACGGAGGACTATTTAAACCGGATGATATTCTTGATAATATAAAGATAGATGATACTTTATTACATATCCATAGTGTAAAACTTGCAGATTACGATTTTGATAGTGAAGTTGATGTAAATATTTTGGGACATATTTTTGAAAATTCTTTGAATGAATTAGATGAAGTAAAAGCCCAATTGGAAGGTCAGGAAATTGATAAATCGGAAACCAAACGTAAGAAAGATGGTGTTTTCTACACTCCAAAATACATCACCAAATATATTGTTGAAAATACAGTAGGTAAACTATGTGAGGACAAAAAAGTAGAATTTGCCATTGTGGAAGAAGAGTATTTCACCGATAAAAAAAGACAGCAGAAAACCAAACTCACTTTACTTAGAAAACTAGATGATTACAGAGCTTGGTTGCACCAAATTACCATCATAGATCCTGCTTGTGGAAGTGGAGCATTTTTGAATGAAGCTTTAAATTTCCTGATTGTCGAACACCAATATATTGATGAATTGGAAGCCAAACTTACCGGTTCATCAATTGCTTTTACTTATCATTCTGAAAGTATTTTGGAGAACAATCTTTTTGGTGTAGATCTGAATGAAGAATCTGTAGAAATTGCGAAATTATCTCTTTGGTTAAGGACTGCGGAACCCAGTAGGAAACTGAATAGTTTGAATGACAACATCAAATGCGGAAATTCTTTGATAGACGATCCCGAAGTTGCAGGCGACAAATCATTTAATTGGGAACAAGAATTCCCACAGGTTTTTGAGAAAGGTGGTTTTGATGTGGTGATTGGGAATCCTCCGTATGTGAAATTAGAATCAATAAAAGATGTTTCAGAACAACTATCTAAATTAAATTATAAAACCTTTGAGAAAAGGGGTGATTTATATGTTTTATTTGTTGAAAAAGGATTTAATATTCTAAAAGAAAACGGAATAATTTCTTTTATTATGCCGAATAAATGGCTTCAAGCAGGTTACGGTAAACCTTTACGTGAATATTTTCTTAAATTTAAAATAAATGAATTAATAGACTTCGGAGATTTACAAATATTTGAAGGAGCTACAACTTATCCTTGTATTTTTATTGCGGAGAATAAAGATGCTATCGAAAATATTGCTATTTCTGTTTTAAAGCCAGAGATGAGAAATGATTTTTATTTAAATATAGATAACAATCGGCAAATTTTTGAAACGAAATCATTTAACGGAGATACTTGGATTATTTCATCTAATAAAGATAGAGAACTTGTCCAAAACTTAAATAATCGTTTTAAATCGTTATGTGATTTTATTAGAGGAGAAGCAAATTATGGAATTAAATTCGGTCTTACTGAAGCCTTCTTAATTGATGAATTTAAAAAAAAGGAACTAGTTAAAGAAGATGTAAAATCTCAAGAATTAATCGGTGCATTATTACGAGGACGTGATTTGAGCAAATACAAAACTCCAAATGAAAATGATTTAGACTCAATTATTCTTGCCTATTTTGGAAGTTACAAAGTTCTTGAAACTGATTATCCAGCTTTACATAAACACATTCTTCAGTATGAAGATAAGCTAAAAAAAAGAGGACAATGCAATGGAAGTAAAATTACCGAAACGAAGCCTTTTGAAGGACAGCATCATTGGTTGGAACTGGATAATAATCCTTCATTAGATTATTTAGCACTCTATAGAAAACCAAAAATAATGTATCAAAAATTTCAAGTTAAATCTTGCTTTATTTTTGATGAATCTGGTTTATATTGCAATGATTCAATGTGGATTATTCCTACGGAAGATAAGGGTTTGTTAGCTATTTTAAATTCTAAACTCGGTTGGTGGTTGATTTCTAAATATTGTACACAGATTCAAAATGGCTATCAGCTTATTTGGAAATATTTTGGACAAATACCAATTGTTGAACCTAGCGATAATTTGCGTAAGAAAGCCGACCAAATGCTTTCTCTCAACAAAGACTTACAAGAAATTTCTGCCAAATTCCAAAGAACTTGCGAAAGAAAATTTGAAAATCTAAACCAAAACAAAAAACTGCAAGACTGGTACAAGCTTTCATATGCAGATTTCATCAAAGAACTCACCAAACAAAAAATAAAACTCGCCCTTTCCGAAGAAGCAGAATGGGCAGATTATTTTGACCAAGAGAAAAGTAAAGCCTTAGAAATTCAATCCAAAATTACGAGTACAGATAAAGAAATAGACCAAATGGTTTATGAACTTTATGGGCTGAGTGAGGAAGAGATTGGGATTGTGGAAAAGAGCTAGAAATAACCATAAAAAAAATTATTAGAACCATTTTACTACGAAACTTTTTAATCTTATAAAAATTAAACCAGTAAAAAATTAGACAATTTTAAATATATTATGTCGAGGTTGACGTTGTGAAAATTAAAAAAAACTTTAACTATGAGCTTGAATACTAGTTTAAGAGGAAGACTTAGAAATACTACTTTACCACTTACCAATGCATTATTCCCTGTTTTTGAGGCTGTTGTAAATTCTATTCATTCTATTGATGAAATGAAAAAGGATGATGAGAATTATCAAGGTAAGATAATCATAAAAGTTGTCAGGTCAGGGCAAACATCTGCTTTTACTGAAGTAAAGTCTGAAATTAATGGTTTTGAGATAGTCGATAATGGAATTGGTTTTAATGAAGCTAATTTTAAATCTTTCAAAACATTAGATTCTGATTTTAAAATAGATTTAGGAGGTAGAGGTATTGGACGATTATTGTGGTTGAAGGCTTTTAAAAGTGTCAAAATAGCAAGTGTATTTGAGGAGAAAGATGAATTATTTGAAAGAGCATTTGATTTTAATATTCAAAATGATATTTCAAATGAAAACTATGAGAAGTCAATTTCTAAAATTAGAGAAACATCCATTTCGCTTAAAGACATTCATAAAAATTATTTGGTCTATTTGCCAAAAACTATCGAAACAATTTCCCGAAATATTTTAGAACATTGTCTATGGTATTTTATCAGAACAGGTGGAGCGCCAGACATTGTAATAGTCGATGGTGATGAATCTGCTTCATTACAAAATGAATTCGATTATTTAATGATTGATGCTTCGGAAAAGGATGAATTTTATATTCATAAAGAAAAATTTGAGCTCACTCATTTAAAATTAAAATCTACACAACAAAACCGACACGCTATTAAGTATGGTGCGGCAGATCGAGTTGTTAAAGAAGAGAGTCTCATTGGTCGAATAGTAGGTCTCTATGGATACCTTAAAGAAAATGAAGAAAATTTCACTTATATATGCTTTGTTACCTCTAATTTTCTAACCGAAAATGTAAGTCAGGAAAGATTAAATTTCACTATTCCCGAAACTGTTGATGGAATATTCTCGGAAACTGAAATATTTTTTTCAGAAATCAGAGAAAATACATTGAATAAGGTAAAAAAATTTTTAGAGCCTTTTTTAACAGAAAGTAAAATGGCGGGGTTAGCAAAAGTAGATTATTTTGTTGACAATAAAGCACCTCGCTATAAATCAATAATCAATAGGATTCCAAAAAATGAAATGTTTGTTGATCCTAATATTTCAGATCGTGACTTAGATTTGAAACTTCATTCTCATTTAATGACAATTGAATCTGAATTAATAGCAGAAGGACATAATTTACTTATTCCTCAATCTATCGAAAACAAAGAGTATTACAGTAAGCGGATTGAAGAATATTTATCAAAAGCTAGCGATGTAAAGAAATATGACTTAGCCAATTATGTTACTCATAGAAAAGTTATTCTAGATTTATTAGCCGCCGCAATTGCAAAAAATGAAGGAGGAAGTTATTCTAAAGAAGAAGTGTTGCATAAATTAATTATGCCAATGCAAACAACAAGTGATACAACAGTATTTGAAGATAGTAATTTGTGGTTAATAGACGAAAGATTAGCTTTCCACAATTTTCTTAGTTCTGACAAAACTCTTAATTCTGCATCCATTACTAATTCAAACTCAACTAAAGAGCCTGACTTTTTAGCATTGAATGTTTACGATAATCCATTATTAGTTAATGATTCTGAATCTCTTCCTCTTGCGTCAATAACAGTTATTGAAATTAAGAGACCTATGAGAAATGATGCGAAAACTGGCGAAGAAAAAGATCCTGTAGAACAAGCATTAGGTTACTTAAAGAGAATAAGAGATGGTAAAGTTTTAACAAAAACTGGAAGACCAATTCCAAACTCCGAAAACATTCCGGGATTTTGTTATGTAATTTGTGATTTGACCACGTCTGTAATAGAACGATGTAGTATTTTAGATTTACAGATTACATCTGATAAAATGGGATATTTTGGTTTTCACAAAACTTACAAATGTTATATCGAAGTTATATCTTATGATAGACTTCTTAATATGGCAAAGGAGAGAAATAGAGCATTTTTTGATAAATTAGGTTTACCAGCTAATTAAATATAAATTTCTTATTGATGGGAAAGTGAAAAATTGTAAACTAATAAAACTCCAAAGTTGCAGTCTACTTTTAGAAAGCGATAAAAAGAGTGCTAATAGTGATAGATTTCTTTCTGTAAGAAAAAACTGAAAATTAAAAACTTACACAACTTAAGTGATAGCTATTGTCAACATTGCCGACGTTGGAAGAAAACTAAAAACTAATATTAAATACTATAGAAAACTTAAAATGGGAATTGAAAATACGTGGTTGGGTAGAACTCAAAATCATATTTATGAACATTTTTTACCATATTGGAACGGAATAAATACATTGCTTTTTACAATTGTTGGTATATTGTTTAGCTTAAATCGAGAAATACTATGGGGTAAAATTCATTCTAACACTCTTGGATGGATTCTTTTTATTTTAATAATAGGATCTAGTATATGGCATATAGCTAAGCAAATTTCTAATTCAAAGACTATAGAAAAAATAGAAAAGGAAAAAGATGGAAAAATATTTTCTCTGGAAGAAGATAAAAGAATACATGATGTCACTATACAGAATCTAGAAAACAAAATTTCTAAAATCAATAATAATTCTATTGAAATTGTAGAAATTCATTTAGCATATTTAGCTGAAAAAATGAAACTCACCAGTAATGAAAGAATTACCTTATATAAATTTATTAATGATGAATTTTATGTTTTAGGACGATTTTCTAAAAATCCAGAACTAAAAAAGAGATCTAGAAATAGTTATAAAAAGGAAGGTCTAATTTTTAAAGCCTGGCAAGAAACTAAATTTTTTAAAAATTCCGGAATTCCTGAACCGGATAACAAAAGAAATAAATTTAAATCAGGTTATTATCGTGTAATAAGCTCATTAGCTAAAATCAATGAAGAAACGGTCTGGAATATGAATATGAAAGGAAGAAGTTTCTACATTAAAGCATTAAAAGATATGATGAATTTAGAACAAACCTCTATCGTTGTTGTTGAAAGTAAGAATGACCGAGGATTTGAAGAAGTTGATATTGACATGGTTCTAAATCAAGATGAAGAAAAAAGGTTAGTAGCTTTTGTAGAAAAGATTGACTGGGATTTTCCGAATATAAATAAAGCTAAAGAACAAGGATTTTAATTATGGAAAGAGTAATAAATATTTTAGATTATTTGTATTTACAGTATCCAAATTCTAATCAATTATCTATTTCTAGAGTGATGAAGTTACTCTACTTAATTGAGTGGCGTTTTGCAATTACGAAATTTGAGAAACTTACTGATATAGAATGGTTACAGACAGAATATGGTCCGTTTTACAAAAGCCTCAGAAGTATTTTTAATGAATCTTCTAATTTTGAAGTTTTAATTAAAATTGATGATAATAACAAAGAACAATTGGTTATTAATTTCCTTAATAAAAAAGATAATTTTAATTTAAGAAATGATACTAAAGAAGTGATTGATTTTGTAGTTTCTCATTGTCAGAATTATAGCTGGACAGAGCTTAATACTTTAGTTAATTCAACTTATGGAGTTTTGAATACTCCACAAGGACAACTTATTAATTTAGTAATGTCAGGACAGCAATACATCAAAGAGCATCAAAGAAGAAAAAAATAATTTTGATTTGTAATTACATATTAGTAAAAAAGAAGAGCGAGTAATAAAGTAAGTATCCAATGAAATACACAGAATCCCAATTAGAAAAATCATTCATCCATATTTCGAAAGAAAAAGGTTATGAGCAAGTTATTGTCAAAAAGATATTATGGATAATTTATAAGAATGTTTTGGAACAGACAAAGAATTTCAAGGAGAATTAGGTAAATAATAATTTATGGCAAACTTAGCAAAACAAGTTACAAAAGAGCAAATTACAACAGCATTAGAGTTTATCATAAAAAATGATATTAGTTTAATAGGCTCCACTAAATATGATTTAGAATATAAAGGAAAAGCTTATCCCC
Source organism: Chryseobacterium sp. BGARF1 (assembly GCF_001677955.1). Lineage (GTDB taxonomy): Bacteria > Bacteroidota > Bacteroidia > Flavobacteriales > Weeksellaceae > Chryseobacterium. The sequence goes on from NZ_LELA01000050.1 coordinate 41,950, forward strand.
CAAAAGAAATCGTTCGCAAAGCTGCGGAATTAGCTAATATATCAAATTGGGACCAGATGAGTTTATACGGTGGTGACAGTACAAATGAACCCCTAAGAAAAATGGGATTCATTATTAAGAACAGACTTACTGTAGATATTAACCAGAGTATTATTTCGAAGTATAAAAATATTGTTTCTGAAGATAATAAAAAGGAAATTTATAAATGGAAGCTGCTAAATTTATTTAATGATCGTCCCGATATTTCTGCGGATAATTTTACTTCTGAAATTACTTCAATTAATTATGGTAATTTAATTTACCATAATGGTATCGCTGTAAGGAATCATATGGCCAAAGAATTTCCAGAAGATTATAGAAATGTCTTTCAAAATCTCTTCGATGAGAAACTGTCACTAGAAGACAGAATTGTAGAGTTCCAAAATAGGGTATCTGAAATCTATAAAAAGATGGGTATGAAACTGAATCACCATCACGATGAAAGAACAATTTCTACATTCCTGACTTTTAAATATCCAGAAAAATATACACTTTACAAAAACTCTTTTTATAAATCTTATTGTGATCTTTTAGGAATAAAGCCAGAAAGTAAAAATAAAAAATATATACACTATCTGGATTTAGTAAAGAATCTGATCGTTAATTATATCACTAAAGATCAGGAATTACTTGATATTAAAAATAAGTTTTTAACTGATGATTGTTATCCAGATACTAATCATTTAATATTTGCTCAAGATATACTTTACCAAGTTCTTAACTCGACAGAAGAAATTGATGACTCACCAATATCATATCCAATAATGAAAAAAACAAATCAACCATTAAACCAGATATTATTTGGGCCTCCAGGAACTGGAAAAACCTATAACACTATTGATAAAGCAATTAGTATTATAAATCCAGATTTTGATCTTAACCAAAACAGAGCAATTATAAAAGAGGAATATAGTAAACTTGCCGGATCTGGGCAGATTGTATTTACGACCTTCCATCAAAGTATGAGCTATGAAGATTTTGTTGAAGGTATAAAGCCAATGATCGAAGAAGATACACAAGGTAATAAATCAGTTATTTATGATGTTGAAGATGGTATCTTCAAGAAGATTGTAAATCAAGCGAAGAAAATCGAAAAAGTTGATAGAACAGACATAGATTGGAACAATGTGGATTATTACAAGATGTCCCTTGGAGGGAAAAATAACCCTCAGGAACACTCGTATTGTATTCATAATAATCTTGGGGGAATATCTTGGGGAGGAGCCAATGATTTGTCAGAATTAGCAAAAATAAATGATTGGAGCACCTATAAAAAGAAATTTTTAGAAAAGTTTCCAGATGTTGCAGAAAAAAGTAGCTTTAATATTCAAGCATCTTTTACTTTATTTAGAATGAAAGAGGGTGATATTGTAATTGCAACAAGAGGAAACCATATTATTGATGCAATTGGGAAAGTGTCAGGTTCTTATATTTTTAATGATGAAAATCCTACAAGTCTTTCTCATTTTAGAAAAATTGATTGGTTTGCAAAAGATTTAAATTTATCACCCGAAAAGTTTTTAAAAAAGAATATATCTCAACAATCTATTTATCAGTTTTATAATGAAGATATAAAGCTTGAGTCATTTAAAGAACTTACAGCTACAAAAGACAGTTCTGTAAAAAACTATGTTCTGATCATTGATGAAATTAATAGGGGCAATGTTTCACAGATATTTGGGGAGTTAATAACTTTAATTGAAGATAGTAAACGTTTGGGTAAATCTGAAGAATTACAAGTTACCTTGCCTTACAGTAAAGATAAATTTGGTGTACCATCTAATCTATATATCATGGGTACAATGAATACTGCAGACCGAAGTATCGAAGCTTTGGATACAGCTTTAAGAAGACGTTTTAGTTTCGAGGAAATATCTTCTCAAGAAAATATCTTGTCTCCATCGGCAATGTACTGTAGATTATTATGGAAATACGAAAGTGTTGGATGGGATGATCTTGAATTTGTAGAGAAGGAAACAAATTTGTTTAATTTGTTAGGAGTGTCTGAACACTGGCATACTGAAAAAGTAAACATTTGGGATCAAATGACCAAAGCAGAAAATAAGGAATTTTATGATTATTTTTCTGAATTTCCTATTACCGGAATCAATCTGCAAACTTTATTAGAAAAAATAAATCAAAGAATTGAAATATTATTGGACAGAAATCATAAAATCGGACATTCTTATTTTATAGATGTAAATTCTGTCGATGATTTAAAATCGGTCTTTAAAAATAATATTATTCCCTTATTACAGGAGTATTTTTATGGCGATTATGAAAAAATAGGTTGGATATTAGGCGAGGGATTTTTTGTTGAAAGAAAGCTGGATAAAAATGGGGTTTTTACAAGGTTTTTTAAACAACCTAAGCCTGAATTTGAATTAGAATATCAGTTAGCTGATTTAGATGAAATTCAGATTGAGATTGCTGTGCAAAAATTATTAGGAACATTTAAGGAAACTACTTCTACCATTGAAAACTAAAGTAATACAGGTTTTTGAATTTGAAATCATTTTTATTAATGAACTTTACAACGATGTAAGGTTTGAAAAAAGTCATTACGTAGCTTTATCCAAACTAAATATTTTGCATAATGATAAGTATTTTGAAACCCGACATAATGGAATAAGATTCAAGCAATTTGTGGGTGTTATACAGGTGGAAGGTTTAACTATAGAAATTCTTCCAAAAGTTGACCGATACGAGCCAGAAGAGAATAAATCTAAATGGCGTGATGTTCTTTTGGAAATGCTGAAAGTTACTAAGAAATTAAAAATTAAGCAGATCGGTCAGGCCAATGTTTCAAGGCAATCTATTCATCTTCTGGATATTTATTTTGAATGGTATTTGAATGAAGTACAGTTGCTTATTCATCAAGGGTTAATCAAACAATACTATAAGGAAACTGGAAATATAAAGGCTCTGAAGGGCAAACTGCAATTTGCGGATCATATCCAAAAGAATCTTGTTCACAAAGAAAGATTTTATACCACGCATCAGGTTTATGATAAAGACCATTTGATTCATCAGATTTTAGCACAGGCTTTGGAAATTATTTCTACATTATCAAAAGGAAATTATCTCTACAGTAAGTGTAAAACAGTACAATTAGATTTCCCCGAGGTAGAAGGCATTAAAGCCAATGAAAATACATTTACTAAAATTCCCAAGTCTAGAAAGACTACGCCTTATGAAACGGCTTTAGCAATTGCAAGGCTCATTATTTTAAATTATGCTCCTAATGTTTCAAGCGGTTCTGAAAAGATGCTGGCACTGCTTTTTGACATGAACAGCCTTTGGGAAGAATATGTTTTGGCAAGATTAAAACAAGCAGCACAAGGAAGCGGTATTGAAGTTTATGGACAAAACTCTAAAGGCTTTTGGAATGGTATAACGATTCGCCCGGATATTGTTTTAGAAAAGAAAACAGATAATGAAAATAAAGAAATTTTAATTATCGATACCAAATGGAAGAATATTGATCAGTCACAACCTTCGACCCATGACTTGAGGCAGATGTATGTTTATAATCAATTTTGGAAATCTACCAAATCGCTGCTTTTATATCCTTCTCAAAATACTGACTTAAAAAACGAATCTTTTATTTTGTTTGATGATAAGGCACACTCATGTTCGTTAGGTAAAATAACAGTCATCAATGATTCAGGCATTTTGAATTCTAATATTGCAAAAAGTATACTTAATTTACTCTAGAATCAGGATGTATTGGGAATTTCGTTTTATAATACTTAACTTGATTATATTAAAAGTTTTTAGATTTTTAAAAAAGATTTATCTGTCAAAAATTTTTAATGAAAAACTGCCAAAAAAGTATTATTAACTTTACAGAAATAGAGATTAATTAAAGGAGTGTTGAAAGAAATATATCAAAAATTATAACAAATTTTAATTATGAATAACACGATCAAACTTTCTCGCAAAGAACTATATGACAAAGTTTGGGCTACACCAATGATTAAACTTGCAAAAGAATTTAATTTATCAGATAATGGATTACGTAAAATTTGTAAAAATTTTGATATTCCCATACCTCCAGTTGGTTATTGGCAAAAGATACAATATGGCAAAAAAGTGAACCAATTACCTTTACTCAAAAAAGATGAAGAAGGAGAAATCAAAATTAATGTTGATGTATTAAAACAAAATTATTCTCCTGAAGATTCGATCAGAAAACTTGTTACTGAAAAAATCAGAAAGAACTTATCACTAATTCTTAAAGTAAATGATAGATTAAGTAAGCCAGATGATATAGTTGTAAAAACACAATCTAACCTGGAGAATAAAAAAATGTCGAATTCTTATGAGAAAGTAAAAGGTACAATTAGTACAAGCCGAGGCTTACCAAGTATCATTGTTTCTCCAAAAAATGTTTCTCGCTCCTTGAGAATTTTAGATAATCTTATTAAGAACTTTAAAGTTTTAGGATATCGAGTTTTATTAAGCGATGAGGGACTAGAAATTATCGCTCATGATAATGATAAAATGTTAATCTACATTCGAGAAAAAAGCAATGCAACATTAACCCCGAATAAGTATGGATGGAATGATCGAGAATTGTCTGCAAATGGAAAATTAGCTATTAAAATTAGGAGGATTGCTACTTTTGAATTTGTAGATACGGACAAGTCTCCGGTTGAAAGCCAGGTTGAGAAGATTTTGATAAAAATTGAAACTGAATTTCAAAAAGTACTTGACAATAGGAAAAAGTGGGAGATACAGAGAGAAAAACAAGAAGAAATCAGAAAAGTTGAAGAAGCAAAACAAAAATGCAAAGATGAAGAACTCAGTAGATTTATTTCTTTCTACAATGATGCTCACAGATGGAAGAAATTTTTAATCCTTAGTGAGTATTTAGATTATGTGAAGTCTAGCGATACAAAAAATAAAGAATGGATAGAATGGGCTGAAAAAAAACTTGACTGGTATAATCCATCGAAAAACTTTGAGGACGATTTGATGGATGAGATTGATAGAGATACGTTAGAAAGAAAAGAAAAAAAGAAATGGGAGTGGTGAGTAAAATTACCAGCTACTTTTTTTTAATACGTTTAAATTCTATAAATGAACTTATTTTTAACAAAGTAAATATACGGCGACAGTTTTGTAAAACAAAATTCTAAAGAACATTTTGTTGCAAATTTAGCAAATATTTGAGACAAAAATCGAATGTAATATTGTATTTGAAATACCCTTTTTGTAGTATGTTTTATTAATAATTAGACTACAAAAATACTGCTGGATCAGCGAAAATATATTAATAAGGTCGATAACATTTATAGATTGATAAGGAAAAGTTATAAGTCATTCGATCAATATGAACAATGAATCTGAGAGATTGTACAAAAAAGTCTGGATTGGATTGCGAGGCAGCCATTCCGCAGTTTATCTCACGGAATTTTCTACAGAATAATATCTCGCTTATAGAATAGACCGAAAATTGGTAGTGCTGAATCTTGCAACAGAACTTGACTATAGTATGTAATATACCATCAAGAGGATTTCTCTATTGAGAATTAAAATCAGACAATAAGTTATATATTAATTTAATGATAAAATATTAATTTTTAAAGTTTACAGTATTTAAATGATGACCAATATGCCCAATACTAATTCTTCCACGGCTTTCTTCCGGATATAAATAAATTCTTAAGTTCCCTCCTAGCTTTGCGTGTGTAGAAAATATTTTAGCATTTCCTGAGGGTAAAGTAAATATTCTTTCATTACTATATTTATTAAGCGTTGCCTCACCATCAAGACTAATGTCACCAGGTAAGTTGTCAAATTTCTTTCTGCCCAAACTTACTTCTAATAAATGGAGATTTAATCTTTCAAAATAATTCATTGCTTTTGAAAAGTGAGGATGACTAATCGATGTGAATTTTTTCAGTAGATTCTCAGATTCCACTGAAAAGTCCAACATCTCAAATATTTCTGAACGTCGGTTCCAAAAATCCTCAATTGTTAAAATGTTCGAAACATTAAATTTTGCATTTTTTAATGCAGATTCAATAAAAAAAGGTTTAAATGTATCTAGCTGATTTTCATGAGGCAGATGTTTAACCTCTTTGTTTTCAACAACAACTTCAGCATCTTGTTCTTCCAATAAATATTCTTTAGTGATAGTATATGAGTTTTCAGACCAATTATCTGCATTATTAATACTGACGGTAATTTGATCATTTTCGTAAGCGTATCCAAAACCAATTGCTTCTGCTCCATCGTATGAATAATAGGGATTATCTGATATAAAAGAGGTTTGTGCCAAATATGTACTGTAGCGATTTCTTTCATCTGCTTCTAATCGTGGCAAAAAATTATGAATATTGTAATGTACTCCTTTGAAAAGCAATGTGCTAAATTCTTTTCCAATTTTAATTTTAAGTGTCCCAATTTTTAAATTGTTTACACTGTCACAAAGCTCAAAAAAACTTTTTAGAAGTGAATGTGCGTGCTCTGTATTATTTACATCAGATTGAAGACTTAATTCATTGAATATTAATTCTGGCATCTTGTTGGTTTTAAAGTAAATGCATCATTGAATACTCCCAAGTGTCAAAAAAATCTTTAGGCCACTCATTAATTCTTCCTTCTTTATCGATTACAAGTTCTTCTACATATACTCTTTCATTTCCATTATCATCATAAGAGCCAATGAATATAATATTTGTCGATTCGGGTAAGACTTTTTTATCCTTAACAGCTATTCTAATTCCGTTGAGAATATGATCACTATGAGTCTCGATGATTATCTGGATTCCAGATTCAGCTGCAAGGGCTAAAAATTTTCCCATTTCTGCTTGACCTTTTGGATGAAGATGTGCTTCAGGATTCTCAATAATCAGCAATGAGTTTTTTGGTGCCGTTAAAACGGCAACGATAATTGGAAGAGCAAAAGAAAAACCGAATCCAATATTTAAAGGATTAAAACTTTTTCCTTTTTGCCTTGCAAAATTATAGAGAATGGAAATTTGAGTAGGGTTACTTTCATCCAAACTGATTTTTGTTCCAGAATGGAGGATTTCGCTGAGCCAATTTGATACTTGATCATAAATAAATTCGCTTTTTGATAGAGATAATTTTGAATGCTCAAGTTTTGTCAAATTCGTAGCCACCTCAGATAATTTTGAAGCAGTGAATTCTCCGCGATAGCCCAAGGGACTATGTTGTTTACTTACTGATAAACGCTCATAAAATTGTCTAGGACCAATTCTTTCAGCATTTAAATATTGAAATGAAGTATTGAACAATGATGTTTTTAAGATTTCGGAATTAACAGTATGGTCTTTCAGAGGTAGGGAGTTGCTAATGCCTTCAGCATCAACTTTCCAGATTCCCTGGTATTCATCTTCAATAATATTAATAGAAACTTCACTGGATTCAGCATCAGCATTTAAAATAGCGTCTGGACTTACAAGATTAATAAGATCTTGATGCTGAATCGTAAGAAAACTTCCGTTTTGTAACTCACCTCTATCATAGCTACTTCTAAGTACTAATAAAGATTGGATTAAGCTCGATTTGCCCATACCGTTAACTCCCGCAAGTAAAGTGAGGTTTGATAAATTAAAGACTTGTTCTTTGAAACCTTTAAATTGAAATAATCTTAGTTGGTTTATCATATTGAAATATCTATTAAATCGCTGATCATTGCAAAGCGTAGATCAACCGAAGATTTTGATGTTGTTGAAGAAGTAATAGCCTTATTAAATTCTGGGATTGTAAAATATTCTATATATCTTGAGATGAGGATTTCTACATTTTCAATCAAAGCTCTATGTTGATGTTGATTTCTATATGCAAGATTAACAGTCCAAGCTTCAAAGAGCGCAATGTTAAGTTTATTATCTATTTTTTTTCCATTTTTATTAAGAATGTGAAATGCATCATCCCCAAAAATTGTTAAACATGTTTGTAAAGAGTGTTCAAACTGTGTTTTGATATCATCAAGAATAAGATTATTATATCCCTGAATATCTTCCATTGCCAAATCAAGAAACTTATCCATGGTACCTTCGTATGCATGTTTTATCATATAAAAAGCAACGAATCTTAGTGCGTAAACTCGATCTTTCATTCTTTTAGAGGAAATTTTTTTTCCAATAAGCTGTTGAAAAGTTTCGGTTTCTGTTAAATCAACAATAAAAGAAGAGGCATTACCTGAAAAATAAGCATTTCTCAACTCTTGTTTATTTAAACGGATTCCAGCAGTATTAATACGATGAAAAATATTGAGTACCACCTCTCGCGGAGTACCTGGGTTTATTATATAAGCTTGAATGTAAAAATTCCTAATAGTTCTTTGGTAAAAATAGGGTAACTCATGAAAGAAACGTCCTTCTAGATCAAACTCATATTGTAAGTCTAAAAGTGCAAAAGAATTTTTATAAATAAATTCATGAATGACGGTGAGCCTTTGTAATCCATCGATAATTTTCCATGGATGTTCGCTTCCATCCATGTAAAAAATTGGTAGGGGGATGTTCATTAACAAAGATTCTATCAACCAGCTTTTCTGTTTTACTGTCCACAATCCACTTAAACGCTGAAAATCATGAGGTCGCCATAATTCAATATCACCTTTTTCAATCATATTGACAATCATATCAACTGTAAAAGATTGTTGTCTAATGTCAACGTCATTAGGATTATAAGGCAATTGATTTGAGTTCTTATTGATATTATTAGGCATAACGATATTTGCAGTATCAAGTTTAGGAACTGCAAATTTAACCGTAAAAATACAAAATCAAAGTGATTTAAGTGTAATAAAATAAAAGGCTTGTCAATGAAATACTTAAATTTACTTACCAGTAAATTTAGCATAATTGAAAATGGTGTGGATGTAAGAGTTGATAGTGATATTTTTACAATAATCACCATATAGATTATTTTTTTGATGTAAATGAGCATATTGTAATTATTACAAGCTATAATAATTAGTTAGTATTATTTTTCGATAAACTCAAAAAATAAATTCAATATTTTTAAGATATTGAATTTATTTTCATAAGTATTTTGTATCACTTTTGTACATATTTACCTATGTGAAGTGCTATAAATAAAGGGTTTTATACTTTTTGTATCGGAAAGTAGACAGTGTTTTAGATTGTATATAGATTGCAATCACAACAATACGAAAAACCCTTTAAACGCAATATTTAAAGGGTTTTTTATTTATCTTATATTTTGTCCTATAAGTTAATATTGCAGAATACATACATTCTATTTGTTTCTATTTGTTTCTATTTCGTTTCTATGAATTTTGTTTGGAATAAAATTTGTAGTTTTATCGTTAAAAAATATTACATTTTGAAACAGTGGGAAACACAAGGAAACAATGTGAAACATTTTTGGGGAGAATTTAGACGTTATGGAAGTCAATAAAATTTGTCAATTCTGCGGAAATAGATTTGTAGCTAAAAAGACTACAACAAAATGCTGTTCCGATGACTGTGCTAAGAAATTCTACAAAAAGAGAAAACGTGATGAAAAGATTCAAGTGAGTGATAAGGTAATGCACATTTGTCGAGACTTCTTCAAAATATAGAATCGCACTGTATTATTGATTACGTGACTAAAAAGATTGCAAAAGATTATCCTGAAATGCCACTATTTACGATTCATGATTCTATTGCTACAACAGTAGATTTTGAAGCGGTTTTAGGAGAGCTTATGGTACAATATATTGAAGAATTTACAGGATCTGAGCCAAAAGTTGCTAAAGAAATTTGGCAATAAGCCTTCCGCCGGACTGAGCAGGAAATATTATTTCAAAAAAAACAGGCTTATTTTGAGCCTGTTTACTTCTTGTCTATTTTTACAAATATTAACTTATCGAACTGGCATTTTCTTTATTGGTTTTAATTTAGTAGAAATTTGGATTACTTCAGTTATAATGTATGGGAGAAATATAAGAGAGTATTTTTTTTCATTTTTATATCTGCAAATATTTCGCTTCTAATGTTGGAACTATCCCTTGAAGAAGCTCTATGAGGGTTTTTCTCACAAAGCTCTGGTTTAGACTCTACAACATGAACTCTACAAGCAAGAGGTCTATTATTGTATATGGAGCATAGATTATCAACTAATAAAGGGCATTGATGCTTATTTAACAAGTCCAATTCCATTAATTTTACAATAGTATCTTTTTCATCTAATACTTTATTTTCGGGGGTATTTTGGTTGAAAAAATTAAACCAGCTTTCTAAATTTATTTTTACAACGGACTTTATTTCGTCGCTTAGTTTGTTAACTGTACTTTTTATTGTTTGCTTTTCAAAATCAAATACCTCAATTAATTGATAACAACAAAAAGAACATCCAGCACTACAACAGTTATTTAACTGTTTTACTGCAAAATCAGTTTTCTTTTTAAGTGTTATGAATTGGTTTTCTTTCATTTCAATGTTTTTCTTATATAGGTTTTAATCAATTATCTTGTCATTTTTATAATTTGGCAACTTTATTATTTTCAGTGTTATTCTTCAACAAAATTCTGTATTGACCTCACAACAGATATTTTCCCGCCAACAGAACATTGACAACTGGAGCAATCTAACAGCTCTTTTTTACCCTCAATTTCAAATTCAGAGGTATTAGTGAGGGTGAACAGGAAGACCTTAAAACACTGCATACTCCAAAGGGTTTTATATTAGTGTTAGGTTGCTTATCTCCTTCTGTTGCCTGCAATTTCCCTTCAATACTTATAAAGGATTGACTTGTTGAATTGTTCCTTTATCACATTGTAATTGGGTTGTATCTGTAATGTGTTGGGACATTATTTCTCTAAATTTTTAATTCCTTTTTCTAAAAAGAATGACATTTTGGCTTTATAAATACATTTTTCTTCTCTATAAATTGTGATGTTTTTTGTCATTGATGAAATTGTAATATCCTGTATTTTATTACCATTAAAAAAGTATTCAATTTTTTTATTAAAATGAGACAATAATGCTCTTTGTTTAATATAACTTTTTTTTGACTTTAATAATTCATCAAGTTTTTTTATTTGTATTTCTGTAAGTTTTTTGCTACTTAATAATATGACCCTTGTGCTTTCAATTTCATCATTCACAGTAGAAGTTTCTCTATCTTGATATGAGAAGTTTTTGATAATCACACTGTCTATCTTTCCATTATAAATGTTTGTACGTCTTCAAACCAACTTAGACATTTTAGTTTAAATCCTTAAGGAGGATTTTCGGTTTATAAACTTACTAATTTTTGTTGATTA
>NZ_LELA01000051.1 GCF_001677955.1 Chryseobacterium sp. BGARF1
CAGCCGTAAAACTAAATATATCCATCTAACTTATTATATAACAAACAAATATACGAAATTATGGATGATTACGGATATACATATAATTTTTAATGGTTCAAATGTAAATAAAAAATGAAAATCTTTGATTTTCTACAGATGTGTTCTAAAATATTTTCAAAATATTAAAACTAACACTAATGTGACCTAAATGTGAAAAAAATTACGCAATCTCAATCAAACTTCCACGTTCCTCATCTTTCGTAATATTCAATGAAACAGGAATTTTTTCTTTCAGTTCTTCCACATGAGAAATAATGCCTACAATTCGATTCTCTTTCTGAAGATTCATCAGTGTTTCAAAAACGATATTTACAGATTCTGCATCCTGAGTTCCGAAACCTTCATCGATGAAAAAGAAATTCTTATCAGCTTTTGCATTGCTCTGAACACTTTCTGCCAAAGCCAACGCTAAACTCAGCGAAACCTGAAAAGCCTGTCCTCCGGAAAGCGTTTTCACACTTCGGCTTCGACCTTCATTTAAATAATCGATGATTTCAAAATCATGATTTTCGTTCAGTTGCAAACTCAGTTGGTTTCTTGTCATTCGATGAAAACGAACATTCGCATGGTCGCATAATTGACGAAGATAAATAGATGAAATATACTGCACAAAACCAGCTCCTTTAAAGAGATTGGTCATGATTTTTAGATTTTCACCACGTTTTTGAAGATGTGCTAAGTCTTTTAAAAGATTTTCTTTTTTCTTGAATTCTTTTTCCAGTCTTTCAATTTCAGTGGCAATTTTTACGACAGAATCATTGGCGATTTTTAAATCATTTTCAAAGCTTTTAAACTGATTTTCAAGGGTTGAAAATTCTTCTTCATTAAAAGTGAAGTCTTTCAGTCTGGCTTCAAGTTCAAGTATGCTGTTTTTTAAAATTTCAAAAGCAATTCTGAACTGCTGAATTTTAGCTCTTGTTTCCTGTACATTGATTTCCTGAACAAGAATTTCTTGGATTTCATTTAAAGAATTAAATTTCTGTTCAAATAAGGCTTTTTCAATCAGGTTTTTATTGTCTGAAATTTCTTTTTCTAATTCAGAGATTCGTTTTTCAAGCTGATTAACAATTGTTTTTTGTTCGGCCAATTTTGGTGAAATTTCTTCTTTTTCCTTATTTAATTTTTGATAATTTTCTTCAGTTTCACGATTCGATTGTGATAATTTATTGTAGATGTCTTCAGTTTCAGCAATTGGTTTTTTCTCGTAATCAACCCACTTTAAAACCTTTAAATTGGCTTCGTTGGTTTTAATTTGCTCTTCTTTTTTTGCTTCATCAAGTTTGAATTTTTCGAGTGCTTTATTATAACTGTCAAAATTTTCTCTTTCTTTATCAAGACTTTTTTGTTCTAAACTTATTTGCTGATTCAATTCATCAATCTGTTTTTCAATGGAGAAAGATTGCTGTCGTTTTTCTTCAAAACCGGTTTGGTTTTCGGCATTGAATTCTTTCCAATTGAAGTTTTTAAGATGCTCATCAATCTGATTCTGAATTTGCTTCATGCTTTCTTCTTCAGCTCTTAACTGTTCTTCAAAAATCTTTTTTCGGTCAAGAATTTTTTCTATTGATAAAGCTAGTTTTTGAATTTTATCTTTCTGACTTTCAAGCTGCTCGATTTGTTTTTGAATTTCGTCTAATTCTAAATTAACATCATCAAATTCTACAATGTTCGGATGTTCCAAAGCACCACAAAGCGGGCAAGATTCTCCGTCGTGCAATTCGTTGGCAAAGTGAGCCAGTTTCTGCTGTACTTCCAAATGATTTCTTTTTTCGGAAAGTATTTTCTTTTGACTGTCTAAAGTTTCAATCTGCGTTTTAAAATCAATTTTAAAGGTTTCAATATTAATTTTAAAAGGTTTCAATTCTTCCGAACTATTTTCAATTTCGATTTTCTTTGAACTAATTTTTTGAATCTGGCTTTGTAAATTTTCATCTAATTTTTTCTTTTCAGAAAACCAGTTTCCAACATTTAATAACAAAGCTGAATCTAATTTTTTCGGCTTTAAAATATCGATACTTTTAGATAAATCCTCAATTTTTTGTTGAATTATTTTTTGATTTGCTTCAACTTCTTTTACTTTTTTTGTGCCATTTTCGGTTCGTTCTTTTAGAGTTTCTATTTCACCCGAAAATTTCTGCATTTGTAAAATCAGGACTAAATCATTTTCCTGAATTTTAGATTGATTTAAAGATTCATATTGAGGCTGAATTGCCAAAAGTTTATTCTTAATATTTTCAAATCGAATTTCGGTTTCCTGTAAAATTGTAAACTGATGTTCTTTATTTTTTTGCTGTTCAGAAATTTCTTTTGTGAGCTTATTTTTTTCAGAAATCAGAGGAGTGAAAATTCTGAAAATTTTATCGAATAATTCTGTTTTGGCTTCCAGAATATCAATTTCAACTTTCTCTTGAGTTTGTTTCTCAAGTTGATTTTTTTTATGGATGAAAATCTCAAAATCATCTTTCAAGCCTTTCAGCTTTAGATATTTTTCTTCCGTTTTTTTGAAAATTTCCTGCCTCTCATCCAATTTCTGCTGTTCAAGTTTTAAATATTCTTTTTGAGCTGAAATCTGCTCTTCATTTACTTCTTCAAAGCCTCTTAACTGACCTTCTAACTGGTCGAGTTCAGATTTGTTTTTAGCATTTAAAATTGAAACATTATTTTGCAAATCAAAACGCTGAAGGCTAAAAATCTCCTTCATCATATTGGTTCTGTCTGTCGCCCCTAATTCCAGAAATTCTTTAAACTGACCTTGTGGAATGATAATAGTTCGCTTAAAATTGGCATAGCTTAAACCAATAATTTTTTCAGCATTAGAATGTTCTAATGGAATCCAGTTTTCATTTTTCCACTCATAGAAAGTGACGGTCGGCGTTTTTACATCTTCAAAATTTTTAGAATTACGTTTGAATTCTCTTGTCGCGCGGAATTTTTTGTTTTCAAAATTGATGAAATCAAATTCTATATACGATTTATTCGATTTCAGGTTCATCATATTGTAGGCACGTTTGTCTCTGGAGTTGAGACGTTCCGTTTCACCGTACAACGCAAACGAAATGGCTTCCAAAATAGAAGATTTTCCGGAACCAACCGAACCGAAAATTCCGAAAAGACCAGCTTCCGTAAGATTTTCAAAATCGATTTTCTGACGTTCCTGATAAGAATAAAGACCTTCTAAAGTCAGTTGAATTGGAATCATAATAATAAATTAAGAACTTAAAAGAGTTGTAATTTGAACCATTAAGGACATTTAAGAAGTTGAGAATAATTAAGTCTTTGCAAGCAAAGTAAAGATTTGTGTCTTAAGAAATTTATTTCTCTTAAAAAACTTAACTTCTTAAATCCATCTCAATGGTTCAATAAATATATTATTTATCAGAACTAACAATTTCGTTAAACAAATTAAGGAGCTCTTCGTTGGCTTCCTGACCGCCATTTTTAGATTTAAAATAATCATTGAATAAAGTTTTAATATCTTGATTCAGATTGATTTCACTCAATTGGTTTTCATTAAAATTCTGATTTTTAACTTTAGGTATAAGATGTACAATTCCGCCGTGAGATTGATAGATAAGTTTTCGTTCTTCTGCTTTTAAAAAAGTTTCACTTTCTAAGGTCAATTCAACTAAAGTATTTGGATTTTCTTTCAGCCATTCAATTGTACTTTCAATGGAATCAAAAGTTTTTCTGACGAGTTTTTTACCATTTTGTAAAGCTATTTTCTCAAATGAAACATTTTTATTGGGTTCAGCTTCGATAATTGAAACATATTTCGTTTGTCCGGCTTCACTAAAACTGTAACACAAAGGCGAAGAAGAATAAACAACAGGTTTTTCATCAGTTCCGATATTTTGAAAAGCGTGCAAATGTCCTAAAGCCGTATATTGAATCTGCGGAGGAATAATATCTGAGAAAATCAAATCTGCATTACCAATTTTAATGGGTTTTTCGCCTTCCGGTTCTTCCAAAATCGGAGCGTCTTTTTTGTTCATATATAAATGAGCCATTAAAAGATTAACGCCATTTTGGTCACAAAATTCATCAGCTGTTTTTTTCCAGTTTTCGGATAAAACTCTGCTAAGTTCTTCTTCTTTATTTTCTCCAAAATATTCTTTTAAACGAACCTCATTTGCATAAGGAGTATGCAAAATTCTGACAGGAAAATGTTGATTTTTAAATTCCAATTCAATAAAACCTTCCGCTGATTTTGAAATTTTAAAATAATCAAGTTCAAAAGGATTGATTGTGGCTTTTGGATGCCCGATTAAAATAATTCCGCATTCTCGAGCTAAAGGGTCAGGTGCATCAATCAAACTTGGCGAATCGTGATTTCCGGAAATGGCGATCACAGGGCGTTTTCCGTTTAAAGATAAACGTTTTAAAGTTTTATAAAAAAGTTCCGTCGCTTCAACACTCGGATTGAAATTATCAAACAAATCTCCGGCAATTAACACCAAATCAACATTTTGTTCATCGGCAATTTCAACGATTTCGTTCATCACCAAAACCTGTTCTTCTAATCTAGAAAAACGGTCGAGACGTTTACCCAAATGCCAATCGGCGGTGTGAAGGATTTTCATAAATTAATCTTCGTTTTCTTGTTTTGCAGCTTCTTTTTCGAGGGTATTTTGGCGCATTTCCTTTAAACGGTTTTTCCTTTTTAGTTCAGCTTCCTGAATTTTCCGTTTTTTATTGGCAATCTTTTTATTGTGAATTTTTTTATTCGCTTCTGTATTTCTACTCATCTCAGGTTTATCTATACATTTTATGATAGTGCTAAATTAATCTATTCTTTAGAGAAAACTTTTATTCTGATTTGACTTTAGACATTCAGCTTTACTTTTTTGAAGGATATAAATTTCATAATTAAATTTAAGTCATACAATATCAATTTATTTATGGTTTTACTTAATTCGAAAAAAAAGGATTTGAGAGTAGAGAAATTTTCCATTGATTTAAAACAACCCTGTTTGTTACTTCCGGAGTTTGACTTTGGTTTAAAACAATCTTGTTTGTAATAAAATGCAACTGCGATTGATTTGTTTTACTGTTGTTTGTAACAAAATGCAAAATACTTTTGTTCAAAACAGCCTTTTTTGTAATAAAATGCAAATGCAAATGCAATTGATTAGTTTCAATGCTGTTTGTGACCAAATGCGATTTACATTAAGGTAAAACAGTCTTGTTTATCTTTAAATACAATTTTATCTTTATTTTTACATCATGGAACAAAAATCAAAAGACCCTTTACACGGAAAAAGACTTGATGCCATTCTTGAAGAGTTGGTAGAATATTATCAGGGCTTTGAAGAGCTTGGGAAACAAATCAATATCAAATGTTTTACCGATAATCCTAGCATCAATTCATCCTTGAAATTTTTGAGAAAAACAGATTGGGCGAGAACGAAAGTTGAAAGTCTGTATTTGTATGTTTTAAGACAGAAAAAGAAAGCAGAAAGAAATAAGGAAGATTGATTTTTTATAAGATTAATCTGGCTAGTTTTAAAATTGAAAAATTCTGGGACTTAAATTTTATTTAAACGTAAAGTTTTATTTTGCAAGCTGCCTTATTTAAGAAGTAAAGAATTGCGACAAGTCGCAAATGAAGTGTCCATATAATCTGCGCTTCTGAAAATCAACTTGTTGGTTCATCTTTGTTCCTTAAATTTGGAGTAATAATGAATAAATCTCTGCTTTAAAAAAATTGTAATTGCTTACTATTTATCTTAAACTTTTATTGCTCAAAAATGTAAGTCGGTGCATTGAAAATTATAAGAACCTGTTTAAAAATTAAGTTTATTTTTAACATTAAGGAATTAAGTCCTTTAAGCTAAAAGGTCTTAATAAAAATCAATTCATTGATTTCTTATTTGCATTTAGATTAAATAACTAAAATTCTTAGAGGCTGTTTAAATTTTATTGAGTAATAATTTTATGGCAGATAATTTGACCATGTTTTCAGAACTTTCCATTAGAAGTTCATAA
>NZ_LELA01000052.1 GCF_001677955.1 Chryseobacterium sp. BGARF1
AAAAGTCAGGAAATAAAACAGTTGGAATTGAAGAAGGAACAGATATCTGGCTGATTTCTTTAAATACAAGAGGTGAAGAACAGTGGCAGAGATCCTATAATTTCAAAAACCGTGATATTTTAATGGGAATGAATGTAATCAACGGAAAGCCATCAACCAACAACCAACAACAATCAACCAAAGGTATTTTACTGGGAGGATACACTCAGGCGGAAGGAAGAATTGAAGCGGAAGATGAAACCTTTTGGATGCTTTATATCGATAATGATGGAAACGAACAATGGCGAAAACACGTAAAAGGAGAATCTAGAAAAAAAGAGGAAAGGCTTTCTGATCTGAAAATGAATAAAGATGGTTCGATTGTTTTGGCAGGAACAAGTGCTGAAGAACTAGGAAAAGAGAACTGGAAGATCGTGAAACTTGGTGACAGCCAAATTGACCAATTGATAGAAAAACAGAATATTAAGATCTATCCTAATCCTGTGTCGGATTACTGCTATGTAGAGATTGGGTTTGAGGATGGAAGCTGGAAACTGGGTGATGGGAAGTCTGAAGCCGAGATTACACTTTACGATATGGGTGGAAGACAGCTTCAAAGCCTGAAAACAAAGAATAAAATAACGAAAATCAATACGCAGAGTCTTATTCAGGGAGCGTATCTGATTGTGGTAAAAACGGATACTGAGAAAACTGCGAATGCTAAATTGATAAAAAAATAAATAAATAAATAAATAAATAAATAACTATGAAAAAAATAGCACTATTATTAGGAATTTTATTCTATCTATTTTTCCAACATATAAATGCACAGAGCCTGGGTATTAACTTTGGAGATTTATCCAATCCTGTACCATCAGTCTCTGGTTCAGTGAATTATACCAATTCGCCACCATCTAATGCAACAGGAATACCCGATATTTCTTTTCCATTAGCTGCACTTTCTACCTATAACCCCAATATAAAACTAAATACAGCGATCTCATATGATCCAAATTCAGCAGCACAGGGAAGCCCGGCAACTCAGGTAGGCAGCGGATGGTCTTTGTTTACTCCCGGGGTAATTTCAAGACATATTAACCTTCTTCCGGATGAATTATTGCCAAACAATATTTCAGGAAGCTCTAATGAGGTTTACTTTGATGACGTCTATTACTATAATATACCCGGTGTTTTTGGAAAATTCAGATTTAAACGCAACGTTCAGAATAATACTTTTGAACTCATTAATCTGTCACCTAATAAATTAAGAATAGAATATACCAGAGCAGACAACTCCACAAAATTGACTGTCAAAGATTTTACAATTACTGATAATCATGGAGTTCGTTATCTATTTAAAGACTATAGCCTGAGTAACTTTAATGATACTGAGACTTTAGTGAGACCAGAAGGGGTTGTCTATAGATCTGCTTTTTTTGTCTCACAAATTATTGATGCTAATGGTGTTGAGCTTGCTTCTTTTTCTTACCAAAAAGACATAAAATATAGAGAGTATCATCCTAATACAATAGATTATCAAACATGTAGAATAAAAACAATTACGGCAAACGGATTTGGAAAACTGGATTTTGAATATGTCTATAATTCCGGTTTAGAGAATACTATGAATGATCCTTATCAGTTGCAAAATGTGGTGCTGAAAGATTATTATCATCATATTATTTCGAAATATGAGTTTGAGTATACTTCATCTAATTATGTAAAACGAGAACTCACAAAATTAAAAAAAATAAACAGAAGTAATGAGCTGCAGGAAGCAATAGAATTTGCTTATAAAACAATAACTCTTCCTCCTCCGGCTAACCCTCATCAAAAACCGAGCGGCATATGCCCTAATACTTTTGAAGCAATTCCATGGAGCCAAAATCGGGTTTTAAATAAAGTGATCAATCCTTACGGAGGTGTTGTGGAGTATAACTTTGAATTTGCTCAGGTATATTATGACAAAGCATCTCCTGATTACATCAACCCTATAAAAAATGAAACTGTTGTTTCTAATGAAACCCATTATGTCAGCACTCTTTTAGATATTCCTTATAACACCAATCAGTCCAGAGAATACACATTTGTAGTACCTGGCAATTATCCTAGGAAAGTATTTACAGGTTTAGGAATTGACGAATTATATCCCCTCGATCCATTAGGAAGTTTTTTTGATGAACCCTATTTAGATTATACAGTTGATGGAATAGCGGGTACAGTCTGCGGATTAGATTACAATGGATTCAGATCGCATTCTCTTCAACCGGGTAGCCATACTCTTAAAATAAGCGGAACAGGAGGAAAAGGCTCCGTTGGGATTTTAGTACTGGAGTATGTTCCGTTTCCTTATCCGAATAAGGACTACAGCCCATATATGGTGAGAATTTCAGATATTAAATATTATATTGATAAAACCGGTACTACTCCGGCTAAAACGATTAAGTATGATTATGATGACTTTTCAGATGCTAACTCTTCATCGGGGTATTGGGCTTCTGCCGATCAGGATGTGAACTCTAGCTATATTTTATATAAAAATGTGAAAGTATCAGATAGTGACGATTCTAATGGATATACTAAATACTATTACAAAATGTCTGACGATTTTCCTAAAATTGGCAATTATCACCCTTATTATGCGCTTACTTGTGGAGGACTGCTAGATAAAAAAGAAGTATACGATAATCAGAACAAACTTTTGGTGTCAGAAAAAAATGAATATACTTTTGAAGAAATTCCCGGTGCTCAGGAATACTACATAAAGCATTATGATGCTTACTACGGAACAGTTTCCAAACCTGCCTGGCTTAAAAAAAACGTTAATACGGTAATCAGTAATTTTGATAACAACCAAAGTGTTCAGGAATCATCTGAAACTGAATTCAATGCTTATAACTTTGAAATTGCTTCTACAAAAGAAACCGAGGATGGCGTAACTACAGAAACTTTATTCACTTATCCTACCTCTTCGGGAGCGTATAGCAATCTTTTCTCAAAAAACATGATAGGAATTCCTGTAATACAGGAAACTAAGGAAGAAGGAAAGACAGTGAGCAAATCGGAAACAAAATTTGATATTGCATCTTCTACCCTACCTACATCCATACAAACCACCAATATCAATGACGGAAGTACAAAAACAGCCGTGACTTTTGATTTGTATGATGAGAAAGGTAACCTCCTACAAATGACTTCTTCTACTGGAATTCCTACGGCAATTGTTTACGGATATGACAAAACCCTGTCTATTGCAAAAATACAGGGTGCTGCTTATGCTCAGGTCTTACCTTATATTCAGGCTATTGTAGATGCATCCAATGCAGATGCTGCAGATCCGGCAAACGAACCTGCACTTCTTATGGCTTTAGATAATTTCAGAAAGAATACTGCTTTAAAAGATTTTACAATTTCTACCAATACTTATGACCCGTTGATCGGGATGACCACCATTACTTCATCCAACGGAATCAGAGAGATTTACATGTACAATGCAGATAACAAGCTTCTGAAGATTACCGACAGGAACGGAAAAGTGCTAAAAGAATATAAGTACAATTACAAAAACTAAGATGCCATGAAAAAAATAATATACATTCTCTTTATACTTTCTTGTTATTCATTCTACAGCCAAGCCAACCTCCCGGCAGCAGAAAATTATATTTACAGTAAAAACTGTCTCAATGACGACTGTACTAAAAAAGCAGAATCTGTACAGTATTTTGATGGCTTAGGAAGGCTGAAGCAAAGTATTTCTGTAAAAGCAACACCGCAGGGTAAAGACATTGTGATTCCGATAGAATACGACAGCTATGGAAGAACGTTGAAAAATTATCTTCCGCTTCCTCAACAGTCTACACAGAACGGAGGTATTTACGGTGACCCTCTTTCTGCTGCGAATGCTGTTTACGGAAATGAGAAAATCTATTCTGAAACAATACCCGAAGCTTCCCCTCTGGGAAGAGTATTACAGCAAAAAAAGCCCGGTAATGACTGGAATGATCATCCAGCTACCATGGCTTACGCAACCAACACAGCAGGAGAAGTAAAAAAATACACCGTTTCGACAACATGGGTGGAAGCAAGAACCAACAGTATTCTCTCCCTTAGCGGAACATATCCTGCCGCACAGCTTTATAAAACAACTGTGACGGATGAAGACGGACGTATCAATACAGAATACAAAAACAAAAAGGGACAACTTGTACTCTCAAGGAAAAACGATGGATCTAAAGACATTGATACCTATTACGTATATAATGAATACGGACATCAGGTGTATGTAATTTCTCCGTTAGCATCAGAATCCGGGCTTACCGATCAGGTAACCCGAGATAATTTGTGCTATCAGTATCGTTATGATGGCTGGAACAGACTTGTAGAAAAAAAACTACCCGGGAAAGGATGGGAATATATGGTCTATGATAAAGCAGATCGTCTTATAGCAACACAGGATGCTAATTTAAGACCAGCTTCTAAATGGCTCGTTACAAAATATGATAAATTTGGCAGAGTTGCTTATACAGGAATTATGCCTCTTCCTGGTCAAACGCGAGCAGGATTACAGACGATTACTAATAATTATGTTATTACTGAGAACCGGGATGCACAGGGTTTTACAATGAGCGGAATGCAGATTTATTACACCAACGGTTTGTATCAGCAGATAGAAACCATACTTTCGGTAAATTATTATGATAATTATCCTCCCTATACACCATCATTTAATCCTACAGTAACTAATCTACCATTGTTAACAGATGATTCAAGTTTAAATATCAGCACAAAAAGTTTACCCGTAGCTTCTTATGTGAAAAATATTGAAGACGATAACTGGACGAAGAATTACACCTGGTACGATAGTAAAGGAAGAGCCATCGCCACACATTCCATCAATCATCTGGGAGGTTACACCAAAACAGAATCTGAGCTTGATTTTGCTGGTGTGACACAAAAGACAAAGGTTTATCATAAAAGACTTTCGCTTGACACAGAAAAACAGATAACCCAAACCTACACCTACGATCATCAGAACAGGCTGAAGGTACACAAACATCAAATTGACGGACAACCTGAAGAAATTTTAGTCCAAAACAGCTACAACGAAATCTCCCAGCTTGCCAGCAAAAAAGTAGGTGGCACTGTTTTAGGAAATGGGCTGCAAACGGTAGATTATCAGTATAATATTCAAGGCTGGATGACACAAATCAACAATCCTGCTGATTTAAATGATGGAGACCTTTTCGGATATGCAATAAAATATAACAATCCTGAAAATACGAGTCTTTCGACAAGTAGGTTTAATGGCAATATCGCAGAGATTGATTGGAAAACAGCAACAAATCCTAATGATAACAAACGTAGATATTCTTACACCTATGACGGACTAAACAGACTTCAAAAAGGAATTTATTCAGAATCGGGCTCAACACTTATCAGTAATGATTATTATAACGAGCAGCTTACCTATGACCACAACGGAAACATTGCTAGCTTAAAAAGATTTTCAAAGCCTTCTTCAGGAATCACTGCCGAGAAAATTGATGATTTGATTTACAATTATACCGGTAACCGTTTAGATAAAATAACGCTTCCTACAGATGTTGTCAATAACTCTTCAGGGTACAATGCTTTGCAAAATGTTTTTTCCTATGATTTAAATGGAAATATGAATAAACATTTAGATAAAGGTATAACTTCAATTATATACAATTATTTAAATCTACCATCTAATATTACTACTGGTGGTGGAAAATTAAATAGCCAGACAAATTATATTTATCGGGCTGATGGAACGAAGTTAAAAAAATATATAATAAGCAATAATCCAATTGGTGGATCATTTGTAGAAACAGATTATTTGGATGGTTTTCAGTATTACTATTATGCAGGTCCATTTACTCCACTGAACCCTTCGGGACTCCAATTTGTACCCACTTCAGAAGGCTATTTTGATTTTGTAAAAAATAAGTATATTTACAATTACAATGACCATTTGGGAAATACGAGGTTAAGTTATTTCCATAATGGAAGCAGCATAGAAGTTCTTGAAGAAAGCAACTATTATCCTTTTGGATTAAAGCATGAAGGGTATAATGGTTTGGCTGGTAATCCTTCTTATAAGTATAAGTACAACGGTAAGGAGTTGCAAGAAACTGGGATGATCGACTACGGCTGGAGACAGTATATGCCCGAAATTGGAAGATGGAACGGCATCGATCAGCTGGCAGAAATGTATGTTTCTACAAGTACCTATGCTTATGTGGCGAATAACCCGGTATTGCGATTTGATATTGACGGAAGATGGTTTAAAGATGATGGTACTATTGACCATTCTGCATCTGGAAACCCATATATTACTCTAAATAAATCATTTAAACCTACTTATTCATTCAGTATTTCGGGTGGGTTTCAGGATAATAGCGGTGGCGGAGGATATAGTTTTACAGGAAATGCCGCAGGTTCTATGTACAATTATTTTGTAAATGATGGAAGTATAAATGGTCTTTCGTTTAAAAATGGAGAGGTACAATGGTGGACAAATGGCGACGAAAGTTACCAAAGAATTATGAACGGAGAAATGGAAATTGGAGATCGAGAAATGATTATGCATCGAGCGAGATTTAACGGGAACGATTATTATTGGAATTATTGGGGTCTGCTAAACAATGCAAGTACAACACAATCTTATACCACAAACGGAATTGGGCTTACATTGGGAACAGCTGCCCGAGTATCAAACGATTTGGTAAGCGCAAGCAAAATAATAAAGACACCTAATATTTTTAAAACTTACAATTTATATAGAAGCAATGGATATTTAAATGGTAACAAGTCTATTTCAGGTGTAAAATTCTTAAAAAACGTAAAAACAATTAATACGTTAAATAATTCTAAAGTAGTAAAAGGAATTGGACGATTAGGATTATTTATTTCGTTTGAACAATTCAGAGAAACTCATCATCCGGGTTATATTTCCAGAGGAATTGTTAGTTTTGGAGCAGGTTTTGTGCCTTATTCGGGACCAGCAGCTTCTTTGCTGATTGATAATAGCAATGTAAATTACTGGAATATCTGGACGTGGGGTGATCCGGAATAAAAAAATAATCATTAATTATGGAAAATAAAATAAAAAACGCTTATTTCTACGCATATTATGAGTGTTACTTGCAAACACATATTTATTATAAAGAACATAAAAATAAAAATTTTTATTCAAGTATGGCTCTTGGTGGAGTTTTAGCATTTTTATTGATTTTTCCAGCGGTTATGTTTTTTGGAAATAAATTTAAAATTGGAAAATGGATGTATGTTATATTAATAGGTATTGCATATGGCCATATATATATTGATTCTTGGTTAATAGGAGATGATGATTTAACAGAAAAAATCAACGCTTTTTATGACGATAAAAAAGTAGTAAAAGAATCTAGAAGAATTGTTCTGGGATTTGTTTTTTTGTGTATTTTGTTCTGGGTTTTTGTTATCATGTATGAATATTAGGTAATGTTTCCAAATATGTTGGTAATCTTTATTAACCCGCTGCGCAAAGTCTCCCGACTTTGAGCTAATAATTCAAATCAAGCCTCGCAAAATGTGAGGCTTTTGTATTAAAAAACGTTCTATTTTTATATATGAAATATGACTTTCCTATACACCTATAACGACAATAAAAACATCCTTCATAACAAAAAACCAGTCTTAAACATAAAAATCACACCCACAAATCACCCAATTCCCTCATAGTTTTCATACCTTTACCCTCACAATTTTTCTTACATTTTGGCAAATCTCTACAAGAAAGAAAGTCCGTTTCAGGTTTTTATATCGTTCAAAAAATATTTGGATGTATTGGAGCATATTCGGTACAATGATCGTTTAGAGTATCGCGCTAATTATGCAGAATCTTTGATTGAGAAAACCAAAAATTTCAAAGAATTAAGAGACGGTTTTCAGGATCTATCGGTGTTTGAAAAGCACAAAGACCTCATCAGACTTTTGTTGGCAGACCTTTTCCCTACCGGTTTGACGAAAAATGAAATTAAAGCGGCAGGAATTCCGCTCACCAATCTTACGTTCAATTATACCGAAAGATTTCAGAATATTTTAAATGATGCCGGAAAAGATTTTGAGATTGAGTTCAGAGACATCAGTGATGACGAATATTACGTCTTTTGCTGTTGCCTGATCTTGCAGACCTATCTTAAAAAAGACATTAAAGTTACGATACCGTTTTATTATGATATTCCCGATAAACAGGGAATTATGAAGCATTATAAAATTACAGTTAACTCAGATTTTAGTGACGTTTATCCTGCTGAAGGAACCAAAATTCCGTCAGATGATATTTTGGATATGTTGCTTGAAAATCTGGATGATGTACAGCTTTGGAAAAAATACTTCCAGCCGGAATCATGGATCTTGAACGGATTCAGCATTATTTCTCTTATCGACTGTACTTCGGAAGTGGCACTGTCTGATTTGAAATCGAGCATGATCAAAATTGATCTGGAAAATCCTTCACCCGATGAGAATTTAAAAGAAATATTTAAATCTTATTTTGATGTTGCCGAGCTCAATTTTGGGCTGATGCTTTTTAATACTAAAAACAAAAGATTAGAAAAACTTCCTATCTACGAAAATGTTTTCACCAATTATCTTCTTGATTTCTGGATCAACACCTTTGATGAAGAAGCACGAAAAACTGCTTTTGAAAACATCAGTTACAATTCAAAACCTGTGGTAGTTTCTAATGTTGACAATCTGGATGAGGAGATCAAAAAACTACCTACTTTCAGTATTCTGAAAGATAACAACATCAATAGTTTCATGGTCATTCCGATCATGAAAGACAATGAGCTTTTGGCGATGATGGAGTTTACTTCACCCCAAGCGAACAGTCTGAATGGTTTAAAACTTAAAAAACTTGAGTTTGTTGCCGACATGATCATTTTCTCTTTGAGCCGATTTACCTATGAAAGGAATAATCAGATCGAAGCGATCATTCAGCGTGAATACACAACGATTCACGACAGCGTTATCTGGAAGTTCAGAAATGAAGCTGAACGCTATTTTAATGCTTATTTATCGAAAAAAATATATACTTTAAAGGAGATTTCATTTAAAAATCTTACGCCATTATTTAGTGTTTCAGACATCCGTGCTTCGTCAGACAAGCGTGTCACTCTGATGCTCGAAGACCTTAATCAACAAGGAGATGGGCTTAAGGAAGTGATGAGTATGCTCAACTCTGCAGAATCTGAAAAATATTCATTAGCATTGGATGTTTTTGAAAATGAGATCAATAATGAGATCAAAGCAGATACAGAACAGCGTTTCCAAAGAGTTTTGCGTAATGAAATTCATCCTTACCTACAAGGTCAGCTTGAGGTAAAAAGTGAAGAAACGATTAAAGAAAAAATCAAAAATTACTTTAGTCAGGTCTTTACTCAGAATGATCTTTTTTATGCCAACAGAAAAAATTTAGACGATTCCATTACCCTGCTCAATCGTAAATTGGCTGATATTTTAGACGAAAAACAATTGGCAGCTCAGGAAATTTTTCCACATTATTTTGAACGTTTTAAGTCGGATGGTGTAGAGCACAATCTTTACATCGGTCCTAGTATCGCTCCAGAGCTTCCCTATTCTGCTAAAGTCGTTCAGGAGTTGAGATATTGGCAGCTTGAAACCCTTTGTACGATGGAACATGAGTTTCGTTTATTCAAAAAAGACCTTCCCATTTCGCTTGATATTGCTTCACTAATTTTTGTGTATAATGAAAAAATAGACATCCGTTTCCGAATGGATGAAAAACGTTTTGATGTAGACGGTGCCTTTAATTCTAATTTTGAAATCATCAAAAAGAGACTTGAAAAAGCGCATATCAAAGACTCTACAGAAAGAATTACCTGTCCCGGAAAAATTACAATCGTTTATTTCGGTTTAGAAAATCAACGTGAATATTTACAATACATCCACAGACTTCAGAAACAGAATGTTTTAAAAACAGATGTTGAACTTTTAAGAGTTGAAGATCTGCAGGGAATCACAGGATTGCTTGCGATGAGAGTTTCTTTAGCATAAATCAATCTACAAAATAAGAATCCGGCTTTTTTAATTCACCTTGTGGAATTTCTGCCTGTTCAAAAATAGAAAATTCAATTGTTCTGCAGATACTATTGAGTGCCAAATCATTTTCTTCTTCACCAAAAGGCTCCCCTATTTCCTGAATAATTGCGTCTAAAGCAATAAAAGTATAGCTAATCAGTAAAACAATTAACGGCATCATCCAGTCTAAACTATCGAGCAACCCGAAAGGCAGCCAAAAACAATAGAGATAAACGGTACGATGCAGCAAGACACTGTAAGCAAAAGGAAGTGGTGTATTATAGATTCTCTCACAACCACCGGAAATATTAGAAAACTGATTCAGTTGATGATTCATAGCAGTCAAAACGATGGTATCGATATTTCCTTTTTTATGCTGAATATTCAGCCAGTCTGAAATAAATCCTAAAATAATATTGGTAACAAATTTTTTACCCTGAATCTGATGAAATTGTTCTTCAGAAAGAAGTTTTTGAAGAGGTTGTATATCCGATTTATCTCTTAACTGATAATTTAAAGCCCAGC
The DNA here is from genome assembly GCF_001677955.1 of Chryseobacterium sp. BGARF1. Classification (GTDB taxonomy): domain Bacteria; phylum Bacteroidota; class Bacteroidia; order Flavobacteriales; family Weeksellaceae; genus Chryseobacterium. The sequence continues at coordinate 10,615 of NZ_LELA01000052.1, forward strand.
AAAATGCAGAGATCAATTTTACAATTTCCTGCTTCTCTTCTTTAGGAATATTCGGGATAAAAGATAAGATTTGTCTTGTTAACGAACGGGTTTCGATCACCAATAATCCCCAAAGTTTTCTTCCTTCCCAGAATCGGTCATAACTTGCGGTATTGCAAAAGCCCATGAAAATGGCTAAAGCCAACCCTATCAAGGTAAAAACCGTAGGATTAAGCTTTACTTTATAATCGTAAATTTTACCGTTAAAATAATATACTGCAACCGAGAAAATGGTAATGATACAAAGCTGAGCTATTATTTTTTTCAGTACAGAACCTTTCCATATAAATAACATTTTCAGCCAGTGCGTTCTCTGTCTTACAATCATTTTTAAATATAAATTTTAAGGTAGTAATGGTAATACATTATTATAATATTCTTTAGAAAATTCATTAGAAAATGGTTCTCCACTTTCTTCTTCAATGATATTAACTTTACCTAATGAATTATAATAATAACTATACGAAACATTTCCGGAAATATCGTATTTCATTTTTACAACACTTTTATTAATTATTTCTCCTGTTTGTAAATTATAAGACCCAAAGCAGATACTTTTTCCTGTTACAATATGTTCAATATTAAAAGAATATAATTTTAATCCTACATTTTTCTGATGAGTAAAAATATCTTCTCTAATATAATTCCCTTGAATTTCAACTCTTTTTGCAATATCCAATTTATTTAATGAAGGATATTTATTAAATATTTCAGCCACAGATTCATTATCCTGATAATATGTCACCTCGATTAATAGATTATTGATATATTCTTCCTTAACTTTTATTAAATTGTTAAGTTTGATAATCTTAATATATGTTTCAAACATTTGAGCTTGAGACTCTGTAACAGATTGATTAAATTCATTCTCATAACTAATTACTGTACTCATAATTTTTTAACTTTTTTAAAGTTCGAGTTTCATAAAAAGTTTATCCTTTTATTTTTTTAATAATCTTCAGGAAATTTTTGTTGTTGAATTGTTAAAAGTAAATTTCTTCAACACAAAACCTCATCATATAAACAGTATTTTAAATGTAATTTAGAGTGTCAAAAAAGCATAGGCAAAAGACAGTACAGAAATTACGATTCCTGCCATAAAGATTTTATATGTAATCGAAAGAAGTTTATATTTTCTGTCTAAAACTTTCCCAAGGTAATATAAATCTTTTACCATAGAATCGTAGATATAATCTCGATCTTTGATGAGATCATGCATTGAGGTCAGATAATGATTAAACTCCATTTGATGAAAGTTTCCGAAAAACAAAAGGTTTACTTTACGGTCTTTAATATCCTGATCGGTAAAAGTAGTTTTCGTAACATTTGGTTTTGTAGAAAGTATTGCGAAAATAATTGTCAATACACTAGAAATCAACAAAACAAAAGTTGGAATCACAAGATGAGTATTTTTTGGAGCATCCAGTTTAGGAACCAATACTGATAAACATACCGAAATAATAATCGCGTTGACTGAAAGTAAGATGTTGGCTTTGCTGTCTGCAATATCGCTTAATCTTGTATGATTATTCAAAGTCACTCTGAAAAGGGTATCTACACTCCTATCCGACTTTTGGTCTTTTTTTTCTGAATTCTCTTTTTTGGGTTTCTCTTCTTTATCCATTTTATCCATCTTCTTTTCCAATTTTTTTACATTCTTCAGCTTGAGCGGCTCCCAGTTTTCTTTGGCATAATCTGTGAAATATTTGTGCTTGTTTTTAAGAAAATCTACGTTCATTACATTCCATTCGTCATTAGAGAAACACATGCCCCCCGTCAATTCCCATTCTTTTCTTAAAGCCTCCGCAGAATCATTGTAAAACGGACTCGCAAAATGACTGAAATCTGCATCTTTCATGATTTCTTCCAAAAGACCTTGAGGTTGATGGTATTTTTCAGTGGAAAGAATCAGTTTAGAAACTTCTTCAATATATTCATCAGAGAAATTATCTTTCTTAAGAAATTCTTTCATGATGGCCGCACTTCTATTTTCGTGGCCTTCTGCATTACAATCTGTAAAACCTACATCGTGAAACCACAGCGCAAGTAAAACTTTTTCTCGGTCAACTTCAGAAAGATTGGTATGCTTTATGATTTCATCTGCTTTCTGAACAGCGTATGTGGTATGGATAAAATTATGATAAAAATAAACAGAAGATAGTTTATCTTTGAATAAGTTTTCAACATAATTTTTAGCTTTGTCTAAGATGCTCATCACAGAATTTTTCTTAATGTAAATGTATGAATTTATCCTTTAAATCTTATTTAAAAAAAATATCACCGGCTGGAAAAACACTTCTCCTTTCGGGACTTCTTTTATCTTGTGCTACCTACAACGTAAAAAAGGGTAAAAACTTACATGAAGTATCAAAATCTGAGCTGAAAACAGATAATGACTTTCAGATTTTCCTCGTAGGAGATGCCGGAAACTCAGAAGAAATTCAGGCTCAGCAAACATTAAATTTTCTTAAAAACAAAATAGATTCTGCCAACAGCAATTCGATGCTGATATTTTTAGGAGACAACATCTACCCTCTAGGAATGCCAAAAGAAACGGATAAAGATTATCCTTTGGCAAAACAAAAAATGGAAAACCAATTGGCAATTACCAAAAATTTTAAAGGTAAAACATTGGTTATCCCCGGAAATCACGATTGGTATCACGGTTTGGATGGCTTAAAAGCTCAGGAAGACTTTGTGAAAACGTATCTGAAAGACAAAAAATCTTTTCTCCCTAAAAATTCTTGTCCGATTGATGATATCAATTTAACGAAAGACATTAAACTTATCGTGATTGATTCTGAATGGGCACTCATCAACTGGGATAAATATCCGGGAATCAATAAAGGTTGCGATATCAAAACCAGAGAAGATTTTTATACCGAATTTAAAGATCTTATTACAAAAAACCAGGATAAAAGAATTATTGTAGCGCTTCATCATCCGGTCATCAGTTCCGGTGTTCATGCCGGATTTAATTCTGCTAAATCTCATCTTTCAGCATTTAACGGAAAAGTTCCCATTCCCGGAGTTGCAACTGTACTTACAAAATTAAGAAGTACTTCCGGAGCAAGTATGGAAGACATTAACAACAGACATTATGCAGATTTTGCCAACAGATTAAAAAGTATTGTTCAGGATAAAAAAAATGTAATCTTCGTTTCAGGACACGATCACAATCTGCAATATCACGCAGACAACAACATCAGACAAATTATCAGCGGAGCAGGTTCAAAAACAGATCCCGCAACGATTGTAGAGAAAACAGATTTCTCTTACGGCGGAAGTGGTTTTGCCGTTTTAAATCTCAGAAAAGATTTGAGTTCGGATGTAGAATATTTTTCAACAAAAAACAATGAGTTCAAAAAACTGACGCAAATTTCCGTAATCCCTCAACTTCAGGTATTTGAAAATAATTTCCCAAGCTCTTTTCCTAAAACCTATACATCAACCATTTATCCAGAAAGGCTAACCCAAAAAGGAAAAATCTATCGCTGGCTTTGGGGAGATCATTACAGAAAATATTATGCTCTTCCGATTGAAGCAAAAACAAAAGATCTTTCTGATATGGATCCTGGTTATTCTCCCTTCAGAGAAGGTGGCGGAAACCAGTCGAACAGTCTACGTCTGAAAACCAATGACGGACAGGAATTTGTAATGCGCGGGATTAAAAAAAGTGCAGTCCGTTTCCTTAACGCACAGGCTTTTAAGAAAAACGATTTCGGAAACGAATTAAACAATACTTTCCCTGAAAGATTCTTACTCGATTTTTATACGACCAATCATCCTTTCACTGGATTTGCCGTTAATAATATGATCGATAAGCTTGGGATTTTTCACAGTAATCCTGAGTTATTTTATATCCCAAAACAAAAAGCTCTCGGCCGTTACAACAAAAATTACGGTGACGAATTATACATGATTGAAGAGCGTTTTTCTTCTGATCCTAAAACTTTACAGTCGCTTGATAACGCTTCAGATATCCTTTCTACGTCGGATGTTCTGAAAAACATGCGAAAAGACAGCAAATATTCTATTGATCAGGACCTATACATCAGAGCAAGAATTTTTGATATGTTGATCGGAGATTGGGACAGACACGAAGATCAGTGGAAATGGGCAGAATATAAAGTGGGAAATAAAGTTATTTACAAACCTATCCCACGAGACAGAGATCAGGCGTTCAGTACCTACGATGGCGCTGCGTTTACCTTCATTATGAACATTCCGATGATTCGTCACATGAAGTCTTTTAAAGATGAAATAAAAAATGTACGTTGGGTCAATATGGAACCTTATCCGTTAGATCTGATCTTCCTGAAAGGTTCTACCGAACAGAACTGGAGCGAGCAGGCAAAATATATCCAGACACATCTTACTGATGCAGATATTGATGTTGCTTTTAAAAACCTCCCGAAAGAAGTTCAGGACGAAACGATTGCCGATATTCAGAGAAAATTAAAACTCAGAAAAGAAAAAATTGAAGCTAATGCCGTAGAATATTATCACATTCTTCAGGAAAAAGTTCCGTTGGTGGGAACTTTAGACAAAGACAAGTTTGTCATTGTAAAAAATGGAAACTCAGTTGATGTAAAGCAGTTTAAAATTAATAAAGATAAAACCGAAGAATTGGTTTTTGAAAAAACTTACGACGGAAAAAAAACCAAAGAACTTTGGGTTTACGGATTGGATGATGACGATGTTTACGAAGTTTCAGGTGATGGCAAATCAAAGACAAATATTAGATTAATTGGTGGTTATAACCACGATGTCTACAATGTATCCAACGGAAGAAACGTTAAAATTTATGATTTTAAATCTCAGAAAAATACTTACGAAACCAAAGGTGCCACAAAACATATAACCGACGATTATGATGTAAACACCTACAATTGGAAACATCCTAAATACAATTTCTTTGCAGGCTATCCAATGGCAAATTACAATCCTGATGACGGAGTTATTTTGGGGCTTGTAGCCAATTTCACGGTTAATAATTTCATTCGTGACCGTTTTACCCAAAAACATAGTTTCAGTGCTAATTTATACACCGCAACAGGAGGATTTAATTTAGGATATAAAGGCGTCTTTAAAAAAGCAATTTTCGGTTGGGATGCAGAAATTGATGCTACACACACAACTCCACATTTTGCAAGAACATTTTTTGGATTTGGAAATGAAACGCAATACGACAAAGATGCTGTTGACAAAGATTACAATCGTGTAAGGATCTCACAGAGCAAATTTGCCCCTTCCATCTCAAAAACAAGCTGGCTCAACCTAAAACATCAGTTCCAGCTGACTTTCGAAAACTCTAAACTTCAGAAAAATGATGACCGCTTTGCTGTCGTTTCACCAGATGTAAGACCTGAAGTTTTCGACCATCAACAGTTTGGAGGTGCTAACTATACTTTTAGTTTTAAAAATTTTGATAATAATGCCTTCCCTACGTTAGGTTTAGAATTAATTTTAAACGCAGGCTGGAAAGCCAATTTACAAGAACTTGAAAGAAACTTTGCCAGTTTTCAGGGTAGCATGAGCCTTTTCCAGAGAATTGATAAGAAAAGTAAATTTGTTTTTGCCAACTCTACCAATGCTATGATTATCAGCAATAATAATTTTGAATTTTATCAGGCTGCAGCGATTGGCGGAAACAACGGAATGCGCGCTTACAGAAACGAAAGGTTTGCCGGAAAATCATACCTCATCAACAATGCAGAAGTTCGTTGGGATTTTGGAAGAGTAAAAAATAATATCGTGCCTGTCAATATGGGAATTTTAGTCGGTTATGATGTAGGAAGAGTGTGGATAGATAGAGAACAATCAGACAAATGGCATCAAGGAGTCGGTGGTGGTTTTTGGATGAATATGCTGGAGTCTTTCTCTGCAAGAATCGATTACTTTACCGGTGAAGATGGCGGAAGAATTTCCGGTGGCGTAGGAATGAGCTTCTAAAGACGCTTTTTTCTAAATTCTAAAAAATAAATCATAAAAAATCCGCAGAGAATTTCTGCGGATTTTATTTTATAAAGGATGGTATAATAATACTTGTCCGTTTGAATCGTATTGATAGGTCCAATTGGCACTTTCTTTTCCTGGAGGAAGTTGAACATTACCATTAAGTGGATTCGGTAAGTATTGAATGATTGATTCTATTGCTCTAAAGTTATTGGCAGACAAGCTTTTTTCGTATAAATTATCATTAATCAAAAACATTTTTTTGAATGGGTTTTTAGCCTGGTCAAAATCCAAATAGGTAGTAGTTGTAAACTTCGTATCTATCCCCCCAGACTTCTCCAATTTCTCACTTTTAATTAGATTATTATTTGAATCTAAATAATAAGTAGAATATGTTTCGAAAGTATAAGTTTTAGAATATATTTTTATTTTCCCAAATTCATAAGTATAATTTTTAACCGTAATTAATTCATTAAACTGATTGTATAATTCGGCTTTTTTAGGTTTATCATTTTCCATTGTGTAAACAATAGTAGGATAAACATCACTAGAATATTTTACTTCTACTTGATTATTATTGTATGATAAAGAAATAAATGAGTCAGGATAAAAAAAATCAGGCGAAGATAACGTTCCTCCGTTTACGAATTTACCCGTCATTTTTGTTAGATTTCCGTTTTGATAATTAAAAGTATAATACCACGATGGATAAAGTAATGCTAATTTAGGAAACTCCATATAATTCACAAATGCTTTGTCTGGTTCCAAATCTTGTGAATTTTGTTGATTTTCAATAATATCATCCGAATTTGCACACGAAATTATTCCTAAAATGAATAAAAAATAAAAAAGTTTTTTCATGGTTAATTTTAAGAGTACAAAAATAGTTTTTATTTAAAAACTACAAAGTAAACTGATATACATTTCCACCTTCTTTTTTATCTTTTTCGTCGGCAATTAGCAAGGTTTTATCATCAACAAAAACGACAGCTTCTTTTTGTGAATTGTGGTTTAAAGGCATTTTCTGAATTTTAGCTGAGTTAAAATCATTTGCCGTAAATCCTGAAAGTACATGAATGTTTTTATGCGTTAAAAGCACAATTTCATTTTTAGAATTAATTGCAGCCGATGTAATGGCAGCATCATTGTAACCTCCTTCAAGCTTTAGTTTTCCAATTAATTTTGCTTCAAAATCACCTTCTTTATTCGGGATCTGGAAAACTAAGAAAGTTCCGTCAAAACCTTTGCTTCTGTTCTTTGTAAACAAATAAAAACTTCCGTCTTTTTCTACAAATGCCTCGCAATCGTACAGTAAATTAGATTTTTTAGGAGGAAATTCAGTCTGTCCTTCATAATGGAATTTAGTCGTCTGAATGACCTTTGTCGATTTCTGAGAATCACTTTTCAGATCTAATTTTAAGATGGAAAGATTTTGTCTGTCGTTTTCATTATTCCCAAAATCGCCAATGTAAATATTTCCGGCAGCATCTTTTGTAATGTCTTCCCAGTCAGTATTTTCAGCATTTTCTACAAGCACGTCATTAACCAATTCTCCTTGTCGGTTGAGTCCGTACACTACATTTTTATTTCCTGCATCTTCAATCGCCCAAATGATTTTCTGGTCTTGTGAAAGAGCAATTCCTGAAACTTCTTTCAGCTTTTTGGGAAGTGAAAATTCTGTTTTTAAATCTTCCTGCGATTTTGTTACCGAATCCTGAGCTTTCGGATTGCAGCTCATTAGCATAAAAGCAAATACAACGAGAATACGCATAATTTTATTTTTTTAATTTTTTAAACTGAAAGAAAGAGTACCTGATATTTTTCTCCAATTGATTAATCATTTGTTGGTGATGGAGAAAAAATCCTGCAGCCAATCCCATTAAACTTCCAATAATAGTGTCGAGTAATCTTGCCTCCATTAAGTTTTCAACCTGATGGTGAACAGTACTTCCCACTTCTATTAAAAGTAAAGTGAGCGGTGTAATAAATACAACGGCAAAACCATAATTCCTTACAATCATTAATTCTACAACGAACTGTAAAACTACAATAATTCCTATCATGACAATTTTTTCGGGGTCAAAAAGCAGGATCAGCCATGCTAAACCCAAACCAATGAAAGTTCCGAAGATACGGTGCATATTTCTTTGTCGGACATGTTCGAAATTTCTGCCCTGAATAATCGCTACTGTTGAAATTGAAATCCAATATGTATTTTGAAATTTTAAAAGATGACCGACAATTAAAGTCAGCATCATAATTACGCCTATGATTGTACTTTCAACAAATTTCGTATATCTTTTTTTCTTAAAAACTCTTCGTGGAACATTTACCACTTCACTTTTTTCAATAAAAACTGAATAGAGAAAAGCCAATGAACACGACAAAATAGCGCCCATTGTTACCAAACCAACTCTTATAGGAATCATTTCCAAATCAAACTGATACGTACTCGCCATCGCAGCCAACATAATGAAGAAAAAATTTCCCGGTGGCGGAATTTTAAAATAAGAAGTTATAAAATGCGACAGAAAAGAAACAACCCCGAAAGATAAAGCTGCGGTATAAATATTAAAACTAAAAAACAGACTTATGGTAAAGGAAAATATGATTCCAAAAGCACAAACTGCCAAGTGGATCATTCGCTGACTGATTGGCGCTGTCGTAAAATACAATATCGTTAACGCTCCCAAGCTCGAAAGACTTCCATAATTTGGTTTTCCTGAAAACCAGCCCAACAAAAGCGGAATACCAATACACAAAGCAGCCAGAAATGGAAAATGCCATTTCCGATCGGTCTTTTTCATTTCAATAAGATATTGAAAACGATTTTGTATGGGATGATCTACTTTCATTTTTTATTCTAAAATAATTTTAGGTCCTTTAATAACTTTTTCTGTATTTTCCAAGATAAATAAATCTAGTCTGGTTATTCTTTTCACGTTTTCTCAACGACTTTAGTCGTAATCTTTGCTCCTTTAAATAAAAGCATTTCAAATAAAACCTTTGCGTTTATGTATTTATAAATAATAAAATTTTTACTCTAACTCAACATTTGCTTTTTTGCTTTTTCCCAAAGAACATCCATTTCTTCCAGAGTCATATCAGCTAATTTTAAATCTGCCTCAGCTGCGAGCTGCTCCATTTTCTGAAATCTTGAAATAAATTTCAGATTGGTTCTTTCTAAAGCCGAATCAGGATTTAAACCAGAAATACGAGCATAATTAATCAATGAGAAAAATACATCTCCCAGTTCCTGCTCTTTTTTGTCTGAATCGGTTTCTGCATGAAACTCATTGATTTCTTCATCCACTTTTTTCCAGGCATCTTCAGCATCATGAAATTCAAAGCCAATTCCTTTTACTTTATCCTGAATCCTGTAGGCTTTTACCATACTTGGTAATCCTTTCGGAACTCCACCCAGAATAGATTTGTTGCCTTCTTTCAGTTTCAGCTTTTCCCAATTTTGCTTTACTTCTTCTTCATCTTTCACTTCGGTATCTCCATAAATATGAGGATGACGGAAAATCAGTTTTTCGTTTAACGAATTGATGACATCAGCAATATCAAAACTTTCTTTTTCCGAACCTATTTTAGCATAAAAAACTAAATGCAGAAGCACATCGCCAAGTTCTTTTTTAATTTCGGTAAGATCTTCCTGCAAAAGCGCATCAGAAAGCTCGTAGGTTTCTTCCAACGTCAAATGACGAAGCGTCTGAAGCGTCTGTTTCTGATCCCACGGACATTTTTCACGAAGGTCATCCATAATGTCTAAAAGTCTTCCGAAAGCTTCGAGTTTTTCTTGTCTGGTATTCATAATTGAGTTTGAAATTAATACAAATTTAAGGTAAATCTTTCTTAGTTCTTTTGTCTTGAAACAAAAGAACCAAAAGTTCAAGACTTGGAAACTTCCGTTAAAAATTAAAAGTTAGTCCTAAAATCCCCAAAACTTGCGCGAGTTCAGAATTGTTCTTTCAATCAATAGTTGTGTCGCGCTTCAAACAGTGGGAATTTTTTAACGGAATAACTTTTAATTTTCTTAACGCTCCATTTTCCGATGTCACTTTAGGTCAAAAAAAACCTCATCATTGCTGACAAGGTTTTGTATTAATTAAGATAAACTAAATTATCCCATTTTTCTGTGAGTACTTTTTGTAGCTGCTTTAGCTCCTGTACTTGCTTTTACTTTTGGAGTTGCAGGTTTGTCTGCTTTAAGAGCTGCTTTTTTTGGAGCTTCTTTTTCAACACTCGCCTCACCTTCTTCAGTTTCAGCTTCTGCTTTTACAAAACTTTCAGGAGTGATGTATCCAGCTTTGTGAAGGATGTTGTACCACTGAGCCAATTTTTTGATATCAGAATTGTAAACTCTATCTGTATCGTAGTTTGGAAGAGATGCAGCCATAAATTCAGCTAATTCAGCTTCTGAAGATTTGTGATTGATTGTTTCTTTGTAATCGTAATTTTTAGCAATATTTTCAAAAACCTCAAACAAAGGAACTTCTTTATCAAAAGTAAACATTGCGATATTATCTAACAAGCTCACTTGGCTAGAATTACCGATACTCACTTTCTTTTTGGTTGTAACTTCTTCAATGATGAATCCGTTTTTCAACTGCGACACCAACTTGTAAAGACCTGGTTTCCCAGAGATTGAAATTATTTTTTCTAACAGCATAATTTTATTTTTTTAATTTCAGTAAAAGCTATAACGCTTTTTATAATAATATATTTCTTAGTTTAAATTATTTTGGAAACCTCATTTTGTAGCTAATAGACACATCTCCTTGAGTAATCTTGGTAAGTTTTCCTTTTACCAGCTTTTTCTTCAGCGGGCTTAGATGATCCGTAAAAAGGGTACCTTCTATGTGATCATATTCGTGCTGAATTACGCGGGCTCTAATATCGGAAAAAGTTTCGGTATGCTTCACAAAATTTTCGTCATAATATTCAATCAAGATTGTGCTCTTTCTTTTAACATCTTCTCTTACATCAGGAATCGAAAGACAACCTTCGTTAAACTTCCATTCTTCGCCAGATTCTTCAAGAATTTCAGCATTGATAAAAACTTTTTTAAAGTCTTTCAACTCTTCAGCAATATCTTCGTAATCCTCATCTTCAGCCAAAGGCGTAACATCTACGATGAAAAGTCTTAAATCTAAACCAATCTGAGGTGCCGCCAAACCAATACCGTTTGCCTCGTACATCGTTTCAAACATATTATCGATCAGTTGTTGCAGATCCGGATAATTTTTATCTATCTCTTTTCCTGTTTTTCTCAATACAGGATCTCCAAAAGCTCTAATTGGTAAAATCATCTTGTTCTTTGTTCTAAAAAATTCTGCAATATGATGGTTGCACTTACTTTATCTATTAATCCTTTTTGTTGTCTTTGTTTTTTGCTTTTTCCACTTTGGGAAATAAAAAACGAAGCCATTTTTGAGGTAAATCTTTCATCTAAACGATGAACTTCAATCTGCGGAAATTCTTTTTTAAAGTTCTCTATAAACCCTAAAATATCCGTTTCCACTTCCGAGATATTACCTTTCAAGTCTGTGGGAAGACCTACCACTATTGCTTCTACACTGTTTTCGACGGTATATTTTTTAAAAAAATCCATCAAAAAACGGGTTTCCACAGTATCGAGACCACTGGCAATAATTTTCATATCATCGGTTGCAGCAACGCCACAACGCGCTTTTCCGTAGTCTATAGCAATAATCTGTCCCATAAGTCTGCAAATTTAAGAAATTTTACTCATTTTATTCATAACACAGTTTTTTTTATAAATCATGTTTTTTTCCATTATTTTTTTTATAATTTTATATTACCTAAACTCAAGATTATGAAGCAATTGATTCTCGTAAGACATGCAAAAAGCGACTGGCCTGAAGAAACCAGCGATTTCGAAAGACCTTTGGCAGACAAAGGTCTATTGGATGCTTTAAAGATGTCTAAATTTTTAAAAAACAATAACATCGGAATTGACTATCTTATTTCCAGCCCTGCTGCAAGAGCTTTAGGTACTTGTAAAATTTTTAATCAGACCTATAATCTAACTTTCGGAACCGACGAAAAACTGTATAATCCTTCCGAAAGCAATTTTGAGTCAGTAATTTATGATTTGAATGACGATTTGAATTCTGTTGCATTTTTCTCTCACAACAATGGCATTTCCAATTTTGCCAATTCTATTTCTGAGGATATTTTCCATTTTCCGACTTGCGGTGTTGCAGGTTTTCAAATTGATTGTGATTCTTGGTCGCAGTTTGACGGAGCCAATAAAAAGCTTCTTTTCTTTTATGAACCCGGGAAAATTTAATTCATATTTAAGTTTAATTTATTTAGTTCTTTTCATCTTTCTTTTTTCATGTCAAAAGAAAGAAATGACGTATTATGAAAAGATTGCTTTCAATGATATAGCATTGAAAAATGCTACACCAGAAGAATGGAGATACAATAAAAAAGAGTATAATCAGACATTTCAAGACTTTCAAAAATTAAAAAAGATAAAACCGGAAGAAGGAAAGAACATAATTTATCTTCAGCCCATCGGTGAATTTAATATCCTGCAGAAAAAACAAATTGAGTTAACGAAACAATATTTAGCCAAATACTTTCAGTTGGAAACTAAGATCTTGCCCACTTTATCTAATACTATTTTTCCAAAATCGGCCAAAAGAATTAGAAGCAATAACCAGGAGCAAGTTTTAGCCAGTTATATTCTGGACAGCGTTTTAATAAATAAAAAACCTAAAGACGCCGTTGTTTTAATGGGAATTACGGAAAAAGACCTTTTTCCAAGTCCTGAATGGAATTATGTTTTCGGGCTTGCTTCCTACGAAAATGGAGTGGGTGTAACTTCGATGTTCCGATTTTACGATGGAAATTTAACCGAATCAAACTTTAATAAAAGCCTTGAAAGATTACTGAAAATAAGTTCACACGAAATTGGTCATATGTTTGGAATAAGCCATTGCATAAATGCAAATTGCGTAATGAATGGAACCAACAATCTTACAGAAACAGATTCTCACTTTGCGAGAGCCTGCTCTCTTTGCCAACAAAAATTGAATTCAACCTTGAAATATGACAATCAAAAACGTTTGATTGAATTAAGAGATTTTTTCGAAAAACAAAATCTTAATAGAGAATTTTCAAGAGCAGAAACTGATTTAAAATTTTTAAAGTAGTTTCATTATTACATTTATTTTCTATTCCAAGAATTTAAATAAACACCCTAATCATTTGAGTTTATTTACTATTTATTTTTAAAAACTGATTAATAACAACATCATTATTTTGTTATTTCTCTTTCTTTGAATGCAACCGAATGCACATTTTTCCGTTGCGAATAAAACAATTAAGTTTGTCTAAATTTTATTTATTCTAAATAAAATAAAACTTAAAACTCTATTATTATGTACAGACAAATTTATTTGCTGGTTGCTTTCTTTTTATTATTGGGAAGCAAAACTTATTCTCAAGCTTCAATAAGCCTGTTCCAAGACAATTTAACAACTCCCAATCCTATGATTACAGATGGTAATGACTTGTATGTTGGTTATTATTATTCGGACAAAGTTGTGAAATTTGACCTTACCAATCCAAATACTCCTCCAGTTGATATAGCAACGGGAGTAAACAGACCTTATGGATTAGCAATAAAAAATAATACACTTTACATTTCAGAATTCGGTGGTGACAAAATTTCTAAAATTGATCTTTCAAACACAGGGATTGCTCCTGAAACCGTAATATCAAACGTTAACAGTCCTATTGGTCTTGAGTTTATTGGAAACGAACTGTACATAGCCCTTGAAGGGGAAAACAGAGTCATCAAAATAGATGTCACCCAAGCTTCTCCTCAACCAACAACAGTGACCAATGTTTCAAGCCCTTTTGAAATTGAGTTTGTTGGCAATCAACTTTATATTTCCGAGAGATTTGAAGGAAGAATTGTAAGATTTGACATGAACAACAGTTCTGCGATCAGTGAAGTTGTCGCTCAAGGATTAAGCTATCCCTCAGGTCTTGCCTCACATGGAAAACAATTATATATTGCAGAAGCTGGAGCTTCAAAAATTTCAAAGATCAGTACTTCAGTTACAAATCCTACGGTTTCTGACGCAGTAACATCAAGCCTGTTAAGTTACCCTTCAGGGTTGCTAATGCATAATAACATGATGTATATTACAGATTTCTTTGCCAATGCAATATATAAGGTCGACTTAGCAACTTTATCTGTTTCAGAATTAAATGCAACAGGTAATAAAAGTTTGAAAGTTTATCCAAATCCTGCGACTGACAAACTAAATGTTTACAACGCTCCATCAAACGAATATAAAATATTTGACATGACGGGCAGAGTAATCAATTCAGGAACATTAGAAAGGAATTCTATCAATGTAAACCAACTTTCTTCAGGAAATTACATTCTGAAAACAGGAGAAGCTACTACGAAATTCATTAAAAAATAATTGAATTAAAAATAAAAGAGGCTGTTTTTCACAGCCTCTTTGTAATATTTGTATGTTGATTATTTTCTTTTCAAATCAAGATCATCAAAATCAAAACTAAAATCTGTAATATCTGAGATCGCTTTCATTTTTGCAGACTCTGCTTTTCCGTTTTCATCGTAGCTAAAAATAAGATACGCATCGGCATCATAACTTCTGTCGTCCCATTTAATGATAAAAGTATTGTTTGAAAAAGGAAGCAACTCCCCTTTCAGTCTTGGAGAATTTTTACAAGAAATTCTGTAAGTATTTCCCTGTTGAGCAATTTCAACATCACCAAACCATTGATCATTGTATTTTCCGACAAACTGTTCTGCTTTAGGCTGAAGGTTTTTATCTTTTTTGAAAGCATCAGATTTCGCGAAGACTTCTTTTTTTTGTTTATTATATTCAGCTTCTACTTTCTGCATTCTGTCACCGTAAGTTTTCAGCCAATTTCTATCGGCAATTCCTAAATAAGAATCTTTTACCGTATTTGTAATTGTGTTGAAAGCCGCACCAGATTGTTGATTTGTTAAAACCACAATTCCTAATTTCATATCCGGAATTAAAGTAAACTGCGTTACTGTTCCAATCAATCCACCGGTATGCTGAACTTGTTTATGACCTTTCACATCGCTTAAGAACCAACCTAAACCGTATCCATAGAAACTTGTATCATAAGGATTTTTCATTGCCACTCTGTCAGGAATCTGCAGACTCCAAAGCTGCTGAATATTTTTATCTGAAACTAATTTCTTTCCATCTTTGGTTGTGAATCCATTTAAAAGAAATTCAGCCCAAGTCGTCATGTCTTTAATGTTACTCATAATTCCGCCTGCTGCATTAGCAGTTTCATTCCAGTCGTGAGGAACTGCAATTGCTTTTCCATCAACAGGAGCATGTGCATCAATTTTATTAGCAACAGCTTTTGCTCTGTTATAACTTCCGAAACTTGCATTCATTCCGACAGGTTTCATAATTCTTTGTTCGATAAAATCTGCCCAACTTAACCCTGAAATCCTGGTAATCACTTCTCCAGCAACAATAAACATAATATTATTATAATCTAAAGTTGTACGGAAAGAGTTTTCTGGTTTTAAATATCTTACATTATGCACAATATCGTTTACCGTAAGATTTCCACCTTCCGGAAAAAACATCAAATCTCCTTGTCCCAAACCTAAACCAGCTCTGTGCGTAATCAAATCCTTAATCGTTACATTTTGAGAAACATACGAATCATACATTTGAAATTCAGGAATATATTTTGAAACTTTATCGTCCCAGTTCAGTTTTCCTTCATCTGCTAAAATTGCCAAAGCCACACAAGTAAACGCTTTAGAATTAGAAGCAATACCCACCAAAGTTGTATCATCCATCGGTTGTTTCGTGGTTAACGAACGTACTCCAAAACCTTTAGAGTAAATCATTTTTCCGTCTTTGATGACGCCAACAGACATTCCTGGAACGTCGAAAGTCTTTAAAGTATTCTGAATGAGTTCGTCTAGTTTTTTTTCTTCCACCTGTGCGAAAGAAATGAAAGAAACTAAAAGAAAGAATAAAGATAAGTTATGCTTCATTATTTTTAAATTTTCCCAAATTTAATCAATTCAGTAGAATTAAATTCCCATTTCATCAATACTTAGAGCCTGTTTAAAAAATGAATAATA
This sequence comes from Chryseobacterium sp. BGARF1, assembly GCF_001677955.1. Lineage (GTDB taxonomy): Bacteria > Bacteroidota > Bacteroidia > Flavobacteriales > Weeksellaceae > Chryseobacterium. Next base: position 26,780 of record NZ_LELA01000052.1, read on the forward strand.
AAAAAGAGTATGGGCTAAAAACTGGCTAAAAATTGTCATTTTAGAGTTGCAAAACAAAA
>NZ_LELA01000053.1 GCF_001677955.1 Chryseobacterium sp. BGARF1
TCTCATCCAAACTTTGATGGTAGAAGAGTTGCGGAGTAATTATTTTCTTTCCTTGCATGTACTAATTTATGAATAATACATTAATTATTAAATAGTTATAGTATTTTATTTATTTAATATTCACAAAATTTATTTTTAGTATTTTTGGTTGTGCAACAAGCACATCGTATTGGCGAAATGGCGGGATAAGGGAGAAATTGAAAGTCTCTCCTTTTTTTGTCGCAACAGCCTTTTATATTTCCTTTTTTCAGAAATTTAGAAAATAATAAAAGGCTGTTGCTTAGCTTAGTTCAAAATTGCAAGTTTTCACCAATAATATGTTAGAATAAAATGAGTTATATTGTAGTTGACATCGAATCAGACGGTCCCATTCCTGGAGATTATTCAATGATATGTTTTGGAGCAGTGATTGTCAATGAAAACTTAGACAAAACTTTTTACGGGAAAATAAAACCAATTTCAGAAAATTATATACCTGAAGCTTTGGCTATTTCAGGTTTTAGTCGCGAAGAAACTATGACTTTTGATGATCCATATGAAACAATGTTAAATTTCGAAGAATGGATAAAACAAAATTCAAAAGGAAGACCAATATTTATAAGTGATAATAATGGATTTGATTGGATGTTTATTTGTTGGTATTTTCATCATTTTTTGAAACGAAATCCTTTTGGCTATTCATCAAGGAGAATTTCTGATCTTTATTGTGGAATTGTGAAAGATACCTTTGCTCAATGGAAACATTTGAGAAAAACAGAACATACACATAATCCAGTAGACGATGCAAAAGGAAACGCAGAAGTACTTCTTTTAATGAAAAACGAAATGGAACTAAAAATAGATTTACGATAAAAAAACTGCACATAACATAGGTTTTTCAAAATGCGGGGCTAAGTCTAAAATTGAACTTCTCTCCATTTATTCTGCAAATTGTGTTTCATATTTTTTTCTTTAATTTAGGGAATACAAAAAGCATTTGCTACGTTTTGTCATTCTTGAACTTTCGTTCTTAGAATTCCCGCACTTCACAAAGTCTTTTTCCGTTATGTAACATTTTTGATAACACTTAAAATGGAAAATCAGCTTAGAAATACTTCCTCTTGTGACGAATGTAATAGCGACTATTATACAGACATTTCGCAAATGGCAAACCTTTGTCCTGAGTGTTCATATATTTTGTACGGCTGTCAAAATTGCAATCACAACTTTGAAAATGGACGATGCCAGAAATGCTTTTGGAATGGCAGTGTGTTGGACTATATACAGAGTCTAAAAGACAAGAACAAAAGCAAAAAAAATACTTTCAATTATTGACTTCTTTCAGACTAAATATGGAACGACGAATATTTTAATAATCGACCATTGGGATAGTGATAAAGAAGCAATTGGATTGACTGAAAAAAGTAAACAGTTTTTAGCTTACATTTCAACAATTAGCGACAGAGACAATGATTATTATTTGGCGTTAGAAAATCCGTCGGTGGACAATGAACTGGTATACTTGCCAATAGAAGCGTTTTATAATTTAAGTTTGACAGAACTTGAAGATAAATCAATAAAGCATTTAAAACTGACTGAGTAAACAGAATGCACGACACGGATTTTTCATCAGGAGTGCAGAAGTTCAAAATTTATTTAGAATGAATAACCATTTATCCAAGCTAAATTTTTCTAAAGGAACATAAAATTCCAATTATAAAAAAGAAACTACTTATTTTCTTCAGAATTCCATACAAACACACTATGTTCAATTTAATTCTAAGTCATAAGAAAATATATTTTTAGCAAACATGTTTTCGGAAAAAATTATTAAATTTGCCCTGTGAATATAAACAAGACATATTATTACGGAATTTTTAACTCAGATCTGGGATAAGGATTTCTTGTATATATAACTAAAACCTCGTCCTTTGGCGAGGTTTTTTATTTTTAAAATTTAGATAAGATGAAAATAAGTATCATTGGTGTAGGATTAATCGGCGGATCGATTGCCTTAAAATTAAAACAGAAAAAAGCAGCCGATTTCATTTACGGAATCGACAACAATACTGAAAATCTTGATGAAGCTTTAACTTTAAATATCATTAATGAAAAAGCAGATTTAAAAACTGGAATTCAAAATTCAGATCTGGTTATCATTGCCATTCCTGTAGATTCGGCAAGGAAAATTCTTCCTGACGTTTTAGATTTAATTTCGGATAAGCAAACTGTGATGGATGTAGGCTCTACAAAATCAGGAATTGTAAATGCTGTAAAAAACCATCCAAAAAGGTCAAGATTTGTAGCGTTTCACCCAATGTGGGGAACAGAAAACCACGGTCCAAAATCTGCAGTTGCTGAAAGTTTTTCAGGAAAAGCCGGAGTGATCTGCAACCGTGAAGAATCTGCAGAAGACGCTTTAGAATTGGTAGAAAATGTAGTAAAAAGTCTTGATATGCATTTAATTTACATGAATGCGGAAGATCACGACATTCATACTGCGTATATTTCGCATATTTCACATATTACTTCTTATGCCTTAGCTAATACAGTTTTGGAAAAAGAGAAAGAAGAAGATACCATTTTCCAGTTAGCGAGTTCAGGTTTCTCGAGCACTGTTCGTTTGGCAAAATCTCATCCTGAAATGTGGGTTCCTATTTTTAAGCAGAATAAAGAAAATGTTTTGGATGTTTTGAATGAACATATCTCTCAACTTAGAAAATTCAAATCTGCTTTAGAAAAAGATAATTTTGAATATTTGGAAGAACTAATTACCAACGCCAATAAAATACGCGGAATTCTGGACAAATAAAAAAGTCTTTAAGTCTTTAAGTTTTTAAACGCAAAGATTTTATCTTAAAGCTTAAAATTTAGGCAGCAAAGATGAATCAACAAGTTGATTTGATGAAGCTTTGTTTTCAAGCTTTGCGAAGCAAGTTTATTTGCCTTTGTCGTCTAAAATATTATGAACACAAAAATAAAATTTTTGCGTTAAATTCTACAAGTTAAAACCTTTACAGCTGAACAAATTTTCAATCAAACTTCCATAATCTGGAAGTTTTTTTAGTTTTAAATCTAAATAAATTTTTAACTTTATTAAAATATTTTTTAACTTTATTGAAAATAATATTACATTTGTAAAAACAAAAGTCAATGAAACTTCCTATAATTTGTCCGAGTTGTGATCACACACTCAATGTAAGTCAGATGAAATGTCCCGATTGCGGAACCAATGTAAACGGCGATTATGAACTCCCCGTTTTTTTAAAACTCAACAGAGACGAACAGGATTTTATCTTAAACTTTTTTCTTTCCAGTGGAAGCATCAAAGAAATGGCAAAACAGGCAGAGCTTTCTTACCCTACCATGAGAAACAAAATGGATGATCTCATTCAAAAAATTGATCAACTAAAAAAATAATCTATCTATGAACTGGAAAACTATTTTTAATCCTTTTTTAAAGTTTGATGAAAAGAAACTTGTGATAGCCGGAATATTCGTTTTCTTCCTCAATATTTTTATTTGTTATTATGTAGATTTTGTCAACGACAGTATTTTTCATTATTCAAATCTGGATGAAGATCAAGGAATTTGGGACATATTAAAGATCAACAGTTTAAGTTATATTTTAGCAGTTGTTATTCTTTTTATTTTAGCTAAGATCTTAAACGGTAAAACAAGATTTATTGATATTTTAAACACCGTATTCATTTCTCAAATACCGTTAATGGTAATGATCCCCGTGAACGGATTACCATTTTATAAAAAAGCAGTAGACAATCTTTCTGAAAACATCAACACTCCTCAAAGCATCCCGGTTGGAGATATGGCGATGGTGACAGTTTGGGGATTTGTCAGTTTAATTCTTCTTGTTTACAGTATTGTACTTTATTACAATGGCTTTAAAACCGCAACCAATATCAAAAAATGGCAACACATTGTGCTATTTGCATTTGTATCACTCGTAATCACAATTGTAAGCCAGATCATATTTTAATCTAAAAATTTAAAAACATGAAAACCAAACTATTATTAGTGCTGATTGTATTAGCACAGACCTTTTACGCCCAAGAAATAACAGGTTCCTGGAAAGGTGAACTCGATCTTGGCGGAATGACACTTCCATTAGTTCTTGATGTAAAGAAAGAAAATAACATCTACGTTTCTACTGCGAAAAGTCCGAAGCAAGGTGATGAAATAATCCCTGTTGATAAAACCGAATTCATCAACAATGAATTAGTGTTTGAAATGAAAGCTTTAGGAGCATCTTACAAAGGTCAGTTTAAAACAGATCATTTTGAAGGAACTTTTACGCAAAATTCGAGATCATTTCCTCTTAATCTTTATAAAAATGATGGAAAAGAAAAGCCCAACCCGAAAGATGAAAAAATAAAAGGGATTAGCAAAAATGGAATCAACACAGCGAAAATTGATGATCTCTTAAATTACATCAGCCAAAACAAACAGGGAATCGGAAGTATTACTATTTTCCAAAACGGAAAAGAAATTTACCAAAAAAGTTTTGGTCAAGACCAACTATCTAATGTAAAATGGGATAAGAATACAGGATATCAAATTGGTTCTATCAGTAAATTGGTCACTGCCGTTATGCTGATGCAATTGGAAGAAAAAGGAAGGTTTAAACTTGACGAAAAACTTTCAAAATATTATCCCGATGTTCCTAATGCCAATAAAATTACTTTAGAAAACTTAATGAACCACACAAGTGGATTGGGCGATTATGCAGGGCCATGGTTGTTTGGAAAAACAGTAGGTGACAAAGCTATTTTAGACACTATCAAAAAACATGGTGTAGAATTTCAGCCTGGAGAAAGAGAGAGATATTCAAATTCAGGATACTATCTTTTAAGCAGAATTTTAGAGAAAGTTGCGAAGAAACCATACCATGTTTTACTGAAAGAAAATATTACGAGTAAAGCCAATATGAAAAATACGTTCTCGGTTTTAGATAATCAAAAAAACATCTTCAAATCATATGAAAACACAACCGGAAAATGGACAGAAGTAGAAGATTTTGATTTCCGTAACTGCATCGGTTTGGGGGATATCACTTCTACAACTTATGATATGAATTTATTCATTAATGCTTTATTTGATTATAAATTTGTAAAAAAAGAAACATTGGACAAGATGCTTCCTAAATCAGGAAAACCTTTTGGATTAGGTGTAATGACCGTTCCTTTTTACAATCAAATTTCTTACGGACATGGTGGCGACACAGCAGGAACTCATTCGCTTGTTTCTTACAGCCCGACCGAAAAGTATTCGATTGCCACGATTATTAACGGTGAAAAATTAGCGCACAGAGAGGTCTTTTTAGGAATCATTAATCTGGTTTACGACCAGGAATATGAATATCCAAAGTTTACAGAACTAAAAAAAGTATCTGAAAAAGAACTACAAAAATATGAAGGAACTTATTACTCTAAAGATCTTAAAGTAGATTTTAAAATCTTCATAAAAGATGAAAATCTTTTTGCTCAGTTAGCAGATCAGCCTTCATTTCCGTTAGAATATGCTGAAATAGATCAATTTAAAAATGATAATATCGGTGTAGAAATCGCTTTTTCTCTGGAAAAGAAACAATTAAATCTTATTCAAAACGGTAATAACCTTGTTTTTATTAAGAAATAAATTCTAAAAATACTCAGGCGGTTTCATATAAATCGTTTTGAGGATTTTACCAAAACGTACTGAGGATTTACACAAAACCTCAGGACGTTTTTTATTGAAAGTTTCTAAGCTTTTATTTTAACACTCCGGAACGTTTACCGCAATTGCCAAACCTCCTTCTGATGTTTCTTTAAATCGATCATTCATCGACAAAGCAGTTTCCCACATCGTCTGAATAACTTCATCCAAAGTCACTTTAGCTTTAGTCGGATCACTTTCTAACGCAATATTTGCTGCAGTAATCGCTTTCATTGCACCCATTGTATTTCTTTCAATACAAGGGATTTGCACCAACCCTTTGATTGGATCGCACGTTAAACCTAAATGATGTTCCATTGCGATTTCTGCCGCCATTAAAACCTGACCGATACTTCCACCCAAAATTTCCGTTAAACCTGCTGCAGCCATCGCCGAAGAAACTCCGATTTCAGCCTGACAGCCGCCCATTGCTGCAGAAATGGTTGCATTTTTCTTAAATAAAGTTCCAATTTCTCCTGCAACCAAAATAAATCTTGCAATATCATCTTCACTTACAGCATCTGTAAAAGCCTGAGCATACATCAAAACTGCCGGAATTACACCACTCGCTCCATTTGTTGGCGCCGTGATAATTCTTCCGAAGCTTGCGTTCTCTTCGTTTACCGCCAAAGCAAAACATGCGATCCATTTATTGATGTTGGTGAAATTTTCTTCAGCATCAACAACCTGCTGAAACCACTCATCTTTATTTTTATAAATTTTATCGCCTAAAAGTTTTCTATTGATTCCGGCAGCACGACGGGTAACATTCAGTCCGCCCGGCAAAATACCTTCTTTATTAACGCCTTTATAGATACATTCTTTAATCTGTTCCCAAATGTAAAGTGCTTCTTTTCTTGTTTCTTCCTGCGTTCTCCAGCTTTCTTCGTTAATTAAAATTAGATCAGAAATTTTATCGAAACCTAATTTGTCACAATATTTTACGATATCAGAACCGTGATGGCAAGGATAGATGGTACGAACACATTGTTTCTCAATCGAGTTTTTCTCCTGACTCATAATAAAACCTCCTCCTACAGAATAAAAATCCTGCACAAGCTCGGTTCCATCTTCAAAAATCGCTTTAAAAATCATTCCGTTGGGATGATAATCAAGAGTCTGAGACATATTTAAAATCAAATGATGTCCGTAAACAAATGGAATTTCTTTTTCTCCACCCAAATTAATGATTTGAGATTCTTTAATGGTATCTACAATCTTATCAATCTTTGTGGTATCGATAGTTTTAAAATCTTCACCATTTAAGCCCAACATTCCGGCAATATCGGTTCCGTGACCGATTCCCGTTTTTGCCAATGAGCCGAAAAATTCAAGAAAAACTTCTTTTACCTCAGCAATTGACCTTTCTCTTTTTATAATTCTGATAAATGCCGAAGCCGCATTCCACGGTCCCATTGTATGCGAACTTGAAGGACCTATTCCTACTTTAATAATCTCAAAAACCGATATTGATTCCATAAATTAAATTCCAATTTCATGAAAAGCAAATATACATTGAAAATACCTTAGAATGGAAACAATAATTGAGCATTATCTATAAGCTATATTAGTGAAGCTCCATAGGAGCGGAACCTTTGTAGAAAAGAATCGTATGTAAATAAAAAAAGCACTCCATAGGAGTGCAAGATGATATATTATCTAATCTAAAAATTAATTAATTTTCTTCTATCATTTTAAATCTGCGTTATCTGCTCAATCGGCGAGAGAAAAAATGAAATTAATTTTACCATTTCAGACTTTCGCTATGCTGAGAAAGGTCAAGCCCTTGCTCTTCTGAATCTTCTTTTACTCTTAATGTAATAATTCTATCAGTAATTTTATACAAAAGCATCGACCCAAAAAATGCAAAAAGAGAAACCAAGATCAGCGCCATCATGTGATGTGCGAAAATTCCGAACCCTCCATGAAGAAGACTTGCGTTTTCACCGTGAGCAAAAATAGCAGTAAGGATCATTCCCATAATTCCCCCCACTCCATGACAGGCAAAAACATCAAGCGTATCGTCAATCTTTTTTAAAGCTTTCCAGTTGACCATCACATTAGAAACAATCGCAGAAATAAAACCAATGAAAATACTTTCCTGAATAGAAACAAAACCACAACCCGGAGTTATCGCCACCAAACCGACAACCGCACCAATACATGCTCCCAAAGCAGAAACTTTGCGTCCGTTGATTCTATCAAAAAAAATCCACGTCATCATGGCAGAAGCCGAAGCGATTGTTGTGGTACCAAAAGCGATTGCCGCTGTTGCATTGGCGCTTAAAGCTGAACCAGCATTAAAACCAAACCATCCAAACCACAGCATTCCTGTTCCGAGAATAACATAAGGAATATTTGATGGTTCGTGATGTGGATTTTTCCTTCTTCCTAAAACAATGGCTCCCGCCAAAGCCGCAAAACCAGCACTCATGTGAACAACCGTTCCGCCTGCAAAATCTTTAACTCCGAAAAATTTATTTAAAAGCCCTTCCGGATGCCAAACCATATGACAAAGCGGTGTGTAAATGAAAAGACTGAACAAAACCATGAAAACCAAATACGAAATAAATCGAACTCTTTCGGCAAACGATCCCGTAATTAAAGCCGGAGTAATGACCGCAAATTTCATCTGAAAAAGCGCAAACAAAACAAACGGGATGGTAGAAGCCATTGCTTTGTGAGGATAAATACTTACATGATTGAAAAACAGATACGTAAAAGGATTTCCGATAACTCCATAATGAACGCCATCGATCTCAAAGCCGATTGATTCGCCAAAAGAAAGGGAAAAACCCACGACGATCCATAAAATAGAAATTACTCCCAAAGCTATAAAGCTTTGCAACATCGTGGAAATTACATTCTTCTTCCCGACCATTCCGCCATAGAAAAATGATAAACCTGGAGTCATCAGTAAAACCAAACCTGCTGCTGCAAGGATCCAGGCTACATCTGAACCGACAATTTCTTTTTCACTCAGAAAATTTCCGGTATTGGGAATATCAACATCCGGCCTGAAGAATAATCCACCGATTGCCACAATGCAAATGACAACAAATGAAACTTTCCATTTTAAACCAACTTTCATAAGAGCTTTTTATTTTTTTAGTGTTTTTCAAATTACCAAAATAGCAATTTTATATATTTTAATTTTTTAACCCCATCAAAATTAAAAATAAATTTCATAAAAACATATATTTAAAACAACAACCCCTATAAAATTAACAGTATTTTAAAACTAAATGAAAATTTTATTCAAAAGCAATGAAACTTCTTTGTATTTTGTTGCAGGAAAAAGATGAGTTCCCCCTTTAATAACATAATCGGGTTTTGAGTTTTTGAGTGGGAAAACAATATCGCGATCCCCCATAATTTGGATGATGTTATTTTTCTGCTCAAATTTCCATTCTGAAATACGCTGAATAGACCATTTCAGATAATACGGATCGGTAACCCTGAAATATTGATTGACCTTAGGATTTTTAGGATCAAAAAAGTTTCTGAAAACAGAATATGTTTCAAAACTTTTAAGATTGAAGAAGTTCACAGGAATATATTTAGGTATTTTAGTCACCTCTCCCATTTTTATCAACCTCGATTTTTCCTTATCAGATTTAATACTTCCTAAGATTACCACTTTTTCTGCAGCTTTTAGAATATTAATTTCCTGAACCATAATTCCCCCAAAAGAATATCCCAAAAGATAAAAAGGTTCTGAAGTATCGATCTTATCGCCCATTCTTTTCACATAAGAGCTAAAAGATTCATCATTTTCAGGAATCAGCCAATCGATAAAAACAACTTCATGCTCTTTTGGAAACTGCAAACGTTCCAAAACTTTAAAATCGGCACCAAGACCACTTATTACATATATTTTCACCTGATTCTTTTTAATTTAAACAATTAGTCAACACTTCTTGAGTAATTGAGTAAGCTAAAATAAAAAAAGGACCGCTTATCTAAAAGCAGTCCTTTCTATTTTATTATAAATTTAACCTTATAAAGGTCTTTCGTTATCAACTTTTTGTGTAGAAAGTTTAAACTGAATATCCATTTCGTCTTTGATGAAATAGTCTTTCAAAGAATTCTGGTAAACAATTTTGAAGTCTTTTCTGTTCAAAGAGAATTTTGAAGACTCAATTTCTACTGTAAACTGCGTAATATGAGCGTTTGCAGGGAAAGAAATTGTTTTTCTGATGTTCTTAATTGTGATATCACCTACAATCGTAGAATTGTACTCGCTGTTTGCAAGAGGAATAATCTTCTTTAAATGAAACTTCGCTGTAGGGAATTTTTTAACTTCGAAGAAATTGGTTCCTTTCAATTCGTTGGTCAATTTCACCTGATCATCACCAGAAACATCTGCAACAACAAGGCTTCTCATATCGATTACAAACTCACCGTCTACCAAAACTGTTTTATCGAAATTAAACTTACCACTTTTCAGTTTTAGACTTCCGTAGTGAGACGAAGCTTGAGTTTTCACCACTTTATGCCCCCACCATTTGATCTCGGATGTTATCACTTTCGAAACCTTATCTCCTTTTTTCTGAGCAAAAACAAATGATATGCTTGCACACATCATAACAAACAATAGTAATCTTTTCATTATATTTTATTTACAATTCAACAAAAATAAAAAAAAGTGTAGAACTTCTACACTTTTAATAATATTTTTTTGAATATTTTATTTTGCACTTACCTTAACGGTCATTTCTATCTCATCTTTCACAAAAACATCCTTCATTGAAGACTTGTACGCAACATCAAATTTTTGTCTGTCGAAAGAGAACTTATCTGAAGTTAAAGTTACCGTTCCATCTTTCACAGTTACGTTTGCAGGGAAAGAAACAGGGTTTGTTTTACCTTTTACTGTAAGATCTCCACTAACGATGCGATTATATGTTTTATCGTTATTTTTCTTAACTGAAGTAATTTTGAAAGCTGCAGTCGGAAACTTTTCAACTTCGAAGAAATCTCCGTTTTTAAGGTGACCATTCAATTTCCCTTGCATTTCTCCTGAAACATCCGTTGCGTTGATAGAATTCATATCCAAAACGAAAGAACCACCAGCGATTTCGTTTCCTTTCATTACGATGTTTCCAGATTTTACAGTAATCGTACCGTCGTGAGAACTTGCCTGAGATTTAGCAACTTTATATCCCCACCAGTGAACATCAGAGCTTACTACTTTTTTTGCCTGCCCGAAAGCTAATCCACTAGCTAAAACTGCTAATAAGAATATTTTTTTCATTGTAAATTTTTAAATGTTTATTAACGCTGCAAATGTAATTATCTTATTTAATAATTCATCTTGACATACATCAATAAAAATCTTTTTTTGACATGAATAAAATCAGGCATAAAAAAACTCCGAATTTCTTCGGAGCTTATATTTATTCTGTAAAGTAAGCGGTATAAAGTGCCGCACCATTGATACTTGTACTCTCTGTATTGACCAAATAAATAGGAATATTCTTCAACATATCCTCCATTTTGTCACTGATTTTGAATTTCTCGTAGAATTTATCTTTATTGATATATTCTCTAATGATTTGTGGAATATCTCCGGCAATAAGCAATCCGCCTGTCGCTTTCAGTTTTAAAGTAAGGTTATTGGCTTCTCTTGCCAAAAACTCTACGAACGTATCTAAAGCAATTCTACAAATCAACGCATCTTCATGCATTGCTGCTTTGTAGATTTCTTCTGTAAAGTTTCCATTTGCCAAACGCTCAGAAAGCCATTCCGGTTCAGGATGTCTTTTTACATCTCTCAAAAATCGGTAAATATTAAATAAACCTGTTTTTGAAAGTACATTTTCCCAGCTTACAATTCCGTAGATATTATTTAAAAACTGATAAAATTCTACCTCAACATTGGTTCTCGGTGAAAATTCAGAATGCCCTCCTTCCGTGGCAAAAGGTCTTAAATATTTTCCGTCAAAGAAATATCCTGCTTCTCCCAAACCATTTCCGGGTGCAAGAATAGCAACATTTCCTTTTTCAAGATGGCCGCTTGTGTAGATTGCATCCAAATCAGAATCATCCAAAAGACCAATTCCATAAGCAGAAGCTTCCTGGTCATTCAGCATATCAACTTTTTCGAAACCAAATTTGCTGCGATATTCTTCTACATCTAAGCTCCAGTTTTTCAAACGTGCAGGATGACTTTTACCATCTATTACAGGTCCCGGAACCGAGATTCCAAGTCGCTGAACATTTTCAAGCTGAGAATCCTGAATAAACTTCGAAAGAACATCTGTAAAAGATGCATATTCTTTGGTAGGATAATTATTTTTAAATTTAAGTTCTATCCCGGAATTTCCTGAAGTATAATACGCAATCGTAGTTACATCTTCTCTCAAATTGGCTCCGATAATAGAAACATTATCATTATTGGCATTTTTTACCCCTGGTAAATAGAGAGGAAATTTTGGATTTAAGTTCATAATCGCAAATTTTATCAAATATAATAATTGTTTTGGTATTTTTTGTATGGGAACAAAAAACCTTTTCAAAAACTCGAAAAGGTTTGGCTAATAACTGATTATATTGTGTGTAATTATTTCCCTAAAGGAATATTGTACGAAAATCCTGCTCCGATGCTTCCCACATTATAGTCCTGAGAAGCTGGTGATGCAATATCTCCGTTGCTTCCTGCAAAAACTTTTTGGTATTGTACATAGAAATTCCAGTCTCTGTTGTGGTACCCGATTTCCGGTTTAAGATAAAAACCACCATCCGGTCTGCTTACTGTAGAATTGGTTGCAACTTTATCATCACCTACCAAAAATCCGTACCCTAAATCGGCTCCGAAATAAAATCCGGTCTGTTTAGGATATACTCTGAAAAGTGCTGCCACAGGAACAACTCCTACATCATTATTATTATATCCGTTGTTATCTTTTCCAAAATAATGAGTATAACCTGTTGCGATACCTAAACCAAAACCTGGAGTGATCAAATTTTGATAGGCTACATCTACACCTACTGCAGCAGAAACATTATCTGAAGGAACAGCAATACCTGCAGTTGCTCCTACTTTAATCATATTATTCATCTGAGCACTTTGCGCACTTACTAAACCGGCTGTTAAAATTCCAGCTGCTAAAATGGTTTGTTTAAACATTTTCATAACTCTGATTTTTTTTAAATTTTACTACAAGGGCAGATGTAAAAATCATGCCAAAATAATTCACACTTCTTAACACGAAAGCCTAAACATTTCATAAAATAATGAAAATCAACTATTTAAAATCCAAGATATTTAAATAGTTGTTTAAGAGCCTGTTTAAAAAATGAATAATAAAAAAGAGTATGGGCTAAAAACTGGCTAAAAATTGTCATTTTAGAGTTGCAAAAC
>NZ_LELA01000054.1 GCF_001677955.1 Chryseobacterium sp. BGARF1
AGGTTTCCGAAAATTATTTTTGAGCTTTTAAGGGATCAAAAATTTTTCAGAATAACTTTTTAACTTACACAGTTAGTGAAACACTACCCATCTAAAGTTACATTCTTACGATGTAACTTTATTTTTTTGCAATATCATTTTATATTGGCACGATTTGACTTTATATTTTAGCGATATTGATTTATATTTTTGCATCATCAAGTTATATTCTTTCGTCTGTAAGTTATATTCTTCTGTCTGCGAGTTATATTTTTACGTCTGCAAACTATATTCTTGCTTTATGAAATACTATTATTTCTGTTTTAAATTTACTGGAAATAGATTGAACTCCTTCGGAGTTCTGCTGTGTGCTGTATCATTTCTATTACACAGATATTGCTCCTCCGGAGCACTTAATAAAAAGGTCAATTGTAAGATTAAATGGTATAATATTATCATATAGCAAAATACTATTCTTCCATCTAAAAAAAACTTATCTCAAATTCCTTAATGCTCCGGAGGAGCAATATCTGTGTAGAAAAGCAAATGATGATATAGCAGAACTCCGTAGGAGTTCAATCTTAATATAATAAAATAATCTCGTATTACCCTTTGTATTTCAAAAATAAGTTAACGCCTTTGTTTATCTTATTTTCCAGAATGATTTTTAATAATTCTTTGTATAGCTTGGCGATAAATTAAACGCCAGCATAAAAAGTACTTTTCTGAAAGCAATTCCAATTGATTACAGAAACTCTCGAATAAACAAAAAACCACCGAAAATTCGGTGGTTTTACTATGATTGATTATAATAATCTTAAGCTTCAGATGAAGGATTTTGATCTCCCGCAGGCTTTTCACCTTCAGGTCTTCTGTTTCCTTCTGGTCTCGCAGGTCTTTCAGGTCTGTTTTGACCTTCTGGTCTTCCTTGTCCTTCTTCTCTTGGTTTTTGTGCCGGTCTTTCTGGTCTTGGCAACAAAACTTTTCTAGAAAGTTTCATTTTCTTACGGTCATCATAACCCATAAACTTCACTTCAACTCCGTCGCCTTCGTTATAAGGAACTTTATCAAGACGAGCCCACTCGATCTCAGAAATGTGAAGTAATCCTTCAGTACCTTTTGCAATAGCTACGAAAGCTCCGAAATCCATTACTTTTACTACTTTACCTTGGTAAACTTCACCTACAACAGGTACAAAAGTAATTTCGTTGATTCTTGCAATCGCTTCGTTGATTTTCTCTCTGCTAACACCAGAAATTTCGATTCTTCCGATCTCGCCAACTTCTTCAATTGCGATAACTGTGTCAGTATCTTTCTGCATTTGCTGAATGATCTTTCCACCAGGTCCGATTACAGCACCGATGAAATCTTTAGAGATTTCCATCATTACCATTTTAGGAGCGTGAGGTTTCACATCTTCTCTTGGTGCAGAAATAGTTTCATTTAATTTATCAAGAATATGAAGTCTTCCGTTTCTAGCTTGTAGAAGCGCTTTCTCCATAATATCCATAGAAAGTCCCTGGATTTTGATATCCATCTGACAAGCAGTGATTCCGTCTGCAGTTCCTGTTACTTTAAAGTCCATATCACCTAAGTGATCTTCGTCTCCTAAGATATCAGAAAGTACAGTGAATTTTCCAGTTTTTACGTCAGTTACTAATCCCATTGCAATACCAGAAACTGGTTTTGTAATTTGAATACCTGCATCCATCAAAGCCAAAGTTCCTGCACAAACTGTCGCCATAGAAGACGAACCGTTTGATTCTAAAATATCAGAAACGATACGGATAGTGTAAGGATTTTCTTCAGGAATCATATTTGCCAAAGCTCTTTGAGCTAAGTTTCCGTGACCAACTTCTCTTCTTGAAGTTCCTCTTAAAGGACGAGCTTCACCAGTTGAGAATGGAGGGAAGTTATAATGTAAGAAGAATCTTTCGTCATAATTTACCATTACGCTGTCTACCATGTTCGCATCTTTTACTGAACCTAAAGTTACAGCTGTTAAAGATTGAGTTTCACCTCTTGTAAAGATTGCAGAACCGTGAGCTCCTGGCAAATAGTCAATTTCGCTCCAGATTGGACGAATTGTTTCAGGATCACGACCATCAAGACGGATTTTATCATTGATAATCATCTGACGCATCGCCTCTTTTTCAACATCGTGGAAGTATACTTTTGCGAAAGGAGTTACTCTCTCCAACTCTTCAGCATTTTCTACATATTGTGCTAAAAATTCAGCCAAAACAGCTTTGAATTTCTCACCTCTTTCTTCTTTTCCTGAAGGAGTTTTTGCTACTTCATATACTTTATCGTAAGTTTCTTTCCACACTTTTTCACGAATAGCTTCGTCGTGATTTTCGTGGCTGTATTCTCTTTTTGGTAAAGATTTGCCTACTTTTTCAGCTAATCTTTCCTGAGCTTCAACTTGTTTTTTAATTTCAACGTGAGCGAAGTTAATTGCTTCAAGCATTTCTGCTTCAGAGATTTCTTTCATCTCACCTTCTACCATTACAATAGAGTCTTTCGTTGCTCCAACCATGATATCAAGGTCAGCCAATTTAAGATCTTCAAATTTAGGGTTGATAGAAAGTTCACCGTTGATTCTTACTACTCTTACTTCAGACATTGGTCCGTTGAAAGGAATGTCAGTAATAGCAATTGCTGCAGACGCTGCCAAACCTGCTAAATCATCAGGAATCGACTGTCCGTCATAAGAAATTAATGAAATCATTACCTGCACTTCTGCATGGAAATCTTCCGGGAATAATGGTCTTAGAACTCTATCCACCAAACGCATCGTCAGAATTTCCTGATCTGAAGGTCTAGCTTCTCTTCTGAAAAAGTTTCCAGGGATTTTTCCACCAGCGTAGAATTTTTCTCTGTAATCAACTGTTAATGGTAAGAAATCGACACCGTCTTTAGCTTCTTTGCTTGCTACTACGGTTGCTAAAAGCATTGTTCCGCCCATTTTTACTACTACAGATCCGTCAGCTTGTTTTGCCAGTTTCCCTGTTTCTAATGTGATTTCTCTGCCGTCTGCAAGAATAATCAACTCTGTAATTGCTTGAGGTATACTCATAAATTGTTTTGTGTTGCGCTCCGTATTGAGCACTTTAATTATTGATAATTTCGTCTAAATGTGATGCAAATTTAGTGTTTTTGTTTTAAATAGAATGGCGAAACTTATTAGGGCTAAATTTCAAGCATTCCATTTAAAATAATTGCGAATTTTTCTTATTAAAAATCCTGTAACCCAGCCTCCATTCTATATAATCAGCTTTGTGAAATTTAAATGATCGTAAACCGATTCCTATCAACAAATTCTTCCCAACTGTATATTGGAAACCAACTCTTTGATAAAAAATAGTTTTATCGTAACGTCGGTCAATTTCTTTTTTAAATATATAAAATCCCGGTTGGATCTGAATAGCAAATTTTGAAATTGAAAGTCGGTAAGAAGGAAAAATATTCAACAAAACCTGATCACGCTGAAATCTTTTTGTACTTTGAATGACTCCATTTTCATCCTGATAAAATTTGTGATTATAATCTTCATCATACATCAAACCAACTCCTAATCCTAGAGAAGACTTATAAGTAACCTGTCTGTGATAAACCGTTTCTATTCCCCAGTTCTGATAATATTTACCTTCAAATTTTCTGATCATGTCAACATCAAAATCCTGAAAACCTGGATCTTTTCCATAAAAAATAGAATGTCTTATTCCACCAAAAACATTTACATCTAACGTAGAATATTTATTAAATGCCGACAAAGAATCATGTGGAGCAAATTGTCTTTCATCAAAATGATATGTAAGAGAAAGTTTTGGCGAAAAAGTATTCATCCCTTTATTCGGAAGTTTCAAAGCACCGTTTGAAAAATGATTAAAGTTTAAACCTAAACCTAAGTCAAAATGTTTTCCTAAATAATATTTATAGTTGGCTCCTAGATTAATATAAATACTCACTGATGAGCCGAAAGTCTGATTAATATAGCCTTTTTTCAAATCATAGGGAGTCCAGTTGAACGCAAAACCACCACTCGTTTCGTAATTCCAGGAATGAGTTGGAGTCTCCTTGATAACCCCTCCAAAAGTTCCGTAAACAGCAAAAGGTTTTCCCATTTCACTGTTTTTAAGGTAATCAAAAGCTACGATCCCTCCACCGTAATAAGGTTTTCCAAATCTTCTGTGCCATTCCTGGCTTCCATCGGTTTGTGTGGTAAGCTCTGCAGACATCCCGATAAGATCTCTATGTTTAAGTTCCTTGAGATAATCATTGGTTCCCAGAAATTTCCCGAACTGCATACTTACAGAACCTTGTAGATTTGATCTGGAAATAGTATCCAATTCCTGAGAATTGTAAAAAGCCGATATCAAAAGAAAGAAATAGAGATAAAAATGTTTCAAATCTGTAATTTAAATTTTAAAAAGGGCAAATTTAAATGATTTCTTCAAAGATCTTTAAGTTTTGTTGCTCAATTTTTAATATTTCAAAAATTAAAGCACAAAAAAAGCAACCTCTTTCGAAGTTGCTTCTTTATTTTGGAAACCGGATAGATTATTTTCTTAATCCTAGTTCAGCGATAATCGCTCTGTATCTTGTAATATCTTTTTTCTTAAGATAATCCAATAAACTTTTTCTCTTACCTACTAATTTTACCAAAGATCTTTCAGTGTTGAAATCGTGACGATTTGCCTTCAAGTGCTGAGATAAGTGGTTAATTCTGAACGTGAAAAGAGCTACCTGTCCTTCAGCTGTTCCTGTGTCTTGTGCAGATTTTCCGTGCTTTGCGAAAATTTCTGCTTTTTTTTCTGTTGTTAAGTACATTCCAATATTGTTTAATGATTATTATGTAACGGGTGCAAAAGTACGACTATTTTTTTAATCACCAAAACAGTAATTTAAAATTAGAAATAAGATACCATTGAAAAGCAATCCGGGTTTCTCTAAATAATACAGTATCAGTATTTTTTAATAATTATTTAAGTAAAATCTAAGGCTTTGGAAACATTATTGATTCCATATATTAAAATTGATAGAAAAATATGTTAATAAATTCTTAAATAAATTATGCCATCCCGTTAAAAGACAGTAATTTTACAGCCGACAAAAAGATGAAAAATTTTTTATTTTATACGCTTATTTCTTCTGTGTTTATCATCAGTATTTCTTCTGTAAAAGCGCAGAAAAGCTCAGCTCATGATAAAATAAAGAAAATTTTATACTTCAATCCTGAAGTAGATCCCGATATTGAAGAAATAAAAGAGCCTACCAATCACGCATTCTTCAGTGCAGTTTCGGATAACATCAGCGTCTTCCGCAAAAACAAAATGCTGAGATCAGAAATTCAGGTTTCTTTTGACAGCATCGATTCTAAAACCATCACCGAATACAGCAAAAACAATGATGCCGATTTTGTCATTGTCCCTAAAGTAAAATATTTCAAAGTAGGATTAGGAAAATACGTTTTCTCTAATCAGGTTGTTGTAAGCATGAAACTTTTTGATGCAGAAGGAAATCTAGTTACCTCTTCAGAATACGACACGTATCGAAAAAACATGCGTCTTTTAGGTTCTACAGAAAATTCAATAAAAATAGGAACCAACGGTGCCATGAAAAACATTCTTAAGGAGTTAAGAAAGATAAAACCTTCTGCAGAAGCGGGTTTTTAAACTTTAAATAAACCTTAAATTTGGCTCATGATTCTCTCATTCTAAAAATTTGAGCTATTTTTGCATATCAAAAATTTCAGGTTTTGAATTCTACACACGAACTTACTTTTAATCCAGCCGATATTGCCGAAAGACTCAGTGAACTTCCCGCTGATGAAAGGCTACTCGCTTTTTTGAAAGTTCCGAAAGAATACAAAGCTGATGTTTTTTCACACTTAGACCCCGATTTTCAGGAAGAAACTATTCGAAGTATTGGAAGTGATGACGTTTCAGAAATCCTGAATTCAATGACTCCCGATGACAGGACATCCTTGTTTGAGGATTTCCCGGATGAACTGATCAAATATTCTATTAATCATCTAAATCCGCAGGAAAGAAGAATCGCTCTGAAACTTCTCGGCTACAATTCTGATTCTATTGCGCGTCTGATGACACCTTATTACATCCAAATCCGAAAAGAATGGACGGTAAAAAGATGTCTTCAGCAGATCAAAAAAGTCGGAAAAAGAGTAGAAACCATCAATCATCTGTATGTCGTTGATGAAAGAAATCACCTTATTGACGATTTAGCTTTAGGAAGTTTATTGTTGGTAGAAGAAGATACTTTAGTTTCAGAACTTACAGATAATCAGTTTGTCGCAATAAAAACAACCACTTCAAAAGAAGATGCTGTTACTTATTTTGAAAAATATGACCGAACCGCACTTCCTATTATTACTGAAGCTGGAGTTTTGGTGGGAATTGTGACGATTGACGATATTTTAGATCAAATTGAATCTCAGAATACTGAAGACATTCAAAAATTCGGGGGACTTGAAGCATTAGATCTACCTTACACTCAAACCTCTCTGATTGAAATGATCAAAAAAAGAGGAACCTGGTTAATTATTTTATTTTTTTCCGAAATGCTTACCGCTTCTGCGATGGGATTTTTTGAAGATGAAATTCAGAAAGCTGTTGTTTTGGCATTATTTGTTCCATTAATTATTTCAAGTGGAGGAAATTCTGGTTCACAGGCGGCCACTTTGATCATTCGTGCGATGGCACTTCAGGAAATTGGTTTAAAAGACTGGTGGTACGTGATGAAAAAAGAAATTTTCACCGGATTATTTTTAGGTGGAATTTTAGGAATAATCGGATTTCTAAGAATTATGGTTTGGCATAAAGCAGGATTTTTCGACTATGGTATTCACTGGGCCTATGTAGGATTAAGTGTTGGAGTTTCGTTGGTCATGATTGTTTTATGGGGAACACTTTCGGGCTCTATGGTTCCTTTTATTCTTAAAAAACTAAAACTCGATCCGGCTACTTCTTCTGCTCCATTTGTAGCGACTTTGGTAGATGTTACCGGATTAATTATTTACTTCTCGGTTGCCGGACTTTTCTTAACCGGAAAACTTTTGTAATTTTAGGCAAAGTCTAAATTTTTTATGAAATCGCCGTGATTTGAAAATCCAAATTATGATGGAAAATAGCGCGATTGCATCTGATCTTTAAAGACCATAAAAATCTTTATATGAAAGTTATTTCTTTAGTACCTTCTATCACAGAAGCTTTATTTGATTTAGGTTTAACGGAAAATGAAATTGTAGGAAGAACAAAATTCTGCATTCATCCCTCAGAAAAAGTGAAAAATATAGAAATTATTGGGGGTACAAAAAATATTAATATTGAGAAGATTAAAAGTCTTACACCCGATTTAATTTTAGCCAACAAAGAAGAAAACGTTAAAGAGCAAGTTGAAATTTTAATGAAAGATTTCAAAGTTGTTGTTTATAATACAGAGACGATTGAAGATAATTATTACCTGCTGAAAAATCTTGGATTACTATTTAACAAAGAAGAAAGAGCACAAGCTTTCAATCTAAAGATTTACGAAATTCTCAATCAGACCAAAATAAATTCAAAAGTAAAAGTTGCCTACCTTATTTGGAATAATCCTTATATGACGGTGGGTTCAGATACTTTCATTCATCATATTTTAAGTGAAATTGGTTTTGAAAATATATTTAAAAGTCAAACCAGATATCCGGAAATCCAAAAAGAAGATTTAGCGGAAGCCGATGTCATCATGCTGTCTTCGGAACCTTTTCCTTTTAAAGAAAAACATATTGCCGAGCTAAAAAAGGTTTATCCTGATAAAAAAATAATGATTGTTGATGGGGAAGCTTTTTCGTGGTACGGAACACATATTGCGAAGTGCGAGAATTATTTTAAAGAATTGATTGATGAATTTAATATTTAACGTGAATTCAAATTAAACATAAAATACTATTTAACGCAAAGCTTGATTTTTGCATATCTTATTTTAAGGAGCAAAGATGAGAATCAATAAATTGATTTTTATGAAGCACTCATTAGCTTAATCTGCAACTTTGTCGCTAATCTTTGCTACTTAAAATAATAAGCTTAAAAATTAAGATCTTTGCGTTTTAAAAATTTTGCTCAATTCCTTTATTCCGAGCTCAGGTTATTATTTAAGTTTTGGCTAAAGCCAAATGATTTTTTTTAATTAAACGAGCTAAAGCCCGTCCCTATTGATGGCTCAAACACAAAAGATCGCGTCTTATATTTTTGGCAAGAGCTCGTTTCTATTGATATTTTGTCCACAAAAAAACTCCGATTAAAAAATCGGAGCTTATATTTTATACTTAAATAAGATTATATAATCTTTGAAACTTCATTACAAAGCCATTCCAACAACTCTAAATCTTCTTTTGTAAAAGGATCGATGGTGTGAGAATCGATATCGATCTGACCAATATTTTCACCATTTTTAAAAATTGGAACTACAATTTCAGCTTTTGTATCTATTGAACAACTCAAATAATTGTCCTGCAAATGCACGTCAGGAACAATAAATGTTTCGTTAGAAACCGCTACTTGTCCACAAATCCCTTTTCCATAAGGAATAATGATATGATCGGTTTCTGCTCCTACATAAGGTCCTAATTTAAGTTCGTCTTTATCTCCATTTTTAAAGTAAAAACCAGTCCAGTTGAAATAAGAAATTTCCTGATCCAGTAAATGACAAACTTTTTGAAGCTTCTCATCGGTATTATGTTTTGGACTTTCAAGAATAGACGAAAGTCTTTTTTTTAACTCAGACATAGTAATATTTTTTATGAAAATTGTTTCAGAGAAAGCTCATTCTTAAACCCGAACATTCCTCTTTCTTTTATCATTTCTGCAACACCATCCGGAAGCTGATTTTCCCAACCACTGATATTGCATGCAATTTTTCTTAGAATTTCTCTTGAATATATTTCCAAAAACTCAGGATTATAGGTAGTAATATCTACAATACGATTGTTGAGTTTGAAATATTTATATAATTCTTTTAGATTTTCTTCTACTTTTAACGTTGAAGAATCCAACAATTCATGAGTTTCAGGATCTTTGTACGGATACAAATAAACTCTCATTCCGTTTCTGAAAAACTTACCAAAAGCTTCCAAAATACCTCCTGAAAGATCTTTGTAATATTTCTCAT
Organism: Chryseobacterium sp. BGARF1; assembly: GCF_001677955.1. GTDB lineage: Bacteria > Bacteroidota > Bacteroidia > Flavobacteriales > Weeksellaceae > Chryseobacterium. The sequence continues at coordinate 9,151 of NZ_LELA01000054.1, forward strand.
CAAACACCATCAACAAGTTATTTACACCCATCGTTACGCCAATATCACCATTGGTATAATGAGAGAAATAATCGATGAGTCTGTAATATTCTGAGAAGTTTGATATAATAACAGTGTAGCCTAATTTACCTAAAACATCTACACGATCAAGAAAATCTCTTTCGTCAATATCTCCGTCTGCACGAAGGTTTGAAATGGTAATCTCAATAAGAACCTCAGTTTCCTCTTGTGTACAAATAGCATCTTTCAGGAACATTTCCATTCCGTTGCGAATCATGTCTATATTTACTTTGGTCACCGGTCTGAAACTTCCTCTTACCGCAAAAATATTTTTTTTGTACAAAATATCTGCAGGAAGCATATTATTTCCTTGAGAATTGAAGATCACAGCATCGGTCATATTATTTTTCACCAGCTGCAAAGACATCAATCTATTGTCAACATACGCAAAAGCCGGACCGCTGAAATCGATCATATCAATCTCAAGATTGTCTGTAGTAACCTCATCATAAAGAGATTCTATCAGCCTTCTTGGGTTATCGTAATAATTATAAGCACCATAAATAAGATTCACACCAAGATTCCCGAGGGTCTCTTGTTGCAAAGTAGCATCATTCTCTTTGAATTTTACGTGAATGACAATCTCGTTGTAATCTTCATTTTCTTTCACCTGAAAACGAATTCCAACCCAACCGTGACCTTTTACGGTTTTATCAAAATTGATGGTTGTTACCGTATTTGCATAAGAAAAATATTTTCTTCCAGGGTTAGTATCCCTAGAAATTCTTTCTTCAATTAGTGAAACTTCGTAGCGAAGCATTTTTCTAAGTCTGTTTTGGGTAACATACCTGTTTTTTACTTCTTTTCCGTAGATCGCATCACTAAAATCTTTGTCGTAAGCCGACATTGCCTTAGCAATTGTACCGGAAGCGCCTCCTGCTCTAAAAAAGTGTCGTACAGTTTCCTGCCCTGCTCCAATCTCTGCGAAAGTACCATAAATAGTAGGATCTAGATTAATTGTTAATGCTTTTTGTTTAGGAGTTAATTTCTGATACATTAGGACATTAAATTTTTCGTAAATTTACCAAAATTAAAACAACCTCAAAAGAAAATGAAGTTGAAATTTTTAGGAACCGGAACTTCCCAAGGTGTTCCCGTTATAGGCTGCACTTGTGAGGTATGTACTTCTCAAAATCCAAAAGATACTCGTTTTCGGGCTTCAGCGATGATTACTACCGATGAGAACAGGAAAATACTGATTGATTGCGGACCCGATTTTCGGCAGCAAATGCTTATCAACAAAGAAAGTCACATCGATATTACATTACTTACTCATGAGCATAATGATCACGTGATTGGTTTGGACGATATGCGTCCGCTTATTTTTAAAAGTGGTAAAAACATGCCCATTTATTGTCTTTCAAGAGTCGGACAGGAAGTTAAAAACCGATTTCCTTATGCTTTTGCTGACATTCGCTATCCCGGAGCTCCCGCTTTTGATTTACATGAGATTAATAAAGAAAGTTTCACTGTTTTAGATACAGAAATTACTCCTATCGAAGTAACTCATTATAAGATTTCTATTTTAGGATATAAGTTTAAAAAGCTCGCTTACATTACCGATGCTAATTTTATTTCTGATTCAGAAAAAGAAAAGCTAAAAGATCTAGATGTACTTATTTTAAACTGTATTCGAAAATTTGATCCCCATCCTGCCCATTTTGTATTGGCGGATGTCATTAAATTATATGATGAACTAAAACCTAAAAAATTATTTTTAACTCACATCAGTCACCATTTTGGATTGCATGATATTGAAGATAAGCTACTTCCAGACGGAATGCATCTTGCCTACGATGGTTTGGAAATAAATTTTTAAAATATTTCTTCAAAAAGCTTTTGAACATTGAAAAAAGTTCCTATATTTGCACACCAATTTGAAACAAACGATAACGTTTAAAGTAAACATCAAGCCCAGGTGGCGGAATTGGTAGACGCGCTGGTCTCAAACACCAGTTCTTAGGAGTACCGGTTCGATCCCGGTCCTGGGTACAAATTCTCTGTAAACCTTCATCCACATTAGGTTTACAGAGTTTTTTAATTTAATTCTCTTGTGCGTAAATTTTTAAACCGTGTAAAAAACCGTGTAAAAATGAAAACGCATTCTGAAATCAAAGTTACTCCCAAAACATGGGAAAAATCAATCAAATCAAACCTCGAAAAAACGTGGGAAATATACTACACGTTTTATGATAGAAACCATCCTGAAGGTATAAAAGTCCGATTTAAGGGCATGAATAGAGCAAAAACGCTCGAAGAAAAGCAGGAGATAACGCGAACAATGATAGCTAATGAGATTAAAAATCTCGAAAGAGGTTATAATCCTATTACAAATGAATATGTTGTAGAAGATGAACACTTAGTTTCGGAGTTTACACCTTTTGTCAAAGCTTGTGAAATCGCTTTAAAGTCTTTTCATGGCGTCGAATCTACAATTATTGATTTGAATAATAGTATGAAGCATATTATAAATTATGCTACAATTCTCAGATTAGAAAATAAAGAACTAAAAAATATTACTAAAGGTGATATAAAGCAATTGTTAATGAAAATGACAATTGATAAGCATTCAAACTATAGAGTTAATAAAACGAGAGCACATCTATCGAAGTTTTTTGCTCATTTTACAGAATTAGACATTTTCCAGGTTAATTTCATTGAAGGTATTTCAAAATTAGAACATACTTCAAAAAAGAAAAATATAATTAGAACTGAAGAAGACTGGAAAAAGTTCCATAAAATAAAAGACTTAAATTATAGTTTATATATTTTCTTAAATATATTTCTTTATTCAGGATGTCGTTTTGAAGAAATGATACAGATAAAAAAAGAAGATGTAAATATTGAAAAAAGCTTCTTTTGGATTAACTTAAAAAAAGGAGGAAGGCATTCCCGTTCTATGCGCCCCATAAACATGCATGTATGGAAATATTGGAAAAGGATTTACGAGATTGCCCAACCTCATCAATATATGTTTAGTTTTGATCAGATGCCTAATGACAACCCAGTGAAAGCACACAGTCTTTATGACCTGTCCGGTAAACACCTCCGAAAAGTTGGATTAGACATGACTGGGTATGGTTTAAAACATACTTTCTTGAATCTAGTATCAAAGGATTTTGGACTATCCAAAGCTGCTGAAATTGCTGGACACACAAACACAAAAACTACAGAGAAATACGCAGTAGATTGGCAAGAGCATCAAGTTGAAAGAAATAAAAAAATAGATATTAGTATATGAGAAAAAGTGAAACTCAAGATAGTATAACACATGCAGGCAAAGTTAACGAGCGAACAAAAGCTTTAGAAGTTCTGGCAAAAGCAAAGAAAACACAGGGTAAGATAACCGTAATCCGACAAGGTGTCGGCAGGAATTTCAAACCTAAAAATGAGGAATAAAATTAAAGTATCGTTTTAATT
>NZ_LELA01000055.1 GCF_001677955.1 Chryseobacterium sp. BGARF1
TTGTTTTGCAACTCTAAAATGACAATTTTTAGCCAGTTTTTAGCCCATACTCTTTTTTATTATTCATTTTTTAAACAGGCTCTTAGTTCTTGAAATACTTTCAGGAATTTTTTATTTTATGAAACAATAATTAAACATTTTTCCGTTGTAAAGAAAACTCAAAACCGATGAAATACTTTGTTTTGTTCTTTTTAATTTCAACAGGATTGAATGCGCAAATGATGATTTCTGTTTATTTTGCACACAATTCTTACGAGCTAAATCCTGTATCTAAACAAAAACTGGATAGTTTAGCACAATTAAAAACCAGGCTAAAATTCAAAATTTTTGGAAACTGCGATCCTTCTGGAACGAATGAATATAATAGTAAACTTTCGGAAAACCGTGCAAATACAGTTCGTAATTATCTTCAGGATAAAATTTCAGAAAATATACAACTCATCAGTGTTGTTGGTTTGGGTGAAGAAAAACAAATCAATGACAACAGTACCGACGAACTGCGTGGAAAAAACCGAAGGGTTGATATTTTTATTGAAAAAACTTTTGTTTCGAGAGAGAAAATTTCAAAAAATGCTTTGCCAAGTTTTTTAAGTACGGAAATTTCTCAGATGAAAGTAAAAGATACTTTTGCGCTTCCGAATGTCAATTTTGTTGGAGGTCGTCATGTTTGGCTTCCGAAAGGACAATCTGAGATTGTAAAACTTTTAAAAAAATTAAAAGAAAATCCTACATTAGAAATCGAATTGCAGGGACATATTTGCTGTGATTATGAAAATTTTGATGGTGAAGATTTAGATTTAAAAACATTCAATCTTTCTTTTACCAGAGCCAATGCAATCAAAGAATTTCTATTGAAAAATGGAATTGATTCCAGCAGAATTACTGCAAAAGGTCTCGGTCATCTCAATCCTGTCGCATATCCCGAAGAAACGGAATTGGATAAAATAAAGAATAGGAGAGTCGAGTTGGTTTTAATTAAGAGGTAATATTCTGATTATCTATTTTTTACCACAAAAGCATCAAAAGAAATGATTGAAAGAATAGAAATTTAAAAGGTTACAAAATATTTTATCTCCTATTTTTTCAGCTTTTGAAAAGCTAATAATATGCTAAAATCTTTTAATGCTTTTGCGGTAAAATAAAAACATGTTTAAATTATTTTTTTGATGCTTTTGAAAATGAAAACATCAGATAAAATAAAAAAGGTAAAATAAATAGGGAACCCAATAACAAAGCCCATCCTAAAGCGGAAATGGTTTTTGGTGAAGCAACATGTTCTAATAATGAAAGATGCTGCCCGTTTCCTAATAAAATAATATCAGGGTTGTGCTGATAAGTTGCTGCAACTAAAATCATAATAATCTGAAATCCAGCCAAAGCTCTTACTGGAAGTAATTTTTTCTTATGCATCGCTCTTAAAATTAAACCTAAAGCAACGGTTGCAAAACTAATAGACATCACTCCAAGATATTTTGAGAAAATCCATTTTGTTAAAGGAATACCAGAAAGATAGGCTGCTAAAAACACCAATAATCCCGTAATAACTACAAAAATCATTGTTTGATGTGATTTGTGAATCATTAATTCTAATTCTAATCTATCGCTGGTTTCCCGTAAAGAAAAAATAGACGCTAAATAGGCACAAAGTGAAACGGTAAACAATCCCACCGCAACGCCGAACCAATTGAGCCAGCTGAAAACATATAAATCTAAAAAGTTATTTGCATCAGGGTTTATCGATTGTGAAACGGTTGCAGCCGCTATTAAACCCAAGAAAAAAGGTGTTAACAAACTTGCATAATAGAAAATCTGCGTATAAATGATCTGCCATCGGTCTTCTACCGCATCGTAATGTCTAAACGTAAATGCTGTTCCCCTTGCAATAATTCCGACAAGCATTAATACTAAAGGAATATGAAGATAAGTAGATAGCGTAGTGTATATTTCAGGAAATCCTACAAATAAAATAACAATGGCAATGATGAGCCACATGTGATTGGCTTCCCAAACAGGAGCAATCGACTCGTACATTATTTTTTCGGTGTACTTTCTGTTTTTCTTTTTGGTCATCAATTCTACGATTCCGGCTCCGAAATCTGCGCCACCCAAAATCACATAAAGACATACGGAGAGCCATAGAAAACCAATTACAACGTAGATCATGATTTTTTGTTTTTAGAATTAAACTGAGGGTCTGTAGGATCGTAAAGTTTGGGAACCATTTGTATCTGTCTTCTCAAAAGAAATATAATAATTAATGACAATGAAATAAAAATTGCTGTGAAAAAATAAAATGAATATTGAATTCCCGGCATCGGTGTAACAGCATCAACGGTTTTCATTATTCCATAAATAATCCAGGGTTGTCTGCCGACTTCTGTGACTGTCCAACCTGCTTCCAAAGCAATATATCCGAAAGGCGTGGCAAAAAGAAATATTTTTAAAAGCCAGTTTTTATTCAACCAATCTTTTTTGAAAAAGAAAGCATAAAGATACAGACTTCCAATACAAATCATCACAACACCAAAGAAAATCATAATCTGAAAAGCATAATGTACAACCGCAACAGGTGGCCATTCATCTCTCGGGAAATCATTCAGACCTTTTACTTCAGCATTAAAATCATTACTCACCAAAAAGCTTAAAACTTTTGGGATTTTTATAGCATATTTAATTTCTCCTTTTTCTTCATCTGGAATTCCGCCTATTACGAAAGCTGCTCCTTTTTCAGTTTCAAAATGAGCTTCCATTGCGGCTAATTTTATAGGCTGTCTTTCGGCAACAGATTTTGCGGCAACATCGCCACTTAAAGGTGCACCGAAAGCTCCAATCATTGCGAAAGCAGCAGCAATTCTAAATGCTTTAGTATGAAACTCCACATTTTTCTTTCGCATAATTAAAAAGGCATGAACTCCCGCAACCGCAAATCCTGTTGCACAAAAAGCGGCAACCGTCATGTGCAGTGCTTGCGGAAACCAAGCGTCATTAAACATTGCTTTTATAGGGTCTATATTGAGGTATTGTCCATTAATATAATCAAATCCGGTTGGTGAATTCATCCATGCATTTGCCGCAACTACTAAAATTCCTGAAGCTAAACCGCTTAAGCCCACCAAAAATCCGCAAAACCAGTGAAACCATTTGTTGAATTTATCCCAACCGTAAAGAAAAAAGCCAATGGCAATCGCTTCAATAAAAAATGCTGTTCCTTCAAGAGAAAACGGCATTCCGAAAATAGGTCCGGCGTGTTTCATAAAACCTGGCCAGAGTAACCCTAGTTCAAACGAAAGCATCGTTCCGGAAACCGCACCGGTAGCAAAAAGAATAGCAACTCCTTTGCTCCACGCTTTGGTAAGCCCTTTATAAATTTCGTTTCCGGTTTTGAGGTACTTCCAATGGGCAAATGCCATTAAAAAAGGCATAACCATTCCAACACAGGCGAAGATGATATGAAAACCTAAAGAAAGCGCCATTTGGGCGCGTGCAGCAATAAAATCATCCATAAAATTTAATTTTTCAAGTTTAAAGTTACGGATAAAATCACGGTAACTTTATATGATTTAAAACATTACAATCAATTCAAATCTGGATTGTAACTTTATTGTTTTTTTTCTTTAAAACAAGCTTGATTTTTTAGGATAAATTCTGATACTTTATGATGGGAATTACTTTCATAAGTCGAAAAAAATCACGATATTTGTAGGTCTTTGTATTAAGCAAAGATATTTAAATTTATATGAGTCAAAAACAATATACAGCTAGTAGTATCCAAGCCTTAGAAGGGATGGAGCACGTTCGACTAAGACCATCTATGTACATTGGAGATGTAGGAACAAGAGGTCTTCATCATTTGGTTTATGAAGTGGTAGATAACTCTATTGACGAAGCTCTTGCAGGTCATTGTGATACGATATTAGTTACAATACACAAAGGTGAAAGTATCTCTGTAAAAGATAATGGTAGAGGTATTCCTGTAGATTTTCACGAAAAAGAACAAAAATCGGCTTTAGAGGTTGTAATGACCAAAATTGGAGCGGGTGGAAAATTTGATAAAGATTCTTACAAAGTTTCTGGTGGTCTTCACGGTGTGGGGGTTTCTTGTGTGAATGCACTTTCTACTTTATTGATTGCAACAGTAAGCCGTGACGGTAAATTATATCAACAAAAATATTCTGAAGGAAAAGCTTTAGCCGATGTTGCTGAAATTGGTACCACTGACGAAAGAGGAACTGAAGTTTTCTTCCAGCCAGACGGAACTATTTTCCAGGAATTAGTGTATAACTATGATACTCTTGCTGCAAGATTAAGAGAATTATCTTTCCTAAATAAAGGAATCACTATTACTCTTATAGACGAAAGAGAAGAAAATGAAGACGGGTCATTTGCTGTTGAAGTTTTCCATTCTGAAGGTGGTTTGAAGGAATTCGTTGAATTCATCGACGGAAACCGTGAGTCAATCATGGAGAATGTTATTTTCATGGAAGGTGAAAGAGAAAATATTCCTATTGAAGTAGCAATGCGTTACAATACTTCATTCAGTGAAAATCTTCACTCTTATGTTAATAATATCAATACACATGAAGGAGGAACTCACTTAGCTGGTTTTAGACGTGCTTTGACGAGAACGCTTAAAAAATATGCTGATGATTTAGGAATTCCAGCTAAAGAAAAAGTAGAAATTACGGGGGATGACTTCCGTGAAGGTTTAACGGCTGTAGTTTCTGTAAAAGTTATGGAGCCTCAGTTTGAAGGACAGACAAAAACTAAATTGGGTAACTCTGAAGTTTCAGGAGCTGTTGATAAAATTGTAGGTGAAATGCTTACTAATTTCCTTGAGGAAAATCCTAACGAAGCAAAACTTATTGTACAGAAAGTTGTTTTAGCTGCAAAAGCAAGACAGGCTGCAAAGAAAGCTCGTGAAATGGTTCAGAGAAAATCTCCGATGGGAGGTTCTGGTCTTCCGGGGAAATTATCTGACTGTTCATCAAAAGACCCGGCAGAATCTGAATTATTCTTAGTCGAGGGAGACTCGGCAGGTGGAACTGCAAAACAGGGTAGAGACAGACACTTCCAGGCTATTCTTCCGTTAAGAGGTAAGATTTTGAATGTTGAGAAATCAATGCTTCATAAAGTGTACGATAACGAAGAAATTAAAAATATTTATACGGCTCTTGGAGTTTCTGTAGGAACTGAAGAAGATAGCAAAGCCTTAAATATGGCGAAGTTAAGATACCATAAAGTAGTAATTATGACCGATGCTGATATTGACGGTTCTCACATTTCTACTTTGATTCTTACTTTCTTCTTTAGATTCATGAAAGAAATGATTGAAAACGGATATATTTATATTGCACAACCTCCTTTATATTTATTAAAGAAAGGGAACAAAAAAATATATGCTTACAACGAAAAAGAGCGTGAAGAGATAACTTTACAAATGTCTCCGGACGGAAAAGGAGTAGAAGTTCAGCGTTATAAAGGTCTTGGGGAAATGAACCCGGAGCAACTTTGGGAAACGACTCTAAACCCGGAACATAGAATTCTAAAGCAGGTTACGATTGACAATGCAGTAGAAGCAGATAATGTATTCTCAATGTTGATGGGAGATGAGGTACCGCCGAGAAGAGAATTTATCGAGAAAAATGCAAAATATGCTAAAATCGATGTTTAATCATCTTTTTAAATAATATTTCAAAGGCTCCATTTTATATGGAGTCTTTTTTTTGTTATTAAAATTTAATAATTCTCATATTCATGATTTTATTTTAACATTTTCTTAAGATTTTTTATATTTTTGCGGAAAATAATAACGATGATGAAATTTCTTTGTTTAGGTGCTTTTTCCTTAGCATCTATTTATTACGCACAGAATTATCCGGTATCTGAAATCAGCGATGTATTAAAGAAAAATGCAAGTGCTGTCATCCGAAACGAAAGCACGATTTTGGAAATTAATAAAATTGACGAAATTGTTTATCGAAACTCTTCAGCTATTACAGTAATCAATAAAGATGCGGTTGGCTTTTCGCTTCCAAAAATATATTATGAAAAAGGAAATTCGGTTTCGAATATCAAAGTAACAGTGTATGATGAGAAGGGTGCAAAAATAAAAAGCTATTCTAAGAGTGATTTTACAGACGTTGCTGCCAATTCTCAAGGCTCATTTTATTCTGATAACAGAATGATGTACTTGTCTTACACTCCTACAAACTATCCTTATACCATTGAGTTTAGCTACGACCAAAAAGACCAGAATACGGTCTTTATTCCTGATTTTACACCTTACAATGATTTTAATATTTCTTTACAGAAAAGTAGTTTTAAAATTATCAATAAATCGGGGATCAATTTACGATCTAAGACGTATGATTCACCATTCGGATTTGCTTCTGTAAAAGTTTTAGATCAAGACGGTGGAAAATTATATACTTACGAAAATGTTCCGGCTATGGATCAGGAAGATATGGTTCCAAGTCCTAAAAAAATAGCTCCAAAAGTAATTTTTTCTTTGGATCAATTTAATTTAGTTGGAAAAAAAGGAAATATCACTACCTGGAAAGACTTCGGGTTATGGTATTATAACAATCTTTTGACACCTGTTTCGGTTTCTACTCCGCAAATAAAATCTGAAATTGCTGCGCTTGATCTTTTTGGATCTACGGAAGAGAAAGTAAAGAAAATTTATCAGTATATGCAAAGTAAAACACGATATGTTTTCGTGGCTTTAGGAATTGGGGGCTGGCAGCCTATGATGCCGGATGAAGTTCAGAAAAAGGGGTACGGAGACTGTAAAGGTCTTACCAATTATATGAAAACACTGCTTGATGAAGCGGGGATAAAATCTTACTATGCAATTATTAACTCTAATTCTTCGCCGATAAGCTTTGATGCTGATTTTCCAAAAATGGGAGGAAACCATGTGATATTGGTTATTCCAACAGAGAAAGGGGATATTTGGCTGGAAAATACATCTCAGGACATGGCTTATAATCATTTAAGCTTCAGTACAACTGATAGAAATGTTTTGGCTGTAAAACCTGACGGAATTGAGATCATGGAAACTCCAAGCTATTCTTCGCAACAAAGTAAAGAAAAACAAATCTTAAATATTCAACTGCATCCTGATAAAACAATTACGGGAAATGGCAAGTTTACCTATACAGGGAATCAATATGATTTTAATTTAGTATTTGGGGGATTAGGACAGACTGAAAAAAATAATACAATAAAGAATAAACTTTCTACATTAGATTTCGAGAAAGTAGAAATGTCTGGTTTTAATAATAACAGAGATTTAGCAATAATCGATTTTGATCTTAATTTTAAAGCTATTAATTATTCAAAAATGGTAGGTTCTAGCTATATTTTCAGAGCAGTTCCTATTTACACGAATGCAATTTATCATAAGGATGAAAGTAGAGATCTTCCTTTTGAAAATCGCTTTTCTTATGAAGACGAATATGAGATAGTTTATAAGCTTCCTGCAGGATATATTATTGAAGAAATGCCGGAAAACGGAAATGTAAATTCAGAATTTGGTACTTATAAAATTTCTTTTGAAAAAAAAGACGATAAACTTATTGTAAAGAGGTTTTTCCAAATGAAAAAAGGACTTCATCTTAAGGATAAATACAATGACTATGTAAGTTTCAGAAAAAAAGTAATGAATGCTGATAACTCTAAAATTTTAATTTCAAAAAAATCATAAATGAGAAATATAATAACCGTATTTTCTGTATTTTGTATAAGTACAGCTCTTTTTGCACAGGATCAAAAGTTCTTAAAGATGCCTAAATTCAATAAAGATGATCTTAAAAAAGAAAAATCAGCAATTGATTCGAAAGCTCCTGCCGAAATCTTGTATCGCTCTATACATTATCGTATAGATAATAGCAGTGGAAATCTTATAAAAGAATATACTTACCGTGTGAAAATTTACGAAAAAGACAAATCTGAGGATTGGCACAATTTGGAGATTTCTCTTTATGAGAACAATTCCGGAGATCGTGAAGTCTTAACCAAAATGAAAGCTTTGGTATACAACCTTGAAGGAGATAATGTAATCGAAACTAAAGTTGACAAAAGCTCAAAATTTAAATCCAAAGAAAATAAATATATAACCGTTAGTAAATATGCTTTTCCTACTATAAAAAATGGCTCTATTATAGAGTATCATTATGAAGTTTTGTCACCGTTTGCATATGAAATTCCATTAATTTATATAGAGTTAGATACTCCTTCGGTTTATACTGAATATGTTTTTGATACACCAATACAAATGTCTTACAGTGTCGATTTTACAGGAAGTTTATTTCCTAAATATAAGATCATGAAAGAAGACGATATGTATGGATCACAACATAAAACGTATAGATTCGGCTACGACAATCTAAAAGGTTTTAAGACTGAAAAGTATGTGAAAAATAATGATAATTACAGAACGAAAATAAGAGCAGAGCTACATTCAACCTATTTTGGCAATAATCTTAAAATGTATACTTCTACTTGGGAAGATATCAGAAAAAAATTATGGGACCATGAGGATTTTGGATCGCAATACAAAAAAGATAGATTGGTAAAAGAATTGATCCCTGCAGGAATTCTTGATGAAAAAGATGATCTCTCTAAAACGAATAAAATTTTAGATCACGTAAAGACCAACTTTACATGGAATCAGAATAATGGTATCTATGCAGAAAACGGGATCAGAGATCTTATCAAAAATAAGACAGGAAATGATGCTGACCTTAATTTGATGTTGACGGCAATGTTCAGAAGCGCAAACATTAACGCATATCCTATTCTTATTTCTACTGTAAGAAATGGAAACGTAAATTTAACATTTCCAAACTTAGGTAATTTTAATTATGTGATCGTAGGAGCCGAGATCAACAAAAAAGTCTATCTTTTTGATGCAACGTCGAAGCAGTCACAGCCTAATCTTTTACCATCACGAGTATGGAATGACAATGGACTTTTTGTGAAAGATGGCAAAGCAGAACTTATTTCGCTTAATAACATTGAAGTAAGCCATAATAGCCACACAACCAAAGCAAAAATAAATACCGATGGTACCGTTTCTGGTGTTTATCAAGATCAGGATGAAGGGATGATGGCGATGAATGCAAAAGAAAGTTTTGATGAAAATCCAGATAAATATAAAAAACAATATAAAGAAAACTTTTCAGTAGATTTTGCCAATATTAATTCTAGAACTTTGGATGGGGGGGAGTTTCGCTCTACTATGAGTTTCTCCTCAAACAACATGATCGATAATTTAGGTAAGAAAATGATCCTGAACCCTCTTTTATTTCTGCATCAGACCAAAAATGATTTTGATCAGCAGGATGAAAGAAGATATATGATCGATTTTATTTCGCCAATAAGTAAAACTAAGGTTGTAGAAATAGAAATTCCTGAGGGATATGAAGTAGCCGATCTACCAAAAAGTAAAAAAATCGTTACTGAAGATAAAGAAATTAGCTATTCTTACACTGTAGAGAAAAAAGATAACAGGATCATAACAATTTCAGAATATAATATTGCAAGTGCAAATTATCCGAAAGAATATTATCCTGCATTCAAAAAGATCTGGAAAACGATTTCAGATTCTGAAAGTCAGGTCATGAGTTTGATCAAAAAATAAACGATTGTTTATACTAATTTTTAAAACCATTCATTTTGTGAATGGTTTTTGCATTCTAGTCGAAAAATAATTATTATGAAAAATAAAGCTGTATTGATCTTGTTCTCAATAACTTTTCTTTTGACTGCCTGCAAAAAAACAGGATCAGATAAAGTTGATACAAAAACTGAGAATAAAAGTCCTGAAAAATTTACAATAGATTCTCTTAAAGTAAATGATTCTTTGAAGATCACCGATAAATTGTCTGTAAATTATGCTTCAAAAGTATTGGTGTTCCCTACTTTAAAAGATAAAGCCCTTTTAGACAGTATTTATTACGATAAAACAGGAATTACTGATTACTCAAAACAAGGATTACAAAATTTTTTAAATAAAGATAAAGCTGAGTTTGTTTCATCGGTAAAAGAAGACAGTAAAGAATGGATCTCCGATATTCAGAATCCGCAAAACTGGGAAGCTGGCTCGTTTATGAAACTGATCTCACAAAACGATGATTTTCTTCAGATCGAATACTTACATACTTCTTACCAGGGTGGAGCGCATGGTAATTATTCTTTCGATACAAGAGTTTTCGATTTAAAAAACAAAAAAAAATTAGATTTAAAAGATATCACCACAATACCTAAAGCAAAACTGGAAGAGCTTTTAATGAATAATATTGATAAACTTCCGAGCGGAACCACCGATACTGATGGTCCGGTTAAAAATTCAGATATGCTTTTGGTGGATGTAATTCCGGCAAACAAAGATTTTTATTTTGATGAAAAGAATTTATATTTTCACTACAGTCCTTATGAAATTGCAGCTTTTGCAGCCGGAGATATTGTAATTCCTGTCTCTTGGAAAGAGCTCGACGGAACAATTGATCCGGAATTTAAAAAGAGAATGAAAATTAACTAATATTAATGCTTCCAAATCAGGAAGCATTTTTTACTTTTGTGGCAATGGAAAGAGTAGCTTTTATCATCAATCCTTTTTCGGCAAAGAAAAATTATCAGCCTTTTCTGAACGAACTTAAAAATAAGGTACAGGATCCTCTGTATTATATTTCCGAGTCTATTTTAGGAACTGATGATTTTATCAAAACACACTTCGATGAGGTTGATTTTTTTGTTGCCATCGGAGGCGACGGAACGATCTCTACGGTCGCGAAACAACTCATTAATACCGAAAAAGTATTAGCTATTTTTCCTGCAGGATCGGGAAATGGTTTTTCTAATGAAACACAATTCAGCAAAAATTTAGATGAATTATTAGATAAATTAAAAGCAAAAAAATCTCGTAAAATAGATACTTTTACGGTAAATGACAGACTTTCAATCAATGTTTCAGGAACAGGTTTTGACGGAAAGGTCGTTAAAGAATTTGAAAAAACAAACCGCGGATTTAAAAACTACATCAAAGTTTCTTTAAAAACTTTCTTCAATTATAAACCCATTAAACTGAAGTTTTTTGACGAAAATTACCAGCAGTACAACGGGAAATATTTGATGGTTAATATTGCAAACACCCGTCAGTTTGGCAACAACGCTTATATTGCTCCTATGGCGAGTAAAAGTGATGGTTTGGTAGATATGGTTTTAGTGAAAAAATTCCCACTGACCTATTCACCACTTTTTGCCTTCAGAATGTTTACTAAAAAGTTAAAACAAGACGATTATATCACTTATCTTCCGGTTTCAGAAATCGAATTTAAAGTCAATACCAAAAACTGGCATCTTGATGGGGAATACAATAAAATAAAATCCCCAATTCATGTGAAAGTTCAGCCTTCAAGCCTGAATATTTTAATCTAAAATCATTGTGAAATAAAAAAGCCTTCCGTAAAGAAGGCTAAAACACAAATGATGAAAAAATTATCATTACGATAATAATGTATTTAAAGGTAAGTACTTATAGCTTATATTTTTATGGTCTTAATCATATAGATTAAAAAAACTTAATTTTATTACCTATTACTAATTGTTTCGTGTAGGGCAATTCGATTTCCTTCACTGTCTTCAAATTCGGCAACCGCAAAACCATGTTTCTCATTAATCGTTTTTGGATAAAGAATTTTTCCTTTGTTTTCTAAAACTTTTTTTAATGTAGAATCAATATTTTTGGTTTTAAAATAAATAATCACTCCATCTTTAGTTGGTTTATAAACGTCTCCTTTTGCCAAAGCCCCGGAAATTCCGCTTTGGTTTTCTTCAAAAGGAAAAAGCATCATTTCATAATCGTCGATAATTTCTTTCTCAAATTTAAAATTAAAAACATTCGTGTAAAATTTTTCCGCCCGTTCAATATTGGTAACAGGAATTTCAAAATATACTACCGGATTATTTCCATTCATCTTTTTGTTATTATTTTGTTCGTTGCAGGCTAAACAAATTCCTGCAATAAATAATATTATGAATTTTGCTAAAATTTTCATTAAAACAATCTTTAAACTTCCAGTTTTTTCTCGATTTCATTCGGGTTTTCCAGGCAATATTGAAGCTGTTTTTTATCTAATTGCTTTTCCCAATTGGCTACAACTACGGTTGCTACAGAATTTCCGATGACATTCGTTAAAGCACGACATTCACTCATAAACTTGTCAATCCCTAAAATCAAAGTCATTCCAGCAATTGGAATTTCTGGAACAACGGCTAAAGTTGCTGCTAAAGTTACAAAACCCGCTCCTGTAACACCTGCAGCTCCTTTAGAACTCAGCATTGCCACCAAAAGAAGCATCAGTTGCTTTTCAATGGAAAGGTCAATATTTAAAGCCTGTGCAATAAATAATGAGGCGAGCGTCATATAAATATTGGTGCCGTCAAGATTAAAAGAATATCCGGTAGGAACTACCAAACCTACAATCGCTCTGGAGCAGCCTGCTTTTTCCATCTTTTCCATAATTCCGGGAAGTGCAGATTCTGAAGAGCTTGTTCCTAAAACCAACAGAAGTTCTTCTTTTAGGTAGTACATCAGTTTAAAAATATTAAAACCATTGTACCAAGCTACGGCTCCCAAAATCAAAACAACAAATAGGATAGAAGTGATGTAGAAAGTTCCTACAAGAAAAATTAAATTTAAAACGGAAGCCAAACCATATTTTCCAATCGTAAAAGCCATTGCTCCGAAAGCTCCGATTGGCGCTAGTTTCATCAGCATATGAACGATTTTAAAAATAGGAGCAGCTAAAATCTGTAAAAATTCTGTGACTTTCCCGCTTTTTTCTTTCGTTAAAACCAAAGCAATTCCCATTAAAATAGCCACCAAAAGTACCTGAAGAATATTGTCTCCAATCAACGGGCTGAATAGTGTTTCCGGAATAATATTCATGATAAATCCAGTGAGCGTCGTGTCGTGTGCTTTTTGTTGATATTGCGAAACATCGCCTGATAAACTTGCTGGATCAATGTTTAAACCTGCTCCGGGTTGAATAATATTTCCTACAATTAAACCGATTATCAATGCTAATGTTGAGAAGGTGAAAAAATAAAGCATTGCTTTTATGGCAATACGACCTACCTTTTTCAGGTCTGTCATGTGAGCAATACCTAAAGTAAGCGTAATGAAAATGACCGGGGCAATGATCATTTTAACCAATTTGATGAATCCATCACCTAGAGGTTTCATTTTTTCGCCTAATTCGGGGTAGAAATTTCCTAAGAGAATTCCTAAAGTAATGGCAACAATTACCTGAAAATAGAGTTGCTGATAGAATTTTTTTGCTTTCAAAAGAGATGAGTTTACTTTTTTAAGAACGAAAAATAGGAAAATTTGAGAAAAAATTTAATTTAAATTGGTGAAAAGTTGAATTAAATTTAAAAGCTTCCACTGAAATTGTCACCTAATTTCCCAAATCTCGAATCTCGAATCTCGAATCTCAAACCTCGAACCTCAAATAAAATTTATTCTACCGCAACAGAATCATCACCACGACCATCTGCAACAGCATGAATATTTCCGTTATCGTCTATGACAATCATTTCCGTTCTTCCCAATTGATTCACTCTTTCAGCTTTATACCCTAATTTTTCTAAATCTTTGATCGTTGTTTCCGGAAAATTCTTTTCAAAAGATACTGTTTCAGGAAGCCATTGATGATGGAATTTTGGAGAATTAACAGTCATATTGGTATTCAGTTTAAAATCAATCACATTCACAATCGACTGATAAACAGAAGTAGGGATGGTCGTTCCGCCCGGAGTTCCTACAACCATATAAGGTTTTCCGTTTTTCAAAACAATGGTTGGAGTCATCGAAGAAAGCATTCTTTTATTAGGCTGAATTGCGTTTGCTTCGCCTCCAACTGCACCAAACATATTGGGAACACCTGGTTTTATTGAGAAATCATCCATTTCGTTATTTAAGAAAAAACCAGCTCCCGAAACAACAACTTTACTTCCATATAAACCATTTAAAGTTGTGGTAACAGCAGCTGCGTTTCCATCTTTGTCAATCACTGAAATATGTGTGGTTTCCGTAGATTCTTTGGGTTGGTTAATAACTACTTCCGAACTTGGCGTAGCTTTACTAAAACTAAAACTTTTCCATCTGTTTTTCAAATAATCGTCAGAAATTAAATAGGCTGTTTTATCCTGAATAAAATCGGGGTCACCCATATATTCAGCTCTGTCGGCAAAAGCTCTTCTTTCAGCTTCCACCATAATCTGAACTGCCTGCGTAGAATTTTGTTGATATTTTTCTAGATTTTCATAACCCGACATCTTTAACATTTGTGCTAAAAGAATTCCGCCGCTTGAAGGTAAAGGCATCGAAACAATATTATTTTCTTTGTAATCAAATTCAAGTGCTTTTCTTTCGGCAACTTTATAGTTTTTCAAGTCTTCTAAAGTGATTATTCCGTTTTCTTTTTTCATTTCTGAAACCAGAAGTTCGGCAGTTTTTCCTTCATAAAATCCTTTTAATCCTGATTTTTGAATTAATTTTAAAGTTTCTGCCAATTCTTTCTGTATCAGAATGTCACCTGATTTCCAAACCTCATTTTTTACAAATGCATTGGAAGTTTTATTATATTTTTGAAAATATTCTTTATGGGAATTTAATAATCTGGCTTCCTGTTCAGTAATTGCAAATCCCTTTTCTGCTAAATCAATGGCAGGTTGAATCAGTTTTTCCATCGGAAGATTGCAATGCTTTAAAGTTGAAAAAAATCCAGCCACACTTCCAGGAATTCCAACCGCTAATCTTCCGTTTTGAGACAAATCTGTATTGGCTTTTCCGTTTTTGTTGAGATACATATTTTTGGAAGCGTTTTTAGGAGCTGTTTCGCGATAATCGAGTGTGAATTTTTCTCCGTTATTTTTTACACCCACCAAAAATCCGCCACCGCCAATATTTCCTGCTTGAGGATAAACAACAGCTAAAGCGTATTGTGTTGCGACCACTGCATCATAAGCATTTCCGCCCATTTTAAGAATTTTTGCCCCAGCTTCACTTGCTAAAGGATGCGCAGAAACTACAACTCCTTTATTTTTCACTTTAACTTCTTTTACAATATTAATATCAGTGTACTGTGCTGAAAGCGAGCAAGAAAGCAGAATGAAGGAAATAATAATTTTTTTCATTTGTAAAAATTGTAATCGAATTTACAATTTTGTTTTAAAATAGGGTCTAAAATTTCTATTTTTGCTTTTATCATAATAATAAAAAGTAAAATGGAGTCTTATACGGAAAAAATATTGATTACAGGGGCTTTAGGGCAAATCGGAACTGAGTTGACGAACAGATTGGTAGAGATACATGGAGCTGATAATGTCGTTGCTTCGGGTCTTGACAGATGGCAAAAAGGTCTTACTTCTGCCGGACATTACGAAAGAATGGATGTTACCAACACGCAATTGGTAAGACAGGTCATCAAAGATTACGAAATCACAACAGTATATCATTTGGCTTCTCTTCTATCAGGAACATCAGAAAAGCAGCCTATTTTCGCATGGAAATTAAATCTTGAGCCACTTCTTCAGTTTTGTGAGCTTGCAAAAGAAGGTTTGCTTAAAAAGATTTTCTGGCCAAGTTCTATCGCTGTTTTCGGGAAAGGAATTCCAAAAGAAAATGTAGGTCAGGATGTTGTTTTGAATCCTACAACCGTTTATGGTATTTCTAAAATGGCGGGAGAAAAATGGTGCGAATATTATTTTGATAAATATGGAGTAGATGTAAGAAGTATCCGTTATCCTGGTTTGATTTCTTGGAAAACTCCTGCAGGTGGAGGAACTACAGATTACGCCGTTGAAATTTTCTACGAAGCGATTGAAGAAGGAAAATATACAAGTTTTATTTCTGAAAATACAGGAATGCCGATGTTGTATATGGATGATGCGATCAATGCAACGTTACAGTTAATGGATGCTCCAAAAGAAAGCCTTACCGTTCGTTCTTCTTATAATTTAGGTGGAATGTCTTTCACTCCAGCAGAATTGGCAGCTGAAATTAAAAAAGAGATTCCTGAATTCGAAATTGATTACAAACCAGACTTCAGACAAGCAATTGCAGATTCTTGGCCAGCTTCAATTGATGATTCTGTCGCTAAAAAAGATTGGGGATTATCTTATGATTTCGGAATTTCTGAGATGTCGAAAGATATGATCAAAAACTTAAAAGTAAAATTGAATAAAAATTAATTAAGATAATATAGAATATTTTTTAAACCGCAAAAGCAGCAAAAGATTTTATTACGGAGTAAGCTGTTCAAAAGCACACAAAATTAGTAATAAATGAAAGTTTTACATTTCTTTTGACTCTTTGTGGAAAAAAATATCATGTTTATTAATTATAAATTTCATCTAAAATCTATTGAATGATATTGCTCACTTTTAACATCATAAACTTTGAGGCTGGAACCAAAAACAGCATCGTTATTTCTGATGATGAAAGATTGAAAATTACCGAAAGTAATACCAAAGCAATTCTTAGGATTTTAGACCTTCACGATATAAAAGCAAGTTTTTTTGTAGAAATCTCTATTGCAGAAAAACTTCAGAGTTTACTAAAAGCAATTTCTGCTCAAGGGCATGAAATTGCTTTTTATAATAAAGATTCGAGTCTCGAAAAGATCGATCAAGTAAAAAAATCGATTCAGGAATTTCTTGAAAAACAAATCAAAGGAATTCGGCAGAAAGACAACCAGTTTTCTTTAGAAGAATTAAAATCAATCGGTTTTAATTATATCTCAAACATCGATCATGCTGACATTTTGTTTCCTTTTAAACGATTAAAAAGAACTTCTGAAATTATCGAAGACAATGGGTTAAGCATTGTTCCGGAAAGCATTTCTCCGTACAGTCAGTTGCCTTATAATGACTTTGTTTTCCAGATTTTGCCGATGCAGTATTATCAGAATATGGTTTTTGAAACCTTGAAAAATGATGATTTTGTCTTAATTTATCTTGAATCCTGGCAGTTTACCGACCTCAATAAATATCAGTTTAAACTTCCGTTTTATCGAAGGTTTTATTTAGGAAAAAAAATGGAAGATAAACTGGAAGCCTTTTTTTCATGGATTAATGAAAAAGAATTGGCTACTTCAAGAATGAAGGATTATATTTTTTAGTTTCGGGTTTCGGGTTTCGGGTTTCGAGATTCGAGTTTAAAGATTCGTGGATTGAAATTCGAGATTTAAACCTGAAACTAAAAACCTCGAAATTCGAATCAATCATGATTGCGAATCTCGGAACACGCAGCTCGCATCTCTAACTCAACTCAAAAAGCGTAATTTCCGGTAAAACACCAACTCTTCCTGGGTAGCCTAAAACTCCGAAACCTCTGTTTACATAGAGCATTTTTCCTTCACTTTCATATAAATCTGCCCATTTCGGATACTTGTACTGAACGGGAGACCATTTTATATTTTTTAAATCTAAACCAAACTGCATTCCGTGGGTATGTCCTGAAAGCGTTAAATGAATGTCTTTAGGATGTTTTTTCACTACGTAATCAAAATGAGTAGGGTCGTGGCTCATTAATATTTTAGTGGCGTTTTGCGGAACGTTTTCCAGAGCTTTATCAATATCTCCATATTGTGGAAATGGTTTTAATCCCCAATTTTCAACACCTAAAATATAGATATTCTCTCCGTTTTTTTCGATAATTCTGTTTTCATTACGAAGCATGTCAAATCCGGCTTGTCTTTGATAATCAATTAAGGTTTCAAGATTTTTGTTTTGTTCATCCTTAGAATTCCATTTTACATAATCGCCGTAATCATGGTTTCCTAAGACTGCAAATTTCCCGTCTTTTGCTTTAATTTTAGAAAATAAAGGAATAAATGGTTTAAATTCATCTGCAACATTGTTCACCATATCTCCTGTAAACAAAACTAAGTCTGGATTTTGCTCATTAATTAATTCAATGGCATGCTGCAATTTATTTGGATCAGAAAAACTTCCGCTGTGAACATCAGAGATTTGAATGATTTTATATCCTTTAAAGCTTTTAGGAAGATTGGCAAATTTTACTTTTACTCTTCTTACGGTGTGACGGTATTTCCCAAAGGTAATCCCGTCAATAAACAAAGCCGAAAGTACACCACCTAAACCTAATCCCACTAAGCTTAAAAACTTCCTTCTTTCAGGGAAAAAATTCTCCGTAGGCCTCATTAATCCTACCAAATAACCTCCTGTTCGAAAAATATCATCAATTAAAAGAAACAGTACAACGAATATTTTTGGAAGAATGAAAACTAAAAATAAAATACTGATTAATTGCGGTGAATGCGAACCTTTATCACTTCTCTGAAAGTTCAGGACTTCATAGATAAGTAAACCGTAAACTCCTAAGTATAGAATGATGTAGCCTAATTTAACCCAAAAATTATCTGTGAGTGTTCTTATTGCCTGATAAATATAGATTTCCATCACTAGAAAAATGCCGGCAATAATTAAAAAATTTCTTTGCATAACTAAATTTTATAAAAAAGCACAAAAGAAAAATTTCCTTTTGTGCTTCAATATTTTATTAAATAACTTAAAATTTAAGGAAATTTATATACAATAGCATTAATGTTCATCCCGGCTCCAACCGAAGTCATCACAATGTTACCTTTATCTTTAAACGTATGACCCTCCATTTTTCCTTTAATTATTAAATCAAACATGGTAGGAATTGTTGCTACCGAGGTATTTCCTAAGTCCTGAACGGTCATAGGAGATACAGAATGATCATAATCTTTTACATCATAAAGCTTGTGAAGCCTGTCTATCATTGCATAATCCATTTTAGCATTCGCTTGGTGGATCAATATTTTGTCGATGTCTTCAATAGATAATTTTGCATCTTCAATGGTTTCTTTAATAGCTCCAGGAACATTTTTAAGAGCATACTCATAAATTTTTCTTCCCTGCATTCTTACGAATAAACGAGTCTGATCTGATTCTTCATTAATTGAAGGTCCATTTGCGAGATAATTCAATTCAGGTCCGTTATCACAAATTGTATTGTGAGCGATAATCCCTACATTTTCTTCGTCAGTGGCTTGTACTACTACAGCTCCCGCTCCATCTATAAATCATCCTGTTCCTATCATAAGGATCGGTAACTCTGCTTAAAGTTTCAGCACCGATAACAAGAATTGTTTTGGCAACTTTAGCTTTAATTAAGTTATCTGCTAAAATCATGGCTTCAACCCATCCAGGGCAACCGAAAATCATATCGTAAGTAATACATTTTCTGTTTTTGATACCTAATTTGTTTTTAACTCTTGCTGCCATGGTTGGCATAAAATCTACATAACCATTGGTGGTAACCTCACCAAAATTACTGGCGTAAATAATATAATCAAGCTCTTCCTGATCTACATTTGCATCAGCAATAGCAATTTTTGCAGCTTCAAAACCGATTTGTGAATTTGAAAGATCTTCATCAATAAATCTCCTGTTTTCTATCTCTGTAATTTCAACAAATTTTGCAATAGTTTCTTCAACAGGTTTGTCAATCTTTACTCCTTCGTCCGTATAAAACTCTGAATCTAAGAAAAAATCCCTTCCAATTACTCTATTCGGAAGATAAGATCCGGAACCAATAATGATCGTATTTGGCATTCGCGTATGTAATTTTTTTAAAGAGGCAAAGTTAATAATTAATATTAATAAGAAAGAATTAAAAATATTATTAAATTTGCAAAAATTGTTTCAGCCAATCTATGAAAAACAATCCATCTTTAAAAGGTTTAATTATTGCTGCTGTGGTATTTATCGGTGCTTTTGCCGTATACAACTTCTTTTTGGCAAAGAAAAACTATTATCTTGTAGATAATCCTACTCCCAATACGTACTATTTTAAAATTAATAATGGCTCTGAAGGGGTTATTTCGGCAGGTCAGTTTGTAAAGGTAGATTTACAAAAAGGAAAAAATTCTATTAAAGTTTTTGATCAAAATAAGAAGATGCTTTATGATTCTGCTTTTGAGGTCAATAAGGTTCGTGGTCTTTTAAATATCGCTCATAAAGATTATTATATCAATGAGCAATATTATGGGTACAATCTTAAAAAAGATTCATTACTTTTGGCGTTAGATAAAACCATCATTGATGGAAAACAATATTATGGGGGTGCTAAACGTTTTAATAAACTCTACACAGAAGATTTTTATTATAATGTAGATGAAGATTATGATCAGATGATCAAAAATATTCAGAAAGTAGAATCCCGTACCAAGATCTTCCGCAAGCAGGATTATCTTAATTATTATAAAGAATACTATAAGTTTTAAGTTTTGACAA
This sequence comes from Chryseobacterium sp. BGARF1, assembly GCF_001677955.1. Classification (GTDB taxonomy): domain Bacteria; phylum Bacteroidota; class Bacteroidia; order Flavobacteriales; family Weeksellaceae; genus Chryseobacterium. The sequence continues at coordinate 20,359 of NZ_LELA01000055.1, forward strand.
AAGATATCAACCAAGTAACGCCCTACAATTCTGAATCTAGTAAAAAGAGTCAGGTAGAGGATATGTTCGACAACATTGCGCCTAAATACGATTTACTAAACCATGTATTGTCTATGAAAATAGATGTGCTTTGGAGAAATAAATTAGTAAAATGGATGAATCATGATGCTCCAAAAGAAACATTGGATGTCGCTACAGGAACCGGTGATTTAGCCATTGCCGTAGAAAAAGGAACCGGTGCAAAAGTAGTGGGATTAGATTTGTCGCAACAAATGTTAAATGTTGGCATTATTAAAATAAAAAAACTTAATTTAGACGGCAAAATTTCCATGCAAAAGGGCGATGCAGAAAATTTACCTTTCGAGGATAATAGATTTGATGCTGTTTCTGTTGCTTTTGGAGTGAGAAATTTTGAGAACCTTACCAAAGGTTTGGCAGAGCTGAGAAGAGTGGTTAAAGAAAATAAAAGTGTTTATATTCTTGAGTTTTCTAAAGTAGAGGGGTTTTTAGGTCCATTTTATATGTTTTATTTCAAAAACATATTGCCGGCAATCGGTAGATTGATATCTAAAGACAATAGAGCATACAGTTATCTTCCCGATTCTGTAAATGCATTTCCGTTTGGTGAAAAGATGAGACAAATTCTTTTAGATACAGGATTTAAAAAAGTAGAATACAAAAAATTAAGTTTAGGTATAGCCACAATTTATAAAGCAACAAAATAACCTATGAATAAATTTCTATTAAAAGCTCTGGTTTTAACCTCAGTTAATATTGCATTCTTTGCAGATGCTCAATTTAGAACCCGTAACAGGATGGACAAGTTGGAAGACTTTGACCAAAAAACAGTCAGCTGGGGTTTCTATTTGAATGCAAATATGATAGACTACAAAATTGTGTTTGACCCTCGATACGGGATGTTTGAAAATCATAATCTTGTATCTTCTAAAGAAAGCACTAGCTTCGGAGCAGGTCTTATTGCCAAGTTTAGATTGAATGATTATTTAGACGTAAGAGTAGAGCCGGGTTTGCAGTTTGCTCAAAGAGAATTAACTTTTAATACAGATACTAATTCAATGTATAAGGATGGAAGTTTGACTAACGCTCCATTTACTCCTATCGCTTTAACAGATAAAGACAGAATAAGAGAAATTAAATCTACTTTAATTGATATTCCTGTGATGTTAGAATTACACGGGCAAAGATGGTACAACTCAAGACCATATGTTGCAGCAGGGGTAAACTACATTGTTAATCTACAGTCAAATTCAGACTCTCCAGATGACAATATGCAGCAGGTTTTCAGATCTACAACGCATAATTTTGCTTGGTCTGCAGAAATGGGAATTCAGTTCTATTTTAATAAATTTAAATTAACTCCAGCAGTAAGAGGAACATTCTTTATGAATAACGAGATGGTTGCGGATAACGCTACTACGCCTCCTTATTGGTCTGCAGCGGTTTCCACATTGCAAACAAGAGCAATTATGTTTGTTTTGAAGTTTGAATAATATAATGTAAAATTAATATAAAAAGGAGGTGCTTGGCATCTCCTTTTTTATTTTTGTCAAAATATAGAGATTATTATTTTCGTCGGTACTAATATTTTCCTATTTTTGCTAATAGTTAGAAAATTTATAAACCTGAAATGCTTCAAGAATTAGAAAATAATTTTTCAGAAATAGAAAAAAAAATTTTGGGACTTCAAAAAAGCCATCAAAATTTATCTGAAAAATATTTAGAATTAAGTAAAGAGCATACTGAGCTGAAGGCGAAATATGATGAGGAAAGAAAAAAAAATCAGGTACTGGCAGAAGAACAGAAAAATATAAAATTGTATTCAGCAATATCAGGAAATCCTGAACACAACAGACTCATGAAAAACCACATCAACCGATTGGTGAAAGAAGTAGACTTTTGTATTGCACAGCTTCAAAATAGTGGATTATAATGGAGGTAAGGAGAATAACCATCAACATTGCAGGAAGAGTGTATCCGCTAAATGTACCCGCAGCAGAAGAAGAAACACTGCGTAAAGTGGGGAAGCAAATTGAAAATATGATTAAAGATTTTGAACAAAATTTTGATGTAAGAGATAAACAAGATGCTTTGGCAATGTGTGCCTTAAAATTGGGAACGAATGCAGAAGTAGTAGCTCTAAATCATGATAAAAATATACAATCTACCAACGAAAGATTAGTGAAAATCAATCAGTCGCTGGATGATATAGGAAAATAGAATTTTTTTCCGGAAAAACTGCCTACAGTAATTCTAACACATTAAGGTAAACTCAACACTAAACAATTAATGTTCGAAAGTCTTTTCAATGGCGTGCTGCACTACGCAGATTACAGAGAGAAGGAATCAGATCAAATCGTGGAGATCAGGAGTTTACTCTAAATCTATGAATTGCTGTGGGTTTTTTATTTTAAATTAACAAGACAATTAAAAACTCAATATATATATGACAACAGCCATAATAGTAGGCGTTATTTGCTTAGTAATCGGTGCCGTAGCAGGGATGTTTTTCTCTAAAAGTTCACTGAATACAAAAGCTAAATTCATTGTAGATGATGCAAAAAAGAACGCTGAAAACCTTATAGAAAAAGCTAATGTACAAGCTGAATCCATAAAAAAAGAAAAGAACCTTCAGGCTAAAGAAAAATTCTTAGAACTAAAGTCACAGCATGATTCAGATATTCAGTCTCGCGAAAAGAAAATGCAGGATGCTGAAAAAAGAACGAAAGACAAAGAAAATAAGCTGAATGACGAACTTAGTAAAGCTGGAAAATTAGAAAAGGATTTAGACAGACAAATCGCTGATTATGCTAAGAAAAATGAAATTTTAGAGAAAAAGCAAAATGACTTGGAGCAGGCAACTGCTAAAAAAGTTGAAGTGTTGGAGAAAATTTCAAACTATACGGCAGAAGAAGCCAAAGCTGAATTGGTAGAAACCATGAGAGCTGAAGCAAAAACCAGAGCTCAGGCGCACGTTCAGAGTATTATGGAAGAGGCTCAATTGAATGCTAAAAGTGAGGCAAGAAAGATTGTTATTCAGACGATTCAAAGAATTGGTACCGAACAGGCAATTGAAAACTCAGTTTCGGTATTTAATATTGAATCTGACGAAGTAAAAGGTAGAATTATCGGTAGAGAAGGTAGAAACATCCGTGCTTTAGAAGCAATGACTGGCGTAGAAATCATCGTTGATGATACTCCTGAAGCGATTCTTCTTTCATGTTTCGATCCGGTAAGAAGAGAGATTGCTAGACTATCACTTCACAGATTGGTTACAGACGGTAGAATTCACCCTGCAAGAATTGAAGAAGTTGTAGAAAAAACAAGAAAACAAATCGAAGAAGAGATTATCGAAGTTGGTAAAAGAACGATTATCGACTTAGGAATTCACGGTTTGCATCCTGAATTAGTGAAGATTGTTGGTAGAATGAAATACCGTTCTTCATACGGACAAAACCTTTTACAGCACTCAAGAGAAGTTGCCAATATTGCTGCAACAATGGCTGCTGAATTAGGATTAAACGTAAAACTAGCGAAAAGAGCAGGTCTTTTACACGATATCGGTAAAGTTCCTGAGCAGGAATCTGAGCTTCCACACGCGCTTTTAGGAATGCAGTGGGCTGAAAAATATGGTGAAAATGCAGAAGTTATCAATGCTATTGGTGCTCACCATGACGAAGTAGAAATGACCTCTTTATTATCTCCGATTATTCAGGTTGCCGATGCAATTTCAGGAGCAAGACCAGGAGCAAGAAGACAGGTTTTAGAATCTTATATCCAAAGACTAAAAGATCTTGAAGCTGCAGCTTTAAGCTTTGAAGGAGTTTCTTCAGCGTATGCAATTCAGGCAGGTAGAGAACTAAGAGTAATGGTAGAAAGCAGTAGAATAAACGACGAAATGTCTTCTCAGCTTTCTTATGATATTTCTGAGAAAATTCAAAATGAATTAACATATCCGGGACAAGTAAAAGTTACGGTAATCAGAGAAACAAGAACGGTAAATATCGCGAGATAATATAATTGTTCATCAATAATACAAAAGACCTTTCAAGAAATTGAAAGGTCTTTTTTTTGAAGACTTATTACGATAAGATTATTTTTATGAACTTTTTTGTTTAAATTAAAGCAAGTGTGAATATTTGATAATATTTATTGTTTTATGGTGATTTATTTATAAATAATATTTAAATTTGGTGACCAAACTATAATTTTAAATTTAAAAACTAATCACATGACAAACATTTTGAAAAATGCGAAAAAATTAAAGCAAGCTGACCTTAAAAACATCGTAGGAGGAGTAAGTGGAAACCCTGATTTATCTCTTTGTGGATGCGATTGCGCAGGAGCTGTTACAGGTCCTTTATACTGTGGAAATTATATCGGTTGTCTACAAGTGTATACTTGCAAAGACGTATATTAATTTAGATATTAAAATAAAAAGTCTGCCTCAATTTTGAGGTAGACTCTTTATTTTTCAATGCTATATTTTATTGACGTTCTATTTATAAATACTATTTAAATTTAATCATCAAACTATATTTTTTAATTAAAAAACAAATCACATGACAAACATTTTGAAAAACGCGAAAAAATTAAAACAAGCTGATCTTAAAAACATCGTTGGAGGAATTAAAGGAGGAAAACCTGATTTATCTCTTTGTGGATGCAGCTGCTCAGGAGCTGTTACAGGTCCAGAATATTGTCCAGATTATATTGCTTGCCCACAAGTGTATACTTGCAACGAAGCATACTAGAAAGCTATTAAAATAAAAAAATCTGCCTCACAATTGAGGCGGATTTTTTATTTACATTCAAATTTATATTTGTAGTCATGTTTACTCATCTACAAAAAAGGTTTCATTTCATCTTCGATTTGAGTCCTCAAATCCATAAGACGTTTAGCGTACTTTTCCTGTTGTTTTTCTTCTTCAGTTTCAGGAATCCATTTCGGAACAGGGAGTTTTTTACCATTTTCATCTACAGCTACAAATACAATGATGCAATGCGTTTTCTTATCAAAAGTAGGTTGCTTCAAATTTCTTGAGAAAACATTGATCGCAATATGCATACTCGAAGAACCCGTATAAATTACCTGCGCTTCCACTTTTACAATTTCTCCGATTTTAATAGGTTCGTAAAAACGTATTCCGCCCACATAAACTGTTACAGAATAATTTCCACTCCATGTTGTTGCGCATGCGTATCCGGCTTGGTCGATCCATTTCATTACACTTCCGCCGTGTACATTTCCACCGTAATTTACATCTGAAGGTTCAGAGATAAACTGAAAAGTAACAGGTTTGTTATCCATTTTTTTAATTTTAATAAAGGTATTTAATAATTTTCAGAATTTTATATTTAGCCTTACTTTTGAAGATTAAATTTTAATTATGAAAAAAGTTTTTCATCTTAATACCTGCGACACTTGCAGAAAGATTTTAGCACAGTTTGATTTGTCAGATTGGGAAAAAAGAGAAATAAGAAAAGAGCCGATTACCAAAGAAGAGCTGGAGGAAATGTATAAGCTTACAAAGTCTTATGAAGCATTATTTAGCAAGAAATCTACTCAAATCAAATTGAGAGAATTGGATGTAAAGTCTTTAACAGAAAATGATTTTAAAGATTTGATCTTAGATCATTATACTTTCTTAAAACGTCCGGTTTTTATTACAGATAAAGAAATTTTTGTAGGAAATGACAAGAAGAACGTAGAGGCTTTGAAGATATTTTTTGGAGTGGAGTAAGCCTGCCACGAAATTCACAAACTTCAAGATATTTGCATAATTATCCCACAGATTACGCAGATTTACACAGATTTTTTCGCATGAAGAGTTATAAATCTAAACCTCACAGGTTTTTAAAACGTGTGAGGTTTTTTGTGTGCTTCATCCAAAAAGATTTTTAGAATTTTAACAGCTTGTTTGGAACAAAAGTAAAAGTTGTTTGATTCCAAACAAACTGCGGGAAACAAAGCACAGTTGACGGAAGTCTCAAACAGATTGTGGGAAACAAAATTCAATTGCGGGAAGTTCCAAACAAACTGTGGGAAACAAAACACAATTGCAGGAAGTCTTAAACAGATTGTGGGAAACAAAATGAAATCGCAGGAAGTTTCAAATCAACTGCAGGAAACAAAACACAGTTGACGGAAGTCACAAAACGAGTGTTTTGCAACCAAATAACTTTTACGGAAACTATGAATCGAGGAGAAGTAAAGTATAATTGACTGAGGTTTAGCCCTGATTGCAGTGAAAATCCTTTTTTGAAAAAAAAGATTGCAACGGAAAGCAGGATTAAGCTCCTAAAAAAAAGACCGTTCTGTAAAATACAAAACGGTCTTTAAAATATTTAAATTTCCTTAAATAAATGGAGTTTTCACCACTTTTGCAGGAATGTTTTTATTTCTTACCTGAATAAAGATTTCGGTACCTAATTTGAAGTGCGATTTATCAACATACGCTAATCCCAAACCGATTTTTTTCATCGGAGACTGCGTTCCTGATGTTACTTTCCCAATTACATTTCCTTCAGCATCTACCACAGGGTAATCGTGTCTTGGAACTCCTTTATCAGTCAATTCAAAACCAACTAATTTTCTGGTAATACCTTCTTCTTTTTGTTTTGCGAAAATTTCTTTAGAAACAAAGTCTTTGTCAAACTTTGTGATCCAGCCTAATCCCGCTTCAAGTGGAGAGGTTGTATCGTCGATATCCATTCCGTACAAACAGAATCCTTTTTCTAGTCTTAAAGTGTCTCTAGCAGCCAATCCGCAAGGAATAATTCCTTCTTCAGCTCCCGCTTCAATAATAGCGTCCCACAATTTTTCTGCAGATTCGTTGTTGAAATAAATTTCAAAACCACCACTTCCTGTATATCCAGTGTTTGAAATAATCACATCACTAACGCCAGCAACGGTACCCACGGTAAAGTTGTAATAAGGAATTTCTGAAAGGTTAGTTTCTGTTAATTTCTGAAGAATTTCAGTCGCTTTTGGTCCTTGAATAGCCAATAAAGACATTTCGTCTGAAGCATTGGTCATTTTTGCACCGAAGCTGTTGTATTTTGAAATATGATTCCAGTCTTTATCGATGTTTGAAGCATTTACCACTACAAAATATTTCTCATCTTCCATTTTGTAAACGATAAGGTCGTCTACAATTCCTCCGTTTTCGTTTGGAAGGCAAGAGTACTGAGCTTTTCCATTTTCTAAAACATCCACATTGTTGGTTCCCACAAACTGCAAAAGGTCTTTTGCACCTGCACCTTCAATGAAAAACTGTCCCATGTGAGATACGTCAAATAATCCTGCTTTTTCTCTTACTGCAAAGTGTTCTTCCGTTACTCCGGAATATTGTACAGGCATTTCAAATCCTGCAAAAGGTACTATTTTCGCTCCTAAAGAAACGTGTTTGTCGTACAATGCTGTTTTTTTCATAGGTAGATTTATTTCTATTTTTTTATTTTAAAACTTTCAAAAGTTTCGTTAAAAACTTTCATGTAGTTTCCGTTCCAGTGTTTTTGTTGGCAATTGATGCTTACAAGAAAAAAGTTTTTATCTTTCTGATATAATTTTGTAAACCAGAAAAGTTTTTCTTTTTCATCAAAATATTCATACTGATATTCTGTATATCCTTTTTTACTGCCTGTAATTTTTACTTTTTTTTCGTCATCTTGAGAGTTATACAACGCCAGAATAAATTTTTTCACCTCTACTTTTGGTAGATTCAAATCACGATATTCTGAAATGGTAATTGCACCAATTTCATTGGTGGGGAAGATGTTTACAATTCCATCATCATTGGTTGCCTTCCAGGTATCGGGCATGATGATTGAATAATTTTCGCTTTCATAAAGCTCAGTTCCCAATTTCTGAGCATGCGAATAAACGCTCAGTAAAAATGTGGTCATTAATACAATTTTTTTCATCGGTGTGTTTTTAAAAATGATGTTTATATTCTTCCAGAATGATCTTAAACCATTCTGTAAATTGTTCAGGATGTTCAGAAATTTCTTTATCTAAATTTTCTAACGAAATATAACGGACTTCCTCAACTTCATCTTTATTTAAATTAAATTCTGAATGATAAGTTCCGGTAAAAACATGGTCGAGCTCGTGCTCCCAGAGTCCACCTCCAACGTCTGCTTTATAGATAAAATGAAATTTTTCTGAAAGTTCGGCATCAATTCCCAGTTCTTCATTTAATCTTCTTTTTGCTGCTTCAAGATAGGTTTCTTCAATTCTGGGGTGCGAACAAACTGCATTGGTCCATTGGTGAGGAGAATGGTATTTTTCTGCAGCTCTTTTCTGCAACAGCATTTCACCGTTTTGATTAAATAAAAAAACTGAAAAAGCCCGATGAAGTAAGCCATTTACATGAGCTTGCTGTTTTTCCATCAAACCTAAAACTTCATCTTGAGGATTTACCAATACTACGAATTCTTCCATTCCTACAAATTTAAGTTTAAAACGTGATTTTGTAAAATAAATGTTTAGTTTTTTTAATTATTTATGAAATTTTAGCTTTTTTGAATACATTAAATACCAATGATGTTTATGAAAAATGTAACGAAGTAATGGTTTTCGTTGATTTTAAATTTGATTTTGTGTTAAAATTTTAACATAAACTAAGATTAATATGACTGTTTGGATGAGAAAGTGTAACTTTGCACTTTAAAATTTTGAAGCAATGGAACTAGATTATATTGAGCATATCAGTCCGATTCTAAAAGACGGAATTAAAAATTATCTTATCGATATCGATGGAACAATTACAGAAGATGTTCCCAACGAAGAGCCGGAAAGAATGGTGACTTGCGAGCCTTTTCCAGATGCACTAGAAACCGTTAATAGATGGTATGACGAGGGTCATCAGATTTGTTTTTTTACTTCAAGAACTGAAAATTTAAAACAAATTACCATTGATTGGCTAGATAAACACGGTTTCAAATATCACAGCGTTTTGTGCGGAAAACCAAGAGGCGGAAATTATCACTGGATCGATAATCACTTGGTAAGAGCTACAAGATACAAAGGCAAATTTACCGACTTGGTAGAGAAGCAGGTAACAATAGAAGTTTTTAAAGAAGATTAAATCATAGAAGAGATTTAAAGATTAAACGAAAGGTGAAAACCAAAAATTCTTTTAATTTTTAAATCTTTTTACATTTTAAATAGATTATAAGTTAGTTATGAAAGTTTTAGCAAACGACGGTTTAGATCAATCTGGGATTGATGCATTAACTGAAAAAGGCTTTGAAGTAATTACTACAAAAGTTCCGCAGGAGCTTCTTTTAGATTACATCAACGAGCACAAGATTCGTACAGTTTTGGTGAGAAGTGCGACACAGGTAAGAAAAGATATTATTGATAATTGTCCGTCGCTGGAAATCATCGGAAGAGGTGGAGTTGGGATGGATAATATTGATGTAGATTATGCAAGAGAAAAAGGAATTCATGTGATCAATACGCCTTCTGCTTCTTCAGAATCGGTTGCAGAATTGGTTTTTGCTCATTTGTTTTCGGGAGCTAGATTTTTGCAGGATTCAAACAGAAAAATGCCTTTGGTTGGTGATACAGAATTTGCTTCGCTAAAAAAAGCTTATGCTGCAGGTATTGAATTGAAAGGAAAAACCATCGGAATCGTTGGGATGGGAAGAATCGGTCAGGAGGTTGCTAAAATCGCTTTAGGGTTAGGAATGAGAGTAATTGCTGCTGATAATATGGTTGGGAAAGCAAGTATTAAAGTAACTTTCTACAACAATCAATTCATCAATGTTGAGATCGAAACTGAACCTTTGGAACAAGTTTTAAGACATTCAGATTTTATTACGCTTCACGTTCCGGCTCAGAAAGAAGGTTATATGATTGGTGCATCTGAGTTTGAAATGATGAAAGATGGTGTTGCTATTGTTAACTGCTCAAGAGGTGGCGTGATTGATGAAACTGCTTTAATTGAAGCCTTAGATTCAGGAAAAGTAAGATTTGCAGGTCTTGATGTTTTCATTAATGAGCCGACTCCTTCAAAAGATATTATTACACATTCTAAAATTTCGGTAACTCCACATACCGGTGCATCAACACTGGAAGCTCAGGATAGAATCGGACTTTCTTTGGCAGAGCAGATTACAAGTATTTTTCAAGTACACTAAAAATAGTGCTACAATAAAAAATCCGCTGTAACTTTACGTTGCAGCGGATTTTTTTATATGAAATTTTTATTATTTCTTCTTTAATTCATCACGAATTTCAACAAGCAATTGCTCTGTAGCTGTTGGTACCGCAGGAGCTTCGGGAGCTGCAACTTCAGCTTTTCTCATTCTGTTGATTGTTTTTACAAGCATGAAAACAACCAATGCAAGAAGTATAAAATTAATCGCTACCGTAATGAAGTTTCCGTAAGCGAAAATAGCTGCGTCAGGAGCAAGTTCTTTAGCTTTTGCAAGCGTAGATCCTGCAGGAATATTTTCAGAACCTTTTCCTATTGCGAAATAAATACTGCTGAAATCTGGTTTTCCAACGATTGCCGCGACGATAGGCATAATCAAATCATCAATCATACTCGTTACAATTTTTCCGAAAGCACCACCGATAATTACACCGACTGCCAGGTCAAAAGCATTCCCTTTAACGGCAAATTCTTTAAATTCTTTAATAAATCCCATAATTTATATTTTTAATTGTTTTAAACAAAAGTATCATTTAAAAATAATAAATCTTAAATGTTTTGGGTATTTTTTTTTGCTTTAAATTATCAGAAATTATCATTAAATTGAAAAAAAACAATCAGAATGAAAATTTTTACGGTAGAAAATATCAGATTGGCGGATCGATATACGATTCAGAATGAGCCGATTTCGTCTGATCAATTGATGGAAAGAGCTTCTTCACTTTGCGTAGAATGGATCTTTTCGAATTGTAAACATCATACAAAATTTGCAATATTTTGCGGAAACGGAAATAATGGGGGTGATGGTTTTGCCATTGCGAGAATGCTGTATCTGAAAGGCTTTGATATCGATGTTTTTATCAATAAAGAACAGTTGAAATTTTCTAATGAAGCTTTGATCAATTATAATAGATTGAAAGATATTTTTGGTATTTCATTAATCGATTTTCATGATGTTTCAACATATAATTTTGATGAAAAAACAGTAATTATCGATGCACTTTTCGGAACCGGATTATCAAGAAGTCCCGAAGGGATTTTTAAAACGGTGATTGAAGTTTTAAATTCAAAAAATAATCCTAAAATTTCGATTGATATTCCGTCAGGACTATTTGCGGATCAGATGAATGATGAAAACTCAACTATATTTAAAGCTGATTACACATTGACTTTTCAGTTTTGGAAAAAAAGTTTTCTTCATCCTGAAACTGGAAGTTTTATCGGAAAAGTTATTGTTTTAGATATCAATTTAGCTAAGGAATTTATTGAAAATACTCAAACTGATGATTTTGTAATTGATGATGAAGTTATTCTTAATATTTTTAAAGTACGACAAGATTTTACCCATAAAGGCACTTATGGAAGATCAATTATTGTTGGCGGAAGTTATGGGAAAATAGGGGCTGTGGTTCTGGCGACTAAATCTGCTTTAAAAACGGGTTCAGGGTTAACATTTGTTTTGGCACCGAATTGTGGTTATGAAATTCTGCAGACAAGTGTTCCAGAAGCAATGTTTATGGATGGGGGGGAGAAATTTATCAATCAAATTGAAGAGGTAGAAAATGCTGTTTACGGAATTGGTCCTGGTTTAAGAACAGAGAAAGAAACGGTAAAAGCTTTGCTGGAGTTTATTGAAAATCATCAATCTCCTTTAATTTTGGATGCAGATGCTTTGAATATTATTTCTAAAGATAAGAGCTATTTAAAATTAATTCCTAAAAGATCAATTATTACCCCGCATCCGAAAGAATTTGAAAGACTTTTCGGAAAAACTGAAAACTCATTTGAAAGGTTAGATCTAGCTAAAACAAAGGCTAAAGAGTTGGGGATTTATATCGTTTTAAAAGATCACCATACGCAAGTGGTAACTCCAGAAGGAGCAGTTTTTTACAATGTCACCGGAAATTCAGGCTTGGCAAAAGGAGGAAGCGGAGACATTCTTACCGGAATTATTACTTCACTTTTAGCTCAAAGATATTCTGAAGAAGAAGCCGCAATCTTTGGGGTTTGGCTTCACGGAAAAGCGGCTGATTTTGCCGCCGAAAAACATTCCAAAGAAGCGATGCAACCTACAGATGTTATTAATGAGCTTGGAAATGTGTTTCTGTATTTAAACAAAAAAGCCACAACTCAGTTGTGACTTTCAGATTTTATATGTTTTAAAAATTATTCAGGTTTAGCATTTTCAGCTTCTGTAATTTTTAAATTTTTAGAATAAAGCATAATGATAAATCCTGCAATCATGAACGGAATCGATAAAATCTGTCCGGTATTTAATCCTGCAAAAGAAATAAATTCGTCACCTTGAGGCTCTTTCAGGAATTCTACAAAGAATCTGATTGCCCATAGAATAATGAAGAATAAACCAAATAACCATCCTTGCTGGTATTTTTTGTCAGTTTTTCTGTATAAAGTCCAAAGTAAAATAAACAATAAAACATAACCTACCGCTTCAAATAACTGAGTAGGATAACGTGGAATTGTTACACCGTATTCACTGCTTTGTTGTGGAAAAAGAATTGCAAATGGTGAACTAGGATCAACTGGTTTACCAATGATTTCAGAGTTGAAAAAATTCCCCATTCTTACAAAAGCTCCACCTATCGCAACTACAATTCCTAATCTGTCATAAACCCAAAACGGATTTTTTTTGATGATTTTAAATGAATAATAAAGAGTCGTTAGAATTACAGCAATTGTAGCTCCGTGACTTGCCAATCCGGAAAAACCGGTGAATTTTAAACCATTTTTTGTACTGATTGGTAAGAAAACACTCCAGAAATCTTCTTTAAATAATTCAGGCTGATAAAAAATAACGTGCCCCATTCTTGCTCCCAGAATAGTACCAATTAATGTCCAGGTAAAAATAGGCTCTACATATTTCAGGTTTACATTATCAGTTTGATACATCTTTGTCATTAAAATATAGCCTATCCCAAATGCGAAAATAAACATCAAACTATAAAAGTGCAGTGTAAAAGGCCCCAATTGAATTCCGGGAGTAATATCCCAAATTTTAAATGGAGTTTCTAATGAAACAGTGTCGCTTGGAGCTATCGGTTTTTTAGTTTTTACCGCATATTTCAGTGTTTCAATTTTATCTTCAGAGATGTTTGAATTTTCTACAAGCTTAAAATCTTTATCAAAAAACTGATAGTTTGCGTTCTTATAATTATTGATAAGAATTGCATTAGAATGATATGGGTCTGCTTCAACATTGGTTTTGGTGAAAATAACCAAGGTATTGTCATTGGTCACTACATCAGCAAATTTATTAATGTTTCTAAATTCTGTACTGGCATAAATTTTTACAGGTAATTCTGCAGAATTAATTTTTAATGTTCCGTCAGATAAGCTGTCTTGATGATTCTGGGCAAAAAAACATTGGGTAACCAATGCGAATAGCACAAAATAAATTCGAAAGAAAATATTACTCATTTTTATTTGTTTATTATTGAATATTTTATTTTTTTGGAGGAACAGGGTCATAACCGCTTCCACCCCAAGGATGACATTTTGAAATTCTTTTTACACCCAGCCAAAATCCTTTAAAAATACCATGAACCTGCAGAGATTCTACCATATAATGTGAACAGGTAGGTTCGTATCGGCAATTCTTGGGAAGTAAGGGCGAAATAAACCACTGGTAAAATTTAATAAGAATTACCAAAGGTGAAGTGATGATTTTGTTAAATGAAAGTTTCAAAACATTGCAAAAGTAGGGTAAAAAATTGAAATTTAGTTTAAATTTGTTTGAAGTTTCAGACTGTAAACAGATGATTGGTCGGATAAATTAATCGCTTTATCAATTCTGTTTATTTTCATCAAATATTTAAAATTCAAATAGATAAAATCTTGAATCACAACACTCCTTTAGCAGAAAGATTAAGACCAAAAACCTTAGATGAAGTTTTAGGGCAGGAGCATCTTACCGGTGAGAAAGGCACCATCCGGAAAATGCTGGAAAATGACGCCTTAAATTCTCTTATTCTTTGGGGACCTCCGGGAACCGGAAAAACGACTTTGGCAGAAATTATTTCGGAAAAATCAGGAAGGAAATTTTTTAAACTTTCAGCAGTTTCCTCAGGCGTAAAAGATGTGCGCGATGTGATAGAAGATGCAAAAAAGCAAAACCTTTTTTCAGGAAAATCTCCGATTCTTTTTATTGATGAAATTCACCGTTTTAATAAATCTCAACAAGATTCTCTACTTCACGCTGTAGAAAAAGGCTGGGTGGTTCTTATTGGTGCAACTACCGAAAACCCAAGCTTTGAAGTGGTTTCAGCATTGCTTTCAAGAAGCCAGGTTTACATATTAAAAGCTTTGAGCCACGAAAAACTGGAGGAGCTTATTGATATTGCATCAGATAGATTTAATAAAGATGAAGGAACTGATTTTAAGATTAAAGAAAAAGAAGCTTTCATTCAGTATTCTGGTGGTGATGGCAGAAAGCTGATTAATTCTGTAGAGTTGGTACTCAATCAGTTTAAAAATTCTGATAATAAAGAAATTTCCAATGACGATGTGATGTCGGTTCTTCAGGAAACGATGGCGCTTTATGATAAAAATGGTGAGCAACATTATGATATTATCTCAGCTTTCATTAAATCAATGCGTGGAGGTGACCCTAACGGAGCAGTGTATTGGTTGGCAAGAATGATTGCAGGTGGTGAAGATATTAAATTTATTGCTCGAAGAATGCTTATTCTTGCTTCTGAAGATATTGGCTTGGCGAACCCGAATGCTTTGGTAATTGCGAATAATTGTTTTCAGGCGATTAACGTTATTGGAAATCCAGAATCGAGAATTTTACTGAGTGAAACGGCGATTTATCTTGCGGTTTCACCCAAAAGTAATTCAGCTTATATGGCAATTAATGATGCTTTGGCTTTTGTGAAGAAAACCGGAAATCTTCCTGTTCCTTTGCATTTGAGGAATGCTCCGACAAAGTTGATGAAAGATTTAGATTATGGTAAAGAATATAAATATGCCCATTCTTTTGAAGGGAATTTTGTAAATCAGGATTTTTTGCCGGAAGAAATAAAAGATGCCAAATTCTATGAGCCCGGAAATAATGCCACCGAAAAGAAAATCTACGAAGAACTTAAGAAAAAATGGAATAACAAATATTAGTCATAAAAAAAACGGATGTTCAAAAGAGCATCCGTTTTTAAATATAATTTGATTTTATTATTTTGCTGTAGTCGTAATAAATACCGATTTTACACCGTTATAATCTTTAACTTCAACCTGCTGAGCAATTTCAGCATATATTCTCATATTGGTATCTTTAAACTCATATCCTTCAATGATTACAGGAGTATCTTTAGGAAGATTGTGCTGCTCGTTATATTGCGCTAAGCTTACATTATCTAAAGGACCTACATTGTTTTTAAACTTAACCTCAGTAAGGCCTTGGTCTGCAATAAAGCTGAATTTTTTAAGTTTTTGAGGTAAATTAGCCGCTTTATATGCCTGCTTACTTTGTACATATTCTTTTTGGTTTTCAAACAATGTTGTTGTACCCACCATATCTCCTAAAACAGCAAATTTTACCTTTGTATTTTTCTGAGCAAATAATGTTGCAGATGCAAAAATAAATAGAGAATATAGAATTTTTTTCATAGTTAATAATATAAGTGTTAAAAACGTGATAAATATACTTACTTTTTGTAAAATATCAAGGGAAATTTTAAATTAATTGTAAAATATTGATGGATAATAGTTTTTGGAGCGATTCTAAATATCTTCATCTATAGAATTTTCATTTTTTTCTACCAAATTCTTAAGCATGTTTTTAAATTTTTGAAACATGAATGAACTCAGCAACAAAATAATTCCTAAAATAATAAAAGCGATAATTCTTGAAACGTTATCCATTTGCCAAACATCATAAAGATATAATTTGAGAATGGTAATGCCGAGTAAGCCAAAACCAATTTTATTGAGTTCAGGAATGTTCTTTTTCAAACCTGCGAAAATAAATCCGCAAGATAAAACTGCCCAAATAATAGGAAGATACAGAATGCTGAAATGTTCTTGTAGCTGAAAAATATTTTGATAAGTTGTGTTATTTAAGAAAATATAAATTCGGTATAACTCAAAACTTATAGAAAGAATGCAGACCAATGAAATAATCCAATAGCTGATTTTCTCTTTTAAAAATTCAGATTGTGGAACCAGTTTTATAATTAAATAAAATAGCGGAACTAAATAAAGTAAGTAAATCCCATACAATCCTAAACCAATTTCTCGGTTAATTACTGCATAAACAATTTGTGAGCTTGAAATATGTGCTATATATAAGAGGAGTAGGACATAAATCAATATGTTTTCTAAGGTTTTCGGAATGCCTACTATTTTTTTTAAGATTAATAATAAACTTATAAAAACAATACTGTACAGAAAGCTATAGGTAATAATAATGACAAGACGCAATGACGAAAGCTGATAAATCAATTCAAATAAAACAGAAAGGTAAATCACACCAAAACATAAAACTTTAAAAGCATTTTCAAAAAAATCGGTATCACTTTTTTCTTTAGATTCTTTTTTCAATAAAATTAAATTGAAAAAACAACTCGCAATAACCACTAAACTTGTCAGAAAAACAGGATTGAAAACGATAGTCAAATGTTTTGCATCATTTATATATTCAGTCCAGGTCATTATCTGAGATAAAATAACAAGTGGAAACAGCAGGTAAAAAAAGATTTTGAAAATACTGTGACTTGTTTTTTTCCATATATATAATAGAAGAGCCGCTTCAATTGCCCAAACACTCGTGATGAGATGAGTTTTAAAATGCAAGGCAAAAGCTAAAGTCAAAAGACTGATTCCGATTCCTGCAAAAACCGAATAATTTCTTTCAAACTTTTTATTCTGATATTCTCTGAATGTAAAAAATGCATTCACCAACGCAAAAATAAGAGGGAAAATACTCAGCGGTTCATATCTTAAAGTACTAAATATATAAACCAATCCGATAATACTTGAAAAATTTATTAAAACCAACATCAAAATATCAAGCTTGGAAAGCTGAGTGGTTTTAAAATAATTCTGAAGCGCAAAAGCGTAAAAAATAATATAGGTAATGATATAAAACAGAATACTGATAAAATCAGTTTTCTCGACTGTCCAGAAATAAAGATAGATTGCTGTGAAAATAAAGGCAATCCAACCTACACTTTTCCAGTTTTTCAAATAAACGGTAATCAACATTCCGATATTTAAAAGAGATAAATAAGTGAAAAGGAAAATGTAGTTGCTTTGTCCGGTGCTGATCATCAGTGGTGCTAGAAATCCTCCGAACAATGAAAAAATAATCAACGTTTCACTGTTATAACGGTAAGAAAGGAAAATTGAAAGCAGAGTAATGGCGCAGGTAATTGCAAATGCCATGTTCTGTGTAAATAAATGATACTCTCTGAATGCAATGGTCGTGGTAAAATAGAGTACAGCAACTCCGCCACCCATAATGATAGATGAGAAAATACTGTAATTTTTCCTAATAAAATGAGCGGAGACGATAAGAATAAATCCTGACAGAAAACCAATTCCCATTCTTGCTCTTTCCCCAATCCAGTTTTTATCGATGGCGTATTTTACAAAATAGCCGATTCCCAAAACCAAAGTAAAGATTCCGATAATGGTAAGGACGTTCTGTTTTATAAAATTAAAAAGCGGAGTAAGCCAATCCTTTTCAGGTTCAGAACTATCTTCAATGGTTTCAGGAATTGGTTTTTGCTCAACTTCATTTCCATTATTGAGTAAAGTTTCAGACTTAATAGTCTCCGTGGAAGTCTGTTCTTGTTTTTCAATCTTGGCTTTGTCTTTTGATAAATCAGAAATTTTCTGTTCCAGAATTTGGATTTTTCTGTTCAGTTTTTGATAAACTAAGACAATCAATATAATGAGTATGGTGATGAGTGCGTAGATCATTCATTTGATTTACTGCCAAATATAGTGATTTGAAAGTTTAACCTTTGAAAAACCTTAAGCAAGATCTAATGCTCTTCTTCTTTCCAGTTTTCTTCTATTAATTTCATTAAAAAATCCGGACATTTAATTACTTTTTGGGTTTCTGAATTTAGAAAAAATAGAGTAGTGGAAGCTTCGGTAATTTTAATTCCGTTTTCGTTATAAATTTCGTATTCAAATTCAATTCTCACTCCCGGAATTTTTCTCATAAAAGTGTGAATTTCTAATTTTTGATCGTATAGTGCTGGTTTTAAATACTTAATTTTATAATCAGAAACCGGAAGCCAAATTCCTTGCTTCTCTATCTCGTCATAAGAGACTCCGATGCTGCGAAAAAGTTCAACGCGGCCCAGCTCAAAATACGTTGCGTAATTACCGTAATATACATATTTCATGGGGTCTGTTTCTGCGTAACGTACTCTTATTGAGTGTGTTGAGTGTATCATTTTTAAGTCTTAATTATACATACAAATATATTTTTAAATAATCAATATGGGAATATTTTTTTATGAAAATAAAATATGAGACCTTTGTTGTCCTCCTAAAAAGACTCACTAATAGAATTAATCAGGGCATAAAAATGAACGAAAATTTAATGATGATATGGCAGAAGTGTCTTCAATTTATGCGTGACAATCTTAACGCAGCTGAAGATAATTCTGATCTTAAAAAACTTGAAAAATCTTTCGATTTACTATTCGACAAAATACAACCAATTTCATTGGTTGATAATAATCTTACGTTGATGGTACCGAGTGATTTTTACAAGGAATATATTGAAGATAATTATCTATCATTGCTTTCCGCTGCCCTAAAGAAAAATATTGGTAAAGGGGTAAAACTTTGGTATTCGGTAATGGAAAATAAACCTAGCGGTTTAGAAAAAGCTGTTACCATGAATATGAAAGGGAAATCTGTTCCTACACCGAAAGTTCAAGAGACTATGCCTCAGGGATTTTCTGGGAATATTGTAAATCCTTTTGTTGTTCCGGGAATCAAAAAAGTAAATATTGATTCTAATCTTAAAGCAGATTTTTCTTTTGATAACTATGTAGAAGGGGAGAGCAATAAATTTGCTTCTACGGTTGCTAGATCAATCGCTAAAAGACCTGGAGCAACTGCTTTTAACCCTTTGTTCTTATACGGAGGTTATGGAGTTGGTAAAACACACTTAGGTCAAGCTGTAGGTCTGGAAGTAAAAAGTCAGTTTCCTGATAAAGTAGTTCTTTATTTATCTTCAGAAAAATTCATTCAACAATTTATTTCTGCTGCGAAAGCTCATAAACAAACCGAGTTTGCTAATTTTTATCAAATGGTAGACGTTCTGATTATTGATGATATTCAGTTCTTGTCTGGAAAATCAGCGACTCAAGACAGTTTCTTCCATATTTTTGATTATTTGCATCAAAATGGAAAACAGATTATCCTTACTTCTGATAAGGCTCCGGTTGATATTATGGATATTCAGGACAGAATTGTTTCCCGTTTCAAATGGGGACTTTCTGCAGAGATCAAATCTCCGGATTTAAATACACGTAAACAGATTATTCAAGCTAAATTAAGCAGAGACGGTATCGTTCTTACTGATGATATGCTTGATTTCCTTGCTGCAGAAGCAAAAACCAATGTAAGAGAATTAATTGGTATCATTAATTCTGTTATCGCTTATTCTACGATTTATAAATCAGATTTAAGCTTAGAATTATTAAAAGAAACCATCAGTAAGATTGCAGCTAACCAGAAAAAAGTGATCAACATTCCTTATATTCAGGATGTAGTTTGCGATTATTTCGGAATTAAAAAAGAGCAGCTTTTATCTAAAACAAGAAAAAGAGAAATTGCACTTCCGAGACAGTTGGCAATGTATTTTTCAAAAGAATATACTAATGCTACTTTTAGTAAAATTGGTGAAGAAATGGGAGGTAAAGACCACTCAACGGTTATGTACGCTTGCGATACCATTAAAGATGTTTCTAAAATAGATAAAGAAATTAAGAAATACGTAAAAGACTTGACAGAAAAAATCAAAAATTAATTCTGTACAAAATATTTATAGAAAGGAGAATAGGCTTATTCTCCTTTTTTATTTAGCTTTGTTTGAAGAAATATTATTAATTAAATTTTTAAATGATATTGAGATGAAAATTTTAATGGTCTGCCTTGGAAATATTTGCAGAAGCCCCCTTGCTGAAGGAATTATGCGCTCAAAACTTCCTGAAGATTTTATCGTAGATTCAGCAGGAACTATCGATATGCATCAGGGAAGCAATCCTGATAAAAGATCTATAAAAATCGCTGCCAAATACGGGATCGATATTTCAAAACAACTTTCAAGACCGATTACTACAGAAGATTTAAATCACTTTGATAAAATTTACTGTATGGATTTGAGTAATTTAAAAAATGTGATTTCTTTAACTCAAAATGAAGAGCAACGAAGCAAAATTTCATTATTAATGGAAGCTGCAGATCTTGATCACGCTTCAGGAGAAGTTCCTGATCCTTATTGGAGCGAGCTAGATGGTTTTGAACAAGTCTATCATCAGCTGGATGAAGCCTGCGAAAAAATTGCGAAAAAACTTCTCATTTCGAAAACTCAAAACTCATAATTTACAACTCATAACTTACCAAAAATGCTTTTTCTACTTCCCGCTTATCTTTCAGAAAATACTTCAATCAGCCATTTTTCGCCTGTCATAAAAGATTACATTATGCAGACCGATTATTTTTTTGTTGAAAATGAAAAAACAGCAAGAAAAGTCGTTAAGTTTTTTGCACCGGAAAAAAAACAGTCTGATTTAAAACTTTTCCTATTAGATAAATATACTGAAAACGCAGATATTAAAGAAGCTCAGGATAGAATGCTTAATGGACAGGATTTTGGACTGCTTTCTGAAGCCGGACTACCATGTATTGCCGATCCCGGAAATTTAATCGTAAAATGGTGTCACGAAAAAAATATCAGAGTAGTTCCTATTTCAGGACCTTCATCGATTATTTTAGCGTTGATTTCAAGTGGTTTTAACGGCCAGGAATTTACTTTTAACGGATATTTGCCGATTGACAAAAGCGAAAAGAAAAAGCAAATCATGCATTTGGAATCGATGGTTCAGAAAACAGGATATTCTCAGATCTTTATGGAAACACCTTATCGAAATAATGTGCTTTTAGAAGATCTAACTAAATTTTTATCACCCAATACAAAGCTTTGTATCGCTGCAAATATCAATGATCCTGAGCATGAATTTATCAAAACAAAAACAATAAAAGATTGGCAAAAACAAAAACCGGAACTACATAAAATTCCTGCAGTTTTTGTTTTGGGAAAATAATTGATGCTATATAATCTCTCGCAGATTAAGCAAATAGAGCAGATTTCTATTTATTAAAAAATCTGCGTAGTCAGCAAAATTTGCGAGAGAAAAACATTATAAATTATTAACTACTCTTTTAATTCCATCTAAAATATTTGTGGTATTAAAATTAACAAGTAGTCCCAATTTTTTATCTGAAAGCTTTAAATAAGTATAAAGTTGTTTATAGTGAATATCTTCAATAGACTTCACTGATTTTAACTCTAAAATTACCTTATCTTCCACAAGGATATCAATTCTAAAATTTATATCAAATAATTTGTCGTTATATTTTACAGGTAATAACAGCTCTGATTTTACATTAAGACCATTTTCTTGTAATTCGTAGACTAAAATTCTTTGATAAACAGATTCAAGTAATCCCGGACCTAAAGTATTGTAAACATTAAAAATGCATTTCTTATCAAATAAGAAAGTTCGTTTTCATCCATTTGTTTTTTTATGAAAATAATAAAAATTCACAGATTATTAAAATCACTAATAGAAATATTTTAAAGTTTAAAATCTGCGTTATCAGCAAAATCTGCAAGAGAAAAAAATATTAATTATTATCTGTAGATTTTTTCTTTCTGTTTCTCCATTTTTTCCATATCAAAATAACAACTGGAACTAATAAAAAGAATGGCCAAAGAGAAATAATTCCTAAGAAAAATGCTACAAAACTGTTCCAGCCTTCTGTGAAAGAATCTCCAAATCGGCTTCCAAAACCAATTTTTGAGGTTGCAGAATTCCTTACTTTTTCTTTGTATAGCATTAGATTCAAAGTGCTGTAGTTTACTCTGTCATCAATGAAACGAAGTCTACCTTCCGCAACGTCAATTTCATCTTCAAGCTCGCGAATATTTTCCTGAATTTCCAGCATATCTTTCGTCGTTTTTGCACTTCGAAGCATATCGCGGTATTTTTCAAGATAAATCTTTTTGTTGGCTAATTTTATTGAAACATCGGTATATTCCTCGGTTACATCATCGGAAGCAATATTTTTAGATAAAACTAACCCAATTCCGTTTGAAAAAGAATTAATTAAAGCATCAAAATTTTTGTGTGGAACACGGATGGTGAAAAAATGTTTCTCATCAATATCAGTATTGTTAAAACGCTCAGTTTGTATATAAGCGTTGTTGCTTTTTACAATTTCATTGACTTGTTGATGGGCTTTTTTAATATCACCAACCTGAATATCAAGATCGCCATTTTTGATAATTTTCTTAACAATAACATTATTTTGTGATGTTGAAATATTTGAGGGTAGATTAACAGCTTTTGCTGAAATTCCACTAACTGGTACTTCTTGAAGAGGCGGCGGTGGTGGCGGCGGTTCATCCATATCTGCTGCATAGCTCGTAGCTTTATCTTCTGAGATTATCTCAACTAGATCAGACTTTATTTCTTGCTGATTACCGGATTTGTTGCAGTTAATAAGGATTAAGAGAAATAAAGGGATAAATAATTTATTCATAGATTGATTTTGTGAATTTGAGCAAAAACTATGCTTAAAATCTAGAATTACTTTTATATTTTTATTGAATGAAAAAAAGTCTTTTAGCATTGGCATTTTTACCGATATTCAATTTCGCTCAGGAAAGTCCGAAACTGACGGATGAAATGGCGATAAAGTTATCCGAAAAACCGCTTCATTGCATTAATCAAGAATATCCGAATAAAACGGCACATATTATTAATAATGCCAATGAAGTAATTTTGACGCCGAAAGATTTGCACCCAAGTTTTTATGGGTGTTTTGATTGGCACAGCTCTGTTCATGGTCATTGGATGTTGGTTCGATTGTTGAAAACAAAACCCAATTTATCAGTTGCTAAAGACATTGAAAAAATATTAGACAATTCATTTACAAAAGAAAATCTACAAACTGAAGCTGATTATTTTTCAAAATATCAGTTAACAACAACTTTCGAAAGAACTTACGGTTGGGCTTGGTTATTAAAGCTAGATGAAGAATTAATGACCTGGAATCATCCGAAAGCAAAAAGCTGGCATCAGAATCTGAAACCCTTAACGGATAAAATTTTAAGCTCCTGGAAAACCTATCTTCCAAAACAAACGTATCCCAACAGAACGGGAGTTCATCCAAACACAGCTTTTGCAATGGTTTTTGCATTAGATTGGGCAAGAGCAACAGGTGATAAAACTTTTGAAAACGAATTGATTGAAAAAGCTAAATATTTCTATTTAAATAATACCAAAACTCCGGCATATCTAGAACCGGATGGTTCAGATTTTTTTTCTCCGAGTTTAGAAATTGCAGATTTGATGAGAAGAATTCTTCCTCAGAAAGAGTTTGTAAAATGGCTTGACCAATTTTATGAGAAAAGAAGTGTCGAAAATATCGAAAAAATTCCTGTAGTAAGCGATTTGAGCGATTATCAGACTGTGCATTTAGTAGGTTTATCTTTTACAAAAGCCTGGTGTATGAAAGGCATCGCAAAGTCTCTCCCAGATAATCATCCGTTGAAAAAACAATTTCAAAAAACAGCAAATATCTTTTTAAACAACGGACTTCCGCTATTGTTTCAAGGGAATTATGGTGGAGATCATTGGTTGGCAAGTTTTGCAGTGTATGCTTTGGAAGATTAAATTGATATGGATAAAATGACTGCTTTAGAAAAATTTGGAGTTGATGTTTTTACGCAGCATAATATTTTCGAAAGAATATCTGTGGATAAACCCTTTCGTCCCGATAATCCGGCTTTTATATTCATTAAAAGCGGTTCTATAAAGCTTCGTCAACATTTCAATGATCTTGAGCTTACTGCAAATACTTTTATGGTAACAGATCCACAAACGGTTTATGAGATGATTTCTGTGAGTGATGATTTCCAGTCGAGAATGGTTTCTTATAAGCGTGAATTTATTTCTGCTTTGTCGTTGAAATTCAATAGGTTGATTACGTATCGATATTTCCGTCAGCAAATGAATGTGGGGGTTCCTTTTTCTAAAGATGATTTAGATTTAATTTGGAAAAGCGTTAACTTCTTAAAATCTATCTTAGATTCTGAAACTGAAATGACTTACAAAAAAGAGATTGTAGAGCATCTTTTTTCAGTTTTTTGCTATCAGATTGCAGGAATTATTTCTAATGAAGACAACAGCGCAATGAATCAAATGTCGAGACAGGAAGAAATTGTTTTTGTTTTTCTGAATGATCTCTCGTCTCATCATTTGAATAACAGAACGGTGGAGTTTTATGCCGAGCGGCAGTCGATTACAACCAGACATCTTTCATCAGTAGTAAAATCGGTGACAGGAAGGTCAGCAAGCCAAATCATTGCTTCTATAGTTATCAATGAAGCAAAAGTGTATTTGAATTCTTCTAAAATGCCTATTTCAGAGATCTCTACAATCCTTGGTTTCAGTGATCAATATTCATTTTCACACTTTTTTAAGAAACATTTAGAGCTGAGCCCGAGTCAGTACAGACAACAATATCAATAGCCGAATCCTACATTTGAACATCTTTTTCCAAAATTCAAACATTTGTTTGAACCTATGCTTCGCCTAACTTTGCATCTGTAAAGCAAGGTAAAATGGTAAAAAACATAAAAACAGCTCTATCAGTTCTGATAAGTCTTTTTCCTGCGCTGTTTTTTTCACAAGAAATAAAACAGATGACAGTGGATGAAGTTGCCCAATTGGCAATTCAAAATCATCAGCAACTTAAAGTTTCAGCTCAGAATATCGATATTGCCAAACAGCAGAAAGATATTACCAAACTTCAGAAACTTCCTACGATTACTGCTTCAACAAGCCAATTCTATTTGGGAAACGTAATGGCAATCGATAAAGATTTTTCCAACTCAACCACGATTCCGATGCCGCATTACGGAAGTTCGTATGGTGTTCAGGCGACTCAACTCATTTTCAAAGGAGGTTTGGTGAATAAATCTATTGAGTTAGCGGGACTTCGTGAACAGCTTTCAGAATTAGATTTTGAAAGTAGAAAACAGGATATCAAGTTTTTGGTAATTTCTAATTATTTAGATATTTATAAAATTTTAAATCAGGAAGTTGTTATTCAAAACAATAAAAAACTGGCTCAGGAAAGGCTGAAAAATATTCAGAAGTTTTATCAGCAAGGAATGGTTACCAGAAATGAAGTGATTCGTGGTGAATTGGCGATTAAAAATTTAGAGCAGGGAATGTTAACTTTAGTCAACAACAGAAAGATTCTCAATTATAATCTGAATATCGCTTTAGGATTAAATTCTGATACTCAAATTATTCCCGTAGAAAATTTAGGCAATAAAGAAACCGGAATCGGGATGGAGCATTATCTGAATTTGGCTCACGACAGCAATCCACAAATGAGATCTGCACAAACCAATATTGCCGTTGCTGATAAAAACATAGAAATCATTAAAACTGATAAAATGCCGACACTTTCAGGTTTTGGAGGATATACTTTGCAAAGACCAATTACCACAAGAAATCCTGTTTTGGATATGTATTCTAGCGGGTGGCAAGGTGGTGTTTCTTTGAGTTACAATATTGATAATTTATATAAAACCAAAAAAAGGGTGAAGCTTGGTGAACTACAGAAAAATCAGGCCAATGATGCAATGACCTTGGTGCAGCAGAATCTTGATATGTCTGTGAATGCAGCGTACACAAAATATCAGGAAGCGATCCAGCAAACTGCAATTCTGAATGATGCTAAAAGTTTAGCCGATGAAAACTACAAAATTACAGAAGCTAAATATCTTAATCAATTGGCTGTACAAGCTGAAATGATTGATGCACAACTTCAAAAACTACAGTCGGAATTGGATTTGGCGAATGCCGAAATCAATGTTCTATATCAATATTATAATCTGTTGAAATCAACAGGAACGCTTTAGCAATTTTTAATTATAGAAAAATTTAAACGCAAAGTTTTAAGATTCATGAAAATAAATAAAGTGGGCAAAGATGAATCAACAAGTTGATTTTATAAAGCTCCTGCATAAGCTTTGCGAAGCAAATTTATTTGCCTTTGCAGACTTAGAATCTCATGTGTCAGAATAAAATCTTTGCGTTTAAAAAATCAAAACGGAAATCTTTTTTAAGCGAAACGGCTTTGTGAAAATTAAAAAGAATTTAATAATAAAAACTCTGTGAACTTCGTGTTCAAAAACATACATCAAAACAATGGAAAACAAGGAACAAAATACTCAAGATAAACAACCTGCAGTTTCAAATACAGAAGCTAAGAAAAAGCAAAATAGAAAGAATAAAATAAGAGCCATCATCTCAAATATCATCGTTTTTCTGGTGATTGGTTTGGGTTTATTCTGGCTAATTCGTGAATACTTTCATATTGGTGATAAAACATATACCGAAGCTGCTCAAGTGGAGGAATTTATTAATCCAATCAATACTAGAGTTTCGGCTTATATCAATGAAATTAGATTTATCGAACATCAAACGGTAAAAAAAGGAGATACTTTGGTGATTTTAGACAAGAGAGAAATTCTTACTCAATTGGGTCAGGCTGAAGCGGCTTATCAAAATGCTTTAGCGCAAAAATCAGCAACAAGTTCATCGGTAAACACGGTTTCGAACAACGTAAGTGTTATGGAATCTAATATTGCCGGAGCAAAAGCCAGACTTTGGAATGCCGAACAGAATTTAAACCGATACAAAAATCTTTTAGCTTCGGAAGCAGTTACAAAACAACAATTTGACCAGGTGAAAACAGAATATGATGCTCAAAAAGCGGCGTACGAAACCTTGGTTAATCAGAAGCAGACCGCTAATCTTTCTACAACTGAAGTAAAAAGCAAATTAGGAATTAACGATGCGGAAATCAAAAGAACAAAATCTGCATTGGAAATGGCTAAAATCAATCTTTCTTATACCGTAATTACTGCGCCTTACGATGGAGTGATGGGAAGAAGATTGATTGCTGAAGGACAACTGATTCAGCCGGGTCAACAAGTAGGAACAATTGTTTTGAATAATCAAAAATGGGTAACTGCAAACTTTTTAGAAAGCCAAATGCCCAATATTAAAATCGGACAAAAAATAAAAATGACAGCCGATGCTTTAGGTAAAAAAGAATTTGAAGGTACAGTAACGGCGGTCTCTGCAGCTACGGGTTCTAGATATTCAAGTGTTCCGACTGATAACTCTACCGGTAACTTCATAAAAGTACAGCAGAGAATTCCCGTAAGAATTGAGTTTACAGCATCCAATAAAAAGGAAGATATCGCTAAACTTAGCGCAGGGATGAATATGAATGTTTCAATTAATTAAAATTAACGACTAAAAGATTTCAGATATCAGATTCCAGACTTGGTGTATGAAAAAATGAAGAATGCTGGAAATCTGATGTCTAATATCTGAAATCTAATATCTATAAAAAAATGTATAACAAAGGTCTTTTCAGCGATTGGGTTCCAAAGCCTGTTCAGCTGTTACTTATAGTTTTGATGCTTGTGGTCGTAATGCCTTTAGGAGGTGTTTATGCCGGGAATATCAGCTTTATGACGAGCGGAACCGGTCATCTTACTGAATATTTTATGTGGGCAAATTATGCCACAACTATTGGGATGGGAGCTTGTATGCCGGTTGTTCTCAGATTTAAAATGAGATATAAAGTGCGTGATAAAGTGGTGCTTTTATTGGTGCTTTTAGGCTTGTTAAGTTACATTAATGGGACTACAATGGAACCTGCAATTATCATTGTAAGTGCTTTGGTTATTGGATTTTTAAAAATGATGATTACTATTGAACTTTTTCTTCCTTTGATGGTCATCATGGGTGGAAGAGGGGTTTTCTACGGAGTATTTTATACATTCGTTTTAACTTTGACGCAGATTTCCGGTTACTATGCGGTAGAAATTTCGATGCTCTATAATTGGCAGCAATTTTTCATCATCGCATCGCTCCAGTGTTTCGTGATGGCTTTAATTTGCTGGATTTTTATGCATAATAAATATTTTGCTTTAAAAGTTCCGTTGCATTATATCGATTGGTTGAGTATTCTTTTATTTGTTTCTACTTTCATGTTTTCGGCTTATGTTTTTTCATTTGGAAAACAGCAGGATTGGTTGAATTCTACAAGGATTATCAATGCGAGTATTGCGGCATTTGTCAGCTTTGCTTTGTTGGCAATCCGTCAGATGACTTTGAAAAGACCTTATTTATCTTTCAAAATTTTCTCCCGAAGCAATGTTCAGAACGGATTATTTTTACTGTTTTGTTTAGGGATGTTCTTAGGAACAGCTTCCATTCAGAATATCTTTTCGGTCGGTATTTTAGGATATGATCAATTGACCAATGCCAAACTGAATCTGATGATGATTCCCGGATTAATTCTTGCCGGAATTGTCGCTGTTTACTGGTTTAAAAAAGAAAAGCCTCTCAAAATGTTCATCTTTTCAGGATTTTCTGCGATGATAGGGTATACGATTATCATGTACTTTTCAATGGTGCTCGAATTCAATTATGAAAGTTGGTACTTACCGATGTTTTTAAAAGGTTTTGGGATGGGATCGCTCTTTATTTCAGTGTGGTATTATACTTTAGATAAGTTGGAACTCGATGATATGTTGGCTGCGATCGGATTGGTTTTGGTTTGGCGTACATTTCTTGCGGTAGGATTTTTCTCAGCTTTATTTTCGTGGTTTCAATATCAGTTTCAGATTGAGAGTTTGGGTAATTTAGCGGTTTATTTAGATGGAATGACGCTTACTTCACAAAATCTTTCGGCCAATTTAAAAAGCATTCAGCTCAATGCAATTCTTTCAGCCAACAAGAAAATTTTCGGTTATATCATTGTTGTAGGTTTCGGAATTTTACTGTTTGTTTTTACGCATCATTTTGGGGAAGAAAAATTCAAATACCCAAGATTGATAAGACTCATCAGCGGAAAATCGGTCATTGCCAGAAGAAGATTACAAGAACGCAAAAGATTATTAGAAGATATAAAAGATGCAACCGGACCGGTCATCTAAAGATACCTTGTTTTTACTTGTAAAGTCTCGTTTTATTTTCAAAACGGGACTTTGCTTTTGGAGAACAATCACCATCAAAAATAAGTAGAATTATTACTTATTGATCATTGCCAATTACTCCTGTTTTCTGTAGCTTTTTCCCGCTATCCACTATATCTTTTGTTCCGCTTCGCTCCACAAAAGGATGCCGTTTTTATCGGGGCTAGAAAGTAGAAGTATATCAAAAATAACTCCCTATTAAAAAAAAAAAATATTCTAAAACCACCCCGTCTTCTCCCTTTGGTAGAATCCACCCCTCCAAAGGAGGGGAATTCAAAATGTTACCAAATTTATTACTATTTGCCACATTCAGGATATTTTCTACATTTGTGAGGTAATCTTCACAAAAACATGAAAAATATTTTATTATTCTTATTTCTCACTTTCTCACTTTTATCGTATTCGCAGGATAATTATGTGCACTCTATAACCAAGAAACAACAGTTTCTCAATCTTTCCGGGAAACCGCTTACCGATAAGTTTACCAATATGAAATCTGTAAAAGTGGTTTATGATTACGGTGCGAAAAAAATATACTTCTTTAACAGTACAAGGTATACCTATCATTACGATTTCTGCGTGCAGGTTTTGGGGTATAGCCAAGAAATTGGTGAGTTTAATAAAGAATCTTACAATCCTACCAACAAGAGAACTTATCTTCTTGCCAATATCAATTATTTAGAAGATTCTGATGATTGGGTGATGGAGTTGGCTGCTTCAGACGAGATGAATGCAGGTTTGATCAATTTCTTTTTTAATGAAGTAAATAAAAATGTGTTTTTCAAAGATAAGTTGAAGTTTTATCTGAATTCTCCGCATGTAATTGGCTTACATTCAAAAAAAGCATTAAAAATACCAGCAGTTTTCTCAGATTTTATTTTTAAAAGAATTACAGAACAGTCGATTGAAAATACTTCCAGTATTGGGATTCTTAAAAAATATGATTTACAGAAAAAGGAAGATTTCAATCCTAAATCTGATGAAATTATCATCATTAATACAACTCCTGAGTTTATTCCAACCGTTCGAGGAATTATTATTACAGAACTTCAAACCCCTTTAAGTCATTTGGTTTTGCTGGCAAAAAACAGAAATATTCCGGTGTATGTAGATACAAAAGTTTGGGAAAAGCAATCAGT
This sequence comes from Chryseobacterium sp. BGARF1, assembly GCF_001677955.1. GTDB lineage: Bacteria > Bacteroidota > Bacteroidia > Flavobacteriales > Weeksellaceae > Chryseobacterium. The sequence goes on from NZ_LELA01000055.1 coordinate 51,030, forward strand.
TAATAATCTCTTAGGTAAGAAAGTAGAGTTGATTACAAAAGAAAATTCATATTCATTAAAAGCTTCACAAAAACCAATTCCAGTTAAGAAAGCGGTGAAAGAAATTATTCTGAAAAGAGACCTTTCGGTAACCGATTTAGTCGATCTTGAAACCGTCACTCCTTTAAATATTGTCAATTCTATCGGTTCAAAAGCTACAAATCTTGGACTTTTAAAACAGATTCAAAAAGAATTAAAGTCCTATAAAACTCCGGAATATGCTTTTGCAATTCCGTTTTATTATTTTGATCAGCATATTAAGGATAATCATTTTCAGGATAAAATCAATGCATTATATGCGATTCCTAAAGATTCTGTGAAACTTCTGGAAAAGGAATTAAAAGCATTTAGAAAAACAGTGAAAAATTCTAAAGTGAATCCTGAACTTTTGAAGAAAATAGAAGAAAAGCTCAATGCTCAAAATGATTTTAAAAACTTTAGATTCCGTTCTTCAACCAATGCTGAAGATATGGAAGGGTTCAATGGGGCTGGATTATACGATTCTAAAACTGCAATCATTGGAGACACTGAAAAAACTGTAGAAAAAGCTATTTTGGAAGTCTGGTCAAGTTTCTGGAATTTCCGTGCGTTTCAGGAACGCGATTTGTTTGGAATCGATCATGAAAGCTGTGCAATGGGAGTTTTGGTACACCGTTCTTTCCCAGACGAAAAAGCCAATGGGGTTTTGGTCACCAGAAATTTGTACCGTAATCAATATGCAGGAATTACCGTAAATGTTCAATTAGGAGAAGAATCTGTAGTGAAACCTGAGTCTGGCGTAACCTGTGACGAATTTTATTGTCATAATTTCAACGGATTTGGTTCGTTTGTGGTTGATTATCGTTCTACATCAAGCCTAAACAGTGGAAAACCGATTCTTACAGAAACAGAAATTAAAAAGTTATTTGATATTTCTCCTGTGTTAGAACGAAAACTATATCTTCTTTGGCAGAAACGGAAAATGGCAAAAAGAAGCTATCCTTTAGATATTGAATTCAAATATTTGGGAGACGAAAAGCAGTTGTACATTAAGCAGGCAAGAGCTTATATGGATTGAATTTTTTTAATATTTAATTATCAAAGTTTATAATAAACGCAAAGATGATGTTTCTTTATGATAATTTAAGGAGCAAAGATGAATCAATAAATTGATCTATAAAGCTTATGCATATTTCTTACGCTTAAGCAATTTGTTTGCTATTCTTTGCTTCTTAAATGTGATGCAATTTTATTAAAATTTTGCGTTATTAAATCATTAATGTGAAACCTTTAAAATCACAATATTATCATTCAAATTAATACTTTTAATATTATAGCTGAAGTTTTTCAATTTAGTTTTTTCGGTTAAAACTCTTTTGCGTTCTGCTTCTTCCAGTTGAAGGAAATCTAAAGAAGAAATAACTTCAATTGAATTTTTTTCAGAAACGATAGGTGATTTCTTTTCTAAATAATTTAAAACTAAATAAATCACAACAATCGAAATGTTAATACCTAAAAGGATTTCAAGATTTTTAATAGGCAAAAGACCGTCTAACAGGGAAAGTGTAATTGAAACAAAAAGGAAAACAATCGTCTGAATAGTAAAGGTTTCCGTTCTGAAACGCAGGATTGAGAAGATGGCAAAAAGGCCAAAACCAACCCCGAGACTATATTCTGCTTTCGTAAAAACCAGACACATGAAAAATGTACAGACACTGATCAATCCCAAAAGAGGATGTAATCTGATGTTACGGTTTCTGTTTGAAAAATAATAAAGAGTAAAGATCGATATACAAAGTATCGCTAAACGTTCAAAAAGTTCCTGTAGTTCCAAAATTGTGCTTTTAGTTTTGGCAAATATACAATTTAGAATGAATGATTTTTAGAAAAAAATAATGTTGTTATTTTTAGGTTGAAAATAAAGATAGCGCTCCTACGGAGCGCCACTTTGTAATTGTATCAATTTATTCTACACAGATTCTGCTCCATCGGAGCAGGTGAAAAAGACAAATATAAATTCTCAAACTATTGAGTAATTATATTTCTTTAATTATTGTTTTAAAAATTAATTTCTGAATAACTGTCTTACATCTGCAGAATCAAAAGTATAAGTTGCACTGTTTTCAGACTTATCTAATTTTTTGCTAATCGTCAAAGCCCATAAAACCAATTCTTTGCAGAAGTTTTTGTCTTCTTGGCTCAATTCTGATGCATTTTCTTCAATAACGGTTGTCAATGGAGTAATGCTGTTGAGTTTATTATAAAATTCTTCGTCGGTATCGGTATAATTGAGCTCCAAATGATTTTTGTTGAACCATTTGATTAAATCGGTATACGGAGTTTTGATGCCTTCTTTTTCTAATTTTGAAATGCGTGGAAAAATACTCTCAAACTGTACCATAACGGCTTTGTCAATTAATATTTTGGCAACATAATCTGCGCCTTCCTGTTCGCCTTCATAGACCAATTCAATCTTTCCGGTAATTGATGGAATAATCGACATGAAATCAAGCAGACGAACAGTAGTTTTATCGGTTCCGGTTTCTATTAATCGTAATTTTGCTGCTGCGACCAAGTTTTCCATTGCACTGATCGTCAAACGGGCACTTACGCCACTTTTCGCATCTACATATTCGCTGTCACGGGCTGCAAAAGCCACTTCTTCCAAAAGATCTTTTGCCAGATCAGGAATTTGGATTTTTGATTTATCTTCTGCAGAAACCTGAGCTTCCTGTTCGGTAATCTGTTTAGCAAGCGCAATGGTTTTTGGATAATGCGTAAAGATCTGCGATCCGATTCTGTCTTTCAACGGAGTGACAATGCTTCCACGATTGGTATAATCTTCTGGATTTGCCGTAAACACAAACTGAATATCCAAAGGCATTCTCAATTGAAACCCACGAATCTGAATGTCACCTTCCTGCAAAATATTAAATAGAGAAACCTGAATTCTAGCCTGTAGATCGGGTAATTCATTCAACACAAAAATCGAACGATTCGCTCTCGGAATCATTCCGTAATGTAAAACGCGCTCGTCGGAATAGGGTAGCTTTAAAGTTGCGGCTTTAATAGGGTCGATATCGCCAATTAAATCGGCAACATTTACATCCGGAGTTGCCAGTTTTTCAAAGAAACGATTCGAACGGTGAACCCAAGAAATTGGAGTTTCATCACCCAATTCAGCAATCAGATCTCTCGCAAATTTTGAAATTGGATTGAAAGGATTGTCATTAATTTCAGAACCTTTTACAATCGGCATATATTCATCTAAAAGATTCACCATGCTTCTTGCGATTCTGGTTTTTGCCTGTCCGCGTAATCCCAAAAGATTAATATGATGTCCGGCTAAAATTGCTTTTTTCAATTGTGGAACTACAGAATCTTCATACCCCCAAAGTCCTTCAAAAACGGGTTCTTTTGCTTTAATTTTTGCAATCAAATTCGCCTGGATTTCCTGACTGATGGTTTTATCTGTATATCCTGATTTTTTTAATTCTTTGAATGTTGTATCGTTTTTCATTTTTTGTAATGATGTTGTTATTAATGGTTGGGTGTTGGAAGATTGAAGCTGGAAGTTAAACTAATTAAGAAATCAATTGATGACTTTATTGAAATTTTGCCAAATATTGAACTGCAAACTTTACAAACACCCAACATCCAACTTCCATCACCCAGCTTTATATTCTCTTAATTCTATTCTTCTCGTAATCCTCAAAAATCATTTGTCCCAAACCTGAAAGTCCTGTAAGAAAAGCTTTTCCTTTATTTTGAGCGGTAAATGCATTCACAAATTGTCGCAGATAAGGATCTTGGGCAATCATAAAAGTGGTAATTGGAATCTTCAATTTTCTGGCTTGTGCCGCTTTGTTGAGGCATTCGGTTACAATTTTCTGGTCTAAACCTACACTGTTCATGTAATATTCACCGGTTGGAAGTTTCAGGCAACTCGGTTTTCCGTCGGTAATCATGAAAATCTGCTTGTTGGTATTTCTTTTTCTACGAAGAATATCCATTGCCAATTCTAATCCTGCAACGGTATTGGTGTGATACGGGCCAACTTGCAAATAGGGAAGGTCTTTGATTTTTATTGGCCATGCTTCGTTTCCAAAAACGATAATATCGATGGAATCTTTTGGGTATTTTCTTTTAATTAATTCCACTAAAGCCATTGCCACTTTTTTGGCGGGTGTGATGCGGTCTTCACCATACAAGATCATCGAGTGACTGATATCGATCATCAAAACCGTACTCATTTGAGCTTTATGTTTGGTCTCTTCTACGATGAGGTCGTCTTCGGTCATTCGTAAATCTGAAATTCCGTTGTTGATCTGTGCATTTTTCAAGCTTTCGGTCATATTGACGGTAGAAAGATCGTCGCCGTATTGGAAGTTTCTGTTTTCGCCATCACGCTCATCACCGACTCCAGATTTGTTGGTTCTGTGATTTCCGATGCCGCTTTTTTTAAGCTTTCCGAAGATCTGATCTAAGGCATATTCTCGTAAGGCGGCTTCCAGTTTGGCGGTAAGAATGTTTTTACCTTTTCCTTTTCCAGAATTTCCGTCTTCGGAATCGTCTTCTTTTTTGATGTAACCTCGCTTTCTGAGGTCTTCTTCAAAATCTTCAAGCGTATATTCGTCGGTGAAAATATCGTATTCTTTATCGAGCATATCGAGCCATTCAAAAGCTTCCTCAATATCTCCGGAAGTGTGGGTCAGCAAATCTTTAAACACATCAAAAACCCGGTCAAAATGCGAAATATCTTCCGGAATGTATTTGCTGAATGTAAATCCCTGTTGAAAATTTAAATGTTTATCTGTCATGAGATGAATCTCGTTTTTAGAAAAGACAAGTTAGGGAAATTTTGAAGGAATGGAATGGTTTTAAAAATAGAAAATATGGATGATGGCGATTTGTAAATGATATTCAATAAAGCTTAATGAAAGATTGAATGATTATTAGTAGCTACTATAAATATCACCATCTTTCAAACATGTTAAAATTAAAGTACCAATTTTAGAAATTTTAAATTCAATTCCATAATCACCACTCATGTGACTTCCTCTAATATATTGTGGTTTTGTAAATTCAAATGTAATAAGTCCAGAGTTAAGATAAGAATCAGTACTTCTATCACTTCTACTCATCCCTCTTTTTAAAAAGTCTTTAAAATCTACAATGTTTATTCTATTAATACTATTAACACATCTTAAAAAATCATTGTATTCAATTTTTTCTTCAAGAAATGATTTAAATAATTTACCAATATATTCTGATTTTTCATAATCTTCCGCATCATTCAATAAATAGAGTAATTTCTCGCCAACTTTGATTTTGTATTCGGAATCATGTTCAATCTTATTAATTTGTTTTGATCTTGATTGGTTTGAAGTGCCTTCCAATTGTTTTAAAAATGAGAGAATTTTTTTTGCAAATAATTTATCTTGAATCTCATTAATTATATTTTTCCCTTTAATTAAAAATCCTAAAATAGGAATATCTTTAAAAGAATCATTTTCAAGAAAATTTTCGAAAGTGATATCACCAATTTCGCTTATTAGTTCTATGAAATTATCACTTTTTATTGTTTCAATTATTTCTTTTTGAAGATTCATTATTCTAAAAGTTTAAATTCAAAGATACAAACATTTCGAGCCATTGAAACGAATTTAAATAGTTTTGGTTTTAGAATTAAATATAAAGGAAGTCTATTTGTAAATTCCAAAACCCTTATCTTTGCCCCATTAAAATTCAGCATGAAAGACTTAATGGGACGCGCAATCTGGGATTATTTTCACAATGAAAATCCTGAAGATCTGCAGACTGAAACTTCAATTTCCGAACTCGATGAGCTTCCGGTAGAATATCTTTTCAGAGATTTTGAAGGAATGAATAAAATCGAAAAGAAAGCTTTAAAACTAGCTGACGGAAAAGTTTTAGATATCGGAGCAGGAGCGGGTTCACATTCTTTATATCTTCAAAATGAAAGAAATTTAGAGGTTACTGCTTTAGATATTTCGCCAAGATCAATTGAGGTTTGTCAATCAAGAGGAATTCAAAAGGCGGTTGCTCAGAATATGCTTGAGTTTTCTGGTGAAACTTTTGATACAATTCTTTTATTAATGAATGGAACCGGAATTTTTCAAAGTTTGAAAGTAATTGATATTTATCTTAAAAAACTTCATTCTTTATTAAATAAAAACGGACAAATTCTTATTGACAGTACCGATATTCTCTATATGTTCGATGCCGATGAAGACGGCGGAGTTTACATTCCTGCAGAAGGATATTATGGTGAATTGGATTATATTGTTCATTACAAAGGGGAGTCTGAAGATCCTATCAAATGGCTGTATCTTGATTTTAATACTTTAAAAAATGCTGCGGAAAATAACGGTTTTAAAATAGAAAAAGTTATTCAGGATGAAGATTCTTATCTGGCAAAACTGACGAAGAAATAATTTGATTTTTAAATCATAAGTCTTTATTTTTACAATAAATTGAAAGTCAATTCCGATGAGGTTTTGACTTTTTATTTTAGATTAAATCCAAATTGTGTTTTTAATCAATTGATTTATAATTGATTGTATTGTAGTTTTTTTTAAGAGTAAAGAACTGAACTTTTCACGGAATCATTTTTGTATTTATAACTATAATCACACTTAAATATACAATTATGAATACCAACAGACTTTCACCTGCGCTGGAAAAAGCATTGAGCGACCAGATGAATAAAGAAATTCACGCTTCACACACATTTTTATCGTACGGAATTTGGGCAGATGATAAAGGTTATCAGGGAATTGCCAATTTTTTATACCGTCATTCGCAGGAAGAGAGAAATCATTCCATAAAATTTATGGAGTACGTTTTAAACAGGGGTGGAAAACCAAAAGTGGATGCCATTCCGGCTCCGCCTGCAGATCCGGAAACTTTATCGGCTTGTTTCGATGGTGTTTTTCAACATGAAGTAGATAATACGACCTCTATTTACAGGCTTGTAGATTTGGCTTTGGAAGAAAAAGACTGGGCAACATGGAATTTTATGCAATGGTTTGTTCAGGAACAAATCGAAGAAGAAACTTTAGCTTCCAATTTAATAGATAAACTGAAAATTGCGGGTGGTGACAGAGCTACAGATGAATCATTATTCAACTTAGACAGTGCAATGGCATCAGCTCCGAATGATGTTCCGCTGGCTCAGGATGCAACGGGAACCAATCCATAAATGCAAATAGCAAAAAAAAATATTTCTGAAGATCCGTCAAATTATTGGCGGATTTTTTTATTATGAATTCCACCGTAAAATCACTATATTTGCAGGCTGAAAGCGAAAGGTAATATCATCTTGAGCTTTAAACCTTAAACTTTGAATCTAACGTTATGAAATGTGGAATCGTAGGCTTACCGAATGTAGGTAAATCAACTCTTTTTAACTGCTTAAGCAATGCTAAAGCGCAGTCAGCTAATTATCCTTTCTGTACTATCGAGCCTAACTTGGGAACGGTTTCTGTACCGGATCAGAGATTATTTGAGCTTGAAAAATTGGTAAATCCTGAAAGAGTTTTGCCAGCTGTTGTAGAGATCGTAGATATTGCAGGTCTTGTAAAAGGAGCGAGTAAAGGAGAAGGTTTAGGAAACCAATTCTTGGCAAACATTCGTGAGTGTGAAGCGATTATTCATGTTTTAAGATGTTTTGAAAACGGAAATATTATCCACGTTGAAGGTTCAGTAGATCCTTTGAGAGATAAAGATATTATCGATATCGAGCTTCAGTTAAAAGATTTGGAAACAGTGGGTAAAGCTGTTGAAAAAGCGAAAAAATTCATCAAATCTGGTAAGAAAGAAGATTTATTAACCTACGAAACACTTCAAAATCTTCAGAAACATCTTGAAGACGGTAGAAATGCAAGAGAATTTGCAATGGATGATTTTGCAAAGTCGGTAATTGGTGAAGTTCAACTTTTAACTAATAAACCAGTTCTTTACGTTTGTAATGTGGATGAAAATTCTATTAAAAACGGAAACGAATGGATTGCAAAGATTGAAGAAATGGCTAAAGGTGAAGGTGCTGAAACAGTAGTTTTGGCAGCTCAAATCGAAGCTGATATTAATGAACTTGAAACTTTCGAAGAAAGAGAGATTTTCTTGGAAGAATTAGGTCTTACAGAGCCTGGAGTAAACCGTTTGATTAGAAAAGCTTATGATTTATTAAAGCTACAAACGTATTTTACAGCAGGTGTAAAAGAAGTAAGAGCTTGGACGATTGGACAAGGTTGGACGGCTCCTCAAGCTGCAGGAGTAATTCACACAGATTTCGAAAAAGGTTTCATCCGTGCAGAAGTAATCAGATACAATGATTATGTAACGTATGGTTCTGAAGCAAAAGTAAAAGAAGCTGGAAAGCTTTCTGTAGAAGGTAAAGAATACATCGTTCAGGACGGTGATATCATGCACTTCAGATTTAATGTTTAAAAATATTAAAAGTTAGTTATATAGTATTTTAAAATACGCTTCCATGAATTTGGGAGCGTTTTTTTTATATATTAGTAAAAACATTTTATGAGATATTTATTTTTCTTACTTCTAATTGTTTCGTGTTCAAAAAGCTTGGAAGAAAGGTGTTTTATACCTTCTGATAATCATTGGGCTAAACATTTTAAAAATGATGAAAATCTAATAATTGATAATCACGATATGCAAGTACAGAAAAATGATGTAAAAAAGATTATTGCAGAAAAGCCGGATTATTTGCAGGTTGTTAATCTCAAAAAATTTAGAAGCTTTAAAAAAGACAGTCTAGGATCGAAATCGGAAGAGATTATGGAAAAGAGATGGAAAGAATATGATTCGGAATTCAAAACATTTAATAATAAATTTTCAGAACAATTTACTTTTTCTAATCAGCAAAAAATCGTAAATGTAATGTATGCTTTTGGTAGAAACCAGCTCGGATTTTGGCTTTGTAAAATAGAAAATGAAAAACCTTCTGCTTATTTTTTAGGATTAAGCTTTAGTCATTATTATATTAATGAAATTCAGGAAAAGCCGATTGTTAATAATGGTTTTTTAGAGCTTGAAGGAAGTTTTGTTAAAATCGTAAAAGTTCCAGGTTTGCCAGGTTATGATGGTTATTCAGCAATTGAAGATGGAAAACTATTCAAAATAAAATTAGAAGATTTAGTAAAAGATTCTGACCACGACGGTTATAACGATATTTTTGAAAAAAGCTTTGGTTTAAATCCTAATAATAAAGATACCGATGGAGATGGAATGGATGATTTTAATGATTTGAATCCAATGTTTAAATCTGAAAAGAATAAGTTTACCCAGCTTTATGAAACGTTGTTACCTGATTACCAATCTGAAAATCTTAGTAATAAAAACTACTATTTTGAAATTTTCATTAGTGATTGTGATTATTTTCATCAAATAAGCCCTAAATATCATGTTTTGTTTAGTCCTGAAGATTCAAAATCAAAAACTGATTTTTTAAAAGTTACCGATGTCTCATCACACGGAATAGGAAAAATTAAAAGAAATAAAAATAATCCTAATATTTTTTATATAAAAGAGTGGGGAAACAGTAGCTCTACGGATTATTCTGCCGAATATAAAAATGGAAAATGGATTTTAGAAATTGCTGGAGGATATGTAACTTAACTTATATTTCATAAATTCCTATATTTGAATTATACAAATTCCGCATTATGGAAAAATTAGCTCATGCTTCTCTGGAAGATTTTTATCTTGAAATGACTAAAGGATTGGGAAAGGATATGGAAAGTATCTTTCCGAAAGGTCTTCACAAAGATATTGGCCATTTTAATGTGTTTGATATTGCGCAGACCATTGCCAATGTTAAAAAGACCTCCGAAATGCCTTACAACAGAAGGAAATATTATAAGATTAGTTTAATTAGAGGAAAAAATAGGGCAGAATATGCAGATAAAGTAATCTCCATAAAAAAGAATGCTTTGCTTTTTGCAACCCCGAAAGTTCCTTATCATTATGTGCCAGAAGACGAGAATCAGTCAGGAAATTTTTGTGTTTTTACAGCGGATTTTTTTACTAAAAATGCTTCGAAAAATATTCTTGAAGACTTGCCTTTGTTTCAGCCGGGTACGATTCCTGTTTTTGAAATTGAGGATGCGATGGCGGATGAAATTGATTTTCTATTTTCGAAAATTAAAAAAGAAATAGATTCTGATTATGAATTTAAATATGATTTAATTCGAAATTATGTTTCAGAACTGATTCATTACGGACAAAAATTACAACCTGCAGAAAAAGTGGGAAATTCACACAATGCAGCAGTGAGAGTGGTTTCTCTGTTTATCGAATTGTTAGAAAGACAGTTTCCAATCGAATCTCCCAGTCAAAGAATTCAGCTGAAAGTAGCCAATGATTTTGCAGAAAGATTATCCATTCATGTCAATTATTTAAATAAGAATTTAAAAGAAAATACAGGAAAAACGACCACCGAATTTATTGCAGACCGATTGGTTCAGGAGGCTAAAATATTATTAAAACAAACCAATTGGAATATTTCCGAAATTTCTTACGCTTTAGGTTTTGAAGAGATTGCTCATTTTTCTAATTTCTTTAAACGGAAAACTGCATTTACACCCATGGAATTTAGGGCGTGATTTGAATTTTGCAAATTTCAGATTGATTGGAGTAAATAAATAAATCTGAAATTGACTCAACTTTGTACCATCAAAAAAAATCAATTATGGAAAACAGAACAAAAATTGCCCTTGTTACAGGAGCAAGTCGTGGATTAGGAAAAAATTCAGCGTTAAAAATTGCACAAAAAGGTCTTGATGTAATCATTACTTACAACAGCAACAAGGAAGAAGCTGAAAAAGTGGTGGCAGAAATTGAAGCTTTAGGTCAAAAAGCAATCGCATACCAATTGGATACAAGAAATACAAAAAGTTTTGAGGAATTTGTAAAGAATGTAGGTGATCATTTGGAGAAAAATACAGGAAGCCGAAATATAGATTTTCTAATTAATAATGCCGGAACCGCTTTATATGCTCCCATCACAGATACTACGGAAGAACAGTTGGACGAAATGGTGGATATTCACTTCAAAGGAGTTTTCTTTTTAACTCAGAAATTTTTGCCTTTCATTAATGATGATGGCGGAATTGTAAATATCTCTTCAGGCTTGGCGAGATTTGCCTTGCCGGGTTCATCTGTTTATGGTTCGTTAAAAGCTGGAGTCGAAATGATGACTAAATATCTGGCAAAAGAATTGGGCTCAAGAAAAATTAAAGCAAACGTGGTCGCTCCGGGCGCTATTGAAACTGATTTTGGAGGCGGAAGAACCCGTGACGATAAAAATATGAATGCATTGGTGGCAAACAATACAGCTTTAGGCAGAGCAGGGCTTCCCGATGATATTGGCGGAGTGGTTGCATTTTTATGCACCGAAGATGCACGTTGGATTACGGCTCAAAGAATTGAAGCTTCCGGCGGAATGTTTTTTTAAAATAATATAAGGAGTCGAAAATATTGGCTCCTTTTTGTTATCTTTAATAGATGAAATGACATTAGATTCAGCGATAATTTTATGATGATTAAAGAGTTTTTAGATCAGTTTCCTTATATTTTGGTTGGGATTGAAATTTTATACTTTGCAGGTGTTTTTTTTCTTGCAGCTAAAATTATTATAGATACAAAGACCACGAGTAAGACGCTGGCTTATCTTATGCTGATTGTTTTCCTTCCTTTTGTAGGGATTATCATCTACTTTGTATTTGGCGTCAATTATCGAAAGAATAAATTTTACACTTTTAAAATTGAAGGGAATGATGAAGTTTTCAGACGAGGTTTACAATATGTTAAAGAAACTCATTACGCAACACTAAACAGTCGGAAAGACGAGCTGGATCATTTTATAACCACGATTAATTTTCTTTATCATTCTGGGTTTTCGCCTTTAACGCAGGAAAACGAAGTGGAAGTATTGGTGAATGGAGAAGAAAAGTTTGCTAAAGTGTTTGAGGTCATCAAAAAGGCAAAACATCACATCCATTTAGAATATTACATCTACGAAAATGATGATATTGGAAATAAACTGGCTGATCTACTTGTGCTAAAAGCAAAGAATGGAGTAGTCGTTCGTTTTCTTTATGATGATATGGGCAGTGGGAAAATAGGGAAAAAGTTATTAAACAGATTAAAAGAAGCGGGTGTAGAAACTTCTCCCGTTAATAAAATTACTTTTCGAGTTTTTGCCAACAGAGTAAATTATCGAGATCACAGAAAAATTATTATTGTAGACGGAAAAGAGGTTTTTACGGGTGGTATCAATGTTTCGGATAAGTATATTAATCCTAATTCCAAACAATATTGGCGCGATATTCATTTGTATATTAAGGGAAATGGTGCTTTTTATTTTCAGTATTTATTCTTAAGTAACTGGACCTTTGCTACTGAAAAGATCCCCAAATTATCACAGGAATATTTTAAATATGAAAATTTAGGTTCGGAAAATAAAATAGTTCAGGTTGCAGCCAGTGGACCCGATACAAAACCTTCTATCATGCTGAGTACAACTTCGGCCATTCTTTCGGCTAAAGAAAAAGTATATATCGTGACACCTTATTTTATTCCTGTAGAAACGGTTTTGAATGCAATAAAACAAGCTGCTCTTTCTGGTCTCGATGTGAGATTAATGGTTCCGAAATCAGGAGATTCTGTGATTGTAAACGCAGCTGCTTACTCTTATTATGAAGAATTGCTCGAAAATAATGTTCGTATTTTCTTTTACAAAAAAGGGTTTATTCATGCTAAAACAATGGTAATAGATGATGATTTTTCTTGTGTGGGAACTGCCAATATGGATGTTCGGAGTCAGGAACTTAATTTTGAAGTAAATACACTTATTTTTGATAAAGAAGTTAATCAGAAACTACAAAGTGTATTTCTCGGAGATATTGATGATTGTGATGAAATTATATTGAATGAATGGAAAAAACGGTCAAAATATAAAGTTTTCTTCGAACATTTGGCGAGACTGCTTTCTCCACTCATCTGATTTAAATAGAATTTGAAATTAAATTTTAGCTAAATTTTCAATCGCCTTTTCTAAAGTTTCATTCTTTTTTGCAAAACATAGTCTGATTACATTTTCATTGAGTTTATCTTTATAAAAAGCCGAAAACGGAATACTTGCCACTTTGTAATCAATCGTTAATTCTGTAGCGAAATCAAAATCATTTTTATCTGAAATTTTATCATATTTCAACGCCTGAAAATAAGTTCCTTCACAACCGAGGAGTTCAAAAGAAGTTTGAGCTAAACCTTGTCTTAAAAAATCTCTTTTTTTCTGGAAAAACTGATTCAGTTGATTGTAGTGTTCGTTATTTTTCATGTATTCTCCTAAAGCCATCTGAAGAGGAGTGTTCACGCAAAAAACATTGTATTGATGTACTTTTCTGAATTCATCGGTCAAAGCTTTTGGTGCGGCACAATATCCTATTTTCCAACCTGTGATGTGGAATAATTTCCCGAAAGAGGCAACTAATAGACTTCTTTCTTTGAGTTCAGGATATTTACAAATGCTTAAATGTTGGTTTCCGTCAAAGACAATGTTTTCGTAGACTTCATCGCTTAAGATTAAAATATTGGTGTCTTTTACTATTTTAATTAATTCCTGAATGTCATTTTCTTTTAAAATCTTTCCTGAAGGATTGTTCGGGTTGTTCAGAATGATCATTTTTGTTTTTTCTGAAATCAAATTTCTTACAACATTCCAATCGATTTCGTAATCTGGAGCTTTCATTTGAAAACGTTTTACAATTCCACCAAAAAGTTCTACGGTTGGTTCGTAACAATCATAAGCTGGTTCAAAAATAATCACTTCATCATCTTTTTGTACGAAAGTGGCAATTGCTGTGAAGATCGCTTGAGTTCCGCCCGCGGTAATTGTGATCTCAGATTCGGGGTGGTAAATTGCACTGTGGCTGTTCTCTATTTTCCTAGCGATTTCTTCTTTTAAACCTATAATTCCTCCCAAAGGTGAGTATTGATTAAACCCTTTTTTGATGAAATCATTTGCTAAATTCAGTAATTCAAAATCAGTTTCAAAATCCGGAAATCCCTGTGAAAGATTGATTGCCTGATGTTGATTAGCTAATTGAGACATTTGGGTGAATATAGTTGTTCCCACATTGGGAAGTTTCGAAGAAGGAAGTTGTATCATTTAAAATTCTTTATGAATCTAAATTAAAGCAAATTTTCAAATATTCAGATTAAATGAGTAAAAATGTGTAGCTCAATTTTTAAACTTTAGTAAAAAATAATAATAAATAGAAACTTAAAAATTCGGATATTTTTCGGCGTTTTTGTACTTTTGTATGTTTGCTGAAATAATATATGTCACAAGAAATACAACCTATCTATTCTGAAGATAATATCAGAACCCTCGATTGGCAGGAACATATCCGTTTGCGTCCCGGTATGTATATCGGAAAGCTTGGCGATGGCTCGTCTGCTGATGATGGTATTTATATTTTACTGAAAGAAATTCTGGATAATTCGATTGATGAATTTAGAATGAAATCGGGTAAAAGAATTGAAATAAAAGTCGATGACGGAAAAGTAATGATTCGAGATTTTGGTCGTGGAATTCCTCTAGGGAAAGTGGTCGATGCTGTTTCAAAAATGAATACCGGAGGTAAATATGACAGCAAGGCGTTTAAAAAATCTGTTGGTTTAAATGGTGTCGGCACAAAAGCAGTGAATGCACTTTCAGATTATTTCCGTGTGCGTTCTTTCCGTGACGGTAAAATGAAAATTGCAGAATTTTCGAGAGGTTTAATAACCGAAGAATACGAAGAAAAAGAAACTTCAGACAGAAACGGGACTGAAATTTTATTTACTCCTGATTCTGAAATTTTTCTTCACTATAAATATCGAAAAGAGTATATCGAAAGAATGCTCCGCAATTATGCGTACCTGAATCCGGGATTGAAAATTATTTTTAATGGCGAAACTTTCTATTCCGAAAACGGTTTGAAAGATTTGTTGGATGAAGAGCTTGAAAACGAAACACTTTACCCGATTATTCACCTGAAAGATAATGATATTGAAGTAGCGATTACACATACCGATAAATCGCAGACAGAAACGTATTTTTCATTCGTTAACGGACAAAATACAACGCAGGGTGGAACGCATTTGAATGCTTTCCGTGAAGCATATGTAAAAACCATCAGAGAATTTTTTAATAAAAATTTTGATGCTTCTGATATAAGAAAATCAATTGTTGCAGCGATTTCGATTAACGTTGAAGAACCGGTTTTTGAATCTCAGACGAAAACAAAATTAGGTTCGAATGATATGGGGCCAAACGGGCCAACAGTTCGTACGTTTATCATTGATTTCTTAAAAAATAAATTAGATAATTTCTTGCATAAAAATCCTGAAATTGCAGAAGCGATTCAGAGAAAAATTTTAATTTCAGAAAGAGAAAGAAAAGAACTTTCGGGAATTCAAAAACTGGCAAGAGAAAGAGCAAAAAAAGTATCGCTTCACAATAAAAAGCTTCGTGACTGCAGACAGCATTACAATGACCAAAAAGCAGAAAGAAAAGCAGAAACCCAAATCTTTATAACCGAGGGAGATTCTGCATCTGGATCAATTACAAAATCAAGAGATGTCGATACGCAAGCTGTATTTTCATTAAAAGGTAAACCATTAAACTGCTATGGTTTAACGAAGAAAGTGGTGTACGAAAATGAAGAATTTAACTTGCTGCAAGCTGCTTTAAATATTGAAGAAAGTCTTGAAGATTTACGTTACAATCAGGTGATTATCGCAACCGATGCCGATGTCGACGGTATGCACATCAGGCTTTTGATGATTACATTCTTCCTTCAGTTTTTTCCGGATGTAATTAAAAACGGACATTTATTTATTCTTCAGACTCCATTATTCAGAGTTAGAAATAAAAAAGAAACGAGATATTGCTATTCTGAGCTTGAAAGAGTGAAAGCTTTAAATGAGTTGGGCAAAAACCCTGAAATTACCAGATTTAAAGGGCTGGGAGAAATCTCACCAGATGAGTTCAAACATTTTATTGGAAAAGATATCCGTTTAGAACCCGTAGTTTTAGGAAAAGATCAGACGATTGAGCAGCTTTTAGAATTTTATATGGGTAAAAATACACCTGATCGACAAGTATTCATTCTTGAAAATTTGGTAGTTGAAGATCAGGATATTAACAAAAAAGAGATTTTGGATGAAGCAGGGGTTTAATAAATATAAAAATTAATCCTGTACAAAACTAAAATAAATATGATAAGGCTAAGTAATAAGAAAAAAACGCCTTTGTATCGTTTTTTTAATATCATATTATTGATGATACTATTGGGCGGATGCATCGGTTTTATTGTAGATAAGATAAGGTTTAATATTTTAGATGAAAAAAGTTGTTTTTTAATCATTGTTCCTATTATATTATTGATTGTTATTCATTTACATGGGAGACAGATTTTTGAATATGACAGTGAAGGGGAAGCGATTCATTTTAGAAATAGAAATATTATTCCTTTTTTAAATAAACCTCAAAGTGATGAATTTCCAAAATATAAACTGGTAAAATTTGATGTGTTTTCTGTTTTGTTTTTCAAAAGACTTTACATAACCATTTCAAGCAAAAATTCTGGTACAACAACCTTAAAATATGAAATTTCATATTTAACGAGAAAAGAAGTCAACGACTTAAAGACATCTCTCAACAAAATAATTATAGCTAATAAAGAGAAAAGACATCAAGAATAAGTAATGATAGAAGACAACTCTCACGAAGGCGAAAGCTTAAAAAAAGTTTCAGGACTATACAAAGACTGGTTTCTGGATTATGCATCTTATGTAATTTTAGATAGAGCCATTCCATCTGTTTATGATGGTTTAAAGCCTGTGCAGCGTAGAATCATGCATTCTATGCGAGAATTAGAAGATGGGCGCTACAATAAAGTAGCTAATATCGTAGGAAACACGATGAAATATCACCCTCATGGTGATGCATCAATCACCGATGCAATGGTGGGAATTGGGCAGAGAGAATTGCTGATTGATACTCAGGGAAACTGGGGAAACATTTATACAGGAGATTCTGCAGCAGCAGCAAGATATATTGAGGCAAGATTAACACCCTTTGCTTTGGAAGTAGTTTTTAATCCTAAAACTACAGAGTGGTCTAAATCCTATGACGGGAGAAATAACGAACCTGTAGATTTACCGGTAAAATTTCCGTTGCTTTTGGCACAAGGGGTTGAAGGAATCGGAGTGGGGCTTTCGACTAAAATTCTTCCGCATAATTTTAACGAACTGATTTCGGCTTCTGTTGCTTATTTAAACGGAAAGAGTTTTCAGGTTTTTCCTGATTTTCTTACAGCAGGATTTCTTGATGTTTCAGAATATAATGATGGCCACAGAGGAGGAAAAGTAAGAGCGAGAGCCAAAATTTCTCAGGTTGATAAACATACGTTGATGATTTCTGAGCTTCCTTTTTCTAAAACGACAACAGACTTAATTGACTCTGTTTTAAAAGCGAATGAAAAAGGGAAGATTAAAATCAAAAAAATTGAAGACAATACTTCAGATAAAGTAGAGATTCTAATCTATCTTCACAACGAAGTTTCGCCAGATAAAACGATTGATGCTTTGTATGCATTTACCGACTGTCAGGTTACCATTTCGCCAAATGCCTGTGTAATTGTTGGAGACAAACCAATGTTCCTGGATGTTTCTACCATTCTTAAAATGAATACTGATCATACAGTTTCTTTGTTGAAGAAAGAACTGGAAATCGAACTTCATGAATTGCAGGAAAACTGGCATTTTTCATCATTGGAAAGAATTTTTATCGAGAACAGGATTTACCACGACATTGAAGAGGTAAAAAGCTGGGAAGAAGTTCTGAAAACAATTGATGCAGGTTTAAAACCTCACACTGCCCATCTTTTAAGAGAAGTTACCGAAGAAGATATTTTAAGGCTAACCGAAATAAGAATTAAAAGAATTTCAAGATTCGATTTAGATAAATTTAAAGAAAATATAGCTTCTTTAGAAGGGAAAATAGAGCAGGTAAGATTCCATTTGGCCAACCTTATTGCCTATGCGATTGATTATTATCTGAATATTCAGAAAAAATACGGAAAAGACAGAGAAAGAAAAACGGAATTAAGAATTTTTGATACTATTGATGCATCAAAAGTAGCCGTTGCCAACGAAAAATTCTATGCTAATTTTGAAGAAGGTTTCATTGGAACTTCTTTGAAAAAAGACCAATATTTATTTGACTGTTCGGATATTGATGATATTATTACATTCAGAAAAGACGGAAGCATGAAAGTCGTAAAAGTGGAAGCTAAAACTTTCATCGGAAAAGATATTCAACACGTTGCTATCTGGAAAAAGAATGATAAACGCACCGTCTACAACATGATTTACCGTGAAGGAAGAGATGGCCCCTATTATATGAAACGTTTTTCGGTAACTGCGGTTACCAGAAATACAGATTATGCTTTAGGTTCTGATAAAAGAGGTTCTGATATGCTTTATTTTTCGGCAAACCCGAATGGTGAAGCTGAAGTGGTAACTGTTTTATTGAAGCCCAATCCTAGAATCAGAAAAAATAAAATGGAAATCGATTTCTCTGAATTAGCCATTAAAGGCAGAGATTCAAGAGGAAATTTGGTGACCAAATATTCTGTAAAGAAAGTCGACCTGAAAGAAGAAGGTGTTTCTACTTTAGCTCCGAGAAAAATATGGTTTGATGAAACCGTAAGAAGACTCAACGCAGATGCAAGAGGCACTTTATTGGGAAGTTTTAAAGGGGACGATAAAATCTTAATCATTAATGCTCAGGGTGAAGCAAAACTGGTAAGCTTTGATTTAGGAAATCGTTTTGATGACGAATATATTATTCTTGAAAAATGGCGTCCTCATCAGCCGGTAACTTGTATTTATTACGACGGGGAAAAGGATATGTATTTCATCAAAAGATTTTTGCTTGAAAACAATACCAATCCCCAAACTTTTATGCCATCAGAGCATCCTAAATCATTTATTGAAAGAATTATTGTCGCTAATAATACGACAGCCGAAATTATTTTTGCAAAAGATAAAGGAAAAGACCGAGAATCTGAAACTGTAAATATCGATGAATTTATTGCTGTAAAAGGAATTAAAGCCATCGGAAACCAGTTTACAAAATTCAAGGTTAAAAACATTAATATCACTATTCCTGAACCTGAAGAAGAGGAGCCTGAAGTGTATGAAGAACCAGATTTTACTGCTTCAAACGATGATGGAACAATCGGAAATTTGTTTGGAAGTGATGATAACGAAAATACTACAGAATGAATACAATAGTTATCATTATAATTGCAATTACCTGTATCATTAGCTATTTAGCTTTAAATGATATGAGAATGTTTGAGAAATATAAATTTAATGTGGGAGCAATTCTGCATAGAAGAGAATATTTCAGACTTTTGACTGCTGGTTTTCTGCATGCAGATTTCATGCATTTATTGCTTAATATGTACGTTCTTTATATGTTTTATCCGCCGATAATTGCTGCATTTGGAGTTTTTGGGTTTTTAATCATATACATTGCCTCTATTTTGCTGGGAAATCTTTTTTCTTTGTTAATTTATAAAAATCAAACTTGGTATTCTGCAATTGGAGCCAGTGGAGGTGTTGCCGGAATTATTTTTGCAAGCGTTTCTCTGAATCCAGTATTTTCAAAAATTGGAATTATATTTATTCCTTTTCTTAGTATTCCGGGGTATCTTTTCGGCTTACTGTATTTTGGATATTCTGTTTACAGTATGCTAAAACCAAGGTCAAATGATAACGTGGGACATGCTGCTCATTTAGGAGGTGCTTTCTTTGGATTGATTTATACCGTAATTATTTATCCTGAAGATGCAATTCATAATATGTTTTACCTACTCATCATGTCACTTCCACTGATTTATTTGGCGTACGAAATATTTATAAGGAAAAGAATTGGCTAGAAATTTCTAAATTCTTAAATACTAAAAACCAATGGATATTTTCATTGGTTTTGTTTTTTTTGTCAAAATATCGTCTCAAAATAGATTGTAATCATTCGAACAATTCTTGGGATTTTATGATTAAATAAAAATATCCGTCTTCACAATTGCGAGACGGATATCAAATAAATTTTAAAAACTAGTTATTATTTTTTCATGATTTTTTGATTGAATATTCCTTCTTTAGTTTTGACCTGTAAGAAATAAACACCACTTTTTAAACTTGTCATATCAATTTTTGAAATGTTTTCATTTATTGTTTTAACAACTTGTCCGACTGAGTTTGATATAATTACCTGCTCAACTGAACTGTTTTTTGGTGTAGAAATAGTAAGTATAGAATTGACAGGATTTGGATAAACATTTAATGTTTCTAATCTGTTTTCCTGGGTGGCTAAAACTCCTGCAGTATTAAATACTGTTTTAAAATAAAATAGATTGGCAACACTTCCTTTTGTTATAGTATGTGATCCGGGAGCAATATTCGGAATTGTTATAATACCTGCTGTAGCAGTATAATTTACATTGTCAAATTTTACAGTGCCGTTAAAAGTGGGGTCCAGAACTAACGTTAAAGTAGAAGTTTGTAAAGTGCTGTACGTTATGGATGTTGCTGATTCTAATTTTAAACGTTTTGTTAGAGTTGCTCCATCATAGGTTGCAGATCCGTCGGTAGAGTTCATGTTTGCTGATGTGAATGTATAGAACGTACTGTTTAAAGCAGATGTAGTAAAATTATGGATTTCGTTACCTTGAGGGGTTCCCGGCGCAATCACACTAATACTGCCAGTTCCTGAAACTGATGTTCCGGCTGATCCGACAGTATTTACAGTGAAACTCACATCGTCAGTAGGATTTCCAGATATCGTCACTGTTTTATTGGTCGTATTTTTCACGAAATTTACTCCTGAAGCAGGCAATCCAGATACTGTTACATCAGTGGCTGTTCCGCCCCATGTAAATATCATCGGTGCCATTGCTGTGGCAGTGATCACTGTTTGGTCATTATTAGAAGGTATGCTTAATGTCTGTGAACTTACTGTAGGTGAAGCGATTCCCTGAACTGAAATAAGAGATGATGTATAATTCTGTAATAATGCCATTAATCCTAAATTGACTGCAGAACTTGTATCATCTCCTGCATTGTTGAATGTCCAGCTAATATCACCACCAGAAACTCTTCCTGAATATTGCATCGTTTTATCTCTTGCTACAACAGGGCTGTCTACAACCAAAGAATTAATATATAATGAAGGATTAGTGTCAAAATTGTTATAAGTGGCACCCCCTTGTACAGCAGTGATACTACTTCCCAAAACTTCGTTCCTGCTTGTTGCAACATAAGCATCAAACTGAGTAAGTGCCGTTGAACTGTATGGAATAAAAGCGGTCTGGCCAGTCATATAGTTGTTGTGAGCTTTGATCATGCCTCCGTTCTCATTAGAAAAAGTTCCGGGTGCACCTCCTGCAATGTCTGTACCTTGCTTAGAAATCAACATAGGATATTTACAGTTTCTGAAATAATTACCCTCTACAAATACCGACGAACCTAATGTAGATCCTACACCATATTTTGAGTTTCCATCATAATAATTGTTATAAACATGGGCTGAAAAGAAACGTACACGAGGATGTCTAGAGTCTGAATGGTCAAACCAATTGTGATGGTAAGTAATGTATAGATCTGCAGTGGTACCCTCACTTAAACCTAAAAGACAACTCTTCCCATTATCCCAAAAGTGATTATATGAAAATGTTACATACGTAGATTTTTTTGCATCAAGGGCGCCATCACCTTTTGCCTGATCGGCATCTGATCCTGGTGCACCGTAAAAGAGATCATTATTGTGAGCCCATATATAAGTATTGTCTTGTTGCAAACTAAGATTATCTCCCTCAGAAGCATCAGTAAGCATAAATCCTAAGTTACGAACTTCAATATTCGTTGCTGTTTTTATTCTGATCCCCCAGCCGTTTACCAGCGCATCAGAACCAACCCCTTCAAAAGTGATAGAGCTTGCTGCAATTTTTTTGTTTTCAATCACAATATCTCCATTGAGCATATAGTTGGGATCTGTAACATTCCCAATTAATCTGATAACGAGTGGTCGGAAATCTAAACCTTTCTTGAATCCATCTAAAATAGACTGTAAACCAACACAGGGATTAGAATTAGCTCCTGTAACATTCATCGAAACAGTATTTTTGGTATCCTGAGTAATGTATAAAACGACAGCATTCGCCTTTAATGTTCCATCAAGATTGTATGCTCCGGGTACTCTTCCGTTATGATGTGCAAATCCGGTTCTATCGTGTGCTGTTACGGTTATTGGTGCCGATACGGTCGCTGGCCCGTCTACGTTCCCGATGACAGGAACCACCTTCATGGTATAGACTCCTGGGCTGAGTCCTAATGCATCTGCTCTGTAATATGATCCATAATTACGGATCAGTTGTGTGTCGATAATTTGATCAGTAAAATTTCCACCGGTATAATAGACTTTATAGCTATCGGCCCCAATTACGGGTGTCCATTTAATATAGGCGGTCTCCATCCAGCCTGTTGCTTGCGTAATAGTTGTGTTTTGTGCTGCTATTTTCAGAAAACTGAAAAAGCACAGTAAGTAAGTTAAAATTTTTTTCATGACGTTAATAGTTTAAGTTAATAGCATATTAATATGATAAAATGTAATCGATTGCACTAAATATATATAAATAATTAATACAATTAATTGAATTATTAATAACTTAAAAAATACTTGTTATAATAAGTTTTTAATAACCTTTGTTTTGAATCGGTTTTTCTATTTTTGAAATGATTTAATTGATAAAATAGTTTTTATCTGTATTGAATGTTTTGTATTGCAACGAAAATTAATTATTTATAGCTTTATTAAAAATTTTTCTTTTTATCTATTTATGAATAGATTTGTTTGAAAATAATAAATAATGTAATTGCTTTTTCTAAAGGATGTTAATTTAATGTTACGGATTTAGACAGATAATCATGAAAATTAGAAATTTTTCTTTTTAAATGATTATCTGCAATGCTTTTTAACCAATACTTAAAATTTGTTGAGATATTATTTTATACCAAAAATAAAACGGTCATTTCCGCTGAGATCTTTAATAAGCTCACTGTGAGAAAAGTCTTTGTATAATGCTAAAGTTTCTTGTCCTAATTTCTGATTGATTTCTAAGAACAGCAAACCGTTTTTATTTAAATGTTTTTTAGAATCTTCTGCAATTTTTCGGTAAAAGATCAAAGCATCAGAGGTGGGAGAAAATAGTGCCATCGTAGGCTCAAATCCCTTTACAGAGTTTGCGATCTCTTTCTCTTCATCAATCCCGATATAGGGTGGATTTGATATGATAATATCAAAGTTTTTATTTAACTCCAAACTCAAATAATCAGCATGAATAAAATTGATTTCAAGCTGGTGAAGATCTGCATTTTTTTTGGCAACCTCTAAAGCTTTTTTCGAAAAATCAATCGATGTAACTTCCGCTTCTGGGAAATGTTTCTTTAAAACCAAAGGAATAATTCCGCTTCCGGTTCCGATGTCTAAAACTTGGAGATTTGAGATTTGAGATTTGAGATTTGAGATTTTCTGAATCGTAATTTCAAGTAATTCCTCAGTTTCAGGGCGTGGAATAAGCACATTTTCATCAACAAAAATCTTCATTCCATAAAATTCGGTTTCACCTAAGATCTGTAAATAAGGTTTTCCTGTTTTTAATTCTGAAATGATTTGCAGGAATCTGTTTTCGTTTTCATCAGACAATTCTAGATTTGCGGATTGTCTTTGCTGAAAATTATTTAAGCCTAAAATATCTTCAGCAAAGATCTGAAATATAAAAACACTTTCAGGACCTGTATAAACTTCCGAAAGTGAATCTGAAAAATGCTTTTTAAGTTGTGATAGCGTCATTATCTTGTGAAAACGAGTTTAGTATCTGTCGATTTTTCCTCATCAATTCTGTAACCTTCATAGTTGAATGTTTTCACGTCATTCAAAGTTTTTGCATTGGTTTCGGCGCAAAATCTTACGACCAAGCCTCTTGCATGTTTTGTGTAAACAACGATTGTTTTCAGTTTGCCTTCTTTTATTTCGTAGAAATCAAAATCGACAACCTGATGATTGAGTTTTTTTCGGTCAACCACTTTTATATACTCGTTACTTGCCAAATTCAGAAGAATTTCGTTCTTTTTCATTTCAGAATTAAGTAACTCAGTCACTTTTTCTGTCCAGAATCCGTAAAGGTTTTTGTAATTTTCAAATTCAAATGGCCTTCCCATTTCAAGACGGTACAACATTACTTTATCTGAAGGTTTCAACAAACCATACAGACCGGAAAGTATTCTATAGTTTTTCTGAAGATAATCAACCGCATTTTTGTCTAATGTTTTTGCATCCAAACCACGATATACTTCACCTGTAAAAGCAAACATTGCGGGAGCAGATTCTTTTGCGGTGGGTTTAGATTTCCATTTTTGGTTTCTTTCCCAATTTTCGTCTGCTAATTTTGCCGAAATTTCCATTAATTCGGAAAGATATTTTGGCGATTTATGTTTTAAATGAGATTGAATTAATTCTGCTTCTTCAATAAATCTTGGGGTAGAAGTTCTCAATAAATCTGTTGAGTTTTCTATGTTCATTAATTTTGCAGGAGAAGTTATGATTTTCATAAGGTAAGTAAAGATAAATGTTTAGAATCAATAAAATTCATGACCATCATCGAGATAAAATCTATCATGAAATGGCAGATAATTAGAATTTTAATGTTTGAATATTTTTTATAAAATAAAGCAAATACAATCCCAATAAAAAAAGGAATTACAACCTGACCGATTGTTCCGTAAGTGCTGTGTAAAATGCCAAATAAAAGTGCTGAAACAACCACACCCAACATCGGACTGTTGTATATTTTTTCAATTCTTGGCTGAATGTAAGCCCGCATCAGTAATTCTTCGATAGCTCCAGCGGTAAGACAAGTGAAAATGATGAGAAAATAGTTGTTATTAAATAAAATTTTGAACTCTAGAAGTCTTTTGCTTGCTTTTTCTTCGGTTAAGAAAATAATAATTGCATTGAGAAAAGCTCCGCCAAATACACAAATAAAGTATAAAGCGATTACAGCACCCAAATAAAATAAAGGGGGATACTTCTTTTCTTCCCAAACAAAGAACGACCTGTTTTCAATAAAAAAATTATAGACTACAACCAAAATTAAAATCAACCACAGAGAAAGTCTGTCGTAAAAAAAAAGATCAACCGTTAAGGTTTTATAATTCAAAAATGAATTAATTGTTGGGATTGAAAACAACATTGAAGCGGCAAGCAATACGAAAGTAAGGATTATGCCTAAAGAATATCTTCCGTTAAGACTCATTTTACCAATCGTTCTAAATTTCTCCTTTTCCCTGACGAATTATTTCCGGCTCGCCCGATGTAAGGTCTACAATGGTTGAGGCAATATTGTCTCCATAACCTGAGTCTATTACAATATCAACCAAGTGGTCATATTTTTCAGCAATCAGTTCCGGATCTGTAGAGTATTCAAGGATTTCATCATCATCTCTAATGGAAGTTGATGCAATAGGGTGTCCCAGTTTTTCAACGATTAATTGTGGAATTGAATGATCAGGTACACGAATACCAATCGTTTTATGACCCTTATATGCTAAAGGTAAACTTTTATTCGCTTCCAGAATAAATGTGAACGGACCAGGAAGATGGCTTTTCAAAAATCTGAAAACAGAAGTATCAATAGGTCTTGTAAAGTCTGATAAATGGCTCAAATCATTACAGATAATCGAGAATTTTGATTTCTCCAGTTTCTGTTTTTTTATTTGTGCCAGTTTTTCCATGGCTTTGATATCAAAAATATTACAGCCTAAAGCATAAATCGTGTCAGACGGATAAATAATCAGTCCGCCATTATTCAGGGTTTTAATAACCTCATTGATAAGGTTTTCCTGAGGATTGTCGGGATAAATTTTCAAAATTTTTGCCATAAACAAATGTACGAATATTTAAATAAATTTCATAAAAGTGCTTTATTTAAAAGGATTGCTTGCTATTTTCAAATATATTCGTATATTTGCAATCCAATATCGCGGGGTAGAGCAGTAGGTAGCTCGTCGGGCTCATAACCCGGAGGTCGCACGTTCGAGTCGTGTCCCCGCTACTAAGCAAAGTGTTTTCGATAAACACTATAAAGAAATATCGCGGGATGGAGCAGTAGGTAGCTCGTCGGGCTCATAACCCGAAGGTCATCGGTTCGAGTCCGGTTCCCGCTACTACGAAGCTTTTTTAAGCTTAAAATGGTACATCGCGGGGTAGAGCAGTAGGTAGCTCGTCGGGCTCATAACCCGGAGGTCGCACGTTCGAGTCGTGTCCCCGCTACTAAAAAAGTGCTTTCGGTAAGCACTATAAAGATACACCGCGGGGTAGAGCAGTAGGTAGCTCGTCGGGCTCATAACCCGGAGGTCGCACGTTCGAGTCGTGTCTCCGCTACTAATAAAGTGCTGTCGATTAGCACTATAAAGATATATCGCGGGGTAGAGCAGTAGGTAGCTCGTCGGGCTCATAACCCGGAGGTCGCACGTTCGAGTCGTGTCCCCGCTACTATTTTTTTTAAGAGAATAAATACATTAACGCTATTAAGATTTGCTTCAAAACAATTTTGATTAGAAATGTATCTATTCTCTTTTTCTTTGTCACGAATCTCGTCACGTTAAAAAAAAAGTCGTGACAGTCGGTTATAAAATTCTACTTATGATCGGACAAAATCAATTATTACCATTTATTAAGAGCAGAGATGTTAACAACATATTTGCACCTATGGATTATACATTTTATTTAAAAAATGAACCTGATAAGCGAGGGAGAAAGCCCGTTTACATTAATATTAATGTAGGAGGTCGGAGAAAGAGAATTCCTGCTGCAGTAAAAATTGAAGAGAAGTATTGGGATTCTAAAAATATGAGAATTATTGATACTGCAGAAAGCCGTGATGAGCATCTACTTTTAAAACAAATTGATGCAAAAATTACATCTATAAGAATGAAGCATCGTCTTTCTGAAGTTCCATTGACATTACAATCTTTTTTGGACCAGCTAAAAACAGCTCCTTCTACGGTTGATTTTGGCCAATTTTATAAAAGTATCCGGGACATTCAACCGATGAAACAAAATACACTGGCGAAGCATGATTCGGTGTTTGAAAAACTGAAGGATTTCAGAGCACTTGTTGCATTTCAAGATATCAATTATAAATTTTTTGATGAATTTAGAGCGCACTTAAAAACCCAATATAAAAATGCTCAGTCAACAATAAATTCAAATGTGGCTGTTCTGAAGAAATATTTATCACTTGCTGAGAAGTATGGAATTAAGCTAGGTCTTGATTTAGACGATGTTCAGGTTGGTGATACCGGAGGAAGAATCGTTTGGCTGGATGAGAAGGAGATTAGCAAATTACATGAATATTATTTTTCGAGCTTTATTCCTGAAAATTATAAACTTTCCCTTGGCTATTTTTTAATTGCATGTTACACAGGGTTACGAATTTCAGATGTGAAAGCAAGGAAAAGAGAAGAAATGCTTGAGGAGTTTCTTCGAGTAGTATCATTTAAGGGAGGTAAAGATTTAACACTTTTTCTCATTCCCAAAGTGCACGATATCATAAATTCAAATACGGATTTATTCTCGACATTCTGGACAGAAGTTACTATGAATAAGCATCTAAAAAAAATATCTAACACATGTGGAATTAGAAAACGTCTCTATTTTCATGTTGGCAGACACTCATTCGCCACCAACTATCTTATAAAAGGAGGTCAAATTGAAAACCTGCAGACAATTTTGGGACATACTAAAATTATGACAACTATGAAATATGTACATGTTGCCAAAGATACTGCAGCTCGTAGTATGATGCTTATGCAATGATTAAACGGAGATTAATAAGTCTCCGTTTCAATTTCAACACTATAATATTTGTCAGATAAAGAATTTTTCACCCAGGATTTTATAAAGTGTTTTTTCTTGTAAGCATAAATTTCACTACGAATATTAAATTTTCTAAGTTTTGATTTTAAGGCAATAAACCCCCATTTGAAAATAAAATTTGTCAACCTGGATAAAAAATAATCTTTCAATTCTTCAGCAAGTGCTATTCCGTGCATTCCATCTGGATTCTTTGCATGATTATCGCCGTTATTATTTAATCCATCGTAATATATAAGCATTAAAGCGGCACCTTCATCAAAGACTTTTACTGTTGTATTTGATCTGAATGTTGTAGTTGGTAAACAAAAACCATTGATTGAAATTTCGGTAGTGTCTTTAGGAACTGATGAAACATTCAGTTGATATCCGCTTTCATCGAAGAAAATATTTTCAATATTAACTCCTTTAACTTCAGGAAATTTGAGATTAAAATATTTCTTGTCATTTTTACTTCGAAATGGGTCTTCTATTTCAAATTCCTGAAAATCTTCCGGTTCTTTCGTCTTGTCAATCACAATTCTATTCATAATTGCAATGCCATTTTCAAATGTCAAATCGTAATTTCTCCAGTTTTTAATAATATTGACGAGTTCACCAAATGTCATCTCTGGAACAGCTCGCTTGAGATTAACACGATTTAAGTTAAAAATAAAAGGAATTGGATCTCCAGAAGTTGTATTTTGTCGCATTGGATTAATGTTGATTTCTGCAATTCCAATGTTAATATTATCAGAACCCAACTGATCGTTAAAAACATGTCCGAAATATTCAAGTGTAATTACCGGACTTGTTTCAGCTTCATTTATTCCTATTTCAATAACTTTATCAAAATTAAAATAAGGAGTTCCAGCACTTCCGTAAACATTCAAAACAACTCCGTTTTTTTTTATTTGTAATGTGCAGTTAGAATCATTGTTGTTGAAGCATTTTCCCAGAATTCTATATTTCCCTGGTGCATCGATTGTAAACGATTTTTGCCAACGCCCAAACGGTTGTCCAAAATAATCCTGATTGTCGTAAAATTCATTAGTATAAACATAAGACTTTTGATATTCCTGATCAGCAGTCGTAAAGTACTGTTCAGAAGAATAAATTCCTCTTTGTTTTAATTTTGGATCTTCAAGAATATCTCCAGTCAATCTAAACCCAGCATCTAAAAAACCCTGCTTTAAAACATGCAATAAATAAGGTACTGGATGAATAATATTTCGATTGACACAATCCCACCCATTCGCATTTTCCTGAATCTCATTTCTTGTGAATATTTTTACGGAATTTCCTGCAGGTCGTACTCTATCATTTAAAAATGATCCGAAATATTTCCATCCCTCACTTTCAAGATCAAATTCTTCAGTGTACATTTTCGGAAAATTGTAATTTGTTTCAGGATATTTTTTGGTGACAATTTCATTAGCGTGATCATAGATATCTGAAACTTCCTTATATTCTAATGGTAGTTCAGAAAGCATCTTGTCAAAATTTGGAAGTTCTTCAAAACCTGACTCAATCTGAATTTTTGCACTTTTATTTCTAAAATCTGAAAAGGTCAAAGTTCCTTGCATTGTACGCCCCTCAAAGACATGCTGTCCTTTATGAATTAAGGGTAAATTAGCATTGGAAAAGGAGGAATATTGTGCTACTTTACTTAAAAAATTTCTATCATAATTGATATCTACAGGTAAAGTATATTTTGTCCAAATACTATCTTTAAATCTTGGATTTTCTTCAGTGAAATTCGTTTTTATACCGGTTAAGTCAATTTCGAAATTTTCCGTAACAAACTTATCTTTCATATTTTTTCATGCAATATGAAAGCTTAATAAAAAGTTTTAAAGGACAAAAAAACCGCTTAAAAGCGGTTTATATTATTTTTCAATTAAGATTTTAAATTCCAAATCCATCGAATAACTATTGTTGTCGGTATCAAACAGTTCATTTTTTTTACCAATCGGAAAAGCTTTGTAAGTTTTTTCTCTAATCGTAACAAAACAAAGTCTCGACATTAATAAATCGGTAATTAAATCAATTTCTTCCTCAAGAATCCAACCGGAATTTACAGTAAGCAATTTAGAATAGCTGCTATCAAATTTTTCCTCCTTGTAATACTTAGATTCTCCAGTGATTGATTCTATTTCTGAAGTTTCTCTGATTGTCTCAACTGCCGTAAACCAATCAAACACTAAATTTTGATTTTCCCACTCAATATGCACGACATTTTGAGGATTCGGGAAAGGTAAGAATTGCAAAATATTATTTGAAACAATATTTTTTTCATAAACCGCTTTAAATTCTTTTCTGTTAAAAACATATTGATCGATAGTAAATTTTGGAGTGAATATTGGTTTGGGCAAAAGATACTGATCATAAAGAATTTTTGATTCTGTTTTTTCTGACAAAGAATCGTGAGAAAGCTTTATTAATGAATCAGAAAACGTTTTTCTCACAGAATAATCTGTGAAAAACGGAAAACATTTTGGTTTCTTTCCTGGAGCGAATCTAAGATTATCCAATGTGTAGGCTGTTACAATGCTATCCGTAGCGCTCATTTCTTGAAAAGTAACCGAAACTAAAGCCAAATCGTATTGATAATTGGGGTTTTGTGCTGCTAACGGATTTTTAGCCTTAATAAAAAAATCTTGAATTTCTTCTCCAGGATAAATTTCTGCTGAACCTTTGAAAAATGGATAAGTGTAAGTTTGATTTTCTTGATATTCACTTCCAAAACCCTTAAAATACATGCTAAGAGTCATTTTAACATAGGCAGATTCTACATTCGTTTTATTCACCACTACTTTATTTTTATCCAGGGCAAAATAATAAGAAGCTCCTGAAAAATCATGTTTTATGCCCTGTAAAACGGTGAGATTTACAGAAATCACTTTTTGAACATTTCCAGATTTTAATATAATATCTCCAGAATAGTTTCCTAATATTAAATTGCTTGAATTCTTTGTTAGAATCGTAACTTCATTATTCAAAATAGTAACAGATTCAATAAATGACGGGAAAAAATATGCTGAAATATTGAGATTATTTAGGTTCGAAATGATAGCTGTTACCGTTTTTGCCTCTGATAAGTTTTTCTGAAGCGAAATATTAAAAGCTGTAGGATTTAAGTAAAATTGTGTAGAATCATTAATAACTTCTAAATTCACCTTTACAGTCTTACTTTGAGTTCCTTTGGTAATAGTTACATTTCCAGAATAATTTCCAACAGGCTTGCCTTGTATAGTAGCATTATTTTGAAACGTTAAATACTTTTCTGTTGCTCCCGATGTTTGAATTAATTCAATAAAAGGATCTGTCACATTTGCCATTACCGCTTCTGCAGAATAAACTGTTATTTTAGAATCACCAGAAAGAGAATCGTCAGCTTTATTATAAGTAAGTTGATAAACATTTGAATCTGTATTAAATCCATTTCCAGACAATACGGTTATTTTTATAGGTATAATAATATTTTGGATAGAAGAATCTTCTTTAAAAGTTTCGGTCCCGTCAGTTTCAACACTATAAGCTTCAATGATTAAATTAATAGTGTGGATACCTACCGAAAGATTTCCCATATTTTGAAAATTTATTTGAACCGTTTTATTTCTAATATTAAAATCATCAAAAACATCACCTGTTAACCCAGCACCGGTAATATTAATAAAATCTACACCATTAACTGTTTTTTTTATTTTATATCGAAAATTTGTAAAACCAGAATAAATAAACTCCAATTCCGGAAAAATAATCTGAAGGGATATTGGAACTGGATTAGCAGCTCCTACAGTCCACGATGGAGCTACTATCTGCATTGGGGTCGCATTCCAATCACCGATAGGAACTTGAACATAAATGTATTCTGAACATTCATGACCTCCTTGTGAAGTAGGCTGCCAAGCATTGCATACTTCAACGTCTTTAAATCTAATTGCCATATCAAATTAAATAAGAAATTTTATTTTTATAATATTTTTTTACTTTGTTTTCGTCTTCACTATCGAATGCCCATAATTCAACACACGCTGATCCGAGTGTGTAAAATATTAATCTATTCGGCTGTTTTTCAATAGTCACTATATTATTCATGTTTATTTTCATTCTTGTAAGCTGTACAAAAGCAGATTTGCTCACAACAAAATCAACATCTTTCGGTTTATATATACTGGGAAGTTTATCTGAAAATATCTTAGCAATAGATCCACAAATTGATATTTCTTCTCCAGAATGTTTTTTTACAAAATTGAATAATGCATCGCAAACTTTATTCATATCCTTATCTTCAAAAATATGAAGCTCCTCAAAATTATTTTCTACTTGCACGGGTTTCGTATTTATCAAATTTTTTAATCGCTTTTTTGAACATTTTACCGTTGATTTCACTATCAACCATTTCCGCAGTTACTCCCTCTTCATCTAATTTTTGCAGTAAGCTTCTAACATCAGATAAAACTGCTAAATATTGAATAAAATCACTATTGTTTTGAGTCGGTGCTGGTGATTGAGCGACATCTTTTTTCGTGTTTTCAGATGTTACAATTCCACCTTCAGCATAACCAGTATTTTTACCTTGTCGAACACTTTCTAAATAGTCAATAACTTTAGCATGTCGAGGATGAGCAGTCATCCATTCCGGAGCAACCCATTCTTTAGCGTGAACAATTCCTGCAGGTTTTGAACCCGATTCATCAGGAGAACCGAAACCATTACCGGTAAACCCTCCTTTGTAAAATGTAGGCTGATCAGGAAGAGGCGTACTCGCAACCGTAGCAATTTGCACAGCACCTAAAGTTCCAATTATTGCCGCTGCAACGGTTCCACCAATCGGGCCAAGCTGACTATAGGACTGCATAATAGCTAAAGAAGTTGCTACAATAATTTCGGCAATTTTAAGAGCTCTTTCAACTTTAGCTTGTTTGTGGGCTATCGCTGCTTTTTTATTAGCCGTTTCCGCTTCAATTAGTTGAACCTGCTTATTATACTCGGTCTGATTAATTAAGCCCTCATTAAGTTGTTTTAGAAGTTCTTTTTTCTTGTTAGAATTGTCTTTTTCAAACTTTGACATTTCTTTATTAGCAAGGTTTTGCTGTAGCTGAGCGAAAGCCTGAAAACCATTCCCTAAAGCCTTAATAACCATCTGTACAGCTTTTAACTTGTCTTCTGTAGTTTTGAGATTCTTCCATGTTTTCTCCCATTCATCTGCAGAAAAACCAAGAATGTCAATATTTCCTTTCTTCTCGCTACTTTCTTCAACTACTTTTTTATTATCTGTCTCTTCACCACCTTTCATTGCAGACTTAACCCCGGTGATTTTGATGTTTAATTCATCTAAATCCTTTTTAAGTTTTTCGGTAGCCTCAGAAGAAAGAGAAGGGTCATTTATTAGCTGATTGAGAAGCTTCTGTTGTTCTTCCAACATTTTCAACTGTGACTTTAAATAAGCACGATCAGCATTTTCACGAAGGGCTTTCTTAGCATCTTCAAGTGTTGTAATATTTCTAAGCTCAAGATCAGTAAGCTTCAAGTGTTGCATTTGGGATAATGCAAGACGAGCCTGATCCATTGTAGTTATTTCATTAATTGTATCTTCAGCTGCATTTCTTTCAATATCAATTTTAGATTGGAGAGCTTCAACCTTTTTTTCGTAGGACAATGTTTCCCACTGTTCCTCAATTCTTAAGAGATTAAATCCATGGGTTTTTAAAATTTGTTCTTCGATTGAATTATTTTGAGTGATAAGTATCAACCGCTTGTCATTGGCTGCCTGTAATCCAGCTATTGCCGTATCAAAGTTTTTCGCAGCTTCTGGAGATTTTGTTTCTTTTCTATCCCGCTGTAGCTTTTTTATTTCATTTTGAGTCGTTCGAATTTGCCCTTTTATATCCTCAGTCTGTTGATTAAGTTCATTTTTACGATTTTCATAATCTGCTAATTCTAAATCAAATTCTTTCTGCTTACTTTCCTGAATAATCTTAAATTCCTCTTCTCTTTTTAATCGCTCAAGTTCCAGGTATTTTTTATCAGTTTCTTTTTTAACATCTAAAGATTTGGTAATAGCATCTCGAGATTTTTCAAGATCATTATTTTTTTGTTTTTCAAGGTCTTTTTCTTTTTTAGGTTTTTCAGGAGCAATTATATTTTGAGTTCCAACAATTTCATTTGTATTTTCAATAGTTGAAGCTTTTGTAATCTCATCACCTAAAGCATTGATATAATTATTACCACTTTGTATCGCTTGATTTCTTTTTTCATAGATGTAGCCATAGGTCTCCATCAAACTTTTAGCATATTCATCTCCAAATTTTTCCCTCCAGATTGAGAATTGCTTTATTTGACTTTTGTCTAATCTTTTTAATTCAGATGGAGATAAAAATGACATATTCTTATCAATCCAATCTCCACCTTGCTTTGCAAAATCTTTAATATCTTGATTTTCTAAATCGAGCTGTTTCTCTTGAGCTTCCTCAAGTTTTTTATTTAAAACCTTTATTCTTGAGTTTCTCAAAAGAGCGTCAGTATATGCTTTTATTGCATTGGTAGCTTCTTGAGTTTTTATATTTTCAGTAGTTAGATTACCTAAATATTCTGGAGATAATGCATTTAATTTTTTAATCGCATTAGCCCTAGTTTCTTTTGAGAAGTTATCGTTTTGAGCTATTTTTACTAACTGATTGAGCTCATTTTTCTGAGCAATAATTCCTTTTTCAGATTCTTTATTTATAGAATTAAGTTCTTTTTGTTTTTCAGCAGCTTCATCTATAGAGTCTGAAAACATGACCATTGCAGTAACGACCGCGGTTATCACAGCTAACAAAACGCCGATTAAATTTGCTTTTGTTGCTGTATTGAAAGCTCTCATCGCAATTGTGGCTCGAACTGTATTTCCTGTCAAATATGCTTTAGCTGCCGCATAAAGTAGAGTAGCAGCTCTTGCTGTTGTGTCCCATGCAACTTTTATTTTTTGGATGGCATTATAAATCAGAGTCTCACGAGCAACAGTTCTTGTTGTCAAAACCAATATCAATAGAGCAGCATTGTAGCCAATTACAGCTGAAATAGCAACAATAAATAGTTTGTAAAGCAGGCTTAATCGTTCTTTGAAAATAATCATCCCGTTTCCGGATTCATCCGTCACACCAGTTAACCATCCAACAGCCTGAACTAGACTTTCAAATTTATTGATGACATTGGTAGACGTAAACATATCACCAAATGCATTCTTAATTTTCTCTAAAATTGCAGGAGCATTGTTGTTTTTTGTGTTGAATTCATCGGTAAGAGAGGTCATCTTTTCCATCTCTTCGCCAGCTGTTTTCATAGATTTTCTGAAATCATCTGTTCTGTTGGCAGCTGCACCAATAACTTTTTGAACTTCTAAAGAGTTAAGTTTTAAACTGTCAAATATCTTTGAGGTTTGAGTTCCGGAAACACCTTTCATTCCCTGAGCGAATCGTAAGAAGAATTCTTCAGGTTTTGTATTCAATAATTTTTCAGCTTCTGCTACAGACATTTGCATTGAAATTGCAAACCCTTCAATATTACCTCCTGCAGTAGAAAGAAAGTTCGAAACTCCTGAAGATGCGATTTGTGCATCAATACCAGATTCCTCAAATGCAGCCCCTAATCCTAAAACTTTATCAATTGCAGGTCTTAAAGCTTCCGGTAAATTTCCAACCCTTAATGCAAAATTCGCAATATTACCTTCTGAGGCTGTTCCTTGAGCTGCCAATGTGTTAAGAGCCGAACCAATCTGATTTATAGCATCTGCGTATGTAAGCTCCTTTGTTCCGTTAAAAAGTCCTTTGATTTTTCCTAAAGAATCAACGACACCTTCGAGTCCACCATCGAAACTATCACCTAAAGCGACATAGGCCTTATCTACTTCCTGAACAAAGTCTTTCATTTCTTCGATTGGAACCCCTAATCGACCTCCAACTTCAGCAATTTTCAATCGTTCAATCTTTGCTGTTCTGGTGTCCATTTCGTCAAACTGTGTCCACAGATTCTTAACTTCATCAGTTGACATTCCAGTGGTTTTCTGAACATCAGACATTGCATCTGCAATTTTCAATAACTGATCTACGGTTGCTTTGCCTTTTGAAATCATATTTTCAAAAAACATAGAAGCTGTATTGGCGCTAAAAACCTCTTTAAATGTTTCTCCGAAACTCAATAGACCATTACGAAACAATCCCAGAAATCCTCTAGATCTGTTAAGAGCCCCATCGAGTGTATTGATTTCATTTCTTACTTCCTGGAAGCGAGCTCTTGCTCTTACCAGTTCAGCTGCAGTGGCATTAAATTCTCGTGTTCCAACAGGAAGGCGACGTAGATCTCTCTCAAGACTTCGTGTTATTCGCTGAACATTCTGAAAGGTATTTTGTACCTGATTTCCGTTTATATAGAGTACTCCGGTTGTGGAGATGGTATTTCCTGCCATTTTGCTGAAAGAATTTCCTGCAATATGTTACTCCGGAATATTTTGAGAAAGGACATAAAAAAAGCACTTGATTAAGTGCTAATATTTGAAATTATTCTTCTAATATCGACCATGATTGCTTCAGATCTCAATCTTGTAATTTCGCTCATTACAAAATCTTTTACTCCTGAAGCTTCCACGGCTTCATCAATAAAGGGTCTCGCTTGCATTTTCATTACATGAGATTTAAAATTATATGTCGTTTCCTGAGGGCGATGACGAGTCCTGGTTCCGGCATCTCTTACACCATCAACCCCGAAATTTTGAATAAAACCGTGCTTAGTCATTTTAATCGCTAAGCTTCTCAGATAAAACTTTTGACTTCCGCCTCTGACGGTACCGTATTTTTTTACGGTAGATTTTGCAGCTGCATCTTTCAATGAAGCTTGTCCTTCTCTTCGGTTTACATGGTCCGCAAAAGATGAAGTTTTACTTCTTAAGGAAGCTTCAAGCATTTGCTCTGCTTTTTCAGCAACTTCTTTTTCGTTATTGTACATAATTGAATTTTGAACGAAAATAAAAACTCCGGAAAAACCTGTAAAGGACTCCGGAGTTAGGTGTTAAAGTGTAATTCTGTAAACTAATTGGTTTTTAATGATATAAGCTAAAATATAAAAGTGTAATCGTATTTTTTTTGAAATTTTTTAAAGTGTAAACTAAATTCTTTCGTATAAATTCCAAACTAAAATTCTGCCTACTTCTATTTCTTCAGATATTTCTTCCTCCCATTTTGTCGCTTTTTTAATCACATTTTTTTCATAAATAATTTTCTGTGAGTGCTTAAATCCGAGATCTGTTAAGACTTCAAAAACATCATGTTCATTCACTGGTTGACTAGGAATTACCCCTTTAAACCATGAAAGCACTGCAGATGTTTGCATTTGTATTTTACTGCCTTCAGGAGTATTTGAGTAATATTCAAGAAGTATTTTCTGCATTGTTTCTTTATAATCATTCATTGTCTTCAGGCTTTAATAATTCGATTAATGACTTGAACTTTTTTGGATATCGGTTTAAAATATGGTACAAAGAAACGAGATTTGTAAGATTTACTTTTATTAAATCTCCATGATTTTCGATAATCTGATTATCATATCCTACATTCACAATTACCTCATTCATATCTGCTCTTTTTTCTACGGTCATTGTGGAATGAAAATCATCTAACCACTCTGATAATGCCTGATTAAATTGCTTTGCCATGATCTGCATATTTTTCATTAAATTTTTTAATCATGTTAACATACGCAAGGTCGAAAGTAGGACCGAAAGCAAAAGCTTTTCTTTTGGTAGAGTAGGAACTAAAGGTACATTTTACAATACCAGACTCTAAATAAGTTGATGAAACTGTTCCCTTGTTTTTTTTTAGAAAGTCGAAATTCTTTGATAGAATTGGTCTTTCGGTTAATAGTCTTGATTTTCTTCGTAGACCTAAAAACTTACTAGCGCTTCTGTTTTTAGTGTTTTTGATTGGGTTTCGCATTTTATTTTATTTAAAAATTGTTTTCAAATAAACCAAGAAAAAAAAGAAAGCCTTGATTTTCTTGGTAGTCGCGAAACCCAATCATCCGAAGAAGATATCCAATACTCATCAAGACCTAAGTCTTTATAATATACGTAAAAGTTAGTTGAAGATTTTTTAAGACTTCCTCAGGTCATTGGGTTTCGCACTACAAAAGTAGCTAAAAAAAATAATCCACCAAATAAAAGGTGGATTATTTTCATTCTTGATACTTATATCCTCGATAAATTGAATCTAAAAGTTTATTTTTTTCTTCATCCGTAAGCTTATTATATTTTTCAATCGGGAATTTAGCAATTCTCAAAATTTCAATTAATTTATTTTCTTCCGATTCTTTCTGTAGATGTTTTTTTAACATATCATTTGCCGCATTCTCCAACTTCATATCATAGTAAAAAGTGATGACTT
This sequence comes from Chryseobacterium sp. BGARF1, assembly GCF_001677955.1. Classification (GTDB taxonomy): domain Bacteria; phylum Bacteroidota; class Bacteroidia; order Flavobacteriales; family Weeksellaceae; genus Chryseobacterium. The sequence goes on from NZ_LELA01000055.1 coordinate 89,547, forward strand.
CTTTTTGTACTTGAACTTGATAAAAAGCCTTTTGTAAATTAAAAAATCTTTTAATTAAATTATCATCACTACTTATTTTTAAATAATTGTATCGTTTACCTGTTAGATTACTAAAATCGTTAAAAATATCACTTGCCTTTTCACTACTTTTATAATTATCATTTATGAGCAATTTATCCTTGAAAAAATCAGCTTTTTTAATCATCTCTAAATTGTAATTTAATGAATCTGATTTATAATTTAAAGAGTCAGCCAACCTCATAGCTTCTTTAAACTCTAAATCAGTTTTTTCGAAGTTTTGAGAAAAGATAAAAATTGGCAGTAGAAGAAATAATAAACATTTCATATACTATTTTTTATATTTTGAAAGATATATAGCCGAAATAACAGCCATTTTTTTTAAATCAATAGAAGCGTCTCCGGCTTCTGAAATATGCTTTAAAATATCTAGTTCTTTTACTAAGTGAGCTCTTTTCAAAGTAATTAACGTAGTACCTATTTGATGCAGATTATCATCGCTTTCAGATAGTTTATATTTTGTTAAAACCATTCTCATTAAAGGTTTTATCTCATTTGTTTTTGGGAATCCGTCGAACTCGGTCGACATAAAAGTATAAGGATCTACTTTACTCATTTTATGGTTTTTGGCAAATATAATTAAATTCGAAGTTTATATTTTACGGGAACCCATAAACCAACAAAAAAAACTATTTGTTAGGTGGTTTATTAATATGGGTTAACATGTACTTTCTAAGTCTTTCCAGTCAGAAAAATCTACTTTGAGAGGTTGCTTATTTTTCATATTAAATAAAACATCTACTCCAAAATCTCCTGAAGATAACTCAACAGGTTTGATTTCTACAGAATCTTTTAAAAATGCATTGTAAAGAAAATGATCAGAATTAAAAGACTCGTAGCGCATACGAGATATAATCTTAATGGCTAATTGCTCAGCATCATGTATCGCCTGATATTGAGCATCCAAATCGCCGGGCTTAATTTTATTAAACATAATAGCAAACCCAATCTTTCTTACAGCCAACGAATTTTCACCTTGACCATCGAAGCCTAAAGTATATCTGAAAAGAGCAAGAATGGGAGATTTTAATCCTTTTACAGATGATTTTTTAGAGCTCCATTCACGTTCAAAAAAACCAACGAAATCATTGAGAAATGTTGATTGCATTACTAAATTTTCAAAGTAATTTTTTACTTCTAAATAACTATTTTCTTTCATTTGCTTTGGCTTTTGCTCGGTGATATAAAATACTTTCTGACAGTACGCTCAGGAATTCATAAACTCGGACCTGGTTAACGTCCTGTTTCTTTCCTAATGGCTGAAGCTCATCCATCGACATCCCAATGATTATCTTATCGAAAGGGATAAATTGATTATCTTTTTTAGTGAAAATTGGCTGTAATTTTTTTTCTTCAGTCTCTTCTTTCGGTTTTGGAAAAACAACAGGGAAGGTTTTAGAAATTTGTTGACGAGTAAATAAAAATGCTAATGCAATTACTTCCATTTGTTTTACTGGAAGCTTTCTAGTGATTTCATCAACTGCAGCGATATCTAAATCATCAAATTCTTTTTTGATTCGGTAAAGAGAGGCTACCAATCTCTTTAAATTTAAAACCGACCTTTCTTTATTCCATAAATAAAAATAGGTGTCAATTGTCGAAAAGTGTCTAACGGTAATATTTCCGAGAGCATCGGCAGGCTTAAAAAGTCCGGGGATTTCAGGAAAAGAGTAGTAGTCTGCTTTATCCTTCAGAAAATTAGTGTATTTACCCAGTTCCGATATGGGTACATTTTTTCTAAGCTTGTCAAAGTTATATAAATCTGCTTGAGAAGTTGATTTTTGATAAACAATCAAAATCATCTGAAAATAAGCTTCAGGAAAATTTTCGATGGGGGTATTTAGATATAAATGTGCAATTTCCTGCAGTTGCCATTCGTTGAGTTCGTCCCAGGATTTTGCGATTCTGATATGTTCTGCCATATTTTAATTTGACAGCAAAATGCACCTTCTAGCATTTCTATAAAAGGACAAAACAATACTAGATGCTTTTAGAAAAAACAGTTTTCCTAAAGCGAAAAATTAAAAAAAAAAATTAATTATTTTTGCAAAAAAAACTAAATGAGTACATTTTTACAACTTTATAAAGACAACATTGGAAAGACCGTTACGAAAACTATTATTGGAGCCTTAGTCGGGGCATTAATTACATTAGGTGGATATATACTTTTTGATAGTTTTCCAGAAAAGCAGAAAATCGAAAATGAATTTGCTGAACATATTGAGAATATAGAAAAAGAGATAGACCAAATGTCAAAAATTAGTGATCATTTTGAGGCAGGTGATAATACGTTTGACAATTTTGCTAATAGATTAGAATTTATTATTTCATTATCACAAAGGTTTGAACAAGATAATGCATTTACTTTAACATCTGTTGATAGAGAGAAAGCGAATAAATTTTTCAAACAAAATTTGCTTGATTCGGGATTAAATTCAGCAATTGTTGCTGACTACAAAATGGAGGAGGACAAACAGCTTGAGGATGCTCTTAAATTGGAAAAACAGATTTTAAGCAGTCTTAAGGAAAATCCAATTGTTGATAAAACTATAAATAACATAATAAATGATTATATTTTCAGCTCTAAGAAGATGAATGATTTTGTTATAATCAGTAATAAAAGACTATTGAAAGATCTACAAAAACGAAAAGCGGATAAGAAGCATCAAATTGAATTTAATAAAACACAGGAAAAATTCAAACGGAATGCATATTTGAATATCGCAGCTACTGAAGGAGTATTATTATGTAGTTTCTTGTTAGTTTTCTTTATATTTATTGCTGTAAAAGTCGGACATTTAAAAGAGTAGATTTAATTTTTTTAAATCATTTACTAAAAATAGGTATCAAATTAATTGATACCTATTTTAGTTTTAAACTAAATCGTCGAATTTCTTTAAAATTTTAGATAATCCATTCCCGATAATATCTTTATTTGTAAGAATACTTTCAACAGCTCCGGTTCCGGTAATGAAATCAACTTCTACAAGAACCGATATTCCAGATCCAAGATTGAGAATTCCAATACGAGAATGCTGAGAATTATTTTCAGGTTTTACACCTCTGTTTTTAATTCCTAATGTTTGACTTAAAAATTCGTTGACCTCGTTGGCCATCTTATATGAATTTGAATTCTTATTTTCAAAATCTTTTTTGTTAACATAACACTCAACTCCACGAGTTGTGCTACTTACTGCAGCGTTCAAATGAATATCAAAAACGACCGATCCTGAAGCCGGCTTGATTCTAGTCTGATATTGTTTGTTCGTTTCCCAATCTTTATCTAAAACAATATTTTTATCATCGCTTTGATCGACAATAGAATCACGAATAATCTTGGTGATATCAGCTTCTTTGTAGCCATTTGCTACAGCTCCAGGATCTGCATTATTATGACCTGCAGAAAGGTAAGTTCTTAACGGAGAAAATTGTATCATAGTTGTTTTTAAAATTCGGTTTTATTTTTTAAACTTAAACGGTTGTAAATAATTGTGAACCAATTGCTTTTTTTAACCCAACTCCAAAATAACTTTAATAAGTAGGAGAGTAAAAAACCTGCAATTAAAAATAGGTACCAAGAACTGTAAATTTTCACTTTTTCAGAATGTTTCGTTACAGTTTTGTAAGTTGTATGGCTTTTATAGGTCGTTTGGCTTTTGTAAATTATTTGAGAGAAAAAAATTTTTTCAATCCTAATTTCTTTTTTCTCCGCAACTTTTTCAAAATTGAGTTCTGCGTTGGTTTCGCCTTTAAAAACCTGACCATCTGGAGACGTAAAATTGAAAAACGAGTTTTGCCCGGCTATTGGTTTTACAGCAATTTTATACCCACTATTTTCAATTCTTACAGAACCATTTTCAAAAGATTGAGTTGCTGTAGATAAATTTTCATCTTTTTGCAGAATAGTTTTTCCTGATAATTCTTCAGAGTTTTTATATTTGTTTTTTGTTACAGAACCGCATGAGATGAGTAATAAACTAAGCAGCGTTATTAAGATCGTTTTCATCATTTAATTTTTCGATTTTTTTAATTTTCATGTTTAAAATTTTTGTAAAAGTGACAGCTGCTCTTATCTCCATTTTTGCCATATTTTCGGCAATGCTCAGAAGAATAAAGATTCCAATTGTTAAGACAAAAGAATAGTGAATTGTAGCTACTGTTCCGACGGTCATATCCTTTATCCATTCAGGAGCAATATTCGACGTTTCAAGACCTCTTTTAAAAGTGTTTGTTAGGAAAATAACAGTGAACATCACAAAAGGTTTGAAGATTCCCCTGAAGAACCTATCACTTTCAAATTTTCGGTCCAGGTAGACGAGATTTGCATAAAGACCCACAAGTAGATCCACAACAGTTCCCGCTGCAAAGAAAACCCACAGTAACATTGAAATTCCACTGTGAGTTTCTATAAATCCGGAGAAAATTCCGAAAGTAAGAGAGCTCGCAAAAATACTTCCGAATAACGGATGGTACTTTCCGAAAAAATCTTCAATATTCAGGAATCCCATGAGTTGAAGAAAGTAGTTTATTGTTTTCATTACCTTAAAGAGTAAAATTTAAATTGTTTTCTAATAGTTTCTTTCTCCTGGTTTTAAGCAGGACCGCCAATATCATTATTATTGCTTTCAAGGTTTATTTACGACAAAAAAGGCTTTTTTATTTTCGTTATGATTCTTTGACTACCTCTATAGCCAAAAATTGCATAATCCTTATCTTTTTCCAAGTTTGAAAATTCATAGGCACCATCAAGTGAAGTTAATGTTGTGTTTAAAATAGTATCTTTATTTTTTTCAACTAAGAATAATGACACACCTGAAGCGGGTAATTCGTCGTAAAAAACAGTACCTGCAAATTTGTATATTTCAGTAATCACAATTACAACAGTTTGAGTTGCTGTTGTAGAAGTTCCTTTCAAATTTTTTGCAACAAATCTATATCTAAATGATGTTTGACTTGAATATGGGGTTGATTTAGCACCATTTGAAGTGAACACAGGAATCGTTTCAATTTGATTATTTTGAAGGTCCAAAATTTCAAAGTATGCTTCCGTGACCGGTGTACCTCCTGAAGATGTAATACTTGCGTTCAAAATATAATTATTATTATTATCTAAAGTTGTTATTGGCAAACTTACAATTACGGGATTTGTGAAAATTATTAAATCAGGTATCTTGAAAGTCGCATAATCAGAACGTGCTATTCCGTTATTTTTCCAAAAAAAAGCATGAAAAGTTTGCGTGTCCGGATCAAACAAAACCTCATTCATAATGCCCTCAGCATTATAATTATACTGCTGAATGGTCGCCATACCTGGTTTCTCGGAAGTCCAGTCACTTGTTGTTAAAGTATTCAATTGATAAATTTTCCGATTTACTTTAAAGTCAAATAAGAAATCACCAAAAAATAAAGAAGCATACGATACTATAGTTTGGGGGTATGAACCATAATCCTGCAGCGATAACGCACCCAATGGTAGTACTTCTAAATTAGATTTTCTCACAGCATAAGTTCCATAACCAATTCCAACAGTATCAGAAGGACCTAACTCAATTCCCAAATAACAAAATTCTGTGTTTTGCGTCATGTCATCAGTTGCTTTTGGCACTTGAACAGATCCTAAAATACTTAAATTACTTTTAAGTATTTTAGCAAAACTATATGGATTATTAGAGGATCCACTTGTTGTCGCTATAAAAACATGACTATCATCAACAACGCCCGAGTGAATATAGTTGTTGGGTGTTCCCGGTATTGCCGGACTTAATGATGTGCTGTAAAGAATATACGGCATAATATCAGTCACACCAGGTAAAGAATTTTGTAAATCAGTCGCTCTTATTTTACAAATTTTAGTAGTACTTACTACATATAGGAACTCCTGATCTCCTAAAATTGGGCTTAATGCAATACTTCCAAATGCTGTAAACTTGAAACTTCTATATTCTAAAGTAGTAGGATTAATCTGGAAAAGTTCATTTGAACCCAGAGCGTATAGATAGCCTGAGCATTCGATTATTTGATCAAATCCATATGCTATAGCCCCTGCGGTATCTAAAAGGCTTAAATAAGTAATATTACTTGAATCAGTAGCAGATATCTTGACAATATTATTATTTGTAGCATCCTTATTTCTTGCACTGCCAAATATAAATCCATTAAATAATGTTGATCCATGAACACCTGATAATGATAAGTTTTTAATATTCAAAAGCGCTATGTCTTTAATTGGATTTTTTAATATTATAAAATTCTTATTATAAACAAATTTCGTTTCTTCATTTGAAGGACCAACAATTACACTTTCAATTTTCTTGATTACTATATTGTAATCCGTTGTTTGAAAATTCATGTAATCTGTGTTATTCTGACCTCGATTAATTACCCTAGTAACATTATGAAGTACGTCACCATCATAGTAGGTAATACGCCACTCTAATCGAGACACAAAAGAATAGCTTAATAAGTTACCGGGATTAAAAATTTGAGCTTCAAAATCTATGGGAACTTTGAATAATCCGTTGCCTAAATTTGATGCAAGTCTATCATGAGGAGCTTTTATTTCATTTCCTACAAAATTAAATCCATGTTTAGAATCTACTGCAGTGCCATCTATAATTCCATCAAAACGAATAAATATATATTTATTCCAAGCATCTGCCCATGGAATATCTGCGCCTGAATAAGCATAATTAGTAGGACCATTCACAAAACCAGTTATTGGCTGCGCAGGCCCCCAAACGATATCTGAACTACTAGGTGCAGAAGCTATATTTGACAAGCCTAAATATAAATTACCACTTACAGAAGTTATTGCAGTATCAAATACTGCAACGGATTTAAAAAATCCGCTATTTTCAATTAATCTTCCTGCTTCTACTCTTGTGTTTGCCATATCAATCTAATCTATAAGTGTTAAATCGAAACCTTTAGCTTCATTAAAATTTCCATCAATGCCAATAATGTCTTTAAATTGCGCTTTTTCAGAATCTGTTGCATCCTGGAATACATCCAAAAAATCCTTCATCGTTCCATCGACTTTAGTTTCATTTAAATTATCAAAATAATCAAAGGAAATTTTAAAAGAGTCTCTCAAATCTTTTTCAGAAACCGCTCCTTCCGTATTATCGGGAATAAGCTCATATATCTTATCTAATTCAGTCATAAATTAACTTTTAAATCCTATTGAAAACCCTTTTGTAAATCCCCCAATCTCAATTTCTTTAATAGATTTTGGGTAGTAATAGAGTTGTGAATTACTTGATATTTTAACAGCCGCACCAGATAAGTCCTCATATTTTTTTCCTGAAGAAATTTCTGCTTCTTGAAGAAATGCTCTATTTCTTAAGTTACCTAGAATCCAGTTATTGCCGTTTGAATCAATAAAAGCAAAAACAAAGGGTGTTTGAGAATGCAGTGATAGAAACCCTAAAATTTCAGGACGCATACCAAGTATATAAATGCTCAATTCCGATTTTATTTTTTTTTTTCCAGAAGCTCCTGAAAGCAAAACTTTCAATTCATTTTCATCAATAAGAATATCAAAACTTTCCCAAGAACCACTTTTAAACTTAATATCATTATTGATCGTGACTACTTCTTGATATGTATTTTTTGAAGTTGGCAGATCAATTGTGAGAAAAAATGATGCTGGAGCGTAGTACAATTTTGTTTTTAGCCCAGAATAATATTCCATACTTGGATAAACATTGACACTCTGTATATTCATTCCTTCGAAAGTTTTTATTATTTCACAAAATAACCTCTATAGAAATTTGTTCAGAAGGACGTTTTATGTTAAATAAATTCCTGAAGCTTTTGCCTGAATTTGTCGATCTGGAATAGGACCTGAATAACAAGGGAATTCATCAATATGAGTTTTTATATAATCAGTAATAACCTTTACAGTCGAGTCTCCAAGTTTCAGAAATTGTTTTCCGGACATCGCTTTCTCATCAAAGCTTAGAACTTGTGATTTTTGCCACGGAAGTTCCTCGTATTGTATTGCTACAGCATTTTGAAGAAAAACGAAATTTGGTAGTAGCGAGGCGTAGTAAAGCGAATAATAAACATTCGCTTGTTTTAAAATTTTGTAAAGATTAGGTTTTGTTTTAATCTGATCTAAACAATCTGGCTGAATTTTATCTAAAATATTGAGGGCATAAGCTTGTTCCAAAAAACTCTGCAGTAATGAAAAAACTTTTGGAGAATTTTTTATCGAATAAATCTTTTCAAATTCATCCGGAGTTTTAATATCTCCAGAAACATTCTCAAAAAATGGAATCCTTTCTTTTAAGGCTTCTAAAAATGAAAGTTTGGTGATTGCTTCAGAAAATAATTTGTCGGCAAATTTCAGTAATGACAGCCCTAAATCACGAACGTCCCACCATGGTGCTGTTTTTGTTTTATCTTCATTAACTTGCTGTACACCATAATTTGTGATATGCACTTTTATTTTTGGAATAGATAATGCGAAAGAGTAGTGAGTAGCAGCTTTCGTTAATAATCTAAAAATTTCAACTTCTCCAGCAACTTCTGAATCTTTAAGCTCTAGATAAATTTGCATAGGAATAAACTCAAAAATTTCTCCGAATCCAAGTTCTTGATCAACTAGATCCCAGTCAAAATTTTGTGGTAAAATCAGATACTCATTTATATTTTCTGGGGTTATATAATGTTCCATATTTTCGGCGCAGTTTTCTGCATAAGTTTTTTTGTTAATTAACTACTTTTTCTTGACCGTTTTTATTTTTGTCCAAGGTTGTAAGATTTATATTTGGAAATTTTCCAAAAACAGTAGGATCCCAAGAATTCCAGAACTTAATATTTTCAAAGATCTGAAGAGTTCTAATTTGTTTGATTGGAAGTTTTGCGCAAAGAATTGTCCAGGCTTCACGCTTGTCGGATCCGGAACCGGATAATGTTTTTCCTCCGAAAGCTCCACCGGTAATCAGACATGGATCAACACCCATTGCGGTTAGAAGCTCGTAATTAGCTGCAGAACTATCAAGAAGGAAATCACCGTTACCTTGAGGCTGCTTAATCTCATCGATCTGAATACCCTTGATTTCTTTTCCATTTTCATCTCGGAAGAATGGCGAGATAATAGACTTTCCACCACCTTTAGAACCCTTCAATTCCGAATCAATAAGATCGACCAATTGAGTACGTTTCGCCTGTTTTTCCAGTGGTGAAAAGGCGTCCCAATCTTCCTGATAGATATGTTTGAAATAATCATCAGCAATATGAATCAGATATTTTACACTGAGCTGCTGCTCAAACATTGCTTTTTTAAAAGCCGGAATCGCCAGAACTACATCAACCCATCCGTTTTTAAATGAGGCATGCCACCCAACGGACGGATAAGATTTTTCAATAAGAAGAGTATCAATAACCGGAATTGTGAATCGAACAATTCCTTTTTCTTTACAGTAAGCTTTGACTTCCTCGATAGGTATGTTAGCTCCAAAACATGGAATTACTGCAGTATTTTCTGTCTTATAATTTCCCCAGTCGGTATTAACACCGATATTATTGATAATCCCATTTTTATCAGGAACTTCAAAACGACATTCGGCTGCTTTTAATCGTCTAACAGAAATTATTTTATCTCCATTAGGCGAAAGTAGGTATTCAGGAAAAGCGACTCTGAAAGTTTCAAAATCTGTGATAATTTCAGAATTAAATATGTCGAATTTTGTACGGTAGTAGAAAGCGGCAATATCCGGAAAAGAGCTCACTAATCTTTCTTTAAAGATTATCGCCTCCTCAGTTTCCTGACCTTGGTAAAGACGAAACCCAGTTCCAAAGTGAGCAGCTGTGAGAACTTCAAGACCACCAACTGCAACACCGGTCATTTTTAATTTGGCTGCGAACTCTTGAGGATACAAATTATTATCACCCCAAGGCAACCACTTATTATCAATAAGGGTTTCTGTATTGGTGATTTTTAAATTTGAGTGTTGTGGTTCGCCTTTGACCTTATTAAAAAAAATTGCTGTCTGATTAGAGCGCCCTCCAACGGAATAAATTCCCTGAGAAATTTTCATAGTCTAAACGACATCAACGCCGTTGAATTTAATGATGAATAAAATGTGAATTTTCTTTATACCTTCATTCGTTTTAAGATTCCGGGTACGGTTGGCAAAATGATTAGGATTTTTAAAATCAATTTTTTGCGATAAGCGAATAAGTCCGGGCTTTTTCGGTGGTTGCATTAGTACTGCATTTTCATAAGTGACCAATCGACCGCCGGATTTATTTTGACTGTTGTAAGTTCTGATAGTAATATCAAAAGGAACTGGATTTTTATGTTCATCCAATCTCCTCATTTCCTTGAGAACATCACTCAAAAGCATCTCATTTTGCATACTGCGAATATCAACCTGACACCTGATGAAATAAAGGACACTATTTAAAAGTGAGAATTTACACCTGGGTTTCTCATGGTAATTTTTTTTAAGTATCAATAATTCAATTTTTTAGCAAAATTTTGAGGGGGCATTCTCAATGCTTTTTCTCACTGAATGAGGTTGACCCACACAGTCGCCTTATGCCTTTCTACAATTGCAGTTTTCGATTTTTACGAAATATGCCAGGGTAAAATCTTGAAAAACGCCCTCACAGAGCGTGTGGGGGCGTTTTTGCCAAAAACCATGGTTTGGGTTGCATTGAATTCGAACCCCTAGGAGGGGATGTCCTCGACATTGATGTCGGAGACACAAAAAAACCTGCATTATGCAGGCTTATTTCAGTACCAGGTTGGTAATGGGGAATGATGACTGCCTTCGCAGATTGATGAGATGCCAGAACTGCCAGAACAGACAGTAGTCAAGTGTATCACTGAAGTGAGTTGCATGTTCCTGAAGCGTAGTTGTACTTCGCTCAGAACCTTTATCTTTTTCAAATGCATCATTACCTTTCAGAGGTGCATTCTCCATTGATATAATCAGGTTAGGACAGTTATCACTATTTATTCTTACAGATGGTAGCATTATATTAGTTTCAGATAAGATTGCGTTGATAAGCTTATATTTATCTGCATGAGCTGGGTTGTTGGTATTAGGAGTCTTATTGATAACCTTCCATCCGGCCTTTCGTAGCTTATTCATAACATCCTCGGCCAATGTGGTCTTTGAGTTAGCTTCCTTCTTATTTCCATACTTATCATAATACAAATGAATCTCATTAGAGCTGGCCTTGTGTGGCTCGTAGTAGTCAATGAAGTCCTGTACCAATTCATCCAGAATATCAGGATTCTTCCGGAAGAATTCTTTAATAAAGTTTACTTTGTTCTGAGACTTCAGGTACTGAGATACGGTCAGACAGTTGATTTTTCCACCAAAGTCAAGATTGACCTGGAGAGGTTGTCCACGTACAAGATCTTCATCATACTTACAGCTCGGCTTGAATGTTTCGTTAAGTTCCAAGCCAACCATCTCAATATTATATTTGTAATTATAATAGTGCAGCGATGGCTTCAGCTGAGCATAGAATCCGTCCTGGACTCCAATAGGATCAATATTTAGAATCTCGGCATTAAACAATGTCTTGGATAAAGCTTCCTTCTCCATATCATTAATCCATCCGTCCTTCAGGTTGTGAGCATTCACATAAGCATTTGCTTTGATGAACAAATGTTTTTTCAAATGCACCGGAACTTTGTTTCTCACTTCCTCCAAGTGAAGCTTTTCTCTATGATGAATCCATTCACCTTTTTTTGTCATCGGAACCGATGTTACAAAGATTTGAGCGTGCAACATCGGTCTGTTTTTAAAAATTGCTTTCTTCGCTCTGTTAGTCGTAATAACGTTGTTGTAGAGACGCTCATAAGTTAATAGCGCTGCTTCATCTCCAATCACCCAATAAGCATTAATACCACGACCAGAATCTTTGTTATCGAGCGACACCATAACTGCAATTGTACCGTTGCTGAAGTGAATAACATTACCCCAAGAGTCCGGGGCTTGGAAAGGCATCTCGAAGCCTAAATCTTTACCACATTTCCCCACAACATAATCGATCCCCTCATAGAGTCCGAACATTTCCATCCCTTCTTTCGTCGATGGAAGAGTTCTTGTCTTGATTTGAACGAAGGTTTCACCTACAATTACGCCGGTTGATCTAGGAAGCCATTTTACAGCTGTCATGATTGCATCGCCTAGAATTGTAGACTTTCCGGTTCCCCTGGCTGCCTTGACGGTAATATTGGGAATCTTAACCGTATTAATTGCAAAATCAACTGCAACCTGCATGAGGTTCAGTTCAATTTCTCGAATCGGAAGATTGTATTTTGAAAAATTACTCATCGTCCTCCGCCTCTTCTACATTTTCATCAACTTCCTTCCAGGAAACATCTTCAGCTCCGATTTTGTTAAAATCGACAACGCCACCTTCAAACATTGATTTAAGCATGTTATTAGCACCTCTTGGAAGATTAAGTTTGTAAACTGAAGCTTCAAGTTTTTTAGGATCAACAGTTGATTCTTTGTGATCAAAGTCGAATAGGGCGGTGTAAGAATCCAAGGCTTTTCGTGCAGATTCTTCGTTTCCTTTCTTTAAGGCCATCTGGTAGAGATTCCAGTAATTCTCTACTAGTACCATTCTTTCTGCAGCGAGATTTATTTGATCAATCGACCCAAATAGCTCCATTGCCAGAGAATAATCTCTATAAGCGGTGGCCTGTGATATATTGTGGTCGCGAATTAGAATCTTTACAGATTGCGCCGGAGAATATTTATTATTAAGTCGGAGACTCCAGATGTGGACGAGTCTGTCTTTACGGAGAATTTCTTCAGGTGTCAGTTCCACCGAATCTTCATCGATGTACCAGGCTTTAATTCTCTGAAACGTGTTGTCTTTGGTAAATTTTACAATATCCATGACAGCGAAAATATCATCGCAAATCAGGTAATTAAAGGACATAAAAAAGCCTGACAAGAGTCAGGCTTCAGCGTGTAAATAATTGAATTTAAACTTGCAACTGCAAATTTATAGTGTTATCTTAGACATGGTCTCTTCTAGTTAAGACCAGCCGTTTCGGTAATTTTTATGTGATTTTCTTTTATCAAATCCTCTACAAAATCTGTGACCGAATTTGCTCTGATATTTTCATCATTTGTCAAAACTGCTCGACGGGAATAATTAACCATAAATTCTTCAATCGTTTTTTCTTTTTGAAATGAATTCTGCCAAAGAAAAAGCACGATATCATAATTTGATATTGCCGTAAATTCTTTGTCGTCAGTGATAATCTTTACCCTCATAATCTGAGGGTAAAGGTAATCATTTTTACTATGCAAGCGAAAGCTCTCTGTCTTCGAAAAATTCCTGTAAATTTTCATCTAGTATTTGGTTTAAGTCGGTTATTAAAATATTTTGCTTAGAAAATTCTACAAGCCTAGCGCAAATCAAAATCCAATTTTTTATTTTCAAAAAATTAGTGCTCGCACCGTGCTGTCTAAATTCTACCGTTCCGTGTCTTTGAAAGCTTTGTAAATTTAATTTATAGTATCTGCTTCCGAAATATTGAGCCATTTGATTTACCGTTTGGCAGTTGTCTATTTTTGCAAAAAGCGTTGTTCTTCCAAGGCTTTTAAATCCTTTGCAGTATCTATTGGCGTTTGCTCTTCTGCTTGATGGCATTATTTTGTCTATTTGCTCCTCAATGAAAAATTGATTTTTTACAAGTGTTCTGAAATTTTCTATTGAGTAATCATTTGCGTCAAGGTGAACGTGAACTCCGCAGGTTGTATTTACTTGAGCGTTGCTTTGTCTCAAGGCTTTGCAGGCTTTTCTAAAATCCGATAGGCCTTCTTTTCCTTGTAAAATTGGGCTTACCATTTCTTGAGCGTTGATTCCTCTTATTGAAGCGTCCGATACAAATTTCCAGTGTGGTCTGCTTGAGTGGTTGTAGCTTTCGGTTCTTGCTTCAAGGCCTGAATTTCTAAAGTTTTGCGTTAGGCTTGGATTTGCCCCGAAAAATTCTATTTCTACTCCGAATTTTCTTGTAAATTCAAATTCAAAATTTATCGGTGCACTTGGTTGTGGGTTGGCGGTTCTTGCTTCGTTCCATTTTTTCCAGATGTTGTAAGAAAAGCCTCTGTTACCGTTACAAATTAAATCAGCGACCTGAAGTCTGGTGAAGCCTAAGTCGAATAATGCTTCTCCTTTTTTCGTTTTTGTCCAGTTGCTGTTTAAAATTTCTTCGCGTGTCATATCGTATTGTTTTCTAATTATTTACAAGTCTAAGTACGCTCTAAACCGTCAAACACGCAAGTCATAAGTGCTTTATTTTCAATAAAAAAGCCTGACTAATGTCAGGCTTCGGATTGTCTTAAAGACCATGTCTAAGATAAATAAAATAAGGTGCAGAAGCAAGTTATTCTGCTACTATCTGAGTCAATAATTCGTCAATTTGCTCATTTGTGAGCTTTGCACCATTTCTTCTGATTTCATACGCAAGGTTGTTATCTTTCATGTACTGGATCCAACGACGGGCGATCACATCTGCGAACCTTGGATCCAACTCAATTCCGCGGCATTGTCTCCAGGTCATTTCACATGCGATCAAAGTTGATCCGGATCCAAGGAAAGAATCTCCGACGATATCCTTTTGTTTTGATGAATTTTTAATCAGGTAGCTCACGATATCCAAAGGCTTCATTGTTGGATGATCGGCATTGCGCAGCGGCTTGTTAAATTCTAAGATTGTGGATTGTTTTCGGTCCGAAAACCATGGATGCGAAGCGCCTTCTTTCCAACCGTACAGAATCGGCTCATGCTTCCAGTGATAATCCTGACGACCCATCACAATTGAATTCTTTGCCCAAATCAAGCATTGAGATAATTTATATCCGGATTGCTTCAGGGCATTTCGGAAATTAGCACCTTCAGAATCTGCATGAAATACATAAATTGGTGCTCCAAGCTCGGCGTTAATAAAACATTCCTGATAGAAAAGATATAAGAAACTGAAGAACTCATCGTTCGACATATTATCATTTTTTATCTTCAATTTATCCTTTGTTCCACCTTCGTAGTTTACGTTGTAAGGCGGGTCTGTAACGATTAGGTTGAATTTGTCTTCACCTAAAATCTTTTTGTAATTTTCTGAAAGTGTAGAATCTCCACAAGTAAAAATATGTTTTATTCCTTTCTGAACCGATATAAGTTCATAAACATCACCTTCCACGGTTTTGGGAACTGCAGGTGGTTCCGGATTAAAGTCTTGTTCCTCTTCATCCGGAACAAATGCATTGTCTTTCAAAAATTCTTCAAATGCTCCTAAATCCATACCGATATCTTCCAGATCAATATCCTGGAAAAACTCTTCGATCTTACTCCAGTCGAATTCACCATTGTGAATATTTGATCTCAGCATGTATTCTTTGAATTCCTCTTCAGATAATTTCCGGTTTGGAACTCTCACATCGATCAGCTCTTCGCCTCTTTCCAGGATAAATAAAGCAGCGACTCGCTGATGTCCGGCAAGTAAAACATTATCGAAATCAATCACCGGTATTTCAACCAGGTTAAATTTCTCCAGGCTTTTTTTAAGCCGTAATAATTCCTCTTCAGATATTTGCCTTGGATTAAAATCACAAGGGATTAATTCGGACACCTTCCTTTGCACGGTGTACCATTCTAACGGGGATGAAATAATTTTTTCATCACTTAACTTGTCAGTTCTCATTTTATAACTAAATTTGCTCATCTCACTTTTCAAATACACAAAAACCCCAAACAGAAGACTTTTTATAGTCCTCCGCATGGGGTCTTTGTATCCAATATTTGAAAGGTGAGATTTTTGAATTTTGCGGAGGACGTTTTTTCCTCCTAGAGAATTTGTTCAAATGAAGTGAGATCAGCACTCTGAGTAAAGGACAAAAAAACTCTCAACAATTGCTGAGAGTCTGTTTTACCAAAATGCTTTATATTTTGGAAGTCGTATTCGCCGTTCACCAATTATTTCGGTGTGATGAATTTTATTTATAAAATCAATCTCATAACGAAAACCGTCTTCAGTTAATTTACAAGTGTAGATAATATCCCCGGACATCGTTTCACCTTTTTTTTCAAAAGTTGTTAGACCTTCTTTAAAAATGTTTCGTGGATATCGCCAGTCACGATATTGTTTTGTTTTCAATAAAGAATTTTCCAGCATATCGACTATAGGTTTTTTTGGTATCGGCCTACTGAGATATTCTTTTTCAAAATTATATTCAAATATTTTTGATCTATACCTCTCTAGATCGGTTACGAACTTATCAGTTACATCTTTCAGCATTTCTGCTATTCCTGGTTTTCCTTTCTTTTCCCACATTGATTCAAAGTCTATTCTTGCTTTTCGTAATCGCCTTAAATTTTCTAACCATCTTTCAGTGCCAACTCGTGTATTTTTTAATATATATTCTAAATCGTCAACTCTTCTTTTCAACTCTGGAAGCGTTGGTTCTGGTTTATCGGGGTAAACTAGAAAAGGATTCCGCATATAGATTGGAGAAGGTGGTTTGATTGGATGGATAACCGGCGGTTGCCAACCACGTAAATCAATTGTCGTAAACTCGGCCGCAACCTCTGCAAGCTGATTAAAAGCCGCTGCCATATCGGAATTCAAGCTGCCAAAGTCGATTCCAAATTTAAAATCTTTGAAATATTTTACTTTTCTAGGTCTTTCTGAAGGTCTGTATTTTTTCTTCAGAAGTTTACTGATCCTTTTTTTGTTTGTCATATTGATGAATGCTGTATCTTGTTAGCTCATACATTTTATTAAAATCGTCCTGTATCATATCAATCAATTTTTGCATAATAATTAATCTCACTGAAGTTTCGTTTCGCCGGCTTAACCGAATCATTTTTTTTAATCGTCTCCTACTGTAGAATTTTTTCATCTCTTTTTAAATAATGTTCAAGTAAATAATTGAGTTTTGAACCAGAAATTATTTTTTTAAACTTCTTAAGACTGGGCGTTTTACCGTCATAAAGTCTTTCAGTAAGAGGGTTGTATTGTAGGTCGATGAATAATTTATCTTCAAAAAAAGCGAAATAAACATCTATCTCTCTCTGACCTACGAAACTGTATATCTCAGGACTATGATCACTCACATGAGCTCCTAACATTTCTAAAAAAGTTTGTATTTCTTTTTTCATGGGAACAAATAAAATAATTGTCCGCTAATCAGACAACAATTCCTGAATCTTTTCCTGGTCTAGAATATATTCCTGAAGCTGCTCAATTTTTCTCTGAACTGCAGCAGCTTTTTTTCTATAATTCTGATCATCATCCGGAGGTAATTCGTTCTGCATTTTTACAATGGTTTGTTTCCTTCTGCAGATAAGAGATTCAAGATTTTTAAACTTTTGGTCTAGCTGCAGTATATTCATATTTGAAAAATCTTTCTTGCTAGCCAACGGTAAAACTCGCTTATGCTCAAGATAATAATCTAAAACTTTCTTCTGACTATCGAATTTTTCCATCACTGATAAAATGTCTTTCTGCAGATCATAGGCATCTTCATTCTGATCTGCAGGAACTGAGTTAAGTTCAAGCTTGAGCTCACAGAACTCAAACCATAAAGAATCTACTTGCTGATAAGTTTTATGCAGTTCCTGAGGATACTGTGCAATAACACCGATAAATTTTGGTCTTTCTCTTTTAAGTATTTCTTTCTTTTCTCCTGGAGAAGTTATTGGAGAATTTTCAGAAACTTCTGGAGTAACTGTTTTCGGAAGCCGAGAAATTAGGTACGCAATCTTTGCCCGGTTTTCTAAAGTAGGAGCTTTATATCTTATCGCCAGTTTTGAATCTCCTCCGTAAGTAAGATAAATCTCTAAATTAAGTATATGCTTTTCCATTTATAAAAAAGCTCCTATTTCTAGGAGCTTTGATCTTATTTTGTAACTGTCGGCTTATCCGCTGCGTTTTTTTTTACATTGGCTTTCAACAAAGATTTTAAAAGCTCTAATTCTGCTTTGAAATTTATTGGAGTTCTGATTTCAATTAATTTTTGAATTCTTTCCTTCGGATAATCTTTTAGCAGTTCTATACCTTTTTTCCTCAAGCAAAGCGCATGATTACCATTTTCCCAAAGCTGTAAAGCATTAACTGGAACTTCGGTGATTTTCGTCTGAGAGTTGTTGGATCCAATGATGATGGATCCAACAGCAACAGTTAATAAAAAATTATCATTTGCAATCATTTGCTAAGGAGTTTGCGGCGTTGGAGCTGTATCTGGAATTACTACAATTTCACCGTCAAAAGCATACAGCCCGCTACGAGCTGTAACGTTAAAGGCTGTACCTGCATTTTCCTCATATTTTTTTGCAGTTGTAGCATCGGCTTTAGTCATGTAAGCATCCAGAACAACCCATTTCTGACCTGTACTGTCAACTACAACATAACACATAGGAGTGTTTTTGTGTCTTTTAATGAAACCAACATTCTTTTTAATGAAGTTGGGAAGCATTCCGTCAAATTGAGCTTGGTCTTTCATATTTCCTACTGTTCCGACTAAATTGTTTTTCAATTCATTTTCATCGATCATACAGGTGGTTTTTTTGAATCCTTTGTCAGTCTCTGGAACTAAAGCTAAAAGTGTTACACCTGCTTCGTAAGAAGTATTAACAGTAACAACAGGTTTGGTAACAGTTTTAAGCTGATCCATGGGAATATAATAGAAGTCAGCTTTTACACCTCCTACAACTTCTTGATTTGGGCAATAACCCATGTTTTCGGTTCTTACAGTTTTGAAAGAACATTCATCTAATTCTTCTGGCATTGTTTTATTTTTTTATGATTAAACCACTATTACCTCCAATTAAAGCAAGTGCTAGATTTTCATCTGCAGCAATTTCTTCTTGAGTGTAACCTTTACCGTTAATTGAGATTGTTTTAGGCGCATCATCACTAAATTGATAATTGCCTCCATCGAATTCAAATTCTAACCCTGGTTCGGGTTTTGAACTTTTAGGAGAAGCTTCTTTTTTTGCAACAGCAGCTTCTCTTTTTTCGAGATTAGCTCTTTTCTCTACTAGATTTCCGGCCATCTCCAAGTTTTTTTTCATCAGTTCGTCAAGATCATTGTCTTTTTTTTCTAAAGACTTTTCTTTTTCTTGAAGTTGAATTTCTTTTTCCTGCAGCTCAATTGCTACTTTCTGAAGCTCCTCTGCTGGTAATTCAGCAAAAGGAACTTTTTTATTTTTTTCAGACATATAATTTTATTAAGCGACTAAACCTTTTTCTGATGGGTAATACAACTTATTCAATTCTGCCTCCCTTAGACCTCTGTTTTTGGTTGCATCTGGAGTGTGGACGTACGTAAGCTCATTAATTGCGAAGTCATATCCTAAAGTGAATTCTCCTAGAATATCTAATTCTCTTCCTGATTCCTGAACAGAAGTGATAGTGGCAGGGTTATCGATAGCATCTACCATTTTTACAAAACCATTGTCAACAGTAGAAATGATAGTACCTCTTGTTAAACCGTCGATTCCTACGATTTCTCTTTTTCCAAGTCTGGTAACTAACTTATCGCCATCTTTGTAAATAGTATTTTTACCAAATTGATCTTCATAAGCAATCGCATAATCTTCAGCGTCAGTGACAGACGTGAAAATTTTCTTCACTTTAGATTTCATCAATTCTGGAAGACCTCTTTCGTATTTGGTAAATACATCAACAATGTTTGATTGAGTGATCGCGTCTCCAGGAATAAGGAAAGCCGGGTTTTCAGTGTTTAGCAAAAGCTTTCTGATAATCTCATTAAGACCATCCATAGAAAAACCAAATTCAGGACTGTTAAGTCCTACTTTTGCAGCGTTGTAAACTCCTTGTACCGAAAGAATGTTCACATCATCAATGATTTTGCTTAATAACAAATCAATTGAAAGTTTTGAAATTGATTTGTCTTTCAAACTTTTTGTTTCATCGTACATTTCCTGAAGAACCGTACCAATGATTTCGGCGGGATTTAACCTGAAGTCAAATTTTTGATGGTAATTCTTCATAGTTTTTTTTCTAAACTGTACTTCTCCGAATGGAGTTACTTTTTTAGAGTCAAAACCTTGAACAACATGTCCGATTAATGAGTGTAGAGAAGGATATTCACCTCTTACTTTTGTGATCGTGGTTGCATGGGCATTAAGAGCGATTGAAGACGACAATACGGCCGCTTGTAAAACTTTTGGATTCTTTAATAGATATCTCCAAACTTCGATTTTGATTTCGTCAATTTTCATTTTTAAGAAAATAATTTTGTTAGTAATTGATTGTGTTCGGCGTTTGGATCCATGTAACCTTCCAACAAAGTCTCATTATCTTTTCCATCATTTTTAATGAATGAGTGAGTGTTGGTTTTTTCACCATATTCTTTACACTTAGTAGAAAGTGTGGCGATTGCGTCAGCAGCAGAAGTTCCTTCAGGAAGCTCCAATCCATTAGTTTCAAATGCTGAAGCAATAGCAGAATTAATGGAGCCTAGAGAAGCTGTATTTTCTGATACAGTTGTAGTCAAATTTGTGATCTGAGTATTAAGACCACTCACATCATTGGCCTCCAGATGAGCTTCGATTTTATCTAAGTCTTCCTCTGTCATTCGAACGTGTGCTTTAGTAGACATAATTCCGGAATGAGTTTCCAAAACAGTAAGACCTAAAACACCTAGAATTGCAGTATGTTTATTCATAAATTAAAATTTTAAAAGGGCTTGTTCCAATGTCATTATCTCGTCGACCAGGCCAATTTTTAGGGCCTCAGTAGCGTTGTATGTCTTTCCTTTGAAAACATGACCGTCATCCGTGAGTTTTTCGCCGTAATTGGCCTTGATGGTCGAGATAAATTCGTCTGTAATTATTTTAAGGCGCTCTTTATAAGGCGCTTCGTTACCGTCGATCAGTTCTTTGATGTCGGCGTTTTTTTCTGTGGATTGAGGTGCGTAGATTTCGTAAATCTTCGCACCCCATTTTTCGAACATTGCTGAGAAGTCCTGAAATGATAAATAAGTTCCGATGGAACCAATATGACTCGCAAAAGGGCTGGCAATTTTTAGGTCACAAGCTGAAGCGATCCATTCAGCAGCTGAACATTGCATTTCTGAAGTGAAAGCAATGGTTGGTTTCTTCATATTTTTGATGAAGTCTGCAAACTCAGCAGTTCCGGAAACTTGTCCGCCTCCAGAGTCAATATTGAAAAGAACTCCGGAGATGTTTGGATTAGCATCAATATTTCGGAGAATACTCTGCATGTCCAAGGTTCCGAGGATATTGTATGTTGAATACTTTATAATCGGACCGATAATGTTAAATACAACTGGATATTTGCTAGCACCATTAGAATTGGCGCTCATTTGAAGATCAAGAGACTTGATGAATTTTTCCTGCACTTTTTCTGCAGAAACAAGAGTATTGGTTTTGAAGCCAATAATCATTTCAGTTAAAAATGACATTAGATAATTTTTATCTATTGCCAGGGGAGTGTTAAAAAAATTAAGTCCGTGCATCTTGTTGATTTCACGGACAAAATTGTTTTAATGTTGAAGGTTGAGAAAGGACAGTATTTGTTTACAAATTCTGAATTTTTGGTTTGATAATAGTCTCTCCAGAGATTGCAATGGTATATTCATCGTCTCCAGAATTATTATTTAACCGATTGTCAATGAAATCGATTTTCAAAGATTCCAGGCTATTTCCGTACAATATCTTATCGACATTCGTTACTTCAATAATGGCGAATCCTTTACGATTAAAGTATTCTTCACATTTTTTTATATTTTCTGAAGACAAATCCAACAGCGGAAAATTAACATCTACAGCAGTAAAATCATTGCCCAGCCTTCTCTTTGAAGAAATACTTCTGGATAATCTCTCCGGAACTAAATGAAATACATAAAGAACTTTAATTGGATCTGGGAAAACTCCATTAAAAACATTGATGTATGAAACATCTGAGGCTCGGTAAATTTCGATTGATCTTACCTCTCTAAAAAAGGACTCAGATTGATTTTTAAATTCTTCCATATTTTCGGCGCAATTTTCTACATAAATTTATTTGAACTTATGCAGATTTTTAAGTTTGTAACGATTAAAATCTTTTCTCAGAGTTTCGTAGGATAATTCATCTTCGGTAATGTCATACATAGTAAGAAAATCAAGGATTGTCGTCTGAAATTCAATTCCATAATTGATCTGATTAAAAATACATGCATTGTAAAGTTCCTCCCTTATATTTCTTTCAATCAGGTGCGACAATTGGAAAGCTCGTTTTTGGCCATGTTGGAAGCCATTTCGTTGAGCCTTGTCCATTCCCAGGGTGATTGAGAAGTAATCATTTTGACTCTGCATTTTATCGAACGTATATTTTCGGTCCGACTTCTTTTGCAAAGTGTTGATCACTACCATTCCAAACAGCGTTGTTTCTTTGGCTTGATACTCATTTCCATATTTGATCTCTAGAATTTTTTTAAGGTACCGGGGAACCGGTAGTTGGAAAGTAATTTTTTGCATTCAGTTGATTAATAGGCTGCAAATAAATAATAAATCTGCTTACAGTGGGAGTACAATTTTGAGAAAAATAATGCTTAAAATGTACATGTAATTTTGTAATTGTGTAAACCCATCATCAATAAAGCGTTTGGAGAGATTTAGCAAACTGTAACGCCAATTTTCCATTTTTTTGGAAAGTGTAAACCTTTATTTTATTACAGATAATTCTGTAATTCTTTTTCTAGTTACACTTTTAAAAAAAAAGTGTAATAAATGTATAATCAAACCTTTGCCAATATCATTACAGAATTACATTTTCAAATATCATTTTAAAAAGTGGTGGAGAGGAGGGGGAGGTGCAGCGCTTCCCCGTGTGTATATAAAAAAGGAATCCCCGTGCTTTCGCCCGGGGATGACCTATTTATTTTTTTCTGTAAGTATGTAAGGGCAGAGAGTCAGCCAAAGTGCCTGAGAATCGCCTAAAAAATTTTATTTCTGGTTAATTATCGTGGAAGCTAATCTTTTAATTTTGGTTTTTCGAATTTCCGTCTCATTAATGAAAACATATTGATCTCTTGGTGGAGCTAGAACTTCAATTCTTTGTTTTTCCTGATTACATTGATTCTCATAAATTTCTAACTCATTAAATGTGTCAGGAACATCACAATAGACATGAAAGACTTGCTGTGAATTTAGTTTTTCACCTTCGTAAATAAATCCAGTCTTCCTGTTAGCCCTATAGGTGATTACAATTATTTCTCCTGATGCAACCAGTCTTATCCCAATGAGATCAGTATTGATCAGATTAAGATGAAAACTGAGGTAGCCAAAGTGTTTTATTAAATCAGATTTAAATGGAGGAAATTGAGCATGATTTGTATTCATTATTTTACTTCATAAGGGTCAGTTGTATCAAATCTTAAACTCTTTTGCAAAGAAGATGTGAGTTCTTCAATTGCATTAGGATCAATTATTTTAATATGCTCGGTGGTTTTCTTTTTAGGCTTTCCATTAATATCCATTTTAATATTTCCATTTTCATCTTTTTCGTCGAGATTTTCCATAATTCTTTCTTCGAACTGATAGCCATTAACCTTACACCAAATGCTTGTTTTCTTTTTGAAAGCATTGGATGTCATATTTCCGAGATACTTGAAGTTCTTCAGTTTTGCTTTTTCTAAAACATCTTGCTTAATCATTTTTTGACCAATAATATTTGGGTAAAATTCATCAGCCCATTCTTTAAACCATTGACCCATATCTGTTAAATAGGCTCTCATTTTAATGTTACCATCCGGAGCTTCTATTTTTACATCCTGTTGCATGTAGAAAGTTGTTGATTGAAAGACAAAATTTAAAAATTTAAACCACTGATCAGTCTTCCAATCCAAGAATAAGGAGTTGTTAAAGTCGTCTTTTGGATCTCTCTTATCCCTTTCGTCATTTGAAGCATGATAATAATCGGAAAAGCCCATAATCAATCTTCTACGAGTCGATGATCCTCTTTGATCTTTGATTGCATAATTTGTTGAAACTCCAAATTTTGGAGAGTTCCTATAAGCGAGATTTACTTTTGCCTCGAACTTTTCATTAACAGTCAATTTAGATGTGATGACTGAAAAGAAACTCTCCAGGTTAAAATTCCTCCGAACATCATCAAAAAGAATAAAATCAGTATGTTGATTCACGCCTTCAAATAAGAACTTATCATTTTCTATGTCGCCTTTACCATCAATGTCATGACGATTCATGAAATATCTCATTGCTTCGAAAAACAAAGATTTACCAGCTCCTCCTTCTGCAACATCATCTTCAATCACAGCATTATCTGCAGCAAATAATACCCATGGTTTTGTAGGATCCTTAAATCTGTGTCCGGAATAACCAAAAGCAAAAATTTTGTTAATTAAATGCTGTTTTTGCTCAGTATTTTCGTTATCATCCAAATACTTACTTGTGATTTGGAAAAGCGTTTGTTCAAAGAAAACCTCTTCTTTATACCCATTGTCGATGTAACTTGTCCTTTCTTTTTCCCAATAAATTCTTGATACCTGAATCAGATAATTTAAAAAATCACATTCTTTTGATAAAATTTCAATATCATAGAGACCGTCTCCGGTTTTCCAAATTTTGAAGTAAGGATTATCGATTTTGAAGTTTTTAATTTCTTTTGCTGTGATTACATGATCAGTTTCTTCTTTAATTAAATTATCAATTAGTTGAGACTGCAGAACATAATTTTCAAAATGTGGTTCCTGTTCTGTTCCGGCTTCTTTAATACCATCTGCAGAAACATTAAATGCTCGATTTCCTAAAAAGAAATACTGTTTTGTGGGCGTGAAATCTGTGAAATCTAATGTACGGTTGTGCATATTGGCTAAATGTCCGTCTGTGATTTTCTGAGAAGTAATCAGCATATTTAGCAAAGCATAAGGGATTTCTCTCACTCCAAGTTGGTCTTGCTTCTCCAGGAGAAAGTTCCGAAAGAAATCTTTTATTGACTGCGTTGTTTTCAATTCTTCGACAACATGGCCATGCACCCGGGCAAAGTAGTAACCATCTTTTCTAGAGTGATCATCAATTCTACAAAACCCATTAAGTCGCAAAAAATAAAATGCATACATGTGATGAAAATTGTAGGTCACACGTCCTTTATCAGACACTGAAGCCTCCCAAAACTGCGCCGGCATTGCAAGACTTAACATCTTTTTAATTTCATATCGGAGCTGTTCAATAGTTTTGCTTTGATTAGATCTAACATAGTCTTTAACATCTTTTTGTCCGGGGAATTTAAAATATTTATCAAGCCATAAGGTTTTCATTGGTAGGAACTGTAGCGCGAGTTCCTTTCCTTCACGCTTTCCGGTGACATCTGAATCCGGAATATAAACAACATCATGTGCTAAGCTTAATAATTCTTTCATCAAGAATTTATCAACTTTTTCAGTTTCTGAATTAAACCAAATAACAAATTCGCCCAGACTTAATAAATTCAAACCGTCGCTTCCACCTGTAGCAATACAAATTCTTTCTAATTTGAAATTTACATCCCTAGAATCTACATCTTCAATTTTTTTCTTTTGAGTATCTGCAATTCGCTGTCTCTCTTCTTCAAATTTATCAAGATAGATTTTTCTAATTTTTTCTAACCCAAAAACAAAACCTTTAGGACGACCCCCAACATGTCGAAAGCGTCTATCTTTACCGTCATCAGATAATTTTTTACTGCCTTTTGGCATGTATATTTTTAACCATTGACCAATTTTAGAATCTTTATTAACGAATGCTAGTATTGGAAATTTATCAGTTGCTATAAACCTGAATACTTTTTTCTTTTCTTCGTTAAAATAACTGTATTCTTTTAAAGATTGGAGCCCAACTTCAAAACAGTTTTCTGCAGTAACATGGGGTCCTAATATTTGCAGCTCATACTCATTAAAATCTTTCGATTCAAAATGAAAGTTTTTATCATTTAGTTCGACTGGAGAATCATCTAAATCATATTCTCTAAATTCATATTTATAAAAGGCTCTTGTTTCTTCGAAAATCTGTGTTCCAAAAGAATTCTGAAGTTCTCTACCAATTTCTAAAATAGCTTCAAAATATGCAATGTTATTTTCTAAAGCATATAGCCCGAAACAATCTTGTGCTTTTATTTCACCGCTCCAATCTGTTAATCTCCATCTATCATCTACTAATTTTAAAGAAGCTGAAGGATGCTTATCATCGCTCCGAATGCTAAAGTTTTTGTTTGTAGAAGCTTGAGGATATAGTTTTAAAATTTCGTCTAAACCACCATTTGTAGCATTCAAAATTTTAGTTGCAGAATTTCTTAATGATTCACTCATTTTTAGTTTTCAGTATTATTATCTCTTGATTGCTCTGAAGATTGATTATTTTCATTTTTTACAACCTTGATTAGTTTGTTGTGAAGAGTTATATAGCCGAGCTGAATCATTCGGTCTCTATACCAGGTTGTGTTAACATTGAACTTGTCCCGGAGCAGTTCATAAAATTCTTTTTGACTTATAAATTTTCTATGTTCAAAAACTTCATTTATAAATCTTTTGTATAATTTACTTTGATCAATCGGCCTCCGGTTCTTTTTTTCCTTTAAATAATTATTGCTTTTGCTCAAAGATTTTTCATCAAGCAATCTTTGCCGTTCCTGCAGAGATTTTTTTCCATCATTCGGAATCCAGGTATAATTATTTATTTTTTTGAAAGTTTTGTTATTCATAAGGTTTCAATTCATCAAGTGCTAAAAGAAAAATTCCAATCGAAAGAAGTTCTCCAGGATTCAATGTTTCTATATTCACAGAGTTTTCTAATTTAAATTTCCACTCTGCAAAATTGCTCAAGGGATTAAGCGAAATATATTCTCTAAAATTTAACGAGTGTTTTTGAACTCCTTCTGCTATCTTCTGTTCTAAAATTCCTCCAGGGAATTCTTTTTTTATAGTTTCTTTTAACTGAGTTTTAAATGTTTCAATTTCCATTATTACCAATGTTTTTTTAATATTTTTTTATTTGAGTACTGAAGGAAAAATTTTAGAATTTTATTTTTCACTTTTTGCAAGAATTGAGTTACACCATATTTTAGCTGTCGTTTCACTAAAATCAATAATAAAAGCTTGTGTAATTTCTTCAGATGGAAACGATAAACATTGAGTATCCAATTGATTTTCTTCTTTTGCATCCATCCAATAAATTTTAATTTCTACGATGGGTTTTTCATTATCATCGAAGCCACGAGATACTAAAAGGCTTGTCGTGACAGATAGTTGAAAGGCTTTATAATTCATTTTTTTATTTTTCTAAATGACTGTAAGGTTTGTTATCTAGGCAGAGCTGAAGCTTTTCTATAGCTATTTCAGCAGTGCTCCCAGACATTGTTATTATTCCCTTTATTTTTCCAGGCATGAGACACCAGGCTAAATGTAGATTTCCACTTTTTCGAGTTTTAATTTCTATCTTCATAATTTCGTTTTTGATATTGTTTTTATTTCTACAATTATTTTTTTACTGATTTTTATAGTTATATTTTTTTGAAAATCTGTAGGTTTTCCAGGATCGAGATCTACGAACTTGTTTTGGAGAAAAGTACTTCCAAAAATCTCATTAAATAGAACTTCAGCATCAACCATACAACCTTTCTCAAATGTTATTATGTTGCCATTTTTTGTGTCTTGAAAATTATATTTACCGTTATCTTTCATAGTTTTTTGATGGTGTAAAAATTACTGTTCCACATTTTTAATATTTAAAACAAAACCCGGAGCGAAGAATCGTTCCGGGTAAAAACTAATAACCATGAAAACTCAAATAAAACATGAGAATCATAATATCAGCGCAATTTCCTGTAGCTAACCGATATTGCGCGAGGGAAAGGATTCGAACCTTCACAGTCGGTTTTGGAGACCGGTATGCTACCATTACATTACCCAAGCATTTAAAGCACTTCTTAAACGTCTGCTCTGATCAGGGTGATTTGAAAAAAAATAACGATTCTAACTATTACTTTTTCAAGCCCTTTTACTGAAGTGCTTTATATTTTTACTGACCAAATAGTCTGTCTAATAAGCTTTTTAGATGATCAGTTCTATTAAAATCAGTCATTACATTAAAAAGAGATGGGTTTAATGATTTCATTAATCTTGAATAATCTACTGCATGGCTAACTACGTGTTCAAATCTATGATCTTGATCAAATCCATTTTTAAATGCATAGCAGAGTTTGTGACAAGATCCAGACAAAGCTATGACCTGTCTATTTTCATCTTTTTTATCTTTATTATTTTCAGAATCTTCCATTGCATTAACTAGATATAGCATGTTCTCTGGAGCACTTTTTAAAAGCTTTTCAAGCTGAGTGAAAAATTCATCTTTAGTAAGTTTCACAATGTTTTCAGTACGATTTTCATTTTTTGTACACATAATTTTTAAGTTTTTAATTAATATTTTATTTAAAATTTTTGTCAATTAAAACGACGTTGCATTCCTTCTGAACTGAATAAACCCTTCACGCCGTTTTGAGAATAAATACATCGGCTATTCTGCCGGTTTTTCTGTTGTAAGAATTTCGTCGATCGAATATCCTTCCTGCTCAAAAAATTTAACAGCTGCCATTTTTGTAAAGGTTGAATTTCCAAAGGGCTTTTCCTGATATTTTTTAGCAGTGTTATAAACTGGTCTTTCACCAATTTCCAATGCTAGAGCTAATTTTAATCTAAAATTAGTGTCTGCGATAATGCATTGAATTATGTCTGGGTTTAAAAAATATAACATGATTGTATAAATATTCGTAGATTTGTTCGAACATTTATACTGCAAATATATAAATAGTTCGGCAACTATCACAAAAAGTTCGGCAACTTTTTTTAAATTACTTCTTATGGATAAAAAAACTACTGATAATCAAAACGATAAGACACTGTTACTTGAAGGAATTATGAAAAAAGTGGAAACTTTTCATTTAACTCCCTACGAAATTTCGAAAAATACTGGGCTTTCGGATACCGGTGTTCGTAAATTATTAGATGGAAAGACAAAAAATCCTAGTTTTGATACACTAAATAGAATTGCAAAGTATATTGATACTATAGAAAATAGTCCAGAAAAATGTAATGAGAAAACTGTAGATTTAGAACTTATTAACAGAAAGTTGGATTTTGTTATCAGCAAGCTTGAGAAATTCGAGAATAGGATGGAAGCAAATGAATTGATTCAAGAAATTATGTTTGAACTACAAAAAAATTCTTCCAGTCCGGAAGAATTAAAGAAAATTGAAAAAGGTCTTTCAAAGAAAAATATTAGTTCATAGCAAGAACAAAATTGACTGTTTCCTTAATATTAATTTCTATAATTGGTTTTTCAAGTGTTTTAATAATAAAATTTTTTTTGTCAAATCCTTTCTTCAAAAATTTTATTTTCTCTTTAATTAAGATTAAAGTTTCTAAGTAATTTTCTCTGTCTATTATTCCGGCATAAAACTGTTCTTTAGCAATACGGAATAAATCATCACAAATCTTAAGCTGTTCCCTTGTCATTATTTTGTTTTTGAAGGTTATTGATTTCGAACTCAACCTTATCGTCTAATATTAAAACTTTAAAATATCTGTGAAGATATTTTGTGAGAATTAGTATGAGCAAACTGAGGCCTAATGCCACTAACCTGAAAACATAATCAGATTCGATGTTTAAATTAATATCCAAAAGGAAGAAACCCAAAAACATGCTTATATATACATATATTGGTACAATGTAAGACATCCAATGAGGTTCTAATTTGGAAACGTATAATATTAGAAGAGGTGAGATACAAACCGAGTAAGACCAGATCATGGCGGCAAGATTAGGAAATCTATGACCAACGACTATTTCATCTGTGTCTATAAAAAAATTAAGGAAAAAATCTATATAAGGAATTGATGAGACAAGCACCATCAAAACGGTAGGAGTAATTTTCTTAATACTCCTACCGTATTTATTTAAGAATGTAAGTATATGTGATTTAACGTCTAGGTGGCGTAATATCTTTTGGATCCAAGCCTTCTGAAGGTTCTGTTTCAATTCCTGATTCAAGCCCTGAAGTAGTGTTAAATAAGTTGTACTGAGTTGAGTCAGCTTCTCTTTTAAATAAGTTTTCATTGATTAATAGTTCTTGTTCTTGTGGTAAATCAACCATATCAGAATTCCTTTCGCATGATACGATAGTTAACACTGTAATTCCTAATAAAAAAAATTTCTTCATTGTTTAAATATTTGAATGTTATAATTAGGATTCAAATATCACACAATAATTTATTTTTTCAAAGGACTCAATAGTTGCCGAACAAAGATACAAATTAACGAACAATTGTACGAACTTTTGTTCACGTTAATTTGAAGTATTAGTTTTGAAGAGAGAAAAAAGGGATCTAAAATCATTGATTGTCACGATTTTGTCACGAGAAAAAATCTTATATGCTCTTTGGAATGCTGTAAAATATTGATATTGCGATAAGTATGAAATCTTAAAGTCAAGGCTAATTAGTCCGGTTCCCGCTACTAAACAGGACAAATGAAATTTACTTTCGTTTGTCCTGTTCTTTTTTTGGAGTAATCCGTTGGTTATCTGAAAGATATAGTTTGCGATTACATTCATTCGAGCGGTTCGATAAGTTTTTCCGTCAAACTCCAATTTTTCGGGGAATATCGAACCAATTATATCCCGTCTTGTTCTGATTTCGCCCTCGCTGTACATTTTAGGAATGCTTTCTATGTATTTCAAAGCCCTGTCCAAAGACTTTTCTACGTTGATTTTCTTGGTATCAGAACCGTCCTTGCTCAACTGTTCTTCCAAACTCTCAATCCGTTTCCTACACTCATCTTTGATTTCGAGATATTCCTCGTCATCAATAATTTCAGACAGCAGTTTGTTGCGTGCTACTGATAACCTTGCATTCAGTTTATCTATTTCCTGTGCAATCTGTTTCTTTTCGTCAAACGGATTTTTTGCGAATTTCTTGTAGTTGTCCAACAGAAGTCTTTTTACTATTTGAGAAGTACCGTTCAACGCAAACTGTCGCATACTCTTTTCAAAAATATCGTTGGCTAATTCGGCTTTTTGACGAAAGCCACAAGAGGAAACACAATGATAGTAGTAATAACGGCTTGTTCTTCCTTTGGAAGCACTTCCCGTTAGGTTGCGACCGCATTCGGGACATACCAAGAAACCACGTAGGGGCAAGTTCTCGTCTGAAAGTATTTTGGTATTGGGACGTTCTACCCTTTTGTTTCCGTCCAATATCAGTTGTACCCTATCAAAGAGGTCTTTGGATATAAGTGGTTCGTGCTGACCCTGCACCAAATGTGCTTCTTCGTCCTTGAATTTGGCAATGAATATCTTACCGTAGTACAGCGGATTGCGTACGGCAACGTGAAATGCACTTCGGCTTATAGTTGTCTTGTGCAACTTATTCATTTTTTGCCGTACTTGGTCACAGGCAAACACGCCTTTGGCTATTTCGTTGAAAGCCCACAGCATAGCTGTTGCTTCAGGTTCTTTCGGAGCAATGTATTTTCGTCCGTCCTCTTTGCTTCTATTGATATATCCAAAAGGTGCTCTACCCATCAAACGCCCCTCTTTCCTTGCCCTACGCATACCGTAGAACGTATTCAATGCTCTGCGGTCATTCTCTACTTCGGGAGCAGAAAGATATATGGCAAGCATCATCTTGTTTTCGGGAATGGAGAGGTCTAACGGCTGTTCTACCGCCTGTGGCTCTATACCAAGTTTGTTGAGTGTGCTAATCATTTGATAAGCATCGCCAGCATTACGGCTGAACCTGTCCCATTTGGTAAACAGGATAAGGTCAGTTTTTGAACTTCTCTTTTTAAGGCTGTTCAATAATCTTGTCCATTCGGGACGGTTAAAGGTCTTGGCGGAATGGTCTTCATAAATAACCTGCCCAACAGCAATCTTATTGGTTGCACAGTATCTTTTCAGGCGTTCCTCTTGGTCACGCTGTGAATATCCCTTGTCCGCTTGTTCATCGGTGGAAACACGTATGTATAAATCGGCTCTTTTCATAGCTAATCATTTTTAAGTGGGTATTGACTTTGTGTGGGATTAGCTAAATTACAAAATAAATCATTCGGTGTCAAAGCATTCACGGATAATTATCATTGTGAGGTTGTACAAAAACTCCATAATCAGTTCGGCTGTTTCCTGTTCCACGTCAATACCGACCTCACGGAGAAGCTCCATTGCTTCCTCGATAGGTATTTTTTCTATTTCTTTTCTCTCCTGCATCGCCTAACTCGTTTTGTACTGACTAAATTAATCAGGTAAACAAGTCGGGCTTCCAATGTTGCAGTGAGAGGTAGCATTTGGCGTTCAGTTGCCAAATATTATTATGAAAGAAGTTAAAATCATATTCAAAAAAGAATAAAAAGGTAGCAAAGATAAGGCGGACAGCCACCGCACCGCCCACCAAAAGACTACGGCATAATGGCTTCGCCACCCTTCGGGACTTATTCCGTTTCCTTTTGGTTTTTCCGCTTGTCCGCCTTGTTAAAATGGCTTTCTTTTTTTTCTGTTTTTTTCTTTTGGAAAATAATTTTAAGGGGGAGCAACGCATCGTCAAGATAACCCCCAACCCAAATAAAAGTGGCAGTCAGTGGCACTATTTGGCGTTCATTGTCGTGACTGTAAACAGCTGTTTTTCAAACAGTCTTGCCGAACTTTGCAAATGGAAGCGGTTGGTTTTTTCGGCTAACTCCAATCCGTTCCGCAGAACGGATTTTCTGAACCCCTGTTCAGAGCAAGTTATCTTTTGAGCTACTCGGAATAAATTCCGCATCTCAAAAGCACTTGCCCTTGCAGGTGGCTGAAAACCGCTCCGAAGTCGCAGTTTTGGTTTAACATTAAAATGATTTGATTATGGAAGAAGTGAACAGAAAACAGATTAAAAAGACAGGAAGAAAACCGAAGAACGACCCTGCGGTACATCGGTATTCCATCAGTCTGAACGCAGAGGAAAACGCCAAGTTCCTTGCCCTTTTCGACCAATCGGGAATGAACATAAAGGCACATTTCATTACGGCTTGTATCTTTCAAAAGACGGTAAAAACCGTAAAAATTGATATGAATGCGGTAGAATACCACGCAGGATTGACCAAGTTTTTCGGACAGTTCAGAGGAATAGCAACCAATTACAATCAGATTGTAAAGCTGTTGAACACACACTTTTCGGAGAAAAAGGCATTGGCATACCTCTACAAATTGGAAAAACAGACCGCAGCAATGAAAGAATTATTGCTCAAAGTTTTAATCCTTACCGCAGAATTTGAAAAGAAATACCTAAACAAAGAGTAAAGAAATGGTTGCAAAAATCGGAAAGGGAAGCAATATGTACGGAGCTATTTTGTACAATCAGCAGAAAGTGGAAACGGAAAACGGAGCGGTTCTGTTGCTGAATAAGATACCCGACACAATGGACGGTAGGTATTCCGTTGCGTACTTCAACAAGTGTTTTGAGCCGTATCTGTCTGCCAATATCCGAACGGAAAAGACGGTACGGCACATTTCATTGAACCCCGACCCGAAAGACACGGTAAGCGATGAACAGTTTACCGAAATGGCACAGGAATATATGGAGCGTATGGGTTACGGCAATCAGCCGTATATCGTATTCAAACATACGGACATTGACCGCACGCATATACACATCGTTTCGACCTGCGTGGGCATTGACGGCAGGAAAATCCCCGATGATTACGACCACCCTCGCTCAATGGCTATCTGTCGGGATTTGGAAACGAAATACAATCTGCACAAAGCTACCGAGCAGGAACAGAAACACGACAGCAGAAATTTCAAAAAGGTAGAACAGCAGAAAGGCGATATAAAAAGCCAAATAGCTTCGGTAGTGCGACACCTGCCGAAGTATTACCAATATACAAGCATTGGGACATACAACGCTTTGCTTTCGTTTTTGAATATTACGGCAGAGGAAATAAAAGGCGAACGCAACGGAGAGCCTGTACACGGATTGGTATATTTTGCTTTGAACGACAAGGGAGAAAAGGCAAGCAAACCGTTCAAAGCATCTTTGTTTGGCAAGCACGCAGGAGTAAACGGATTACAACGGCACTTTGAACAATCCAAAGAGAAGATGAAAACCAACCCTGCGAAGTCTGTTCTCAAAAATTCGGTGGAACTTGCCATTCACACCACAAACAGCGAAAAGGAATTTAAAAAGCAACTTGCCGAACAGGACATTCACACCGTTGTCCGCAGAAACGACAGCGGACGGATTTATGGTATTACTTTTATTGACAATGGTAGCCGTACTGTTTGGAATGGCTCGCAGTTGGACAGAAACCTGTCGGCAAATCTGTTTAACGATTGGTGGAACAACGGAAACAAACCCGCATTGAAAGCACAGGACAGCCCTGTTTCCGATACGAACACGATAGACCACCAACCGACCAAAGACCTTTTCGAGTTTATCACGCAGGAACATTCGCACAGTTCTGATTTGGGATTGTTCAGCCTGTTGCCCCAAGCACAGGGCGAAGATTACGAGGAACAGGATTTTGCCAATAGAATGAAGAAAAAGAAGAAAACAAGACAAAAAAAATAATAGAGATTGTCCTTATTTTCAAAACAAGTTTTAAAATTACTTACCTTTGTTGTATGAAAAAATCAGATTAGCATATTTTTAGGAACATATAATCTCTGTCAAGGCAATAGATGTTGCCCTGACATTCTATTGAATTATTTAATAATAAATGCTAAAAAGATGAATTTTTTCGATAGCCCATTTAAGGGCAAAATAATTAGAGACCATATTACCAACCCCAATATCACGGCTGGGAAATATTCCTACTATTCCGGTTATTATCATGGACATTCTTTTGATGACTGCGCTCGCTATTTATTTCCAGATAGAGATGACGTTGATAAATTGGTCATAGGTTCATTCTGTTCCATAGGTAGCGGTGCAAGTTTTATAATGGCGGGCAATCAAGGGCATCGACATAATTGGATATCCAGTTTTCCCTTTTTTTATATGCCGGAGATTGAAGCATTCAATAAAGCAATTAACGGATTTGAAAACGCGGGCGATACAGTTGTCGGTAATGATGTTTGGATAGGGAGCGAGGCAATGATTATGCCGGGAGTGAAGATCGGTGACGGGGCGGTAATCGGTAGTAGGTCATTAGTCACCAAAGATGTTGCCCCTTACACTATTGTCGGCGGAAACCCTGCAAAACCGATTAAAAAAAGGTTTTCGGACGAAGAGATTCAGATCCTGTTAGATATCAAGTGGTGGGATTGGGATGAAGACATATTGACCGAAGCGATACCTTTAATTTGTTCAGGCAACATACAGTCTCTTTTCGATTTTTACAACCAAGTTGTAAAAATCGAAAAGAGAGATTTCCCGTATTGTTTTTGACTTATATGTAACAACTGCGAAAAGCCTTTCAGTTTTATTGCTGAAAGGCTTTTTTTAATGTAGAATTTGAAAAGGAGTATTTGAATAAAGAAATCATTACAAAAATCAAAAAGAGAGAAGTACGAGCAAAATTTTTAAGATTATCTACCTATTAGTAGATAGAAATTTATATCTTTGCTTTATGGAAACAAAAGAAAAAATAGTAACGTCATGACCACCACACGCCCCGCGTGGGCCTATACGCTGCCGGCAGCACTGCTGCTGATGGCTCCTTTCGACATCCTCGCTTCACTGGCGATGGATATTTATCTCCCTGTCGTTCCAGCGATGCCCGGCATCCTGAACACGACGCCCGCTATGATCCAACTCACGTTGAGCCTCTATATGGTGATGCTCGGCGTGGGCCAGGTGATTTTTGGTCCGCTCTCAGACAGAATCGGGCGACGGCCAATTCTACTTGCGGGCGCAACGGCTTTCGTCATTGCGTCTCTGGGAGCAGCTTGGTCTTCAACTGCACCGGCCTTTGTCGCTTTCCGTCTACTTCAAGCAGTGGGCGCGTCGGCCATGCTGGTGGCGACGTTCGCGACGGTTCGCGACGTTTATGCCAACCGTCCTGAGGGTGTCGTCATCTACGGCCTTTTCAGTTCGATGCTGGCGTTCGTGCCTGCGCTCGGCCCTATCGCCGGAGCATTGATCGGCGAGTTCTTGGGATGGCAGGCGATATTCATTACTTTGGCTATACTGGCGATGCTCGCACTCCTAAATGCGGGTTTCAGGTGGCACGAAACCCGCCCTCTGGATCAAGTCAAGACGCGCCGATCTGTCTTGCCGATCTTCGCGAGTCCGGCTTTTTGGGTTTACACTGTCGGCTTTAGCGCCGGTATGGGCACCTTCTTCGTCTTCTTCTCGACGGCTCCCCGTGTGCTCATAGGCCAAGCGGAATATTCCGAGATCGGATTCAGCTTTGCCTTCGCCACTGTCGGGCTTGTAATGATCGTGACAACCCGTTTCGCGAAGTCCTTTGTCGCCAGATGGGGCATCGCAGGATGCGTGGCGCGTGGGATGGCGTTGCTTGTTTGCGGAGCGGTCCTGTTGGGGATCGGCGAACTTTACGGCTCGCCGTCATTCCTCACCTTCATCCTACCGATGTGGGTTGTCGCGGTCGGTATTGTCTTCACGG
This sequence comes from Chryseobacterium sp. BGARF1, assembly GCF_001677955.1. Lineage (GTDB taxonomy): Bacteria > Bacteroidota > Bacteroidia > Flavobacteriales > Weeksellaceae > Chryseobacterium. Next base: position 126,231 of record NZ_LELA01000055.1, read on the forward strand.
TGTCCGTTACCGCGAACGGCGCTTTGGCAGAGTTCGACGACATCGCGGGATCAGCGGTCGCGTTCTACTTCTGCGTTCAAAGCCTGATAGTCAGCATTGTCGGGACATTGGCGGTGGCACTTTTAAACGGTGACACAGCGTGGCCCGTGATCTGTTACGCCACGGCGATGGCGGTACTGGTTTCGTTGGGGCTGGTGCTCCTTCGGCTCCGTGGGGCTGCCACCGAGAAGTCGCCAGTCGTCTAACCGACGACTGGTAGCAGGCCCGCTCCGATGCGGCGCACTAACCATCGAAACCTCGTGAATGTCGGTATCCTGTCTGGCAGGATACCGCTCATTTCCCTTGTTCAGTTCATCGCCGTCGCCGAGCATCTGAATTTTCGGCATGCGGCCAAGGCACTTGGTATCAGCCAGTCGAGCGTCAGCGCGCGTGTGAAAGCGCTGGAGGATAACCTTGGTGTCCTGCTATTTGAGCGCCATGCGCGGGGCGTTCGGCTAACAGACGCAGGCAGGCACTTCATGGAGCGTGTCACGGCGGGTGTCGATCAACTCGATCACGCAGTGAAGACCGCGGAGTGACGGGCACTGGCTGGCAATGTCTAGCAACGGCAGGCATTTCGGCTGAGGGTAAAAGAACTTTCCGCTAAGCGATAGACTGTATGTAAACACAGTATTGCAAGGACGCGGAACATGCCTCATGTGGCGGCCAGGACGGCCAGCCGGGATCGGGATACTGGTCGTTACCAGAGCCACCGACCCGAGCAAACCCTTCTCTATCAGATCGTTGACGAGTATTACCCGGCATTCGCTGCGCTTATGGCAGAGCAGGGAAAGGAATTGCCGGGCTATGTGCAACGGGAATTTGAAGAATTTCTCCAATGCGGGCGGCTGGAGCATGGCTTTCTACGGGTTCGCTGCGAGTCTTGCCACGCCGAGCACCTGGTCGCTTTCAGCTGTAAGCGTCGCGGTTTCTGCCCGAGCTGTGGGGCGCGGCGGATGGCCGAAAGTGCCGCCTTGCTGGTTGATGAAGTACTGCCTGAACAACCCATGCGTCAGTGGGTGTTGAGCTTCCCGTTTCAGCTGCGTTTCCTGTTTGCCAGCCGGCCCGAGATCATGGGGTGGGTGCTGGGCATCGTTTACCGCGTCATTGCCACGCACCTGGTCAAGAAAGCGGGCCATACCCACCAAGTGGCCAAGACGGGCGCGGTCACCCTGATCCAGCGTTTTGGATCGGCGCTCAATCTGAATGTTCACTTCCACATGCTGTTTCTCGACGGTGTGTATGTCGAGCAATCCCACGGCTCAGCGCGTTTCCGCTGGGTCAAGGCGCCGACCAGCCCAGAGCTCACCCAGCTGACGCACACCATCGCCCACCGGGTGGGTCGCTATCTGGAACGGCAAGGCCTGCTGGAACGGGATGTCGAAAACAGCTATCTGGCCTCGGATGCGGTGGATGACGACCCGATGACACCCCTGCTGGGGCACTCGATCACTTACCGTATCGCTGTCGGTTCACAGGCGGGGCGAAAGGTGTTCACTTTGCAAACTCTGCCGACCAGTGGTGATCCGTTCGGTGACGGGATTGGCAAGGTAGCCGGGTCCAGCCTGCACGCCGGCGTGGCGGCCAGGGCCGATGAACGCAAGAAGCTCGAACGGCTGTGCCGGTACATCAGCCGCCCGGCGGTATCCGAGAAGCGGCTGTCGTTAACACGAGGCGGCAACGTGCGCTACCAGCTCAAGACGCCGTACCGGGACGGCACCACGCACGTCATTTTCGAACCATTGGATTTCATTGCAAGGCTGGCCGCCCTGGTACCGAAGCCCAGAGTCAACCTAACCCGCTTCCACGGGGTGTTCGCACCCAACAGTCGGCACCGGGCGTTGGTCACGCCGGCAAAACGGGGCAGGGGCAACAAGGTCAGGGTGGCTGATGAACCGGCAACACCAGCACAACGGCGAGCGTCGATGACATGGGCGCAACGGCTCAAGCGTGTTTTCAATATCGACATCGAGACCTGCAGCGGCTGCGGCGGCGCCATGAAAGTCATCGCCTGCATTGAAGACCCTATAGTGATCAAGCAGATCCTTGATCACCTGAAGCACAAAGCCGAAACCAGCGGGACCAGGGCGTTACCCGAAAGCCGGGCGCCACCGGCTGAGCTGCTCCTGGGTCTGTTTGACTGACGAGCCTGAAGGCCAACGATACCAATCAAAATGCTGCGTTCACAGCGCCGCGGCAGGGATCCGCCGTGCTGGTTGTCGGAAAAGGAGCCGCTAGTGGGAAAGAGGAGGGTAAATTTTCAGCGTTGCTGGCTCCCCGTCAGCCGGATTGGGTTGCATCGCAGGGGTGTCGAAAGAGTCAACTGCGGTCCAAAGCTGTTGGACTTGGGTGAAAAGGGCGTTTATTCTTCCTATACGTTGTTCAGAATAACATTGTTCCGCCAACAATCAATTCGGTAGATATTGAACCTGAATATAGGGATATATTTAACTTGACGTTACACCAATCACAACAACGGCAAGTGAATTACGCAATGAGTAATACTTTTGGTTTTGGCGGACACATTGCCACAAGTATTTTTAAAAAATATGCTGAATAGAGAGTAGGTGCTAACTTCGGTTTGCTCGTGTTGGCGCTAAATCGAAAGTTCAAGTATCCCAACATGTTCCTTCGTATAGAAGTTAAAAGTTGGCAATTATCGTAGAACAACCTACAGACAACACCAATATGTAACCGATAAATAATTACAAAATATGACCGACAGAGTAAACATCATCAATAACTACATCGATGGATACAACCAATTTGATATCAAAAAAATGGTTGCAGACCTTGACGATAATATTGTTTTTGAAAACATTCAAAATAATGATATAAGTTTATCGCTGAAAGGGTTAACAGCGTTTAAACAACAGGCAGAAACAGCAAAAACATACTTTGCAAAGAGAACACAGACAGTTAAATCGTTTAGGCATTTTGACAACAGCACTGAAATAGAAATTGATTATACAGCAATTTTAGCAATTGACTTTCCGAACGGCTTAAAAAAAGGGCAAAAGCTAAAGTTATCAGGAAAATCCGTGTTTGAATTTAAAAAAAACAAAGTGATTAAATTGACAGACATTAGTTGACATTAAAACCAGCGAACAAGAATATGACTTTACTAAAACATAAAAAAATTACAATAATTGGTGCCGGGCCTGTTGGATTAACAATGGCGAGATTGTTACAGCAAAACGGCGTGGACATTACAGTTTACGAGAGAGACAAAGACCAAGATGCAAGGATTTTTGGTGGGACACTTGATCTGCACAGGGATTCGGGACAGGAAGCAATGAAAAGAGCGGGATTGTTACAAACTTATTATGACTTAGCTTTACCAATGGGTGTAAATATTGTTGATGAAAAGGGCAATATTTTAACCACAAAAAATGTAAGACCCGAAAATCGTTTTGACAATCCTGAAATAAACAGAAATGACTTAAGGACTATCCTATTAAATAGTTTACAAAATGATACCGTCATTTGGGATAGAAAACTTGTTACCCTTGAACCTGATAAGGAGAAGTGGATACTAACTTTTGAGGATAAATCGAGTGAAACAGCAGATCTGGTTATTATTGCCAATGGTGGAATGTCTAAAGTAAGAAAATTTGTTACCGACACGGAAGTTGAAGAAACAGGTACTTTCAATATACAAGCCGATATTCATCAACCGGAGGTGAACTGTCCTGGATTTTTTCAGCTTTGCAATGGAAACCGGCTAATGGCTGCTCATCAAGGTAATTTATTATTTGCGAATCCTAATAATAATGGTGCATTGCATTTTGGAATAAGTTTTAAAACACCTGATGAATGGAAAAGCAAAACGCGGGTAGATTTTCAAGACAGAAATAGTGTCGTTGATTTTCTCCTGAAAAAATTTTCCGATTGGGACGAACGCTACAAAGAACTGATTCGTTTGACATCATCTTTTGTAGGGTTAGCGACACGAATATTTCCCTTAGATAAGTCTTGGAAAAGTAAGCGTCCATTACCCATAACGATGATTGGAGATGCTGCTCATTTGATGCCTCCTTTTGCAGGACAAGGCGTAAACAGTGGGTTGATGGATGCCTTGATATTGTCGGATAATCTGACCAATGGGAAATTTAACAGCATTGAAGAGGCTATTGAAAATTATGAACAGCAAATGTTTGCTTATGGAAGAGAAGCACAGGCAGAATCAATAATAAACGAAACGGAAATGTTCAGCCTCGACTTTTCTTTCCAAAAACTAATGAATCTATAAAACAGAAAGGCGAGGAAATGAAAGAGAAAATAGTTAAAAAAAACGGAATAAGACTTTTTACCGAAAGTTTTGGATGTGAAAAAGATCCGGCAATACTCTTGATTGCGGGAGCAACGGTATCCATGTTGTATTGGGATGCTGAATTTTGCCAGAAACTATCTGAAAAGGGATTTTTTGTTATTCGCTACGACAATAGGGACGTAGGAAAATCTACTAATTACGAACCGGGTTCAACCCCCTATGATATTGTTGACTTAACCCATGATGCTATTTCAATTTTGGACGGCTATAAAATAGTCAAAGCCAATTTTGTGGGAATTTCACTGGGCGGACTGATTTCTCAAATAGCATCAATAAAATATGCCGACAGGGTAAGTTCAATAACACTAATCTCATCAGGTCCTTGGGGCGACTCAGACCCCACAATTCCTGAAATGGATACGCGTATTTTAGATTTTCACGGAAAAGCTGAAACCGTAGATTGGACAAATGAAGACAGTGTGGCAAATTATTTAATTCAAGGTGCTGAATTGATGAGCGGCAGGAAACAATTTGACAAACAAAGAAGTGAAAAACTGATTAGAGCCGAATTTAAAAGAGCTAATAACTATATAAGTATGTTCAATCATGCGGCACTGCAAGGTGGTGAAGAATACTGGAACAGATTGAGCGAAATCAATCAACCAACCTTAATTGTACACGGAACGGACGATAAAATATGGCATTTTAAGAATTCAGCAGTTTTACTTGAAAAGATAAACGGCTCAAAACTAATAACGCTTGATGGAACCGGACACGAACTACATTTCGAAGATTGGAATAAAATTATTGATGGAATAACGCAACATACAACAAATAACAAAAGAATGAACAAATAGGGTATTATGTATTTCCAAATCAACGGTTTAGAGATTGAAGCTAATATCAATGTGTTCTTTGAATAACATCTTTTGGTGTTTTTTAATAATCATACTACGCAATTTTCTTTTATAAAAGGAAATATTGTAAACTAAATACGAAATGGTATCTTCATTAAATCATATTATCTCAGAGGTACAGCGAAAAGAAAATGCCATTTCGCTGACTTCTCCCAATGCAATTGATGAAGCATATCAAATGACGATATATCTGAAAGAATATTTATGGTCAATAAGAGAAGATATTACAAAACAAGGCTTTAAAAACCATTGGGAAGAAATTAATTTCTTTCGCAACATTAAGCCGTATATTCTCTCCAAACTCATTTACCACAATAAGGTATTTCGTATTCAGACGGCTTGTCCTGTTGATGGAGGGAAAATGTACGCAAGTTATTTTGCAGAGCAATTACAGGAATTACAACGGGAATATAGGGAGCATATCTACAATTCAGATTTTTACAGGTATTATCGCTCAGGAAGAACCGACCGTGATGAAACTTACTTTAGGTTAGGCAACATCAATTTCCACGATGGTCTGAATAGTTTTGTCTTTGAAATCGACCCACTTTTTTCAACCTATTATGATAACAAAGTAGCTCGGATAATAGCAAATGAGCTACTCTATACCTACATACGCCAAAAAATTAACGATGATGAAATAGCAGGTTCACTTTCTGCAAGGGATATTTCATCTGATAGCATTCTTTGGACGGATAGCAAAAATGCCTTGATAGAATTGATTTATGCGCTGTATGCGAATGGTTCTCTTTCATACGGTAAAATAGGAATTCGAAAAGTCAGTTTGGTTTTGGAAAAACTGTTTCAGATTACCTTAGGAGATTTGCACAATTCTTTCCATCGAATGAAATACCGAGCAGGTTCACGAACCGCATTTTTAGACCAACTGAAATCTTCTTTGGAAGAATATATGGATAAACAGGACGGGAGGTAGGGTTTATTTAGTATTTAATTGGGTGTATTCAAGATTTATATTTTCAATGTCATAGACATTAGTTTCAATGCACTTGAATTTTTCAGGATAAAATATTGCAACGTTATAACCCTGCGAATATAATGAACTTCTAAATTCTATACCGTCAAATCCCATTGATTTTATCAGTTCTGAAAGATACTGTGTTGGCAGATAATCCAATTCGCTGTCATTCTTTCTTCTTGGCTTTGAAAGTTCTTCTTCTAATTTATCAATGAAAGAACCGTGTAACATAACTTCTTCTAAAGACTCTAATTCTGCAAGCCTGAATACATCGTATGTGGAGCGACTTAAATTAACTACTCTTATGTCTTCTTCAAGTTTAAATGTACCGACAGAAACGTAATCAAATAAACTTGCTCTTGCTTCATATAAAGTTGTTGTTATGTCATTAGCAATATAGAGATAAGAAATACCATTTGGATTGGCTCTTCCGCTTTTAGCTAATTCATTAGGAGGATTACCCATTTGTTCGAAAGGATACCCCTGTGGATTATTACTAATTCTTGCTCGATAAAATTTCTTTCCCTTTTTGTAATCTTTCTGAAAATGTTTGAATAAGGATTTTAATTTTTGTAAATCCAAAGCATTTACAAAATGAAATCTATTTACGGTTTTTATTTCTTCGGAAAACTTATCCCAAGAAAGGAAAAGCGGTTGAGTAACGTCTTCCTCTGCTCCTGTATTATGAAACCTTAATCTTACAGGGTTGTCTAAAACATTTTGATAATTGGCAATGTCATCTTTAATAATCTCAGCAATGAGCTGTTTTATATTATTTGTATCAATTAGTTTTTGGGTAAATACCTTTTTATGAAAATCCGTAATGATTTGACTTTCTAATGGTTTTCCATTGACGGTATCAACTTCATACAAGTCAATAATCCCAAGAAAGAAAGGGTTTAATTCGGAAGCCTCATAGACACTCACATTTTCGGACAGGCAATAATCACAATTATCTGTTATCTTGTTACCCAAAATGATAGCATTTATATAACTGCTCTCAAAACAATTTGTGCAACAATTCATACTAAATCAATTTCAATACTAAATCTATATGGTTCATTAAGGAAAGTTTCTTCAATGTCCCTAATCCTGGAAAGTGTCCGTTTTCGTGAAATCGTCTAAATTCAGATATAGCAATAGAGTCATAGCCTGTTTGGTCACACCAAGCAATAAGTTTATCTAACGCCTCAGCAAACTTTCCTGCAATATCTGATGTGTCATCATTTGAGTCAGAAACAAAATGTTTAACTTTTATTCTATTTGTCTGTGCTTCCGCATAAGATAAATGTATCGCAACAGCATAGGGAAGAAACCCTGTTTCCGAATATTCCTCTCCAATAGAAAGATAGTCCGAAAAACCTTCAAACCCTTCTTCTTTGTAATAGATATGTTCTTCTGAAAAATTGCTTTCATCTACTTGCAAATAATCCGCATTCTTTGTTTGAGCATTGAAATAATCATCAAGTTCAATTAAGGTATTTCTTTCAAAATTTCTAAAATATCTTCTACTTGTCGATGATAGATTGATTACATTATATCGAATGGCAAAATGTTCTTGATATGATTTAAGAACATCTGAAATGTTATCAAACACGGCATTATGAATAATACTTAGAGCAGGAATAACTTTTGCATATTGTTGTAAAATGCCAATAGCTTTTGAATGGTCTATCCTATTATGGAAAATAACACCTATCTGATAATTTGTATAATCTCCAACTGAACTGCTAATAGCATTAAAGATTGCATTGGTATCTTTGAATGTTCCTACTTGTGGATTAACAACAACTGTAAAGTTGATATCATTACTTGCTAATTCTTTTATCGTAGTCTTTAAAGTAGAAGAATCCTTGACAGGTTCAATAATAGGAGATACTTTTTCTTTATTTGGCAAAAGAACAGGTTTAGTTAATTCTCTTATTCCTATCAACTCAAACTGCTTTCCTCTTATATACGGTTGATACATACGCTTTTGGTTGCTAAAAAATTATACAATCTTTGATATTCCTGCTCATTAAAATCCAAAGAATTACAAATGTGCTTTAGTTCTCTTGGGGTTTTAGATGATTTCAGCAAGTCGGGGTTCAATAGTTTTCTCTCTTTTAGTTTATTTAATACCTGCTTTTGAAAATCAACTATATCAATTGTGGCAAGTAGTTCGTAACAAGCTCTAAAAATCTTTGTATTAGGAACATCAGGGACAGAACCAAAATTAACAGCAACTAAATCAAGATACTCTTGCTTTCTCAATATTTTAAAAATAGTTTCAAAGTCGAAGAAAGATTTATTTGCATCTGCCTCTTTTATTGTTTCCAATTTATTTTTGGCATTTAATGCGATAATACCAATGCTTGTATTTTCGTATTCAACTTGGAGCTTTTTAGCATATTTTTCATCTGTAACAATATGTACCTCATTGGCAAATTTTTGGTAGTCATTTATTTGTTTTGCCAATTTTTCTAATCCGTCAAGTTCCGTTTTAATCTCATAGACTCTTACAGCACCGTTCAACATAACCAAGTCAGCTTTTGAAGCACCAATTTTTAGTTCATTAAGTGTTAATGTTGATTTTAAGCTATGAGTTTTTATAATATCAATAATCAAATTATTCTTATAGATGTATTCACATCTATATTGCTTTTGTAAGGACTTATATAAAGACTTGATTATGTCTAAGTTGGTTTCGTATGAGGTAGTGTTGAAGTATTTATCTATTTGTTTTTGAAAAAGCACATAATCGTCTTCCCGTACTATCTTTTGGAACATAGGCGGGGAGAAAATTTGTGATAATACTCTCAACTTTTGTATAGTTTTCATACTACTTCTTTACATTACAAAGGTAACAAATTACGAAAAGATAACTATTATAATGCTTGATAATTCGGTTTCGTGGCTTAAATAGGTTATAAATTTAGTCAAAAAAATGTACCAACATATACTTTAACATTATAAAACAGTATCAACAAATATATTTTTTCATTAGGGTTCTACTTAATGCTTTTAGGCAGTAGCTTCGTGACTTAACGAGTTTAACCGTTCCAAATCTTCCAAAAAATGTTTCGAGATTTGTTCGGGTTCGGCTACTAAGTATAACGTTTTCTGTAAGCGTTTCAAAAATATACCGCGGGGTAGAGCAGTAGGTAGCTCGTCGGGCTCATAACCCGGAGGTCGCACGTTCGAGTCGTGTCCCCGCTACCAACAGGAGAATCAGAAATGGTTCTCTTTTTTTTGTTATCAATATTAAAAATTACAGCATAAAAAATCCCACTTCGATAAGAAATGGGATTTTTTTATTTTGTTTAACGGTTAGTTTACCAAAGTATCAAATGGAGCCAATTTAAAATCCTCAGATTTTACTTGCTCAAAGTAAGATGCTTTTGCAGTACCTCTTAATTTACCTGCTGCTTTTGAAGCTGCTGTGAAATCGGTATCGATTTTAGTAGCAATTTCTGTAGGTTTGAAATCTTTTTTTACTGAATCATCCTCTACTCCTAAATATCCGTTTTTCTTTGTTAAATAATTGATGAAGTTATCGTAATTTCCTAAAGTATTTCTGAAATACAACGTGTGATAGTTCATACATTTTGATGCCTTCTTTGATTTGTTGACAATACAGCTTGCCATATTTCCTCTGTAAAGGTCAAATTCTAATGCAACGGCATCATATTCTTTTTTAAGAGCGGTTGTACCATTAGTAAGAATGGAATTATCATTTTGCGATTCGCTTATCTTTTTCAAATGTTCCAAAACTAAAGGAACGGTTCTTTCAATTTTTGATTTTGCTTCTGCAACCGATCCGAAAACTGAAGATGTTTGTGCTGATGTTACATTAAATATCAACAACATTAAGACAGAAAATAGAGTATATCTTTTCATTAGAAATTTTTAAAGCACTAAAATAAATATATTTTCTCATTCTGTGCCTATTCATTTTAATTTTATTTAATAAAAATTAACAAGTTTTAAGAATTTACACCCATATTTAGCTTTTCTCTGTTGATTAATAATTGCCTATTTTCTATTAATTAAAAATTTAACATATTTTAATGTTTTTTATCGTATTGATATTCAATCAGTTATTTAGTTTTAATTTTTATCACTAAAAAAATAGTTGTTCAAGTTAAAAATATTTCTACATTTGTATAACTAATTTATTAGTGATACGATTTTTTTAGTAATTTTATCACAACAATTAAAATTCAGTTTATGATCATTCAGACTTTAACAAAAGCAGAAGAACAGGTAATGCAGTTTTTATGGAAACTTGAAAAAGGTTTTCTTAAAGATGTTTTGGATCTTTATCCGGAACCAAAGCCTCATACCAATACAGTTTCTACGATTCTGAAAGTGTTGAAAGATAAAGAGTTTGTAGATTATAATGTGTATGGAAGACAGCACGAATATTTCCCTTTGGTTACAAAAGAGCAGTATTCTGGAAAAACGATGAAAAGCCTGGTAAAAAATTATTTTAAAGGTTCTTATAAAAGTGCCGTTTCTTTTTTGGTTGAAAAAAACGAAATGACCGTTGAAGATCTTGAAATGTTATTAAGCGAACTTAAAAACAAAGACTAATAAATATGGAAGCTCTGATTTTTTACTTCATAAAAGTAATCATCTGTTCGGGTGTAATGTTTTTATATTATCAGTTGTCTTTAAAAGATAAGACCTTTCATCATTACAACAGATTTTATCTTTTGTCGGCAATGTTAATCTCAATTTTGCTGCCTCTTATTAAAGTGGAAGATTTTACGATTGAAGTTAATGAGAATCTTTTTTTGTTGATTAATAAATTACAGAATTTAAATACAACTAATAATATAGATCATGGCTACATTTATTTTAGAATTATTCTTTCTGGTTTGGGATTGGTTTCTCTCTATTTTTTAGGGAAGTTCATGTATGGGATTTTCAGAATCCAACAACTCAAAAGCCAGTTTGAAAAAGAAAGTTTTGAAGGGGTAAATTTTTACCAGACCAATCTTTCTGAAGCACCATTTTCGTATTTCAAAAATCTTTTCTGGAAAAACTCTATTGTGATCAATTCAGAAGTCGGAAAACAGATTTTAAAGCACGAAATGGTTCATATTGAACAAAAACACTCTATCGATAAGATATTTATAGAGATTCTTACTTCTGTTTTTTGGTTCAATCCGTTCTTTCATATTATTAAAAAAGAAATCAATTTAATACACGAATATCTGGCTGATAAAAAAGCCGTCAAACAATCGGACACAAAAGCATTTGCGCAGATGCTTTTAGCAAGCCATTTTTCCGGAAAAACTTTGCCTGCGACCAGTCCGTTTCTAAGTTCAAACCTCAAAAAACGACTCAAAATGTTACAAAAACCTCAAACAAAATTCGGGTATGCGCGCAGAATATTTGCCTTACCGGTTTTATTCACCGTTGCATTTGCTTACATGGTTAATGCGAAAAACAAAGAAATAAAAGAAGTAAATAACGAAATTGAAAAAGCCGTTGCTGAAATCAAACAGGATACTGTAAGACCACAGAAGATAGAAAAACCACAAGAAATTGTTACACCAAAAGCATCATTTAAAGTAGATGCGCATCAGAAGAAAATTACAGAACTCGGTAAAAAAATTGAAGAGAAATCAAAAGTTTTGAAAACTCTTAACCCTGAAAGCGAAGATTTCGAAAAAAATATAGCAGAAATTGGTAAACTGTCTGAAGAAATTGGGAAAATTTCAAGTGTACAAAACTATAATCATGCTGAAGCTCGTCAAAAAATGAGAGATCAGTTGAAGGCCTCAGGAGAATATTTTAAATCTGATGATTTTAAGAACGCGGCCAGAGAATATGTTAAACTAAATTTTGATTTTCCTGAAGTTCCATTACCTCCTGCTTCACCAGCGACTCCAAATTTCCCAAAAGTAAGGATGTATTCTTATAATGTTCCCAATATTGATTATAAAAATCTTCCGGGCCTCAGCAAAAAAGAAATAAGAAAACTTGAAAAATTAGCTAAAGAAAAGGCAGAACTTGCAGCAAAACAAGCAGAAGTTGCCAGACAGCAGGCAGAAATTGTAAGAGAGCAGACAAAAAATATGGTAGGAAAGCCGTGGGTGGTTGCAGTGAATGCTCATGCACCGAAAGTAAGTTACTCAGCAAGCTCTTCTTATACAGATTTTTCAAAGCCTTCTAATAGTAAATTTCTTTCTACAGAAGGAACTTTCCAAACAAATGTGAAAGATATGATTAAGACTAATTCTGGGGGAGATATAAAATATTTCATTGATGGAAATGTAAGTTCGAATGAAGAAATGCAAAGTCTTGATCCAAAGAATATAGAATCTATTAATATCAACAAAACGAAAATTTCCGGTAAAGACGCGGGGGAAATTCATATCAAAACAAGACAAAAATAATTTTTAATTATTCACAAAATAAGTTTTAGAATGAAAAAACTAATAACCGTTTTCTGTGTATTGATGATTGGTGTTTTTGCCAATGCTCAAAACAAACGTTTTACTTACGAATACCGTTTTATACCAGATTCTACCAATACAGGCGATATAAAAACGGAGATGATGAATCTTGATGTTGCTGATTCGGGATCCAAGTTTTACAGCTATACGGCTTACCATTCCGATTCTATTATGAGAGTTGATCTGGAAAAACAATTGGCTTCAACGGGGATTATGAATGTTAAGACTGATGGACGAAAGGGCTCCGTAAGATATTCGATTTCCAAAAAATATCCGAAGTATGAAGTTTATTTGCACAACAGGATTTTGAGAGATCAGTATAAAGTTGCTGATGACCGAAAAATAGATTGGAAAATAAGCTCCGAAAAGCAAAAAATCGGAGAATGGAATACCCAGAAAGCGGAAACAGAATTTGGAGGAAGAAAATGGGCGGCATGGTTCACTTCAGATATTCCGATTCAGGATGGACCGTACAAATTTCATGGTCTTCCCGGTTTGATTGTAAAGCTTGAAGACCTTAGTAAATCTCATGTTTTTAATCTGCAGGCTGTAAAAAATATTACAGAAATACCAAAAGATGTTTTTGGAGAGAAAGAAGTTTTAATCAATCAAAAACAATATGACAAATTGGTTAAAGAATATGAGAATGATCCTACAAAAGGATTAAAACAGATGCAGATGGGCGGTGTTACGATGATTATGAAAGATGGTACCGGAAATCAAATGAAAGATCAGGAAGAACGCTTGAAAGCAAATATAAAAAAAGATAACAACAGAATAGAACTTAATAAAACAAAGTAGAATGAAAAAAATATCTTTAGCACTTTTATTAATTATAGGATTCTCCAGTTTTGCTCAAAACCGTTTTTTCTACGATTATAAATTTATTCCCGATTCTACAGATAAAGCAAACGTTTTGAAAGAAATAATGCTTTTGGATATTGATAAAAGCGGATCAAAATATTACGGTCAGGAAAAGTTTGTAGCAGATTCTACTTCACAGGCAGATTTGGAGAGACAATTAAAATTGAGTCCCAACAGCATTAGTATCAGTAGAAACGATAAACCGGGAATGATTTCTTACAAGGTTACCAAACAATATCCTGATTTTAAAACTCATCTTTTCACAAAGATCTCCAGCGACAATTATAAAATTGAGGAAGATAAAAAACCTGAATGGAAGATTCTTCCAGATAAGCAGAAAATTGGTGAATACAATGCTCAAAAAGCGACGACGAAATATGGCGGAAGAGAATGGACGGCTTGGTTTTCTACAGATTTACCTTTTCAGGACGGACCTTATAAATTCTACGGACTTCCCGGTTTGATTGTGAAAATTGAAGATAAAACAGGTTCACATTCCCTGACTTTAGTTGGAAATAAAACGATTCAAACTACTATGGAAAAAGAGATGAATCTTCCGCAAGGAGTTCAACTTTATGGAATGGGAGGGAAGGATATTGAAATCAATAAAGCTCAGTTTAAAAAAGCATGGAAAGCATATAAAAGTGATCCCACGAAAAATATGCGAGAAATGATGTCCAAAAATTCTGATACTAATAAGATTGTTTTTAAAACAAAAACAGCCGATGGAAGAGAGATATCAGATCCTAATCAGGTTTTCAGAGAAATGGAGAAAAAAGCAAAGGAAGGTTTTAAAAAGAATAATAATCCTATTGAGCCGGAACTGTATAATTAGTTGTTAGGTTTTGGTTGTTAGTTTTTAGTTTAAAATTCAATCTATTAAAAATAAAAACTATTCAATCTTTTTAGGAACTCTAAAATCTCATTCATAATAAAACAAGCGAGGAAATTTTTCCCCGCTTGTTTTTATTTTAAATTCTTTGAATAATATAATTTTTGATTTTTACATAGGATGTCAAACCATCAACTATCAACCAAAAACGATCAACAACTTAAATTAACTTACTTTTTTCCAGTCAACCACTGATCCTGAAGTTTCTGTTCTGCAGGAGTAGGATTAGCTTTAAATTGTAATGTTTCCATTGTTATTTTATCTAAAACAGCTTTTCCTTTCAAATCAATTTTGTCCATTTTATCGCCGTTTTTACGAAGAACGGTTACGGTAACATTTTGACCTTCTTTGATCGATTGTGCATAGCTGATAAATTCCTGTGCATTTTGAATATTGATGGTTTTTCCGTCTAAAGCAAAAACTTGATCGGTAATTTTAAATCCGATACTTTTTGAGAATGGTGATAAAGCAGAATGATCATCAAAGGCAAAAGCATTGTTCTTTTCATCGTATCCGGTTTGCGCAGGATCTTTGATAAACCAAAACATAGGCGGAGTTTCCTGCTTCTTGATTTCTACACCTACTTGAGCTAAATAATCTGCATACGGAGTCGGCTGGCTTCCTGCAATATATTTATTGTAAAAATCTTTTACCTGCGGATATCCTGTAATGGTTACCAATTCATCAATCAGTTTATCATCTTTAAATGGCTTGTTCTCACCAAATCTCTGAGATAATTTTCTGATCATATCGCGATAACCCATTTCTCCGTTTGATAATTTTCTCAGTTCAATATCAAGACACATCGTCAAAAGCGTTCCCTTTTCGTAAACGTTTCTGTACTGGTCTTTGTACTGATCCTGAAGAATATTTTTACTCATCACCGTAAAAGGCATGGTGTCATCATAGCTTTTAGAATTTTTGATCTTGTCGCCGATTCTCTGTAAAAACTGATCTTTGGTAATTAAACCTTCCTGAATCTGGAATAAATTGGCAAAATATTCGGTTCCGCCTTCATACATCCAAAGATGTTGAGACATTTTCGGATCTGCATAATCGAAGTAATGAATTTCTTCAGAATGCGTCTTCAGAGGATTCACGGTGTGGAAAAATTCATGAGAAACTACGTCAACAATAGATTCATCAATCGCTTCTTTAGGCATCATTTCGTGAAGGACAACACTTGTAGACTCGTGATGTTCCAAAGCCCCGAAACCTTTAATTTGCGGACCTTCAGTTCCTGCAAGATAAAGCATGATGGCGTATTTCTTATTGGTATTCATATCACCCAAAAATTTCTTTTGAGCAACGACCATTTTTTCTAAATTTTCTTTAAAATCTGCTGCTTTGTATTTTCCTGTTGGAGAATAAACGCCCAAAACAAGATCCATTCCGCCTGCATTAAAAGTGATGTAATCAGGTTTTGAATACATTAAAGGAGAATCGGTCAGTTTAGCATAATTTGCTAATGTAAAAGTATCTGTTGCTTCAGATTTATCCTGATCCACCAAAGCGGTCGTTCCGTAAAAGTCATTAGGTTTCTGAATTACCAATTGATACGGAACATCTTGCATATTGTCGATATAACCTACAAAGCCATGCGTATTAATTAAATAAACTTTTCCCTGCTCAATATCTGTTCCGGAAGGTGAAAATACAGCTTTATGCTTGTCTGTGTCGTTTTCTTCGTCAAAACTGTCGTTTACCCAGTATGTAATTTTACTTAAAGCTTTTGCGTTTTTTAGAGAGTAGGTATTGTCATTCACTTTGGTAAAAGCAATTTCTTTTCCTTTGTTATCTAAAAACTTTATTCCTTCAATAAATCTTCCGTAATCATCCACAGAATAAGTTCCGGGAACTGTTTTTGGAAAGTGAAATTTCACGTCATTCGATTTCATTTTCGGAAACTCCATCGTAACGGCTATTTTATCGTCTTTTACATTCACCAGGTCGATGTTTGTTTTTATAGATTGCGCTTGAACGAAAGCCACCGCAAGAATTCCTAAACTGAGTGCTATTTTTTTCATTAGGTTTATTTTATTGATAAGTAGTTGATTTTAAATTGAGTTTGTTACAGAGAAATTTATAATTTTTTGCTAAACTTTAGTTAAAAAAAGCAAAACCATACTTATGATTTTGCCTTTTAAAATTTCATTAAATCTGTTTATATCTGATATAATAATTCTTGCTAAACTCTACCGGATTTGAATTCTTAAGCTTCAACGTTTGCCAAGATTCACTCGGTGAAATGGTATATTCACCAAATCTTATCGGAAGGTTTAGGTTTTTTACACCTTTTACAAAACGGTATTTCAGTTCTGTTCCTTTTTGAGCATATTCTAAAACAGGAACATCGGTTGTCCGTAAATATTGGTTGAAAATTGTTGTAAAATCGAAACCTGCTTTCTCTGAAATATATTTTTCAACTTGCTCAGTTGTGACAGTTTGATGGTAAAAATCTTTATTTAAACCTCTTAAAATCTGTCTGAATTTTGCATCGTCATTAATAATCTGTCTCATCGTATGAACCATACTTGCGCCTTTCGCGTACATATCACCACTGCCTTCATTTCGCACTCCGTATTTTCCTATAATAGGAACGTCATTTTCAATATTATTCTGAATTCCCTGCGCATAAATATCCGCAGATTTTTTATCCATATAATTTTCGGTGAAAAGAACTTCAGAATAATTGGTGAAAGCTTCATGGATCCACATGTCGGCTTGATCTTTTGCCGTAATATTATTGGCAAACCATTCGTGTCCGCTTTCGTGAATAATGATAAAATCCCAGTTTAAACCCACTCCGGTTCCTGAAAGATCTCTGCCTAAATATCCGTTTTGATACCCATTTCCGTAGGCGATATTGCTCTGATGTTCCATTCCCAAATGAGGGGAATCTACCAATTTGTAAGAATCTTCATAAAAAGGATAAGGACCAAACCAATATTCAAACGCTTTTAGCATTGGTTTTACCTGTTGAAATTGTTTTTTTGCTTTTTCTAAATTATAGTTGATTACCCAATAATCAAGATCCAGTTTTCCTTTTTCTCCCGTGTAAGAATCTTTAAAATTTACATATTTTCCAATATTCGGAATAATAGAATACGCATTGATCGGGTTTTTAACCTCCCAGGTGAAAATGTTTTTATTGTTTTCGGTTTTTTTGTTAATTAATCTTCCATTTCCGACTCCAACTAAATCTTTTGGAGTAATAATTTTCATAATGATTCCGTTATCAGGTTCGTCACTCCAAATATCTTTTGTAGGAAGCCAGACTGAAGCACCAATTCCTTCATCGGCAACGCTCATCCACGGATTTCCTTTTTCATCTGTTGTGAAAATCCAACCTCCGTCCCAAGGTGCTCTTTTTGCAATAACAGGATTTCCGGAATAGGTAATATTAATTGAATATTTTTCTCCCTTTTTAAATTTTTTATGGGTTGTAATCCAAATAAAATCGCCGTCTTGTTTGTAATTTGCAATGGGAAAACTTCCCTCTATTTTATCAGCTTTCATTGGCTGTTGCAAATCAATTTGAAAAACTGGATTTGAAATATCTTTAGTAATCTCAAAACTTATTTTATTATTTCCAGCAATACTTTTTTGCTGAAAATTGGGTTCCACAGAAAGTTCATATTTTTTTACATCCCAGAAATTTCTAAATTCGGTATTGGAACCTTTTAAAGTGTCTTGTTTCGTAAAGGTTTTACCTTTTTCGAAAAATTGACCGAAAGCTAAACCGGAAACTAATAAAATTGAGCAAGATATTTTTTTCATTAAGATGAAATTTGACTAAAACCAAAATTAAAGAATATTATTAAGAATAT